>NZ_JAWZTE010000006.1:0-462416 GCF_033875155.1 Actinocorallia sp. A-T 12471 | reverse complement strand
CGGGCGTCGGGCGTCGGGCGTCGGGCGTCGGGCGTCGGGCGTCGGGCGTCGGGCGTCGGGGGGATCGTGTGGGCCGGCCTTGCTGTTTCACGTGAAACACGCGTGTGGGTGAGAGCGGGTGCAGGGCGAGGGTGTTCGGTTGGGGCTGAGTGATGGGTGGGCGTTCTGGCGGGGGTCAGGGCTAGTGGGTTGCCGGGCCTTTGGGGAGCTTCGTGGGTAGGGCGGTGGTGTGGGTGTTGGGTAGGGCGGGGCCCTGTGGGTCGGTGGGCGAGGAGCCTGGGCCCGGCGACCGGTGTCTGAGTGGCGGTGAGGGTTTCGGTTGTCGAGAAGAGAGTGAGCGCTGGGTTCGGAGACTTGTTGGGCGAGCGGTGGCCACGATGGTGTCGCGCGGGAGCGCGGGAGCGCGGGAGCGCGGGAGCGCGGGAGCGCGGGAGCGCGGGAGCGCGGGAGCGCGGGAGCGCGGGAGCGCGGGAGCGCGGTGCTTTGCGGGGCAGGGGCTCGGTGCTGTCGGGGGCGCTGTTTCACGTGAAACGAGCGCCGGTAGCTGGCCTCGGCTCGGCCTGGGTTCTACCGGGGGCGGAGGAGGGACGCGCGTGTGCGTCGTTGAGGGTGGAGAGCGGGTGGTTGGTGAGGGCGTCGGCGAGCGATGGGGTCGAGGGGTGGGTTGGGTGCCTGCAGGAATTGGCGGGCGACCTTTTGTGGGGGGACTCGCTTGGTCTGGACTTCCCCGCTGGCGCTTGGGGTGGGAGGGGCGGTTTCACGTGAAACACAGGGGGCGGTGAGTCTGGGTGGGGTTGAGGCGTGGGCCGCTGGGTCGGTTGGTGGGTGCGGCTCGTGGGTGGATGAGCTTGGCGGGTATCGGGGCTGTGGGTCGGCTCTCGGCTGGGTGAGCGCGTCAGGTGGCTGGTCTGTACTCGATTGAAGATGGGAGGCGGGGTTATGGGCCACGGGATGAGCGCGCCCGGCGGGGCCGGGGGCAGCCGGGCTGTGGGCCCCGGGGCGACTGGTGACGGTCCGGCGACCGAAGGACTGCGGGCTGCGGCTGCGGCTGCGGCTGCGGCTGCGGCTGCGGCTGCGGCTGCGGCTGCGGGAGGAACTTCACGCACCGCTTCTCCGCGCGCAACCGGGCGAGGGTCTCGCGCAGTGCCTCGGGGATGATGGCGAACGAACCTCGTGCGGTGGCGCTGGGGTTGGGCCGCGGGGCCGCAGGCGACGGGCGACGGGCGACGGGCGACGGGCGACGGGCGACGGGCGACGGGCGACGGGCGACGGGCGACGAAGAATAGGGCGAAGCTCGTGGGGTGGGGCCTGGGGTCGGGTGGGTCAGACGGGTGTGTGCTTCGGGGTGTGGTGTGGGGTGTCTCGGGCCGTTGGTAGGAGATGGACGTGAGGCAGCTCGGCTTGGGGTCTTGGGGAGCGGGCTCGTCCGACGGGTGGGTGGTGGGGGTCCAGTTGGCCTGAGGGCTGTGTGGTCGGGTGGAGATCCGTTCGTACCCAGATCTTCGGGGCGGGGTGGGTGGGCGCTAGGCGGTTGCGGGGGGCGAGGTCGGGACGGCGTTCTAGGGGTTGGCGGGGAGAGGGGCGGGGTGGGGTGGGCGTTCTTTGGGGTGTGGGGCTTGGAGGGTGGTGGGGTGGAGAGGGCTTGGGTGGGTGGCGGGGGTGGGGTGGGGGCTCGGAGGTCGGGTGGGGAGGGGTTGGGTGGGTGGGGGTGGCGGGGGTTGGGTGGGGTGGGCGGGGTTAGGGTCCTGGGTATGGAACGGGTGATCGTGTTGGCCGGCGGCATGTCCTTTGAGAGGGAGGTGTCGCTCAGTTCGGGGCGTCGGGTGGCGGACGCGTTGAAGGGGGCGGGTTTCCAGGTGGAGATCCGTGAGGCTGACGCGGGGTTGCTGCCGCTGCTGGTGGAGGATCCGCCGGATCTTGTTTTTCCCGTCCTGCATGGGGCGGAGGGGGAAGACGGGTCGATTCGTGAGGTGCTTGAGCTGTTGGGGGTCCCCTATGTGGGGGCGCGGCCGGACGCTTGTCGGCTCGCGTGGGACAAGCCGACGGCGAAGGCCGTCGTGCGGGCCGCGGGGCTTGAGACGCCGGAGTCGGTGACGCTGCCGAAGGAGGCGTTCCGTGATCTCGGCGCGTCGGCGGTGCTCGCGGCGATCGTCGCGAAGCTCGGGCTGCCGCTGTTCGTGAAGCCGACGCGCGGGGGGTCGGCCCTCGGCGCGTCCGTCGTGCGTGACGCGGCGGAGCTTCCGGCCGCGATGGTCGGCTGCTTCTCCTACGGGGACGCCGCGCTGATCGAGCGGTTCATCACCGGCACCGAGGTCGCGGTGAGCGTCGTCGAGGTCGACGGGGTCGCCACGGCCCTCCCTGCCGTCGAGATCATCCCGCTTGGCGAGCGCTACGACTACACGGCCAGGTACACCGCGGGGCAGACCGAGTTCATCACGCCGGCCCGCCTCTCCCCCGACGCCGCCGCCAAGGCCCGCGACGCCGCCCTGACCGCCCACCGCGCGCTGGGGCTCCGCCACCTGTCCCGCACCGATCTCATCGTCACCCCCGACGGCACCCCGCACCTCCTCGAGGTCAACGTCGCGCCGGGCATGACCGAGACCAGCCTCCTCCCCCTCGCCCTCCAGGCCGCCCGCCTGACCATCCCCCAGCTCCTCCCCAGGCTCTGAACCCGCAGTTTCACGTGAAACATCAAGGCCCCTAAGTCGGCTGTTTCACGTGAAACATCGAACCCCGGCCCGCAAGGCACGTCCACGACGCCTTGTGCCGGACCAAGGGCCTGAGCCCGCCCCTACGGCTCCTACCGCCCGAACCCTCCCCCGGTACCCGATCATGCTCACCGTCCCGTCCACGCCGCGCTCAGGACCCCCGGGAGACAAGACAGGGGCCCTTCCCCAAAGCGAGGAAGGGCCCCTGTGCGAGGAGGGGGGAGGTCAGGACGGCGCGGGCGGGTCCGGCGCCATGGTCGACAGGATGCGGTCCAGGTCCTCAAGGGTCGCGAACTCCACGATGATCTTCCCCTTGCGGGACCCGAGGTCGACCCGCACCTTGGTCTCGTACCGCTCGCTCAGCCGGTTCGCGATGTCCTCGAGCCCGGGCGCGGTCGGCTTGCGCACCGGCCGACGCGACGGCGCCGCCGTGACGGGCTCCTCGGCCTCCCGCAGCGCGATGATCTCCTCAACCGCCCGAACCGAAAGCCCCTCCGCGACGATCCGCGTGGCGAGCGCCTCCATGGCCTCCTGGTTCGTCAGCCCGAGCAGCGCCCGCGCGTGCCCCGCGCTGAGGACCCCCGCCGCGACCCGCCGCTGCACCGCGGGCGGCAGGCCGAGCAGCCGAAGCGTGTTGGTGATGTGCGGACGGGACCGTCCGATCTTCGCGGCGAGCTGCTCGTGCGTCGCGCCGAAGTCGTCGAGGAGTTGACGGTAGGCCGCAGCCTCCTCAAGCGGGTTGAGCTGCTGCCGGTGGAGGTTCTCCAGCAGCGCGTCGCGCAGGAGGTCGTCGTCTGACGTCTCCCGGATGATCGCGGGGATCTTGCGCAGTTCCGCGCGCTGGGAGGCCCGCCACCGCCGCTCCCCCATGATCAGTTCGTACCGCGCGGGCTCGAACGGCGTGTCCGGCGAGAGCTCCCGGACGACGACGGGCTGCAGCAGCCCGACGAGCGAGATCGACGCCGCAAGCTCCTCGAGCGCCTCCTCGTCGAAGTGCGTCCGGGGCTGGCGGGGGTTCGGGCTGATCGACGTGATCGGCAGCTCGGTGAACCGCGCGCCGTCGACGGGCACGAGTTCCGGCAGAACCGACGATCCACCCGGCGCGGCGGCGGCCACGGGCGGCGTCGGGGCGGGCGTGACGACCGGGGCCGTCGGGATCAGCGCGCCGAGCCCTTTGCCCAGCCCGCGCGGCTGACGTGATGCGCTCATGACCTTCCCCCGTTGACGTACGCGGTGCTGCTCACGACGCGACTCCGGCCCAGCGGTGGGCGATCTCGGACGCCGCCTCGCTGTAGGCGAGGGCGCCGGTGGAGCCCGGGTCGTAGGTCATGACGGACTGCCCATAGCTGGGCGCTTCGGACACCCGGACGCTCCGGGGAATGACCGTCTTGAGCACGGTCTCCCCGAAGTGCGACCTGACCTCCTCGGCCACCTGCGAGGCGAGCCTGGTCCGCGCGTCGTACATGGTGAGGAGGATCGTCGAGACGTTGAGCGTCTGGTTGAGGTGCGAGGTGACGAGGTCGACGGTGCCGATCAGCTGGCTGAGCCCCTCGAGCGCGTAGTACTCGCACTGGATCGGGATGAGCAGCTCGTCCCCGCCGACGAGGGCGTTGAGGGTGAGCAGCCCGAGCGACGGCGGGCAGTCGATGATGACGTAGTCGAACCGGGTCTTGTCGTAGGCGTCAAGCGCGCGGCGGAGCCGGGATTCGCGGGCTACCTTCGAGACGAGTTCGATCTCCGCGCCGGCCAGGTGGAGCGTCGCGGGGGCGCAGCACAGGTTGGGCAGCTCCGGCGAGGCGACGACGATGTCCTCAAGGGGCATGTCCTCGATCAGCACGTGGTACATGGACGGCACGTCGGCGTGGTGGTCGACGCCGAGCGCCGTCGAGGCGTTGCCCTGCGGGTCGAGGTCGACGACGAGGACGCGCGCGCCGTGCATCGCCAGCGCGGCCGCGAGGTTCACCGAGGTGGTGGTCTTGCCGACGCCGCCCTTCTGGTTGGCGACGGTGATGACGCGGGTCCGCGCGGGCCTCGGCCATTCGCGGTCGCCGCGTTGGGCCATCACCTCGAGGGCGGCCGCGGCGGCTCGGGCGATGGGGGTGTCCGTGGGAGGGCTCGGCTGCGGCACGAATGTTTCACGTGAATCCATGGGCGCCTCAGTCTCCATCCGCGGCTCGACGGAAGCCGTCTCCGCGGTCCCCTGCATGCTGAACGCGTGACCTGATGACGGCTCCACCGCGGTCTCCTTAGTCGAAGAGGGCTCAGTCATGGCGGGACCGGTGACCCTTCCGCTGCTTGGACTTGCTGCCCCCGCGCTCGGGGGGCCGTTCGGCGACCAGCCGAACGAGCGTGGTCGGCGGATCGACCTTACCTTGACCGACCAGCAGGAGTTCAGCCGTACGCACACCCATCTTGCGCAAAACCGCCTCCGCTTCGTCCAGTTCGGTCGCCGCGCGCTCTCCCTTGAGTGCGAGGAGTTCCCCTCCGGGCCGCAATAGCGGCAGTCCCCAGCGCGCGAGACGGTCGAGCGGCGCGACGGCCCTGGCGGTGACGACGTCGACGGCGAACTCCCGGACGACCTCCTCGGCCCTCCCCCGCCGTACCGTGACGTTCTTCACGCCGAGCTCCTCGACCGCCTCGTTCAGGAACGTCGTCCGCCGCAGCAACGGCTCGAGGAGGGTGACGTCGAGGTCGGGCCGCGCGATCGCCAGGACGAGTCCGGGAAGCCCGGCGCCCGACCCGATGTCCACGACGGACGCGCCTTCGGCGACCGCCTCGCTCAGCACCGCGCAGTTGATCACATGCCGTTCCCACAGCCTGCCGACCTCGCGCGGCCCGATGAGCCCGCGCTCGACACCGGCGGTGGCCAGCAGTTCCACGTATCTCTCTGCCTGGGGAAGCGCGGGTCCGAAGACCTCCCGGGCGACTGCGGGAACGGGTTCGGACGGGACGGCTTGGTCAGTCATCTTTCTTCCCCACAATCCACGATGGTTCCACATGCGCCGCACCGCTGAGTAACGCGGTGAACCACCGACACGCATATTTCTCGCCAAACGGGTACATCCTCCCTAGGACGAGATCCAGGGAGAGGAAGCATGGGCATCGGGGTCGGACTGACATTGATCGCGATCGGGGCGATCTTCGCCTTCGCGTTGGACTTCTCGCTGAGCGGGGTCGACATCAACGCGATCGGCTGGATCCTCATGGTCTGCGGCGCCGCCGGCATCGCCTTCACACTGCTCTACGTCCGTCCGCGCCGCGCCGTCGTCCCCATCTCAGAGGAGGACGCGGCGACGCTTCGCCGAGCCGACGAGATCCGCGCGGAGGAGGACCGCCGCGACGGGATCCTGTAGCAGGCGTGGAAGACAACGGGCCCCCGAACCTGGTTCCAGGTTCGGGGGCCGCGTCGTTCACGATCGTCTTTTTAGGAGGCGTACGCCACCACGTAACGCTCGGGCTCTTCGCCCTCGGACTCGCTGCGCAGCCCCGCCGCGGCGATCGCGTCGTGCACGATCTTGCGCTCGAACGGGGTCATCGGGGCCAGCGGCTTCGGCTTGCCCGTGCGCTTGACCTCCTCGGAGACCTCCTGGCCGAGCTTGGTCAGCTCCGCGCGACGGCGTTCGCGGTAGCCGCCGACGTCGAGCATCAGGCGGGTGCGGTTTCCGGTCTGCCGGTGGACGGCGAGCCTGGTGAGTTCCTGGAGCGCCTCGAGCACCTCGCCGCGCTGGCCGACGAGCTCTTCCAGCCCGTTGCCGACGACGGACACGAGGGCGCGTTCGCCTTCGACGTCGAGGTCGATGTCGCCGTCGTAGTCGGCGATGTCGAGCAGGCCCTCGATGTAGTCGGCCGCGATGTCGCCCTCCTGCTCCAGCGCTTCGATGTCCGGCGCTGCGGTTTCCGCCACCCGTGCCTCCTCACCAGCTCGTTACCTGCGCCCGTACGACGCCTACGGACTGTACGAGACGATACAGCGTGCCGGGCACCGCCTGCGACAGCACCGGCCCCCTGACGGCGTAGGGCTTTGCCGGGTTTTCCGCACGTGATCGGACGAATCCCCCCAGCCCGCCAGGTCCCGGAAAACGCGCGGGCCGGACGGTCGGGTGACCGTCCGGCCCGTAACGCGGGGTATGTCAGCGTTTGGATGATCCGGAACGCTTGCTGCGGGGCTGCCGGACCGGCTGCTTGCGGACTGCCGGCTCCTTGCGGATCTCGGCCGCGGCGGCGGCCTCCTCGGCGCGGCGCTTCTTCAGCAGGCCGCCCGTCGAGGGGGCCTCCTTCTTGGCCGGGCCGCCCTTGCCCGACGACGGCGTCGCGCCGTTCTTGTCGTCGGCGCCGGTGGGCATCGGGTAGCGCTTGTAGATGTAGTGCGACTGGGCCAGGGTCCAGGCGTTGGAGGTGACCCAGTAGAGCAGGACGCCCAGCGGGAAGCCGAGGCCGAACAGACCGAAGATCGGCGCGAGCCAGACCATCATCTTCTGCGCGGACGCCATCGGGTTGTCCGGGTCCATGGCCGGCTGGCGCTTCATCGACGCGCGCATCGTCAGGAACGTCGTCGTGGAGGAGACGATCACGAACACGGCGCAGACGATCAGCGCGGTGATGGACTTGGGGTCGTTGCCCCAGGCGCCGATGAAGCTGTCGGAGATGTGCGCGCCGAAGATGTTGGCGCTCTTGGCGCTCTCCACGAGCTCCGGGGTGATGCCGTGGCTGCCGTTGCCGGGCTTGGCGTTGGCGATCTTGTTGAGGACCTGGAACAGCGAGATGAAGATCGGGAACTGCACGAGGAGGGGAAGACACCCGGAGATGGGGTTGGCCCCGTTCTCCTGGTAGAGCTTCATCATCTCCTGGTTGAGGCGCTGCTTGTCGTTCTTGTACTTCTTGCGCAGCACCTGCATCTGCGGGTTCAGCGCCGCCATCTTGCGCGACGACTGGATCTGCTTCACGAACAGCGGGAAGATCAAGATCCGCATGAGCACGGTGAGCAGCACGATCGAGCCACCCCACGCCCACCCGCTGTCGGGGTCGACGATGTGGCTCAGGCCGGAGTGGATCTGGACGAGGATCCACGCCACGGCCCGGTACAGCGGATCAAGCGTCACCGGATGCTCCTAGCGAATCTGAAGGCTCGTGAGCCGAACTGTCTGCGGCGGTCCTGCTGTCTGCGGCGTCCCCGCCGCTGCCTTTGTCTGCGCGACTGTCGGCACGGCCGGTTTCTGCACGGTGTGCAGGCACGGGATCGTACCCGCCGGGGTGAAATGGATGACAACGGGCGATACGCCGGATGATCAGCCAGGTGCCGTAAAAAGCCCCGTGCACCTGGAGCGCCTCAAGGCCGTACGCGCTGCACGACGGCGCGAACCGGCACGTCGGAGGCAGCATCGGACTGATCACCTTGCGGTAACCGCGCACGAAGGCGATGAGCACCCATGCGACCGGACCCGGTCTGTCGTTCATCACCGCCCCTTACCGCCGAGAGTCGCCCGACTGCCGCAGCACCTTGGCCAGGGCCCGGTCGAGGTCCCTGGCCAGTTCGTCGGAGGGCGCGGCCGCCGCCTGGGGGTTCGCGCGCACCACGAGCAGGCTACCCGGAGGCAGCAGGTCGAGCCGCGCGCGGACCAGATGCCTCAGCCGCCGCTCCACCCTGTTGCGGACGACGGAATTGCCCACCGCCTTGGAGACGATGAAGCCCGCCAGAGAGTTCCCCTCGCCATTGCCACCGGGAAGAAGGTGCGCAACGAGACGTGGCCGCCCCGCGCGGTAACCGCGCCGGACGGCCAGCGTGAACTCGTGGCGCCGCCGCATCCGGTGGCCGGACGGCAGCATGTGCGCGAACCCGTCTTCTGGGACGCGACGGGGTCAGACCGCGACGCGCGCGCGGCCCTTGCGGCGGCGCGCGGCGAGGATCGCCTGGCCGGCACGGGTGCGCATGCGCAGCCGGAAGCCGTGCTTCTTGTGGCGACGACGGTTGTTCGGCTGGAAAGTACGCTTGCTCACAACTGGCTCCTGCTGCTCTGACGTGGACGTCCGACGGGTAAGCCGGGCGCCTGGCTGGATCGCATCGCGGGCACGTCTGGTCCCTCGCAGCGGGGGCCCGCCCTCGGACTACCCGGCACGTTCCCTCGAAGCAGGCCCTGAGCGGAGCCCCTGGAGCGCGACGGGTCAGATGCGGGCACGCGTCACCAACATCGATGCGACTCGACCTTAGAACGTTACGTTCTGGCGGGGTGTCGGGTCAAACGGAGACCGGGTTCTGGCGGTCCGTACCACTGCCCCGAAGGTTATACACAGCATGTGGACAAACCTGTGGATGAATCGTGAGAGAGTAGGGGCTCCCGTTCCGCGAAAGTCCCCCTGAGCAGCGCAGCGAACAGCCAGCGCGAGGACGCCGGGCCGGGACGTCGAAGGCACGGAATCCGGGGGGAGGCGCACGTGGACGGACAGGACCTCGAAGCCCTGTGGACCCGTTCCGTGGACGCGCTCCCCGAAGTCCCCGCCCACCAGCGCGCGTGGCTTGGCGTCACCCGTCCCATCGGGATCTTCGACGGGATGGCGTTGCTCGCCGTCCCCAACGACTTCGCGAAGAAGACCCTCGAACAGCGTGTCACGTCCCTGATCGAGACGACGCTCTCCCAGGAGCTCGGCACCCCCATCCGCGTCGTGCTGACCGTCCAGCCCGACATCTCCCGGCAGCCGCCGGCCCCGCAGCAGTCCGCGCCGCCGGCCTACTCCCCCGCGCCCACGCCGCCCCAGCCGCAGCCGCCGCAGTTCCCGCAGGCGCAGCCCGAGCCGTTCCCGCAGGCGCGTCCCCAGGCCGAGCCGCAGCCCGCGCCGCGCTATGAGGAGCCCGCCGCGCCCGAGCCGCCGCGTCCCTCGCCTCCGGGGGGCAGGCCGGTCGAAGATCCACAACGTTATCCACAGGACGATGGCCTTTTCAGCACGGGTTCCGTGAGTTATCCACAGGATGTGGGTTATCCACAGGAGGGCGCGCCGCAGGCCGCCCCGCCCGCGCCGCCGTCCCATCTTTCCGGGCACACGTTCGGGGGGGCGCAGCCCGAGCCGTTCACGTCCGCGGGGTTCGCGCCCCCTCCCGTCGAACCGGCCTCCGAGTCCGTCCCGACGCCCGCGCCCTGGCAGCAGGGCGGCTCGACCAGCCCCGTCAAGGGGTCGATCGAGGCGGCGCGGCTCAACCCGAAGTACACCTTCGAGACCTTCGTCACCGGCGCGAGCAACCGGTTCGCGCAGGCCGCGGCCGTCGCCGTCGCCGAGTCGCCGGCCAAGGCGTACAACCCGCTGTTCATCTACGGCGAGTCCGGCCTCGGCAAGACCCACCTGCTGCACGCGATCGGCCACTACGCCCGCAGCCTCTTCGACGGAGCCCGCGTCCGGTACGTCAGCTCCGAGGAGTTCACCAACAACTTCATCAACGCGATCCGCGACGGCAAGGCCGAGGGCTTCCGCCGCAGATACCGCGAGGTGGACATCCTGCTCGTCGACGACATCCAGTTCCTCGAGGGCAAAGAGCAGACGCAGGAAGAGTTCTTCCACACCTTCAACACGCTCCACAACGCCAACAAGCAGATCGTGATCTCCTCGGACCGGGCCCCCAAGCAGCTCGTCACGCTGGAAGACCGCTTGCGCAACCGCTTCGAGTGGGGTCTGATCACAGACGTGCAGCCCCCCGAGCTGGAAACACGCATCGCGATTCTGCGCAAGAAGGCGGTCCAGGAGGGCCTCGCCGCGCCGCCGGACGTGCTCGAGTTCATCGCCACGAAGATCTCCACCAACATCCGCGAGCTCGAGGGCGCGCTGATCCGCGTCACGGCCTTCGCGAGCCTGAACCGCCAGTCCGTCGACCTGCGCCTCGCCGAGATCGTCCTCAAGGACCTGATCCCCGACTCTGACAGCTCCGAGATCACCATCGGCATGATCATGGCCCAGACCGCGACCTACTTCGGCATCGAGATCGACGACCTGTGCGGCGCCTCCCGCTCCCGCGTCCTGGTCACCGCCCGCCAGATCGCCATGTACCTCTGCCGTGAACTCACCGACATGAGCCTCCCCAAAATCGGACTCCAGTTCGGCGGCCGCGACCACACCACGGTCATGCACGCCGACCGCAAAATCCGCTCCCTCATGGCCGAACGCCGCTCCATCTACAACCAGGTAACCGAACTGACCTCCCGCATAAAACAACAAACCCGCCCCTAACCCCTCCCTTTCCCCCCTCCCCTCCCCCGGCCTAGGTCCCGCCCAGGTCCCGCGTCCGCTCCCGGCGCCTGACGCCCCGCGCCCCGCTCCCACCTCAGGCCCCGCGTCCGCCCCAGGCCCCGCGTCCGCGCCCGGACTCGCTTCCCGGCACCCGGCACCCGGCACCCGACGCCCCCGCTCCCCTCCCCGCCTCAGGCCCCCGCGTCCTTCCCGGTCCCGTTCCCCGGCACCCGACGCCCCGCGCCCCGCGTCTACCTCAGGCTCCGCGCCCGCCCCAGGCCCCTGCGTCCGCTCCCGGCACCCGACGCCCCTCGCCCCATTCCCCTCCCTCACTCCAGGCCGCGCCAAGCTCCCGCCTAGCGCCCCTCCCGCGCTTCCAGTCCCTCCCCGCGATTCCTTAGGCCCCGCCCCTCCTCCCGTACCTTCCCGGTCTTGCCGCTTCCCGGTCTTGCTCGCCTAATCCCCCAGGTCCCAAGACCACCTTTCCCTGCTCACAGGCCCGAGCCCCGCTAGGCCCGCCCCGCCCGCACCCCGTCCCCTCTCACGTGGTGGTGATGTTCCTGCCGCTGGTCTTGTGGCCCGGCCCGCACCCCGTCCACTCTCAGGTTCTGCTCGCCCAGGGTCCGTGAGCCCTAAGGCTCACCCACCCCCGCTCGTCCAGTCCCTGCCCCAGGCCCCGCGGTCCCAGGCGACCCCGGCTAGAAGCGCAGCGCTGAGGCGAGGTTGCCAGCACGGCCAACGGGCCGATGCTCATTAGCTCGCGCGATCCCAGACGTCCCAAGGGTCTCCCCAGCGCCCCGCGCCAAGCCGCGTTCCCCAGGGCTTTCGAGGCCGACGCGTCCTCCCCGGTCTTGCTCCCCAGCATCCGACGCCTACCGCCCTATCTCCCCCGCCCTCTCCCCCGCCCTCGCCCTCGCGCCCAAGCCTCGCCGAGCTCCCGCCTCGCCTGCTCGCGTCGGGTGCGGGAGGGTCGGGCCCGCTTGGGCTCTTGCTCTTTCGACTCATGTTCCGCCTCATGCTGCGCCTGCCCGTTGTCCCAGTTCGTGCGCTGCCCCGCGCTCTTACTAGGTAGTGGTGCGGGGAGGGGCATCGTTACAGGCCGGATCTGGGGAGGCGGCTGGGGTCGGTTGGGCTGGTGGCGCGGAGTCGTGGGGCGTGGGTGCGGTGGGGGTGTGGATAACCCGGGGGTGGGGGTTCTGGGTGGGTGTGGGAAGGGGGTCGGGGGGTGTGGATAAGTCTTGGGGAGGGGGGTGGCGGGGTGGAGGAGGAGGGTTGGGGTGGGGGTGTGGGGAAGAGGGGGTGGGGGTTGTGGATAAGTCGGGGGTGGGGATTTCCACAGGGGTCGGTGGGGTGGGGACGGGGGCTGGGGGGAGGGGAGGGAGGGGGGTTTGGGGGTGGGGGGCGGGAGATTGGGAGGGTGGGGGTGGGGGTTTTGGCTGGTGGTGGGGGGTTGGGGGTGGGTGAGGGGGCTGAAGGGGGGCGGGAGGAGAGGGGTGGGGGTGGGGATGGGCCTGTGGACCACGTTGGGGACAACGTGTGGATAACCTGGTGTGGGCTGTGGATGAGCTGTGGACAGTACCGTTCGGTATTCGGAAAGGCTGTGGACGGGGCGGTGGATAACCTGTGGAAAAGTCGCCTCAGCCTGTGAATTGGGTGTGGAAACCGAGGTTTCCACAGGTCGGGGGACCTCAGATTGTCGTAGGCATATGTCAGGATTTACCGCGACTCGCATTAAGGGCTGTGGATAGAACTGTGGAGAACTTGTGGACAAGTGGGGGTCTGCCTGTGGACGCGGTGTGGACAACTTTTCGCCGTCCACAGGGGCCCCGGTTTTCCACAGGTCGTCATCCCCAGGCCCTGTGGATGAAAAAGTGGTCCTGAGCAGGGGGACCATGGGTTATCCACGGTTTCCACAGGCCCTACTACTACGACTGCTCTATGTCTACAACTGAACAAGGAAAAGCCAGAACCAGTTAGGGCCTTGTGGATCATGTTCCCGAGGAGCCCTCAGCCAAAACCATCAACGATCAAGGAGGCGGGTCCCGTTGAAGTTCCGCATCGACCGTGACGCCCTCGCCGAGGCGGTGGCCTGGACGGCCAGGACGCTCCCGGCGCGGCCCCCCGTTCCGGTGCTGGCCGGCATGCGGCTGGAGGCCACCGAGGAGAGCCTGACGCTGTCGGCCTTCGACTACGAGACGTCCGCGGAGGTCTCGGTCTCCATCGGCGGGCAGGAGCCCGGCACGGCCCTGGTGAGCGGGAAGCTGCTCGCCGACATCTGCCGCGCGCTCCCTCCCCACCCTGTGGACGTCACCACCGACGGGGCGAAGGTCATGCTCCAGTGCGGGTCGGCGAAGTTCACACTGCAGACGATGCCTGTGGAGGACTACCCGTCGCTGCCGCAGCTCCCGCCGGTCGCGGGCGTGGTCGGCAGCGACGAGTTCGCCGCGGCCGTCGCCCAGGTCGCGATCGCCGCGGGCCGGGACGACACGATCCCGATGCTCACCGGCGTCCGGGTCGAGATCGAGGGCGACACCGTCACGCTGGCGTCCACCGACCGGTACCGGCTCGCGGTACGGGAGTTCAAGTGGACCCCCGACACCCCGGACAGGGCCGGCGTCGCGCTGATCCCGGCGAAGACCCTCGCCGACACCGCCAAGTCGCTGACCTCGGGCGCCGAGGTGAAGATCTCGCTCGGCGGCGGGGCCGACGGCCAGGGCGAGGGCATGATCGGCTTCGAGGGCGGCGGCCGCAAGACGACGTCGCGCCTGCTCGACGGCGACTTCGTGAAGTACCGCTCGCTCTTCCCCGCCGAATACGCCGGGTATGCGGAGGTTCAGACGTCCCAGTTCGTCGACGCGCTCAAGCGGGTGTCGCTGGTCGCCGAGCGGAACACCCCTGTGCGGCTCCAGTTCAGCCAGGGGGAGGTCGTGCTCGAGGCCGGGACCGGGGACGAGGCCCAGGCAGTCGAGGCCCTTGAGGCGACGCTGGAGGGCGAGGACATCAACATCGCCTTCAACCACCAGTACGTCCTCGACGGGCTCTCCCACATCGGCTCCGACACCGCGCGGCTGTCGTTCACCACGCCCACCAAGCCCGCCGTCCTCACGGGCAAGCCCGTCGACGACGGAACCCCGACCTATCGCTACTTGATCATGCCCGTGAGGCTCTCCGGCTGACCCTGTGGATAACTCCGGTTGTCCACAGCCCCCGCCGATCTGTGGATAACTATGTGTAGAAGTCGACTGCACAACCAGTCGTCTCGCCAGTTGGACCCACATTTGGACACCCTGTGGACAACACCCGGCCGACCACACCCCCCGCCTTGAACTTCCCTCGCAGTCCCTTCGGGACTGCGAGGGAAGAAACGCCCTTCCGGGCCCCAAAGGACAAACACCCCCTCCCCGCCGTGCCGCGCGGGAGGAATAGCCCTTCCGGGCCTTAACAGACAGGCAGCCCGCCTCCACCGGGCCGCGCGGGAGGAGTCGCCCTTCCGGGCCTTAACAGACAGGCAGCCCGCCTCCACCGGGCCGCGCGGGAGGAGTCGCCCTTCCGGGCCTTAACGGACAGGCAGCCTGTCCCCACCGGGCCGTGCGGGAGGAACGGCCCTAACCCGACCGGGACGTGCGGGAGCGAACAGCTCCTCCAGGACGTGCCTTGGGGATGTGTGGGGACGGCGAAGCCCGTACGCCTTTTCACAGGGGAGGGCGCGTCGTGCGGCGGAGTCGGGGCGTCGTTGACCCGGGGCAGTACGGCGTCGGCCTATCCACAGCCCTTGGGAAAACCTCTGGAGCCCTTGGGAAAACCTCCGGGGCAAACTGAGGCCGCCTACCCCGCCGGGGCAGGTCTCCGAGGCCCCCGGTTCTTCAGGAGGCCCGTCACGTGGTCGGCGTGCTGAGTCCCTCGCAGTCCCTTCGGGACTGCGAGGGAAGCAAGAGGCCCGGCCGTCGCACGACCGGGTTCTTGGGAATCGGGGTGGCCTGCCGTATGGGGTTTGGGAAGCCTTGGCCCGGGTGACCAGAGGCCGGGGAGCCTCGGCGGCTTGCTGTGGGGGTGGGAGAGGGCGCAGCCCCTGGCGACGGGGTTTCAGGGATCGTGACGGCCGGAACGGGCCGGGTTTCGGGGGCCGCGCCGCCCGGCGCTACCCCCGACGCGTTGGGGGTAGCGCAGCGCTGCCCTGCGCGCCCCGAACGGCCCGGGGGCTGGGGGGAGCGCCGCCATGCGTGGTCACACCGCACTCGGGCTTTCAGGGAATGCCGCTAGGCGCGGCCCGAACAAGCCGGGGGTTGAGGGAGCGCCGCTAGGCGCGGGTGCGGCGCGCTCGGGGGGTTGAGGGAGCGCCGTCGGGCGTGGGCGCGGTCCGGTCGGGGGTTGAGGGAGCGCCGTCGGGCGCGGGGTGGCGCGGTCGGGGGTTGAGGGAGTGCCGTTAGGCGCGGGCGCGGCCCGGTCGGGGGGCGAACGGAGTGCCGTTAGGCGCGGGGGTGGCGCGGTCGGGGGGTGAGCGGTCGGGGGGTGAACGGAGCGCCGCTAGGCGCGGGTGCAGCGCGCTTGGGGTTGAAGGGAGCGCCGCTAGGCGCGGGGGCGGCGCGGTCGGGGGTTTGAGGGAGTGCCGCTAGGCACGGGGCGGCGCGTGATCGGGCGCCCTGGGCTGCCCCGGAGGCCCCCAGGGCCGGAGGGGCAGCCCAGGTTTGCGAAGCGCCCGATCACAGCCTGCCCGTAGGCCCCCCCGGGCCGGAGGGCGGGCCAGCAAACACAGCCCCCCAGGGCCGGAGGGGCAGCCCAGGATCGCGAAGCGCCCGATCACCAGCCCGCCCGTAGGCCCCCAGGGCCGGAGGGAGGGCAGATAAACGGGGTAGGACTAGCCTTGGGGGGGTTTCCCGCGTGGGTTCCCATAAGGGTGGGACGGTCCTCGGGGTGGAGGGCCCTTTCCTGTGAGGAGTGGCATGGAACTCGGACTCGTCGGGCTGGGCAAGATGGGCGGGAACATGGCCGAGCGGTTGCGGCGCGGCGGCCATACGGTCGTCGGGTATGACCGCGATCCGGCGCTCGGTGACGTGGGGTCGCTCGCGGAGCTGGTGGAGCGGCTGCCCGCACCGCGGGTGGTGTGGGTGATGGTGCCGGCGGGGTCGCCGACGCAGGCGACGATCGAGGAGCTGGCGGAGCTGCTGTCCCCCGGTGACCTCGTGGTCGACGGCGGCAACTCGCACTATGTGGACGACCAGCGGCACGCGGCCGAGTTGAAGGCCAAGGGCATCGGGTTCGTCGACTGCGGCGTGTCCGGCGGCGTGTGGGGCCTGGAGAACGGTTACGCGCTCATGGTCGGCGGTGACGCTGACGACGTCGCCAAGGCGCAGCCGGTGTTCGACACGTTGAAGCCGGAGGGCGAGTTCGGCTTCGTGCACAGCGGCGAGGTCGGCGCGGGCCACTTCGTGAAGATGGTCCACAACGGCATCGAGTACGGCATGATGCAGTCCTTCGCCGAGGGCTATGAGCTGATCAAGGCGTCGGGGATCGTGACGGACGTCCCCGCGACGTTCAAGAGCTGGCAGGAGGGCACGGTCATCCGGTCGTGGCTGCTCGACCTGCTGAACCGGGCGCTGGCCGAGGACCCCGAGCTCAAGGACATCCGCGGTTACGCGGCCGACAGCGGCGAGGGCCGTTGGACGATCCAGGCCGCGGTCGACCACGCGGTTCCGCTGCCCGCGATCACCGCGTCCCTGTACGCGCGCTTCGCGTCCCGGCAGGACGACTCCCCCGCCATGAAGGTCGTGGCGGCGTTGCGCAACCAGTTCGGCGGGCACGCGGTGGTGAAGGAGTAGTCCTCGGGAAGCCCGGGCGCGTTCGGGGGGCGGCCGTACACTCATGGGTGTGCACGTCGCCCATCTGACCCTCGCGGACTTCAGGTCCTATGCCGTCGCAGAGGTACCTCTCGACGCGGGCGTCAGCGCGTTCGTCGGCCCGAACGGGCAGGGCAAGACCAATCTCGTGGAGGCGATCGGTTACGTCGCCTCGCACGGCAGCCACCGGGTGGCGACTGACGCGCCGCTGGTCCGCCAGGGCGCGCCGCGCGCGATCATCAGGGCGAAGGTGCACCGCGACGTCCGCGAGGCGCTGATCGAGCTGGAGATCAATCCCGGCCGGGCGAACCGGGCGCGGCTGAACCGCGCGCCGGTCCCCAGGCCGCGCGAGATCCTGGGGATGCTGCGCACCGTCCTGTTCGCGCCGGAGGACCTCGCCCTGGTGAAGGGCGATCCCGGCGAGCGCAGGCGTTTCCTCGACGAGCTCCTCACCGCCCGCGCCCCGCGGTTCGCAGGGGTGCGGGCGGATTACGACCGCGTGCTGAAGCAGCGCAACGCCCTGTTGAAGAGCGCGGCGCAGCAGCGCAGGGGCCTGACGCCGGAGCTGGCGGCGACCCTCGACGTGTGGGACACCCATCTCGCCCAGGTCGGCGCGGAACTCCTGGCGGCGAGGCTCGATCTGGTCGCCGCCTTGTCCCCTCTTGTGGAGAAGGCGTACGCGGAACTCGCTCCGGGCGCGGGGGCGGGCCTGGAGTACCGCTTCTCCAAGGGCGACGGCCCCGGCGAGTTTTCCACAGGCCGTGGAGAACTCGTCTCCTATCTGTTGGAGGGCCTCGCCGAGGCGCGCCGCCAGGAGCTGGCGCGCGGCACCACGGTCGTCGGCCCGCACCGCGACGAACTCCTGTTGAAACTCGGCGACTTCCCGGCGCGCGGTTACGCCAGCCACGGCGAGTCATGGTCGTTCGCGCTCGCCCTGCGCCTCGCGGCTTACGAGCTGCTGCGCGCCGACGGCGACGACCCCGTCCTCATCCTCGACGACGTCTTCGCCGAGCTCGACTCAGGACGCCGTCGCCGTCTCGCCGAGATGGTCGCGCCCGCCGAGCAGGTGCTGATCACCGCGGCAGTCCCCGAGGACGTCCCCGTCGAGCTGACGGGCGCCGTCTACTCCGTCGCGTCCGGGGAGGTGGACCGTGTCCGATGACGGGCGGGCCGCGGACAGGCCCAAGGCTGAGGACAGGCCCAACACAGAGGACAAGCCCAAGACCGGGATCGAGCTGGCCCGCGAGGCCCTGGCCCAGGCGCGCGCCGACGCGGCCAAACGCCAGTCGGTCCCCGGCCAGCGCCGCCGCAAGCGCGGCCGCGACGCCCCGCGCGACCCGACGCGCGGCGGCGGCCCGCAGCTGTTCGGCGCGGGGATCAAGAAGCTGCTGTCGGAGCGCGGCTGGGACGAGCGCGCCGCCGTCGGCAGGGTCTTCGGGAACTGGCCCGCCGTCGTGGGCCCCGAACTCGCCGAGCACACCCGTCCCGGCGCGTTCGCCGACGGCGAGCTGACCGTCGAGTGCGACTCCCCGGCGTGGGCGCAGCAGGTGCGGCTGCTCGCCGGGCAGCTTGTGCGGCGGCTGAACGAGGAACTGGGCGACAACACAGTGCGGCGGGTCAAGGTCATGGGACCGCAGGCGCAGCGCCGTCCCGGGCAATGGCGTGTCCGATAAGTACACCGAATAAGTACGCCGAAATCCCCTGTCCGATAAGTCCGCTGGACGTGCACGGCGCGTTTGTCAAGCGCCTCGTACGCGCCAGTACGGCCCGGGTCGCGTAGGGGGATGTCAGTTCCGGCCCGTTCGGCCGCCAGGCGCGACCTCAGCGACCGTCAGCGCCACTTTTGTCAGCCTGACCCTGTAGACTGACCGCGGGTTCAGGACACTGCACCGTGAGCATGGCGCTCCGTATCGGACATGACGGCGGCGCCATCTGTGATTCATCCAAACCGCGTGTTACGGGGCATGCGCAAGCGGTGGGTGTCCCCGGCAGGAGGCTTCCCTTTGTCGTACGACGCTAGTTCCATCACGGTCCTCGAAGGTCTGGAAGCGGTACGCAAGAGGCCCGGCATGTACATCGGGTCCACCGGTGAGCGAGGACTTCACCATCTCGTCTACGAGATCGTGGACAACGCAGTGGACGAGGCGCTCGCCGGGTTCAACGACACCATCGTGGTGACGCTGCGGCGCGACGGAGGCGTGAGCGTCCTCGACCGGGGCCGCGGCATCCCCGTCGGACTGCACCCGGTGGAGCAGGTGCCGGCGGTCCAGCTCGTCCTCACCACGCTGCACGCGGGAGGCAAGTTCGACAGCCAGTCCTATGCGGTCTCCGGCGGTCTGCACGGCGTCGGCGCGGCCGTCGTCAACGCGCTGTCCACCCGGCTCGAGGTCGACGTCCAGCGCGAGGGCTTCCACTGGCGCCAGCAGTATGAGGTCGGCGCGCCGCTGGCCCCGTTGAGCAAGGACGAGGAGACCGAGGAGACGGGCACGACCGTCACCTTCTGGGCCGACCCGTCGATCTTCGAGTCGACCGAGTACAGCTTCGAGACCCTGAGCCGCCGCTTCCAGGAGATGGCGTTCCTCAACAAGGGCCTGTCGATCACGCTGATCGACGAGCGCGAGGGCCACGAGACCGACGAGGGCGAGCCCTTCAGCGTCACGTACCACTACGAGGGCGGCATCTCCGACTTCGTCCGGCACATCAACGCCAAGAAGGACGCGGTCCACAACACGATCATCGACTTCGAGGCCGAGGGCGACGGGATCGCCGTCGAGATCGCGATGCAGTGGAACGGCTCCTACACCGAGTCGATCTACAGCTTCGCCAACACGATCAACACGGCCGAGGGCGGCACCCACGAGGAGGGCTTCCGGGCCGCGCTGACGAGCATCGTCAACCGTTACGCGCGCGACCAGAAGCTGCTCAAGGAGAAGGACGACAACCTCACCGGCGAGGACGTCCGCGAGGGCCTGACCTCGATCATCTCGATCAAGCTGTCGGACCCGCAGTTCGAGGGCCAGACCAAGACCAAGCTCGGCAACACCGAGGCCAAGTCGTTCGTGCAGAAGACCTGCAACGACCACCTCAAGGACTGGTTCGAGGCGAACCCCGGCGAGGCCAAGGAGATCGTCAACAAGGCGACCCAGGCCGCCCGCGCGCGCGTCGCCGCCCGGCAGGCGCGCGACCTCACCCGGCGCAAGAGCCTGCTGGAGACCACCTCCCTGCCGGGCAAGCTGAGCGACTGCCAGTCCGCCGACCCGGCCGAGTCCGAGATCTACATCGTGGAGGGCGACTCCGCCGGCGGCTCGGCCAAGGGCGGCCGCGACCCGCGCTTCCAGGCGATCCTCCCGATCCGCGGCAAGATCCTGAACGTGGAGAAGGCGCGGATCGACAAGGTCCTGAAGAACGCCGAGGTCCAGGCGATGATCACCGCGCTCGGCGCGGGCATCCACGACGAGTTCGACATCACCAAGCTCCGTTATCACAAGATCATCCTGATGGCCGACGCCGACGTCGACGGCCAGCACATCCGGACCCTGCTGCTCACGCTGCTGTTCCGCTTCATGAAGCCGCTGGTCGAGGCGGGCCACGTCTACCTCGCGCAGCCGCCCCTGTACAAGATCAAGTGGAACAGGACGGGCTCGGAGTACGACTACGTCTACTCCGACCGGGAGCGCGACCAGGTCATCGAGCGCGGCATCGCGGCGGGCCGCCGCGACCCGCGCAGCCAGGACGGCGTCCAGCGGTTCAAGGGCCTCGGCGAGATGAACGCCGACGAGCTGTGGTCCACCACGATGGACCCGGCCCGGCGCGTCCTGCTCCAGATCACCCTCGACGACGCGGCCCAGGCCGACGACCTGTTCTCCGTCCTCATGGGCGAGGACGTCGAGGCGCGCAGGTCGTTCATCCAGCGGAACGCCAAGGATGTCCGCTTCCTGGACATCTAGTCCGGCAGGTCCCCAGACACGTTTCCTTACTTCACGACGCAGCAGAAGAGGTTCGCAGTGACCGAGGTGACCAGCGAGGGCCACGACCGGGTCGAACCGGTCGACATCCAGGACGAGATGGCCAAGAGCTATCTCGACTACGCGATGTCGGTCATCGTGGGCCGGGCCCTGCCCGACGTGCGCGACGGACTGAAGCCGGTGCACCGGCGCGTCCTGTACGCGATGTACGACGGCGGGTACCGTCCCGACCGGGGGTACTTCAAGTGCGCCCGCGTCGTCGGCGACGTCATGGGCTCCTACCACCCGCACGGCGACGCCTCCATCTACGACGCGCTCGTCCGCCTCGCCCAGCCGTGGTCGATGCGGTACCCGATGGTCGACGGCCAGGGCAACTTCGGCTCCCCCGGCAACGACCCGGCCGCGGCGATGCGGTACACCGAGTGCCGGATGGCGCCGCTGGCGATGGAGCTGCTGCGCGACATCGAGAAGGAGACCGTCGACTTCTCGCCGAACTACGACGGCAAGCAGATGGAACCGGACGTCATGCCGGCGCGGTTCCCGAACCTGCTCGTCAACGGGTCGGCGGGCATCGCCGTCGGCATGGCGACCAACATCCCTCCGCACAACCTGCGTGAGGTGTCCGAGGGCGTCAAGTGGTACCTGGAGAACTTCGGCTCGTCCGACGAGGAGCTGCTCGACGCGCTGATCGAGCGGATCAAGGGCCCTGACTTCCCGACCGGCGCGCTGATCGTCGGCCGCCGCGGCATCGAGGACGCCTACCGCACCGGGCGCGGCTCGATCACGATGCGGGCCGAGGTCGAGGTCGAGGAGATCCAGGGCCGTACCTGCCTCGTCGTCACCTCGCTCCCCTACCAGGTGAACCCCGACAACCTCGCGCTGAAGATCGCCGAGCTGGTCCGCGAGGGCAAGCTGACCGGGATCGCCGACGTCAAGGACGAGACCTCGGGCCGCACCGGCCAGCGCCTGGTGATCGTGCTGAAGCGCGACGCCGTCGCCAAGGTCGTCCTCAACAACCTGTACAAGCACACGCAGCTCCAGGAGACCTTCGGCGCGAACATGCTCGCGCTGGTCGACGGGGTGCCGCGCACGCTGCGGCTCGACCAGTTCGTCCGCTCGTGGGTGACCCACCAGGTCGAGGTCATCGTCCGGCGGACCCGGTTCCTGCTGCGCAAGGCCGAGGAGCGCGCGCACATCCTGCGCGGCCTGCTCAAGGCGCTCGACCGGATCGACGAGGTCATCGCGCTCATCCGGGCGTCGGCGTCGGCGTCGGACGCCGAGCAGGGCCTGATGGCGCTGCTGGAGATCGACCAGATCCAGGCCCGCGCGATCCTCGACATGCAGCTGCGCAAGCTCGCCGCCCTCGAGCGCCAGGCGATCCTCGACGAGTACGAGTCGCTGATGGCCGAGATCTCCGACTACAACGACATCCTCGCCTCGCCCGAGCGGCAGCGCTCGATCGTCGCCGAGGAGCTCGCGGCGATCGTGGAGAAGTTCGGCGACGAGCGCAGGACCGCGATCATCCCGTTCGACGGCGACGTGTCCATCGAGGACCTCATCGCCGAAGAGGACGTCGTCGTCACGATCACCAGGGCCGGGTACGCCAAGCGGACCCGCACCGACCAGTACCGGGCGCAGCGGCGCGGCGGCAAGGGCGTGCGCGGGGCCCAGCTGAAGCAGGACGACATCGTCGAGCACTTCTTCGTGACGTCCACGCACAACTGGATTCTGTTCTTCACCAACAAGGGCCGGGTCTACCGGGCGAAGGCGTACGAGCTTCCCGATTCCGGGCGTGACGCGCGCGGCCAGCACGTCGCGAACCTGCTGGCGTTCCAGCCGGACGAGTCCATCGCCCAGGTGATGGACCTGCGCGACTACGAGGTCGCCCCGTACCTGGTGATCGCCACCAAGGGCGGCATGGTCAAGAAGACGACGCTGTCGGCCTACGACTCGCCGCGCGCGGCGGGGCTGATCGCGATCGACCTCAAGGACGACGACGAGGTCATCGCCGCGCGCCTCGCCTTCCCCGAGGACGACCTGCTCATGGTGTCCACCGCGGCCCAGTCGATCCGCTTCAAGGCCGACGACGACCAGTTGCGGCCGATGGGCCGCGACACCCGGGGCGTCATCGGGATGCGGTTCGAGGAGGGCGCGGAGGTGCTCGACCTCCACGTCATCCGGGAGGGCGGCGACGAGGAGGTCCTCATCGCCACCGAGGGCGGCTACGCCAAGCGGACCCCCGCCGAGCAGTACCCCGTCCAGGGTCGCGGAGGCAAGGGTGTGCTGACCGCTAAGATCGTGCAAACTCGCGGCCGCCTGGTCGGAGCCCTTATGGTCCGACCGGAAGATGAGGTATTTGCTATGACCTCCAGCGGTGGTGTGATCCGCACCAGCGCAGGGGAGATCAAGCAGTCCGGCCGTCAGACGATGGGCGTCCGGCTCGTCAACCTCGCGGAGGGCGACGTCGTGGTCGCCATCGCGAGGAACGTAGAGTCGATCGTAGAGTCGATCGAGGACTCCGCGGACGCCGAGCCGGGGGACGAGGGAAATGAGAGCTCGTGAGCACGACCTCTAAGAACGAGAACAGGGCAGGCGGCCCGCCCGAGGGCGGCGCTGCCGGGGGCTCTGTGAGCGACGAGGCGGCGGCCGCGAAGGCGGACCCGGGTAAGGCCGAGACGAACGTGGACGTGACGAGGGACGGCAAGGGCGGCCCGGACATCCCTGTGGCGTCGTCCGACGGCCCGCTCGCGGCCGCCGCGCCGGTGGGGGCCGCGGACTCGTCCTCGGTGAACGAGACTGTCGTCGACCCGCCGTGGGCGACGGCGGCCGAGCCGAACACGTCGGTCTTCGCCGACCGGGCGGGGGCCCCGGCGTTCGGGCCCGCCCCGGCGCAGCCCGCGGCCGCGCAGCCGGGACCGACGCCGAACGCGGTTCCGGCGGGTCAGCCGCCGACCGACCGGCCCGTGGCGTCGGCCGCGGCGGCGCTCAGCGCGAAGCTGAAGGCCGCGGCGGGCTCCGGCGGCGGCGCGGACGGCAAGAACCCGCGCCGGGCCCACCTGCAGATCTCGCGGTTCGAGCCGTGGTCGGTGATGAAGTTCAGCTTCATCATGTCGCTTGTCTGCTTCGTCGTGCTCTTCGTCGCGGTGACCGTCCTGTACATGATCCTTGCGGGGCTCGGCGTCTTCGACTCCATCACCGAGGCGATCAACGAGACGACCCGCAGCCCGGGTGGCGGCACCGACGCCGGAAGCTGGTTCTCGGCGGGCCGCATCCTCGGCTACACCGCGCTGATCGGCGCGCTGAACGTGCTGCTCATCACCGCCCTGGCGACGGTCGGGTCGGTCATCTACAACCTCGCCTCGGACTTCGTCGGCGGCGTCGAGGTCACCCTCAAGGAGGCCGAGTAACCCAGTTCGCGTTGCCCGCCACGATGGGGTAATCTCACTTCTCGTCGCCGAGGGGAAAAACCCCTCAAGGCAACGCCCCGGGCGTATAGCTCAGTCGGTTAGAGCGCATCCCTGATAAGGATGAGGCCCCAGGTTCAAGTCCTGGTACGCCCACCGGAATCCCACAAAGCCGTTTCCCACTCGGGAAACGGCTTTCGTGTTTTGTCCGGCGGACTTCCCGGGCGGGCAGGGACGGCGGTCACCTGCCGCAGGGACGCGCGGTGCCGCAGCGTTACCGGTATGGAGATCGGATTCGACGAGCTTTACGAGGCGTGCGCGGCGGTCGTCAGCGGGGACCACGCGCAGGCACGGCACGACCTGGCGCGGCTGCTTCCCGAGACCGTCGCGCGCGGGCCGCGGTGGATGGAAGGGCTGGTGCGGGCGCTGCTCGCCGACACCGCGGGACGGGCGGGCGACCTCGCCGAGGGCATGGAGCACTTCAGGGCGGCCGTCGCGGTCGGGTGGAACGACTGCGTCGCGGCGGTCCGTGAACCCGGCCTGGCGGCGCTGACGGCCGCGCACGGCTACCGGGACGTCTACCGGAGGATCGCGGTCTCCCCCGCCGACCTCGAGGAGCTGCGCTGGATCCACGCTGAGCGGGCGTGCGTCGACCACGACACCATGCTGATGATCGGCGAGAACGCCGGCCGCAAGGACAGCTCGGCCACCGAGGTCCCGCAGTGCGCACTGCCGACCCGGACCCCGGACGGGCTCGGGGTGCCCGCCGCGCGCGCGATGCTCCGCACGACCCAGCGCACGCAGCTCGCCTCGGTGCTCACCTCGGACACGATGCGGCGCTCCCACGTCACCTCGATGTCGATCATCGCCAACATGGGCTCGTCCCCGTTCGGCGGGTCGGGGTTCGGGTCGGGCTTCGGCCTCTCCCCCGCCATGGAGGCGGCCTCGTCGCAGGCGCTGGCGAACTCGCGGGCGGCGACGCGGCGCGAGGCGGTGTGGGCGCGGGCTTTCTGTCCGACGATCGGGCTGTCGAACTCCGCTGTCCCGGCCCCCGAGAGGCCGTGAACGCTCAGAGGTAGTGGAAGGTGGGGGCGGGGTGCATCAGGAAGCCGTGGTGGGAGATGTTCCAGGCGTAGGCCCCGGCCATGGCGAAGACGACGCGGTCGCCCACGTGGAGACGCTCCAGGGGGATGTCGCGGGCGAGGACGTCCTTGGGGGTGCACAGCTGGCCGACAAGGGTGACGGGCCTGTCGTGGACGTAAGGGGCGTGCGGCGTACGGGGGCCGGGGAGGGCACGGAAGGGGTGGTCGTGGTTCTTGGTGGCGGGGGTGCGGAGGTGATGGGTGCCGCCGCGTAGGACGGCGTAGGCGGCGTCGTGGGCGGTCTTGATGTCCAGGACGTCGGTGACGTACCAGCCGTGGTAGACCGTGACGGCGCGGCCAGGCTCGATGCGGAGGGTCTCGTCCGGTCGGGCCAGGGAAGACAACGCCTTGCCATAGGCGGGCCAGTCGAAGCGGTCCTCGGGGGCCGCGTAGTCGACGGCCATGCCGCCGCCCAGGTTGATCTCGGGGCGGGCGACGCCCGCTTGGGCGAGCCAGGGGCGGGCCCAGGCGAGGACCTCGCGGTGCTGGGCGATGAGCGCGGGCACGTCGAGGCCCGAGGCGAGGTGGGCGTGGACGCCGCACAGGCGCAGGCGCGGCGCGGCGGCGAGGATCGGGAGGCATTCGCCGATGAGCGCGGGGTCCATGCCGAACGGGCCGGTCATCGCCAGCGCGGCCCCGGCCCGCTCCCCCGCGAGGTTGACCCTGACGAGCACGTCGAGGTCGCGGTCTTCGGCCTCGGCCGCGTCGGCGAGCCTGCGCAGCTCGTACGGGCTCTCCACGTGGACGCGCTCGACGCCGAGCCGCGCGGCGAGCCGGAGCTCGTGGTCGGTCTTGCCGGGCCCGCCGAACGCGACGCGCGCGTGCGGGAGGACCCGTCGGACGTGTGCGAGTTCGCCCCCGCTCGCCACCTCGATCCCCGCGACATGCCTCCCGACCGCCCGCAGGACTGGTGCGTCGGCGTTCGCCTTGGCCGCGTAGAAGACCTCGGGGCCTCCCGCGAGCGCCGTGACGATCCCGCGCACATGTTCTTCGAGCCCGGAGACGTCGTACACGTACGCGGGCAGCGCCGCCCGGTCGAGACCCGTCGCGAAACCGTCGACGTCCACCGCTGCCCGCCTCCCTGCCGCCGTCCGTTCCCTCCCGATCATCCCGCTTCGCTCCGCCGTCCGCGCCCAGGACGTCATTTCCGGACGCCCCCGTGCGGGCCGGCGGGGGCTTTTGCTCCCGGCACGCCCCCACCGACCCTGCCCCCGTTGGACGCGGCCCCCTGCCGCCTCCGACACCGGTAGATAATGCGCGGACCGCCACAAGAGAACTCCCTCAAACTGGGGAATCCACATGATCACGTGGCGTCGAGGCAGCCCAGCTCCAGGGCCTGATCTCATGCACCCGGTGCCATTAGCGGCGGCGCGCTTGATTTGTCGGGAAGATGTGCGGACAAATCAGGTTTATACCTTTCGAATCGCGGGGCTGAATGTGGTGAATCATGACACGATGGGCACGGCTCGAAGGCTGAGCCGAACAACAGAAGATCGTTTCAGGGGCCTTTCCCGGCCCGGGACGGCGCATGGGCAGCGCCGCCGGGACGGGACCGGATTTGACGCGGGGCTGTGGGCGGCCCCGGCGCGTCGGACCGGAAGGACCACCACGACCCTGAGGAGACCATGACCCGGACACACCGGGCGCACGCGTCGACCGCCGGGGGCCGAGACCGGATCGGCACCCCGCGCACCGGACCGCGCGCCACCCCCTCCCCGCCGAACGCACAGGCCGAAGCGCCGCCCGCACCGGAAGGGCGCAGCTGATGGCCGAACGCTCAGGCCCGTGGCCGAAGCGAAGTCTCATAGGAACGCTCACCGAACAGGAGCGAGAAGAACTCCTGAAACTCGGCACGAAGGTCGAGTTCCCGCACAAGGCCGCCCTCGTGCGTCAAGGAGACCCCGACAACGGCGCGCTGTACATCCTCCTTGACGGCTACACCAAGGTCACCGTGGACACCGCGGACGGCAACCAGACTGTCCTGGCGATCCGCTCGCGCGGCGACCTCGTCGGGGAGTTCGCGCTCCTCGACGGCGGCCCGCGCACCGCGACGGTCACCGCGATCAACACGGTCGTGGCGATCCGGATAGGCAGGAGCGCGGTCAACGCGTACCTCGCCGACCACCCCGACGCGCACGCCAAGGTCACCGCGAGCCTGCTCGCCAAGATGCGCACCTCGACCGAGCGGCGGGTCGAGGCAAGGGCGTGGGGCGCGCGGGAACGGATCGCGCGGCTGCTGTGCGAACTCGTCGAGCAGTACGGGGAGCCCGGTGACGACGGCGTCGTCATCGCCCTGCCGCTCAGCCAGTTCGAGCTCGGCGGCCTCGCCGGCGCGGGCGAGGCGACCACCGAACGCGTCCTCAACGAGTTCCGGCACGCCGGGATGATCAGGACGAGCTGGCGCAGGATCACCGTGCTCGACGCGGCGAAACTGCGCGGCCTGTGGCGCGGGTACTGAGGCGCGGGTACTGAGGCGCGCGCCGCGAAAACCCTGCAACGAGGGAGTCTCCCCCGCCGGTCGGCGCGACGATCGCCCCATGAGCCGACCGGTGGGCGGGATAAGACGTGTGACGTTGGCGCTGGGGGCGGACGCGCCGGTGTGCGGGCTGCTCGGCCTGCCGCCCTTCGACCGCGCCCTGTGGAACGACGCGGAACCCGGCCTGCGCGTCGGCGTCCTCCCGCCCGGCGTCGACGAGCCCGACCTGGTGTGCGGGCTTGTCCAGACCGTCAGGGAGGCGCTGCGGGACGGCGGCGGGCCGCTCGTGCTGGCCCTGCATGAGGGCCTCGCGGCGCTGGAGGACGGGCAGTTCCGCGGGCCCGCCCTGCGGACCGTCAGGGACCTCGCCCAAGCGCGCTTCGACAGTCCGTGCTCGGTGCTGATCTCCGAGCGGCTCTTCGAGGACCTGAGCGCGCTTGAGCGGCCTCCCCTGCCCGTCGAGTGGTTCCGTCCGGTGGCGGTCGGCGGGGTCGCCGCGCTGCGCGCGCACCCGCTCGACTGGCCCTGACCGCGCCGCGACGGGCCCGCGACCTAGGGTGGGGCCGTGCGACGTGAACCCGGGCTGCGCGAACGCAAGAAGCGGGAGACCCGCCAGCTGATCTCCGACATCGCCACCGGCCTGTTCCTGGAACGCGGCTTCGACGAGGTGACCGTCGTGGAGGTCGCGGCGGCGGCCAACGTGTCGGCGAAGACCGTCTTCAACTACTTCCCGCGCAAGGAGGACCTCTTCCTCGACCGTTTCCCCGGGCTGCTCGACCGGGTGGCGAGGTGCGTGCGGGAGCGGGGCGAGGGCGTCACGCCGCTGGGGGCGCTGCGGGCGGAGTACCTGCGGATGCTCGCGGAGAAGGAACCCCTTTCCGGGTACGGGGACGCGCGGCTGCTGGAGTTCCGCGAGGTGATCCGGAACTCCCCCGCGTTGCAGGGCCGGGTCCGTGAGGTCGTCCAGGAGCTCGAAGACCTTCTCGCGGTGCTCTTCGCCGAGGCTTATGGCGAGGAACCCGGCGATCCTGACGTGCGGATGGCCGCGGTGACGACGGCGGGCGTGCTGCGGACCGTCAACGGGGCGGGGGCGCGGATGATCCAAGCGGGGGAGTCCGGCGACGCCCTGACCGGCCACCTCACGGAACTCTCCGAACGCATGTTCGACAGGCTCGAGCGGGCGCTGGAAGCCCGTTGACGCGTTCGGGATCGGCGGAATGCCCGCAGGAGAAGGGATCTGTGTCCTGTCGAGAAGGTGACCGCTGGGGTGACCAAAGACAGGTTCGGTAGTGTACGAGGCGTTGCTAGGTTTGAGATCTGCCCACTGTCGATGATGAAGGGGTCCTGCCATGAAGAAGCTCCTCGTGCTCGCCGTCCTCGCGCTCGGCGGCTTCGCCGTCTGGAAGCGCCTCCAGCAGGACCGCGCCGAGCTCGACCTCTGGACCGAGGCGACCTCGGCCGAGTAGCGGCGAACGGGGCTCCGGCGCCGCGCCACCCGCGGCGCCGCCGCCCCATTTCCCACCGCACCCCCGCGCCCGGTACGCTTACCTGGCCACGGGGCCGTAGCTCAATTGGTAGAGCACTTGCCTTGCATGCAAGAGGTCTGGGGTTCGATTCCCCACGGCTCCACAACGCGGCGCCCCGCTCGTCCTCGGACGGGCGGGGCGCTTTTTTGTGGGTGGGGGTTTGCGTTAGGGAATGGTGGTGGTAACCGGGGGGTTGCTGGGCGGGAACTGTTTGGTTGCGGGGTCGGGGCGGGAGGGGGGCGGGGCGTTGTAATTGCGGGGGCAACGGGGCGAGGGGGAGACGTGGGGATTTGGCGTGGGCTCATGGTCAGGGGGGTCGCGGGGGTCGTCGTCGTGGCGGCGGTCGGGTGCGCGCCCGAGGGCGACGGGCTCGGCGGGGGGTGGGATCTGCGCGGGGGGACCAGGGAGAAGCCGCTCGAGGACGGCGGACTGCGCGAGAAGGTGCGCGACGGCGACGTGGTGTTCCGGGTGACCGGCGTCAAGAAGGGGCCGGGCCGGATCGGGGTGAAGGACGCCGAAGGGCGGTTCGTGTTCGTGCACGTCACCGTGCGCAATGAAGGCGACGATCCGGTGTTCTTCGCGGGCGCGGAACAGAAACTCATCGTCGACGGAAAGGCGCACACCGCCGACGCCGAGGCGACCGCGCGGCTCGGCGACAAGGCGCGCAGCCTTCTCACCGAAATAGCGCCGGGCGGGCGGCTCAAAGGAATCGTCGTGTTCGACATTCCGAAGAAGGCGCGGCTCAGCGGGATCGAACTGCACGCGTCGGCGGTATCACGCGGTGTCCTCGTCCCGCTCGACGCGGGGTGAGCGGCGTTTCCGTCTCATAACAAAACCGGTGTGTTCCCCGGCGCGCCGTATGTTTCGGCCGTCTCGACTGGAAGAGTTGCGGCTGGTCGTATAGGCGGATTTCTTCTGACGTGACGCCGAACCTCCCTAGGGTGGAGGCCCGGTAGGCGGAGCAGTCGGAGACAACGGTCGCGGGGGTCGATGTGCGCAGGGTCCTGGGGGTACTCGGCGGAGCCCTTCTCCTCACCGCGTCCACGTCCGCCTGGCCCGCGCAGGCCGCGCCGCCCGCGCCCGTCGCGCCGACGCCGGTCACCGCCGGGCACGTCGACGTGCTCGCGCCGAAGCTCGCCGACGGCGAGCTCGAGGTCGCGACCGTCGTCGCGGGCGGCGCGCAGGGCCCGACCGGCGACATCGACGTGCTGCTCCCCGACGAGAGCAAGTTCGACGTGATGGACCAGAAGGAAGGCGAGGCGCTGCCCTCGCGCGTCTGGTTCACCGCGACCGACCCCTTCAAGAAGCCGGACAAACCGGCCGTCGGCGCGGGGCCGACCCTCGGCGTCTCGCTCGAGGGGCTGAACGACCCGGGTATCCAGGGCGACGTCACCGTCGAGCTCACCGACTACAACCCGCCCAAGGCCGAGGCGATCTTCGAACTCCTTACGGAGACGCCGGAGGACGCCCTCACGACCGACCGCGTCATGTCGTCGGCTCCCGGCACCCGTACGGCGGCGCTCAAGCCGGGCGAGCACAAGGACTACGTCTGGGCGTTCAGCGACCCGGGCCGCTACCGCCTCGTCTTCACCGTCAGCGCGACGACCGCGACGGGCGCGGTGAAGTCGGTCCCCGTCACCCAGACGATCTACGTCGGCACCACCACGCCGATCACGATGACCGCGACGCCGACGACCACCACGGTCACCGCCGAGGCGGGCGCGACCGCCGGGCAGACGACGCTCACCGCGACGGTCGTCCCCGACGGCTTCAAGGGAAGCCCCCGCGGCGTCGTGGAGTTCCGCGACGGCGTCGACGCGCTCGGCACCGAGCCCGTCCCCGTCGTCGGCGGGGTCGCCAAGGCCGACTTCCCCCTGCCGGACGGGAAGCACGAGCTCACCGCGGTCTTCTATCCGAAGTACGTCAACGACTACGCCGAGTCGGCCGAGTCCGCCCCCGTCGTCTACACGGTCGGCACGGACCCGGACCCCGACCCGACGGGTTCGCCCACCCCGACCCCGTCGCAGACCCCCTCGGACGACCCCGACCCGGACGACTCCGACTGCACGATCATCACCGACGGCGACATCGACTACGCCGCGCGCCTCGACGGCGCCAAGGCCAAGGCCGCCCTCCGCGACGGATCGACCTGGTTCGATCCGGGCGAGGCCGTCGTCAGGGTCCCGGACGCGGCGAAGGTCGCGCTCCCCGCGGGCCAGGACTTCCTCGGCGCGGCCGGCACCGAGGTCTGGACGCTCCCCCAGGCCGCCCAGGCGGGCATCCCGTCCGTCGGGTGGTACGCCGAGGGCACCTCGGCAACCTGGAAGCTCACCAAGGCCGAGGGGCCCGGCAAGGCCGTCATGTTCGAGATCGGCGCGGACGGCGTCCCCAAGGTGGTCTTCGCCGGGGCCGGCGACTCGCGCGAGCTGACGTCCGGCGAGCACGGGCACGCCTCGTGGGGCTTCACCGCCCCGGGCGTCTACGAGCTGTCGTTCACGCACACGACCCCGTCGCACGGGTCGGCCGACGGGGTCCTCGCGTTCGCCGTCGGCGCGTACGACGCCGACGACCTCCCGGCGTGTGCGAACGCGTCGGGCGGCGGCGGAAACCTCGCCGACACGGGCGCTCCCGTCCTCCTCTACGGAAGCATTGGTGTGATCTTGGTCACTGCCGGTGCGGTGCTGCTCACGGGGGTCAACCGCCGGTTCGGGCTGCTTTGACGGCAAACGCGAGAACCCGTCCCGGCGGGGTACTTCGGGGGTAGCGCCGTCCGGTCCGACGGGCGGGGCGGGTATGCTGGGCTGTCGCCAAGGAAAACACGGGCAATAAGGGCCCGACGTTCCCTGGCGTTAGACCGCAACCATGTCGGCGCGCCGTTGCCTCGGCCGCCGGGCTCGTCCTTGCAGCGACCCTCTTGTCGACCCGTACCGTGCTCGCGCCGCGAGCGGTGGTGCCGAGGGCCTCCCGAGACGTGCCCCCCTCTCGGAAGGCTGTACGTGTCAGACGTCTCCGCTGCTGTGTCCAACGCTGCCCCGGATGAGGAGAACCTCCCCTCGTTCGCCGAGCTTGGCCTGCCCGAAGCGCTCGTCGAGTCCCTGGCTCGCGGGGGCATCACCCACCCGTTCCCGATCCAGGCGGCGTCCATCCCGGACGCCCTCGCCGGGCGGGACATCCTCGGCCGGGGCAAGACCGGCTCCGGCAAGACCCTCGGCTTCGGCCTGCCGCTCCTGACGCTGCTCGCGCACCGCCAGGCCCGTCCCAAGAAGCCCCTCGGCCTGATCCTCGTGCCGACCCGCGAGCTGGCCCAGCAGGTCCAGACGAACATCGAGCCGCTCGGCCGCGCCGTCGGCCTGCGGATGAAGACCGTCATCGGCCAGACCTCGATGCCGCGCCAGATCGACGCCCTGCGCAGGGGCGTGGAGATCCTGGTGGCGACCCCGGGCCGCCTCAAGGACCTGATGCGGCAGGGCGCGTGCGACCTGTCCGACGTGCAGATCGCCGTCCTCGACGAGGCCGACCACATGGCCGACATGGGCTTCCTGCCCGACGTCACCGACATCCTCGACCAGGTCCGTCCCGGAGGGCAGCGCATGCTGTTCTCCGCGACGCTGGACCGCGAGGTCGACGTCCTGGTCAACAAGTACCTGAACAACCCCGTCACCCACGCGCTCAGCGAGATCGACGACCCGGTCGACACGATGGAGCACCACCTGATCCTCGTGCCGCCGAAGGAGAAGAACACGATCACGGCCGAGATCGCCAACCGCGAGGGCCGGACGATCATCTTCGCCCGCACCAAGCACGGCGTCGACCGGATCGCCAAGCAGCTCGCGGCCGTCGGCGTCCGGGCCGCCGGCCTGCACGGCGGAAAGTCGCAGAACCTGCGCACCCGCACCCTCGCGGAGTTCCGTGAGGGCAGGATCAGCGTGCTGGTCGCCACCGACGTCGCCGCGCGCGGCATCCACGTCGACGACGTCAGCCTCGTCCTGCACGTCGACCCGCCGGCCGACCACAAGGACTACATGCACCGCGCCGGCCGTACCGCCCGGGCGGGGGAGAAGGGCACCGTCGTCACGATGGTGCTGTCCCACCAGGTGCGCGCGACGACGTCGATGATGCGCCGCGCGGGCATCAACGCCGAGCGGCTCAAGGTCACCTCGATGGACCCGTCGCTGGTGAAGCTGACCGGCGCGCGCGAGCCGTCGGGCGAGCCGATCGCCGAGCCGATCATCCCTGAGCAGGAGAAGCGCCCGGCGCGCCGTCAGGGCGGCGGCTACGGCGGCCGGCCGCGGCGTGGCGGCGGTCCGCGCCGTTTCCGTGACGGCGAGGGCGGCGGCTCCGGCCAGGGCGGACCGCGCAGGGACGACGGGCAGCGCCCGTTCGAGCAGCGCGGCGAGCGCAGGAGCTACGGCGACCGCGACGCCGGCGGCAACGCCGGGTCGGGTTCGGCCTACCGTGGCGGCGGCACCGGCACCGGCGGCGGCGAGCGTCCGTTCCGTGAGCGCGGCCAGGGCGAGGGCGGCTACCGGGGCGACAGGCCCCACCGCACCGGCAGCCGGCACAGCGGCGGCGGGCGTCCCCGACGGGCCACCAACGCCTGACATCCGCACGACATGACGTCATAAGGCCGGAATTCCTTTGGGGGAATTCCGGCCTTATGACATGGTTTTTCCGGTACATGGCCTCAGCGGGTCCCGGGGTCCTAGACTCCAAGGGTCCAACAGCGGGGTTCATAGCGGGCCACGGAGCCGTCCGGGGGATCAGTGCGTCTTGGCGAGAAGCCGGGTACCGTCGTCGGACTGGCGGCGGCCGCCCTGCTGTTCGTCGGCGGGTCGGTGCCCGGCTCGGTTTCCGGGTCCAGTACGGGCACCAGGACCGTCCCGCCGCCCACGGCCGCGCCGACCCCCACGCCGACGCCGAGCGCCCCTCCGCTCAAGGACTTCCAGCGGCCGGTCACCGACTGCGCCAAGCACAAGTGCGTCGCGCTCACCTTCGACGACGGCCCCGGCGACCACACCGCGCGGCTGCTCGACATGCTCGCCGCCGCCGACGCCAAGGTGACCTTCTTCGTCGTCGGCGAACAGGCGGTCCACTACCCCGACCTCATCCTGCGCGAGGTCGAGGAGGGCCACGAGGTCGGCAACCACACCTGGCACCACACCCAGCTCGACAGGTCGTCGATCGCGCGCATCCACAAGGAGATCGACGGGACGTCCAAGGCGATCGAGCGCATCCTCGGCTTCAAGCCGACCCTCATGCGCCCGCCCTACGGCGCGACCGACGCCCGCGTCGCCAAGATCGCCAAATCCCGCGGCCTGGCCGAGATCATCTGGAGCGTCGACACCGACGACTGGCGCGACCGCAACTCCTCGATAGTCGCCCGCCGCGCCATCCGCGGCCTCCGCCCCGGCGCCATCATCCTCCTCCACGACATCCACCCCACCACCGTCGACGCCGTCCCCGCCATCCTCAAAGCCGCCAAGAAAAGGGGCCTGACCCTCGCCACCGTCACCGACCTCCTGGGCGGCAACCCCAAACCCGGCAAAAAATACATGGGCGAGTAGACCCGGAGGCGTCGCCCATGTCGTGGTCGGCCCCGACGGCTTCCTAGTCGGCCACCGCCGGACGTGACCGCACTGCCCGCGTACCGGGTGGGTGGGCCGTATCGGTGGCTTAGGGGGGACTTGGTGGGTTAGGTGGGGTTGTTGCGCATGCGGTCTTGGAGTTCCTGCATGCCTTCCATGCTCAGTGCGAGCAAGGCGAGCTCTTCGGCGGTGGGGACGGGGCGTTCCTTCATGGGAGGGACCCAGCCCTCGGTGGGGTCGTAGTGGCGAAGGATCTTGGCGGGGACGCCGCCGATGACGCAGTTGTCGGGGAATTCGCCGCGGACTACGGCGCCGCCCGCGACGGCTACGTTTTTGCCTAGTTTGGTGCCCGGGAGGATGATGGCCTGGGTGCCCAGCCAGCAGCCGTCGCCGATGACTACGGGGGCGTTCTCGGGCCATTGGCGGCCGATGGGGGCGTCGAGTTCGGCGTAGGTGTGGTTCTGGTCGGTGATGTAGACGTAGGGGCCGGTGAAGACGTCGTCGCCGATGTCGATGGACTGGTGGCCGACGATGTGGCTGCCGCGGCCGATGGAGCAGCTCGCGCCGATCTTGACGATGACGTCGGGGCCGAGGTCGAGGTCGGGGACGAAGCCCGCGGAGATGGACACGTGGGTGCCGATGAGGGTGTGGGCGCCGATGGAGATCCACGGATCGCCGAAGATCGCGCCCTGGGGGAAGGCGATGCAGACGCCTTCGCCGAGGTGGTGGAACCGCTTGCCGCCGGGGGTGGCGGGCGTGATCTCGCCGAGTCGGCGGACTGCCGCGTACGCGCGGTGCACGGCTCGCGCGGCGAGCTTGCGAACCCCATCCTTCAACATGGGGCAAAGGTACCGGTTACCGGCAAAGCGGCTACCCGCCGGTAGGGCGGGTAGCCGGAAACCTCAGGTCAGCCGTGCCCGGTGGATCTAGTCGTGGCCGATGCCGCGGCTGTGTCCGGTGCCGCCGCCGCGTCCGACGCCGCCGCCGTAGGAGGAAGAGGAGCTGCTGTAGCCCGTCGCCGGCTGGTAGGTGCCGGAGGAGGAGGCGTGCTCCTCGGTGTACTGCCGCTCGCTGATGCCGATCTCCGGCTCCAGCAGGTCGGCCAGCCGGTTGCGCCGCCGCGCGGCGACCATGCCCGCGGCCGCGCAGCCCAGCGCGGCGAGCGCCGCGCCGCCCGCGAGCATCGACCAGCCGCGCCGCCGCCGCGGCGGCTTCACCCAGCTCGCCGTGCCGTGCAGCATCGAGCTGATGCGGGGCGCGATCTCGGAGTCGAAGAAGTCGGCGGAGCGGTCGATCTGCGGGGCGGTCCAGCCGCGGGTGGCGATCATCCGGTCGGCGGCGTAGCGCCGGGTGTTCCCGTACATCGGCGACATCCAGCCCGCCGCGTGGGTCGCGCCGGTACGCGCATGGGACATGGCAGACGTGCCGTAGTCCATGATCCGCTGAGACCGGCCGACCTCCTTGGGAATCCTGCGAACTGACAGACGAATGGACACGCTTCCTCCCCCGATGACGGAACTCCTGAAAGCCTGCATTCCCCGCCCCTCGGACATCACACCTGGTGATGTGCCGGGTGCGGTGAGCTTCCGGCCCGGGTCGTCCACGGGGACGGGAGCGTGGCAGGATGACCGAGAGAGGCAAGAAGACCACTACGGAGGACCCCAAATGGCGGAGACGCTCGCCACGTTCAGCACAAGCAAGGGCAAGATCGTCATCCGGCTCTTCCCGGAGCTCGCGCCGAAGACCGTCGCCAACTTCGTGGAGCTGGCCGAGGGCACGCGCGAGTGGAAGCACCCGCAGACCGGTGTGGTGTCCAAGACCCCGCTTTACGACGGCACGGTCTTCCACCGGGTCATCGACAAGTTCATGATCCAGGGCGGCGACCCGCTCGGCCAGGGCGTCGGCGGCCCCGGCTACAAGTTCGACGACGAGATCCACGCGCAGAACAAGTTCGACCGCCCCTACCTGCTGGCCATGGCCAACGCGGGCATCCAGGGCGGCAGGGGCACCAACGGCTCGCAGTTCTTCATCACGACGGTGCCGACCCCGTGGCTGAACAACGGCCACACCCTGTTCGGCGAGGTCGTCGAGGGCACCGACGTCGTCGACGCGATCGGCAGCTCCCCGACGGCCCCCGGGGACCGTCCGCTTGAGCCGATCGTGCTCGAGTCGGTGACGATCGAGCGCCGCTAGCCGTTGTCCTTGACGTGACAGAGCAACCTCCCGCTCCCGAACCCGTCGAGCCGCCCCAGTGCTACCGGCACCCTGGCCGGGAGACCTATGTCCGCTGCACCAGGTGCGAGCGGCCGATCTGCCCCGACTGCATGGTGACGGCGTCGGTCGGCTTCCAGTGCCCGGAATGCGTGCGCGAGGGCAACCGGACGGTGCGCCAGGCGACCGGCAGGTTCGGCGGCCAGGTCGCGACGCGTCCGACGCTCACCTACGCGCTGATCGCGGTCAACGTCGTGGTGTTCCTGCTGGAGTACGGGCTGGCGGGCGGTGACAGGTTCAAGGCCGAGTACGGCCTGTGGCCGCCGGGCGTCGCGCTGTACGACCAGTACTACCGGCTCGTCACGTCGGCGTTCCTGCACTACGGCCTGCCGCACCTCGTGCTGAACATGTGGGCGCTGTGGGCGGTCGGCCAGCCGCTTGAGCTGTGGCTCGGCAGGCTGCGTTTCGCGGCCCTGTACGGGCTGAGCGCGCTTGGCGGTTCGGTGCTCGTCTACTGGGCGTCGCCGCTCGGCTCGCTCACCGCCGGCGCGTCCGGCGCGATCTTCGGCCTGTTCGGCGCGATCCTCGTGCTGTCGCGCAGGCTGAACATGGACATCAGGCCGATCGCCCTGGTGATCATCGTGAACCTGGTGTTCACGTTCATGCCGGGCTTCAACATCAGCTGGCAGGGCCACGTCGGCGGGCTCATCACCGGTGCGATCGTCGCCGCGGTGTACGTCTACGCGCCGCGCGCTAAGCAGGCGGTCGTGCAGGCCGTCTTCTCGGTGGTGCTGCTCGCGGTGTTCGTCGCGCTGGTCTACGCCCGCACGGCCTACCTGATCTGACGGGCTCCGCCGCGCCCGCGCGCGGCACTTGTGCACAGGCCGAACACACCCCTGTGGATAACCTGAAGTTATCCACAGGGGTGTGGAAAAACTCGTGGATTAGGCTCCGCGAAAACCGGGTAGGGATCAGCGCCACTTCGTCGACAGCACCACGCCGACGATGATCAGCGCGAAGCCGATCCCCAGGTTCCAGTTCCCGAGGTCGCTGATCAGGGGCACGTTCGAGCCTGTGCTCGCCGCCACGTAGTACGTGGAGATCCAGCCCAGGCCGATCAGCCACACCGCCAGCATGACGGGCACCAGCCAGCGGGGCGAGACGGCGGCCTTCTCAGCCCGCACCGGCGGGGTGTAGACGGCCTTCTTACGGGTCTTGGACTTGGCCACGGTTTCTCCTATTGCGGTGCGCGGTCGCGCGCCCGCGCAGAAATCCAGTCTCAGGAAGTCTAGTCGCCGACCGGCCGTGCCCACAGCGTCCTGGATGCCCATGGTGTCGGTATATGTACTACTTCACCGTGAACCCGGCCCCCATCGACGCGCTGATAGGTTGACGCCATGATCCGCGGTTTCATCAGGGGTCTCGGGGAGCTGTTCCTGACCTTCGGGGTCGCGGTCGTCCTGTTCGCCGCCTACACGCTGTGGGGCACCGGCCAGTACACCGAGAACGCCCAGGCCGACCTCGGCGAGAAACTCGACCGTGAGTGGGCCAGGCCGGAGAAGGTCACCACCGAGAAGGTGAAGCTCGGCGACGGCGTCGCGCTCATCCGCATCCCGAAGTTCGGGAAGAAACACCGGTTCGTGGTGGTCGAGGGCGTCGGCGTGGGCGACCTGCGCAAGGGTCCCGGGCACTACCCGGACACCGCGATGCCCGGCGAACTCGGCAACTTCGTCGTCTCCGGGCACCGCACGACGTACTCGGCCCCCTTCAACCGGGTCGGCGAGCTGCGCGCGGGCGACAAGATCCTGATCGACACCCGTGACATGCAGTACGTGTACAAGGTGACCGGTCTCAAGGTGGTGCGGCCGAACCAGGTCGAGGTGACCGAACCCGTCCCGTTCCACCCGGGCAGAAAGCCCAAAGAGCGCCTTATTACCCTTACCACGTGCCATCCGAAGTACTCTGCGGCACAGCGGCTCATCGTGTTCGGTGAGCTTGCCGAGCAGACGCCTCGGGTGACCGGACATACCGCCACCTGAGCAGATGAAAAGGGAGACCGCCCGATGTACCTGTGGATCTGGCGCCACCTGCCCGTACGGCACCCCGCCGCCAAGGCCGGGCTCTCGCTCCTGCTCGTCCTGCTCGCCGTGGCGGCCCTGTGGTACTGGGTCTTCCCGTGGCTCCAGCCGATGCTGAACCACCAGATCGACAACGGCACGATCAATGAGGGCTGACGCGCCCCGCGTCCTCGTCGTCGACAACCGCGACAGCTTCGTCTACAACATCGTCCAGGCGCTGCGCGCGCTCGGCGCGCAGTGCGATGTGCGCGAACGCGGCGACACCACCCGCGCCGACGCCGAGGCCGCCGACGGCGTCCTCATCAGCCCGGGCCCCGGCCATCCGAAGGACACCGGGATCTGCCTCGACCTCCTGCGCGACGCCGAGCACACCGGCAGGCCGGTCCTCGGCGTCTGCCTCGGCATGCAGGCGCTCGCGCACGCCTACGGCGCGTCCGTCGGGCACGCCCCGGCCGTCGTGCACGGTTACACCAGCGAGATCCATCACGCCGGCGACGGCGTCTTCGCCGGGCTGCCCTCGCCGTTCAAGGCGACCCGCTACCACTCCCTGGCCGTTGACCCCGCGACGGTCCCCGACGTCCTGGAGATCACCGCGCGCACGTCCGACGGCGTCGTCATGGGCCTGCGCCACCGGACGTCGCCCGTGGAGGGCGTCCAGTTCCACCCCGAGTCGATCCTCAGCGAACACGGCGAGGAGATGCTGACGACCTGGCTCAGCCGCCTCGGAAGAAGATTTCTTCCACCGGATACCAAAAAGCTGTAACGCCGGGCCTCCCGACGACGAATCACCGTATGAGGGCTTCCGCCATCGCCCCCGAGTGGCGGAAGCCCCCTTTTCTTTTCCCGGGCCGCATCGGCCCGCACAGACGACGGAAGCCCCGGACCCAAAGGTCCGGGGCTTCCTTGTGTCCGTCAGCCGTTACGGCTCACGCGAGCGCTGGCCGCCCTGGCCGTCGTCGCCGGGCTGGCCGTCGTCACCCGGCACGGTCGGGTCGGTCGGCTGCTCGGGTTCGGTCGGCGGCGGCTGCTGGATGTCCTGCGCCACGTAGACGGTGATCAGCTGGTCCTTCTTGACCTGCGTGCCCTGGTCGGGGCTGATCCGGAAGACCCTGCCCGGCTCGACGTCGCCCTCGGGTGCGGCGGTGACGAAGCGGATCTTCGTCAGCCCGGCACGCTCGAGCTCCGCCTGCGCCTCCTGCTGGGTCATCCCGAAGACGTCGGGCAGCGTGATCAGTTCCTCGGCCTTGGCGACGGTGATCGTGACCGAGGAGCCCGCGTCGACCTTCTGGCCTCCCTGCGGGTTGGTCTTGGTCACGATTCCCGGCTCGGCCGCCGAGGTGACCTCAGTGCGGACCTTCACGTTGAGCCCCAGTTCCTGGAGCTTGTTCGTGACGTCGGTCTGGGACTGGCCCACAAGGCCCGTCGGGATCGTCACCTTGCCCTTGCCGGAGGAGACGAAGACCGTGACGTCCGAGCCCTTGTCCACCTCCGAGCCCGCCTCGGGGTCGGTGCGGATGACGTTGCCCGCGTCGATGTCGCTGCTCGACTCGCGCTCGACCGACACGTTGAGGCCGAGGCCCTCCAGCTTGGCGACGGCGTCGGCCTCCGCCATGTTCACCACGTTGCCGATCTTGACCGTCGCCGGGGCGTCGTCGTCACCGCCGCCGCTGGTCAGCCAGGCCACGAGCCCGGCGAGCAGGCCGAAGACGACGACGCCGACCAGCACGTAAAGCGCGAGGTTCTGCGCCTTCTTGCCGGGCTGCTCGTCCTCGTCGGTACGGTCCGGGCGGCCGCCCGGACCACCCGGGCCCTGCGGACGGTTGCTGTACTGGGTGTCGTCGTAGCGGACCGGCGGAAGGTCGTTGTACCCCTGGCCCGCGTACGTCGCCGGGCCCACGGGCGGCTGCACCCGGGTCTGCCCGCCGGGGGCCGCGCCCATCACCTGGGTGCCGGCCATCGGCGGCACGACCATGGTCGAGGTCGACTGCGACGCCACCTGCACGCCCTGCATCGCGCGCTGGATGTCCGCGCGGAACTCCGACGCGCTCTGGTAGCGGTGCGCGGGGTCCTTGGTCATCGCCTTCAGCACGATCCGGTCGGCCCACTGCGGGATCTCCGGGTCGATCTGCGACGGCGGGATCGGCTCCTCGCGCACGTGCTGGTAGGCGATCGCGACGGGGGAGTCGCCCTGGAAGGGCGGCCTGCTGGTCAGCAGTTCGTACAGGACGCAGCCCGTGGAGTACAGGTCGCTGCGCGCGTCGACGCGCTCGCCGCGGGCCTGCTCGGGCGACAGGTACTGGGCCGTGCCGATCACCTGGGCGGTCGCGGTCATCGTGGCGGCCGAATCCGACATCGCGCGGGCGATGCCGAAGTCCATCACCTTGACCTCGTGCGACCTGGTCAGCATGACGTTCGCCGGCTTGATGTCGCGGTGGATGATGCCACCGCGGTGCGAGTAGTCGAGCGCGCGCAGGATGCCGTCGACGATCTCCAGCGCCCGCTCGGGCCGCAGCCGCCGCTCCCCGCCGCCCTCGGGACGGATCAGCTCGCGCAGCGTGTGGCCCTCGACGAACTCCATCACGATGTACGGGATCGGCTGGCCGTTGAAGTCGTCCTCGCCGGTGTCGTACACCGCGATGATCGACGGGTGGTTCAGCGACGCCGCCGACTGCGCCTCACGCCGGAACCTCGCCTGGAACGTGGCGTCCCTTGCCAGGTCGGTGCGCAGCGTCTTGATCGCCACGGTCCGGTCGAGGCGAAGGTCACGGGCACGGAACACCTCGGCCATGCCGCCGCGCCCGATGACCCCACCGAGCTCGTAACGGCCACCGAGCAGCCGAGGCTGTGTCATGTCTTCCAGTTCCTTCGATCCGAGTCAAACCTTGTTACCCGAACCTAGCGCCCGAGGGGTAGTGCTCTCGGGATTAGGTTCGGCGAGGGAAGAAGGTGTGGTAATCGTTACCGTGGCCCCGAGCTTGTGGCCTGGGGCGCTACGGCCGATGACCATCGTGCGGTCCCGTCGTTGCGATGTGATGGGACTCACTCCTTCCCCAGCGCGTCGATGATGTCCGCGGCGATCGGTCCCGAGGTGCTCGCGCCGAACAGGCTCGTGCTGCCCTCCACGAAAACGGCGAAACCGTACTTCGGCTTGTCCATCGGGGCGAACCCGACGAACCACGCGCCGCCTCGGGTGGCGGTCAACTCCGTCGTACCCGTCTTGCCCGCGATGTTGCGCCCCTGGAGGTTCTTCGCGGTTCCGGTGGAGACGACCTCGCGCATCATGTCCTGGAGCTGGCTCGCGACGTCGGAGCTGAGCGGCTTGGCGAACACGTCCTGGTCGGCCTTGTGGATGGTGCCGGTCTCCTTGGGCTTGCCGTCGTCGCCCTCGACGCGTCCGACGGCCTTCTCCACGAGATACGGCTTCATCATCTCGCCGCCGTTGGCGATCGAGGCGGCGACCATGGCCATCTGGAGCGTCGTCGTCTTGGTCTCGCCCTGGCCGAAGGAGCCGCGCAGGATCTCGTCGCGGTGGCTCGCGTCGTGCGGGTAGACCGAGGCGGGGGCGTTGAGGTCCTGCTCGATCGGGATCTTCTTGTAGAAGCCGAACTTCTCCGACTGGGCGCGGACGCCCTCGTTGCCGAGGATCGAGTCGTCGATGCCGAGCAGGGCGTACGTGGTGTTGCAGGACTGGGCGAACGTGCCGATCAGCGGCGAGCCGTTCGGGACGCCGCAGATGTTGTCGTTGTGGCTGTTGCCGATCTGGCCGCCGCCGGTCGGCACGTTGACGGGCGCGGGCACGATGCTGTCCTTGGAGTTGCCGTCCTTGGACATGAACGCCGCCGCGACGACGGTCTTGAACGACGATCCGGGCGGGAACAGCTCGCTGTACGCCTTGTCGACCATCGGCTGGCCCTTGGCGTCCTTCAGCTCGTCGAGCTTCTTCTGGTCGTCGCCGGGGTTCTTGATGTCGGCGACGGACGTCGGGTTGAACGCCGGGTAGCTCGCGGCGACCTTGATCGCGCCGGTCTCGGCGTCGATGACCACGGCCGCGGCGCGCAGCGGGCTCTGCGCCGACAGCGCCTGGTACGCCTTGACCTGGGCCTTGGAGTCGATCGTCGTGTACAGGTTGCCGCCGAGCGGCTTCTCGCCGGTGAGCAGCCTGACCCACGAGTCGGTCGTCTGCCGGGGGTCGGTGCCGTCGAGCAGGGAGTTGAACGCCAGCTCGAGCCCGGCCTTCTGCATGGTCCCGGCGTAGAAGCCCGTGACGGGCAGGAACGCCTCGCCGTTCTTCAGGTAGCGGCGCTGGTACTTGGTCTTGGAGTTGCCGGGGCTGAGCGCGTCGGACCAGGCCATCTTGACGCCGTCGGCGGAGATGATGTCGCCGCGCGCCCGCAGCGACACGCCCTGGAGCGGCCGGTTGTTCAGCGCGTGGACGCGCAGGTCGTCGGCCTGTCCCGCCTGGATCCAGTTGACGTGCACGGCGAGCACGCCGATCAGCGCGAGCCCGACAAGACCGACCCGCTTCAGCTCCTTGTTCATGTTGCTCGAGCTCATTCTTGGGCCCCCCTCAGGTTGACGACCTGCGTCATTCCCTCGTCCTGGATGGCGACAGGGGCCGGTTTGCGCGCCTCATGGCTGAGCCGCAGCAGAATCGCGATGAGGATCCAGTTGGCCAGCAGCGACGACCCGCCCTGGGTGAGGAACGGCGTCGTCAGACCGGTGAACGGGATGAGCTTGGTGACGCCGCCGCAGATGGCGAAGACCTGGAGCGCGAAGACGAACGAGACGCCGCCCGCGAACAGCTTGGAGAACTCGTCCTTGGTGGCGATGGCGATCTTGAACCCGCGCTCGACCAGCAGGACGTAGACGAGCAGGATGGCCATGACGCCGGTGAGGCCGAGTTCCTCGCCGAAGGACGTGAAGATCTCGTCGCTGAAGGCGAGGTCGTTGAGGTAGGGCTGGCCCTGGCCGAGGCCGGTGCCGATGACGCCGCCCTGGCCGAGCGCGAACAGGCCCTTCATGAGCTGCTCGCTGTTGGAGAACTTGCCTCCGTCGGCGATGCACTTGTCGTAGCCCTCGGGGTCGTTCACCCTGTTGAAGATCTCGCCGCCCATCGAGCAGCCGTTCCCGAAGAACGGCTCGGGGTTCAGCCAGATCTCCACGCGCTGGTTGATGTGCTCCATCGGGCCGCCGATGGTGCTGGCGGTCAGGTAGAGCAGCAGCGCGCCACCCATGAACATGCCAAGGCCGATGACGACCCACGACACCTTGCCGGTGGCGATGTAGACCATCGAGACGAACAGGCCGAAGAACAGCAGCGCGGTGCCGAAGTCGTTCTCCACGGCCATGACCATCAGCGCGATGACCCAGAACGCCAGGATCGGCATGAGGTCGCGCGGGCGCGGCAGCTCGAGCGGGCCGATCTTGCGGCTCACCAGCGAGAGCGCCGCCCGTTTTTTCACCAGATATGCGGCGAAGAAGGCGATGAACGCGAACTTACAGAACTCCGACGGCTGCACCGAGAACGAGCCGATCGTGATCCAGATCTTCGAGCCGTTGATGCCGGGGAAGAAGATCGGCGCGATCAGCAGGACGAGCCCGACGAGCCCGAGGCTGTAGTGGTAGCGCTGAAGCGCCTTGATCTCCTTCAGCACGATCAGCGCGGTGATGAACAGCGCGATCGACAGGACCGTCCACAGCAGCTGGCCGAAGACGTTCGCGCCCGCGCCGAACGGGGTGTACTTCGCGCCCGGGTTCGCCGCCTCGAACCGCGCCTTGTCCTCGTCGAACGTGGCGATCGTGGTCTGGTCGATCCGGTAGATCATCGCAAGGCCGAGGCCGTTGAGCAGCATGGCCAGCGGCAGCAGCACCGGGTCGGCGTACGGCGTGAACCGCCGCACGACGAAGAACGCGACGCCCGACAGCGCGGTGATCGCCAGGCCGTAGCCGAACATGCCCGTCGGCAGGCTGCCGTCGCGGGCGAGGCCCACCTGGGCGAAGGCCGACACCGCGACGATGATCGCGAAGATGAGCAGCCCGAGGGATGCCCCGAGACGGGTGCGTCCCGCCGTCGGAGTAGCTGCCTCGCTCATGAACTGTGGAGTCCCTTCCTCGCCGGCCGGGTCATCGGGGGCACGAACCCGTCCCCGCGCGTTCCTGGCACTTGCCCGCCTGCGCGTCGAGTTCGGTGAGCTTGGCGACCGCCTCTTCGAGCGTCGGGAAGCGCACCTCCTGGACGCCGGCGACGTCGTCCTTGTTCAGGAACTTGATCTCCGGAGCGGGGAGCTCGCCGCCGGACGCCGGGTCCTTGGTGACCGGCTTGGGGGTGCAGTCGGCCTGGTCCCTGCCCTGGACGACGCCGAGGAACTGGTTGGCCTGGTCGGGCGCGATGGCGAACTGGCAGACCTGCTCGCGCAGCTTCTCGATCTTCTTGCGGATCGCGGCGGGGGAGTCGGCGGTGATGCCCTTGGCACGGACGTCGCCCTGCGCGGAGTTGGTGAGGTCGGCCATCTCCAGCTTCGGGTCCGGCTGGACGCCCGCGGCGGCCTTGGTGGACAGGTCGAAGCCGAGGACCTTGTCGTTGCTGCCCTCGTAGACCACCACCGCGCCGCCCTCGGCGCGCAGGTAGTAGCCGCTGTTCAGGGCCTTGTAGCCGAAGAACGCCGCGCCGATGACCAGCAGGCCCGCAACCCCCGCCGCGCCGAGCAGCAGGGTCGCCTTGCGGCCCCTGCGCGCCTTGCCGCGCGGCGCGCCGCCGGCCGGGGGGGCCGCGAGCGGGGCGGCCTGCGGGGGCGGGCCAGGCGGCGGGCCGCCGTGCTGGTAGGGCGGAGGGGCCGCGGCGGGCGCGGGCGACGGCGGCGGGGCGTACTCGCCGCCGTTCATCATCAGCGCGGGCTGCGGCAGCGTGTCGCGAAGGTCGGCGGCGCGCTGCGCGGGCGTGTCGGCGGGCCGCTGCCGGTTCTGCTCCTCCTGCGCGGCCTCCTGCGCCTTGTTGGCGGCGGCGCCGACGAGCAGGGGACGGTCCGGCGTCGGGCCCGCGTCGAGGTCGACCACGTCGGCCATCACACAGGTGATGTTGTCCGGGCCGCCGCCTCTGTTGGCGAGGTCGATCAGCTGGCGGATCGCGCCGTCCGGGGTGTCCTGGCCGGTGAGCACCTGGTGGATGGTGTCGGCCGACACCACGCCGGACAGGCCGTCGGAGCACAGCAGGTAGCGGTCGCCCAGCTGCGCCTCGCGCAGCGACAGATCGGGCTCGACCTCGTTGCGGCCGTCAAGCGCGCGCAGGAGCAGGGAGCGCTGCGGGTGGGTGGCTGCCTCGTCGAGGCTGATCCTGCCCTCGTCCACGAGGGACTGGACGAGCGTGTGGTCGTGCGTGATCTGGAACAGCTCGCCGTTGCGCAACAGGTAGGCCCGCGAGTCCCCGATGTGCGCGAGCGCGACCTGCTGGCCGGACCAGAGCATCGCCGTCAGCGTGGTGCCCATGCCCTGGAGCGACGGATCGCTCTCGACCATCTTGTGCAGCCTGTCGTTGGCCGCCCTGACGGCGTGCTCAAGCGCGCTGAGGAGCTGTTCGGTGGGGATGTCGGCGTCCAGCTTGCGCAGGGTGTCGATCGCCGTGGCGCTGGCGATCTCCCCGCCGACGTGGCCGCCCATCCCGTCGGCGACCGCGAGCAGCCTGGCCCCGGCGTAGCCCGAGTCCTCGTTGCCCTCGCGGAGCATGCCGACGTCGGAGCGCGCGGCGTAGCGGATGCCGATACGTGGAGTGTTCATTTGCGCAACTCGATTACGGTCTTGCCGATACGCACCGGGACGCCGACAGGGAGTTGGACGGGCCTGGTCACCTTGGACCGGCCGAGGTAGGTGCCGTTCGTCGAGTTGAGGTCCTCAAGGACGAAGTCGGCGCCCTGGGAGTAGATGCGGGCGTGCCGGCTCGAGGCGTAGTCGTCGGAGACCACGAGCGTGGAGTCGGGCGCCCTGCCGATGGTGACGGTGCCCGACGCCGCGAGGTCGATCGTGGTGCCGGTGAGCGGACCGTCGGTGACCACCAGGACCGCGTGGCCCTGCCCCTGCCCCTGTGCCTGTGCCTGCTGCGGCGGCCCCTGCTGTGGCGCGGGGGGCTGTGCCGGCTGACGGGCAGGGGCCTGCTGCGGCGGGGAGGTCTGACGCTGCTGCCTCGCGCGCTCCTGCGCGGTCTGGCGAGCCGGTCTCGGGGGGCGGTTCGCGGCCCTTTCTGCGGCCTTGGAACCGAACAGGTCGGCTCGGATCACACCCACCGCGGCGATGACGAACAGCCACAGCACCGCGAGGAAAGCGATCTTGATGAGCGTCAGGGTGATCGGGGTCATCGAGGGGTGCTACTCCCGGTCGCGGCGGAACACGAGGTTGGTCCGGCCGATCGTGATCCGGGTGCCGTCGACGAGTGAGACCCGACGTATCGGCTGACCGTTCACGAAACTGCCGTTGGTAGACCCTAGATCCACGAGCACGATTTCGGGACCTTCTACGCGGATCTCGGCGTGATGCCGGGACACGCCCGGGTCGACCAGGCGCAGATCGCAGTCGGTCCCGCGGCCCAGGAGGGTCACCGGGGTGCTGATGTCATAGGACTGGCGCGCGCCGTCGCCGGTGGTCACGTCGAGACGGGGCCGTCCGGGGAAGGCGCCGCCATGGCGCGGATGGTCGGTGTGGGAGTGCCGGATCTCGTTGTTCTCGATCGTCGATCCGCGCACCACGCCTGAGCGGATGCGGAACATCCCGGTGCCGAGGTCGCCGGCCGGCTCGAAGCGGACCCGCACGGGGCCCACGAAAGAGAAGCCCTGTTCCTTGGCGTACTCCCTGGCCAGGTTGGCAAGCTCCTGGCTGAGGCTGTCGGCATAGACCTCCAGCCGCTGCCCGTCGGGGTGTGAGATCTCCACGACGAAGTCGTTGGGCACCAGGGTCCGACCCTGGGCCACGATCGCCGCGCGCTCGTCCATCTCCCGCTGAACCGCGCTGGCCACCTCGACCGGCTGAAGCTCCGCCTTGAACGCCCGCGCGAAGGCACCCTCGACCATGCCCTCAAGTCGACGTTCGAAGCGCTGTAGGACGCCCACCGGGCACCTCCTCTCCCTGCTCGTCAGACGATCGTATCCGTGGAGTGGTTCGCGGCCCGCCGTCGTTAACAAACCACCCTTTGCGTCGTGCTAATCTTTTCAAGCGCCGCCGAAAGCGGCCAGTCGCAAGGGCGAGTGGCGGAACGGCAGACGCGCACGGTTCAGGTCCGTGTGCCCGAAAGGGTGTGAGGGTTCAAATCCCTCCTCGCCCACCCTGTTCAGGGGTCCTCTGTGAACCAGGGGGCCCCTGATGCCTTTGAGGTTCATCGCTCTTCCCGATCTTCTTGTCTGCCGGTCCGTGTCTGGCGGTCCGTGTCGGCCGTCGTCCATCATCGCGTGTTTCGGCGGGTCGTGCACGCGGGACGTCAACAGGCCGTGGAAAACAGTTGAACGTTGATCTTTTTAATGTTCATATGGTTATCCACCGGTGGCCTGTGCGTTGTCAACTATTTCAACGTTGAGACAGTGCGGTACGTTCGTCCCGTGGAGGACGCCTCGCACGGCGGCGCGGATGACGCCGTCGACCTGATGATCGCCCAGTGGCGCGTCGCGCGCCCCGACCTCGACCCGTGGCCGCACGGGATCGTCGGCAGGGTGCACCGGCTGAACCGGATCGTCGAGCGCGAGATGGGCAGGTACTACGCGGAGTACGGCCTCGACGGGCCCGAGTTCGACGTGCTCGCCGCGCTGCGCGCCGCAGGCCGCGAAGGCTCTCTGACCGCCGGTGAGCTGCTGCGCGCCTCGACCGTCACCTCCGGCGCGGTCACCAACCGGATCGACAAGCTCGAGCGCAAGGGCCTTGTGGAGCGCGCCCCCGACCCCGTGGACCGCAGGTCCGTGGTCGTCTCGCTCACCGGCCCCGGCCGCGCGCTTGTGGACGACATGCTCGAGGGCTACTTCGAGGCCGAGCGCCGCGTCATCGCCGCGCTCCCCGACCCCGACGGCTTCGCCCGCTCCCTGCGCACGCTCCTGATCTCCCTGGGCGACGCGGCTCCCCCGGGCCCGCCCGGCGGCCTGTGACGGCCCCCGGACGGCCCTGTGGACGGCCTGTGGACGGCCTGTGGACAACGCGCGCGTCACGGGATCGTCGCGGCGAAGGTCCTGGCGATCTGGCGGTACCCCTCGGTGTTGGGGTGGATGTCCTTGCGGGCGCACATGTGCGTCCACAGGCAGATCCGTCCGACGTTCAGGGGCAGCCTGCCGTACCCGTCGACCGTGGTCTTCGTCTTGAAGTCGCCCGACGCGTAGGCGCGCTCGACGTCGGCGACCCGGTACCCGGCCAGCAGGTAGAGGGTGGAGGCGAAGCCGTTGACGCCGCGCACGAGCGGCACGGACAGCTGGGCGACGGCCTGCCCGGACCCGCCGCCGAGCCAGGACGCGAGGACGGGGTTGTAGTACGTCATGCCCGTGTAGCTCACCCCTGCGCCGCCCGCCTTGCGCAGCTCGGTGATGATCGTCCACAGGTTCGCCGAGAGCGCCTTGATGTTGGCGTTCAGGCACTTGACGTCGAGTGATCCCGCGCGCAGGCACTGGTTGACGTCGTTGCCGCCGATGTCGAGAGTGAGGTAGCGGACCTGGCCGGGGTGTGCGGCGAGGAAGGCGACGGCGGCCTTGAGCTGGCTGCCTTCGGGGTAGGCGCACTTGCCGCCCTTGAGCATCGACGCGCTCGTCTCGCCCCGGCAGCCGAGCTTCACCAGCTCGAGGCCGGGGGTCCGCTCGGCGAGGAGGGGCAGGAGCTGGTCGGGGTAGCCGGTGTCGGTGTCGCCTTGTCCTGGCTGGTAGCCGGTGGCGAGGGAGTCGCCGAGGGAGAGGTAGTAAAGGGGCGTGGGGGCTGCTGTTGCGGGTGTGCCCAGGCCGCCGGTAAGGAGCGCGAACGCGCACAGGAGGACGGCGGACAGACGCCGGGAGAGCATCGCGATGCCTCTGGCCTTCTCCCCCGAGTTTTCAGTTTTGCGGGGCAGTATCGACGCCTTCGCCGGGTCCGCGCCACCGGTCCGCGCAACTCGGTGCAGCACGGTTCAGTCACAGGGTTATCCACACCCCCTGTGGATATCCCTCTCGCTCCCTGCTGGGTGTTTTGTCAGGTGCTGTGTGCTTTCCGCCACTTTGGTGGCGGGGAATCCGCAGCGCCCCGAAGTTATCCACAGGGGTTGTCCACAGGTATCCACAGGGTTGGGGACGGCTGTGGAGGAACATACTGAGGACATGCCCGAGCTGCCCGAAGTGGAGTCACTCGCCGCGTTCCTGCGCGAGCACGCCGTCGGCAAGGCCGTCGCCCGGGTTGACGTCGCCGCCGTCTCGGCGCTCAAGACCTATGATCCCCCGGTCACCGCGCTCGCCGACCTGACGCTCACCGGCGTGGCGCGGCACGGCAAGTTCCTCGACCTCGAGTTCCTTGAGCCCGGCGAGGGCGGCGGGCTGCACCTCGTCGTCCACCTCGCGCGGGCGGGCTGGCTGCGCTGGCGCGACGAGCTGCCGACCACGCTGCCGCGCCGCAGCCCGAAGAACCCGATCGCGCTGCGGCTGCGGCTGAACGACGGCTCGGGCTTCGATCTCACCGAGGCCGGGACGAAGAAGGGCCTCGCGGCCTACGTGGTGCGCGACCCGTCAGATGTCCCGCACGTCGCGGATCTGGGGATAGACCCGCTTTCCGAGGAGTTCACGCCGGAAGCCCTGTATGCGCTCACCAAGGACTCGAGGACGCGGATCAAGGGCCTGCTGCGCGACCAGAAGATCATCGCGGGCATCGGCAACGCCTACTCCGACGAGGTCCTGCACGCCGCCAAGATGTCCCCGTACAAGATCGCCTCGACCCTCACCGAGGAGGAGGCCGGGCAGCTGCACGCCGTCATCGTCGGCACGCTCAGGGACGCGGTGGAGCGGTCGCGGGGGCTCGCGGCGGGGGATTTGAAGTCGGAGAAGAAGACCGGCCTGCGGGTGCACGGCAAGGCGGGCCAGCCGTGTCCGGTCTGCGGGGACACCATCCGCGAGGTCTCCTTCGCGGACTCGGCGTTCCAGTACTGCCCCACCTGTCAGACGGGCGGCAAACCACTCGCGGATCGCCGTTTGTCCCGTCTGCTCAGGTAGATGGGGGTCTTAGGGGGTCTTAGCGGACCTTGGGCAGCTCGCCGAACAGCTCGGACACCACTCCCCAGCGGTCGATCTCGCAGCCGTCCTTGCGCGAGTAGGACGCGTCGACGGCCTTGCCCTTGAACGTGCCGGTCACGGTGCCCTGCTCGGGACCGCCGTACACGTCGGTACAGACGGCGTCGGCGGGCTTGGGCGCGAACGCCTTCTCGCCGGCGGCGTCGAGCTGCGCGCACGCCTTGGCCGCGGCCGGGTGGGTGCCGCCCGCCGGGTCACAGGTGAGCGTCCAGGACTCCTCCTTGGCGCTCGGGGACTTCTTGAGCGTGATCGTGAGCTGGGTGCTCGCGGGGCCGGCCGCGTTGGGGGACGCGGTGTCCTGCTCGTCGGCGGACTTGCCGCCGCAGGCCGTGGCGGCGGCCACCACGGCGGCGGTGAGCAGGAGCAGCTTCGCGGCGATCTTGGGCGATGAGGTCCTCATGCGCGATTCGACGTGGGGGTCCCATCCACGGTTCCATGGGTTCCGTGATGAATTTCGGCGGAAGCATTCCGAGCGTCGGAGCGACCCAGATCCCCGACGGCGCATACCTCCTCGACGTCCGTGAGCAGGACGAATGGGACGCCGGGCACGCGCCGGAGGCCGTCCACATCCCCATGAGCGCCCTGAACGAGCGGGCGGCCGAGATCCCCCAGGACCGCGACATCTACGTCGTATGCCGCGTAGGCGGCCGCTCCGCCCAGGTCACCGTGGCCCTCAACAACGCAGGCTGGACCGCCCTCAACGTAGACGGCGGCATGCTCGCCTGGGCCAGCGCCAACCTCCCCATCGAGTCCACCACCACCCAAGCCGACCCGTACATCGCCTAACCCCTTTACCCGCAGTCCCTTCGGGACTGCGGGGGGGGGGGCTGCCGCGCGCGGGCCGTGCCCGCACCTCACGGTCTCGTAGGGACTGCGGGCGGGCTGGGCTCGCGCCCTCACGGTCTTGTAGGGACTGCGAGCGGGTCGTGCCCGCACCCCCCGCCACGCGGGCTGGGTCCGCGCCCCCGCAAGGCTTGCGGGGGCGACGCGCTTGAATCCTCGCGCGGGCTGGGCCCGCACACCTGAGGTCCCGTAAGGAACTGCGGGAACGGCGCGCATGACCCGTCACGCGGGGCTACGCCCGCCGCATGGGCTAGGTGCGCGGTTCCGTAGGGACTGCGGGCGCGTCGCCCGCCCGGCACGTGGGCTGGGTCTGCGCCCCCGTGGGGTTTGCGGGCGCGACGTGCTTGGCTCGCCGGGTGGGCTGGGCCTGCTCTTACCCGCAGTCCCGTAGGGACTGCGGGTGGGGGTTGGGGGGGTGTGGCTGGATTGTTACCCCGGGGCTGGGTGATCTTTGGGGGGTCGGGTACGATTCGCGCCGAATCGAAACCACCGCGGGAGCTCGGGAGAAGGCCGGGCTGAGAGGGTGACCCATCTGTCGCCGACCGCATGAACCTGTCCGGGTAATGCCGGCGTAGGGAGAGTGCTCCTCGCATGTCTTCAAGCACGCTTGAAAACTCGGCGCACGATGACGAGTCCGCGCGCGGGCCTGTCAAGGCTTCGCCGGCGGAAGCGCCGCTGACCCTCGACGAGCCGGCCCCCAGGGTGCTGTCGTTCTGGGATCAGAGTGCGTTCTGGGCGAACCTCGGGGTCAGCCTGTTCGCGTTCTCCGGGGCCTACACGGTTCTCGCGCCGACCGTCGACGGGGTGCCGCAGCTGTCGATCGCCGCGGGCATCACCGCGATGATCATCGGAACGCTCGTCGGCGGGCTCATGCTCGGGCTCGCCGCCGTGCCGGGGGCCCGTACGGGGCGGCCGGCGATGGTGATCCTGCGCGGGCTGTTCGGGGCGAAGCTGTCGTACGCGCCGACGGTGCTCAACATCGCCCAGCTCATCGGCTGGGGGACGTTCGAGCTGATCGTCATCGCGGACGCCGCCTATGAGCTGTTCGGCGGGGGACCCCGCTGGACCTACGTGCTTTTCGCAGGGGTGCTCACCACGGTCCTGACGATCTGGCCGCTCGGCTCGGTGCGGCTGCTGCGCCGCGTCGTCACGATCGCCGTGGGAATCGCGCTCATCTGGTTCTACATCCAGTTCTTCAGGGTCGGCCTGCCGGACCTGACCGACAATCCGGGCCCGTCCGGAAGCGCGCCGTTCGGCGCGGACTGGAGCCTGTTCTGGCTCGCGATGGACGCGGCCCTCGCCGTCTCCATCTCGTGGGTGCCGCTCGCGGCCGACTACACCCGCCACTCCCGTAGCGAGCGGGCGGCTTTCGGCGCGGCGAGCGGCGCGTACGCGTTGACGCAGATCATCGCGTACATCCTCGGTCTCTTCGCGCTCGTCCTGGCCGGTCAAGGCGGCGGCGTCTACGGGCCGTTCCTCACGGTGACGGCCGGAGCCGTCTTCTTCTTCGTCTTCGTCCTGCGTGAGGCCGACCAGTCGTTCGCGAACGTCTACTCGACCGCGCTCTCGATCCAGAACCTTGTCCCCCGCGTGGACCGCCGGGTCTTGAGCATCGGCCTCGGCGCGCTCATCACCGTGCTCGCGCTTGTGCTGAACATGGGCGACTACTACGGCTTCCTCGCCCTGATCGGCTCGGTCTTCGTGCCGCTGCTCGGCGTCCTGGCCGCCGACTTCTTCCTCGGCCGTGGCCGCGGCGGGTGGAACACCGCGCCCGACGCGCCCTCGCGCTGGTCGATGGTGGTCGCCTGGTTCGGCGGGTTCGTCGTCTACCAGCTGATCAACCCCGGGCAGCTCGGCGTGTGGGCCGACTTCTGGACCGGCGTCCAGGACCTGATCGGTCTCACCGTCCAGCCGTGGATGAGCGCGTCGTTCCTGTCGTTCCTCGTGGCGGGCGCGCTCGCGCTCGTCATCGGACGGGTCGCCGGAAACCGGACGTCCGGTATACGGGAATCCGTCTGACGGGAGCTCCGCCCGCCGTCGCGATGGGACGATGGCGGGCGTGATGCTCCCAGACGAGGAACGGAACGCGCGCGCGGTGCTGGCGAGCGCCGCCGATCCGATCGTGGCGGTGGACGAGGCCGGGCGGGTCACACTCTGGAACCCGGCGGCCGAGCGGCTGTTCGGCTGGTCCGCCGAGGAGATCGCCGGACGTGTCCCGCCGATCGTCCCCGACGAGCTGACCGCCGAACACCACGCGGTCCTCGAGCGGGTCCGCTCGGTGGGGTCGCACGTGTCGATCGGGACGCGGCGGCGTACCCGCGCGCGTGACCTGATCGACGTACGCATCGACACAAGCGCGCTACGCGACGCCGAAGGCGGGCTCACCGGGTGGGTGTCGGTCTTCCACCCGGTGGCCGAGCCGGAGACCCGTGCCGTCGCGGAGAAGGCGCGGCTCGTCCGTCGGCTGAATGACATTCTCGCCGACCTCAACGCGGCGCTCGACCTCGATCTCGTCCTCGACCGGATCACCGCGGCGCTGGTCGAGCTGACCGGCGCGGACGCCGCCGCGTTCGTCAGGATCGAGGGGAGCAGGCTGCGGCTGGTGACCGCTCGCGGCCTGCCGGACGAGATGCTCGGCACGGCCGTCGACCTCGAACCGAGCCTGGTGACCGAGCTGCTCGACTCCGGCCGTGACGTGATGCTCGCGTCGGGGCAGCGGGTCACCGACCTGATCTGGCAGCGCCTGCCCGACCTGCACACCGTCGCGCTCGGCATGGCGCACCTCGCCAACCGGCCTTACGGCGCTTTGTACGCGCTGTTCGCCGGGCGCACGACCGGCCACACCGAACTCGAACTCCTCGAACTGCTGGCCGGGCACGCGGGCGTCGCCGTCGGCAACGCGGTCGCCTACCAGGAGGTCGTCCGCCAGCGCGCGCACGAGCGGGCCGTCATCGACGCCTCCGCCGACGGGATCGCCGTGCTCGACACCCAGGGCCTGGTCTGCCAGTGGAACCCGGCGGCCACCCGCATCACAGGCCGGGACGCCATCAGCGCGCTGGGCTCCGGCCTTCCTTTCCCCTTCTCCCCCGGCGAGACCGTCACCCATCTGCTGCCGAACGGCACATGGATCGACGTGCTCGCCGCGCGGATCGAGGAGACCGGCGAGATCGTCGTGGACTTCCGCGACGTGACCGCCGCCAAGGAGCTCGAGGAGTCAAAAGACCTCTTCCTCGCCACGACCGGGCACGAGCTGCGCACCCCGATCACCGTTGTGCAGGGCTTCGCCGAGACGCTGGTGACCCGCTGGGACGAGCTGCCCGACGCCGAGCGGCGCAAGGCCGTCGGGCTGATCGCCGACCGGGGGAGGGCGATGGGCAAGCTCGTCGAACAGCTGCTGCTCGGCTCGCGCGCGGGCTCGGCGCGGCCCCCGGTGACGCCCGCGCCGTTCGACCTCGGCGGGCTGCTGCACCGGGTCGTGCCCGCGTTCCGCACGCTCTCGCAGGAGCACAGGCTCGAGTGCGACGTGCCCGACGGCCTGCCGACCGCGTATGGCGACATGATGGCGACCGACATCATCGTCGGGCAGCTCGTGGAGAACGCCTACAAGTACTCCCCGGAAGGCGGGCTGATCGAGGTCGCGGCGGGCGTCGCCGGGGGCTGTCTCGTTGTGACGATCGATGACGAAGGAGTCGGGATCGCGCCGGGCGACCACGAGCGGATCTTCGAGCGGTTCGTGCAGGGCGAGGCGGGGGACCGGCGGCGGTTCGGGGGCGTCGGGCTCGGGCTGTACATCGCGCGCAGGCTGGCCACGGCCCAGGGCGGCGACGTCACGGCGCACTCGCGGCCGGGAAGGGGGACCCGGATGCGGCTGACGGTTCCGATGGCTGAGACAGTGGACCCCGACCTGCGGGAAACGTTCGCGGATGTGACGGACGAAACGTCCGTGTGACGAATAACCGGGCGTGCTGTGGAAAAGTCTCCTGGTGATCGGCCGTGACTTACAGGTCGGTCACTCGTTGGACCGGGAAACCACTGTTTCGTCCTGGTTTCTTGCCAGGTCATACGGGGCATTTCGGTCGGTACAGATGGTCAAGCGGATGGAGGTGGTCCCGACGATGAGCATCGTCCACCTGCCCCATTCAGCCGCCGGGGTCTCGGCGGTGCGGCGGAGACTCGGCCGGGAACTCCTCGCATGGGGCGTCTCCGACGAAGTGGCCGACGACGCCGCGGTGATCGTGAGCGAGCTGCTCAGCAACGCACTCCGCCACGCGCGGCCCCTGCCCGGCCCCGAACCCCAGATCAAGGTCGCCTGGGCCCGCATCGGCGACCTCGTCGAACTCTCCGTCTCCGACGGCGGCGCCATCACCGAACCCCGCAAGGGACAACCCGCCCTGTCCTCACTCGGCGGCAGAGGACTCGGCATAGTCGAAACCCTCTCCCAAGCCTGGGGCGTCCGCCGCGACGACCACGGCAGCACAGTCTGGGCCCACCTGCACGCCCCCTCGATCTACCCGGCGATGAACGGCACGGGAACACTCATCAAAGAAACCACCACCCCCGTGCAAAACCTCAGCTAAGGCAACGCTAAGGTCCTGCCCAAGCTCGGGTTGCTGCCGTGCCCCCGTCGCGCAGCACCCCGAGCGTCCAGCGTTGAATTGCCTTTCGCGTCCGGCCGCTCGCCTGGGGGCTCGCGACCGGACGCGAAAGGCGGGGTTCGGGCGCTTCGCGATCTTGGGCTGCCCCTCCGGCCCTGGGGGGCCTCCGGGGCAGCCCAAGGCGCCCTCACAACCCCCGGTTGGTTGCGGTTGAACCCTGCTTGGTTGCGGTTAAGGCGCGCTTGGTCGGACCTAAGGCGTGCGTGGTTGTGCTTGAAGCTTGCTCGGTGCGGTTGAGGCGCGCTTGGTTGGCGTTAAGGCGCGCTTGGTCGGACTTAAGGCGTGCCTGGTCGGGCTTGAGGCGTGCCTGGTTGCGGTTGATGTGCGTGGGTGCCCTGGGCGCGCTTGGGTGTGGTTGGTGTGCGTGGGGTGCCTTGGGCGCGTCTGGGTGCGGTTGAAGCCCTGGGGGTTGGGGTGGGTTAGGGGTCGAGGGTGTGGGCTACGGCGCGGAAGGTGGGGCAGGGCCAGCGGGTCATGCAGGCTCGGCAGCGGCGGAGGGGGTTGTCGGGGTCGCTGGACAGGCCGCCGGACGGCTTCGGGTGGTGGAGGTCGAGGATCTGGAGGGCGGCGTTGGCCAGGAGGGTCACCTCCTCGCGGGCCTCGGCGAGGAAGACAAGGTCCTCGCGGGTCAGGCGGGCGCGGACGGGGACTTCGCCTTCGCGGTTGACCAGGCGCAGCAGGTAGGCGACCGGGACCCGCCAGGACGTCGACTTCTCGGCCCGGGAACGCATCGCCTCAAGGCGGTCGCGTATCCGGGAGCGTTGCCGGTCGGGCTGCTTCCTCACCGGTCCAGCTTCCCAAAACCGGGGGTCTCGCGCGTCCCGATCGTGCAGATCGAACCTGGTGTTACCGCAGGTAGACCGGATCATCACCAATCGGCTGGGCGAATCACTCGGACTTGGCGAAGACTGTCTGGCTACCTGGCGCGCGGGCCGATAGTGTGCCCGTCATGGAGCTTCAGGTCTCGACTGCATCTCAGGCAGGTCACGCCGTCGTCTCAGCCGTCGGTGAGCTGGACCTGTACACCGCGCCCAGGTTGCAGCAGGCGCTCGCCGCCCTGCTCGGCGAACAGGAACTCGACAGGGTCGTCGTCGACCTGTCCGGGGTCGAGTTCTGCGACTCGACCGGAATGAACGTCCTGCTCTCGGGGATGAAGCGGGTCCGCGAACGCGGAGGGGTCTTCGAACTCGCCGCGCCGCGCCCCGCCGTCCAGCGCATCCTCCAGGTCACCGGCCTGGACACCGTGTTCACCGTGCACGACGCGGTTCCGGCGCTCGACGCCACCTGACGGGCCGCGCGGCGCACGGCGGGCAGGCCCGCGACGCCACTACGATCGCAGGCATGTCCGACGAAACGCCGGCCGGCACCGCGGTGATCATCCCGGCCATGAACGAGGCGGAGCGCATCGGCGCGACCGTCCGGGCCGCCCGCGACCTCCCCGGCGTGGACCTCGTCCTCGTCGTGGACGACGGGTCGTCCGACGCCACCTCGATCATCGCCGCCGAGGCGGGCGCCGACGTCGTCCGGCACGCGCGCAACCGCGGCAAGGCCGCCGCGATGGAGACGGGCGCGGAGTCGGTGCGGCTGCTCGACACCCGCGACGGCGTCAGGCCGCGCCACCTGCTCTTCCTGGACGCCGACCTCGCCGACACCGCACGGGAGGCGGCCCCGCTGATCACGCCGGTCGCGGCGGGCGAGGCCGACATGACGATCGCGGTGTTCTCCTCGACGGTCAAGCTGGGCGGGCACGGCATCGTCGTCAGGCTGTCGCGCGACGGCATCCGCCGCGCCACCGGCTTCGCCGCGACCCAGCCGCTGAACGGCCAGCGCTGCCTGACCAGGGCGGCGTTCGAGGCGGCGCGCCCGCTCGCGCACGGCTTCGGGGTGGAGACCGCGCTCACGATCGACCTGCTGAACCGGGGGTTCCGGATCAAGGAGGTCGAGGTCCCGCTGGCGCACCGGGCCACCGGCACCGACCTGCGCGCCCAGCTGCACCGGGCGCGTCAGTTCCGTGACGTCGCGCGCGCGCTGGCGACCCGCGACCCGGTGGTGCGCGACCGGGTCGCCCGGCTGCGCCCCCGCTGACCGGCCTCCCCGCCGCCCCCCGCGCGCCCATGGACGCCGTCCTTCCCGCCTCCCCCGGCCGGGTCCCCGCCCGTCTCGGCTTCGCGCTGCTCGCGCTGTCGGCCGGGGGCTTCCTCGCGCTGTCGATCCTCGGTCCCTCGGCCGTTCAGCCCGCCTTGGGCGCGGGCGGCGGGCCGCCCTGGGCGTTTGACGCGGGGCTCGGGCCGCGCGCGGCCGTCTCGCTGCTGGCCGCGGCGATCCTGCTCGGCGGCGCGGGCCTCGGCTGCTGCCTCTACGCGGTCGGCAAGGGCGCGCGGCCGCGCGGCGGGCCCCTCGTCGTCGCGGGCGCGCTCGTGGCGCTGGCGTTCGCGCTGACGCCGCCCGTCGGCTCTACCGACCACCTCAACTACGCCGCCTACGGCCACATGGCCGTCCTCGGCCTCGACCCGTACTCCACGACCGCCGCCGACCTCGGCGCCGACGCGTTCGGCATGGCCGTCCAGGAATGGCGGACGACCCCGTCGGTATACGGGCCGTTCGTCACCTGGACGCAGGAGTTCGCCGCCTGGGCGGGCGGCGACTCGGTGCGCGGCACGGTCTTCGCGCTCTCGCTGATCAACGCGCTGGTGTTCGTCGGGGTCGGCCTCGTGCTGCGCAAGATCGCGCGCGACGACGCGGGGCGGCTGCGCGCCGCGCTGCTCTGGTCGGCCAACCCGCTGCTGCTCTACCAGCTCGTCGCGGGGGCGCACAACGACGTCCTCGGCATCGCCGCCGCGGTCCTCGCCCTCGCGATCTTCACCGGGGCGCTGGGCCGGGCGGCGAAGGCGGGGGAGGTGTGGCGGGCGTTCGGCGCGGGCGCGTTGACCGGGGCCGCCGTCGCGATGAAGTTCCCGGCAGGGTTCGTCGGCGGGGGACCCGCCCTGACGCTGCTGCGCGGCCGCCGCTGGGCCGGGCTGGCCGCGCTCGGGGGCGGGGCGCTGCTGGTCGCGGGCGGGGCCTACGCGGTCGTGGGGCTGCGCGCCTTCGACCAGGTCAGGACGGCCTCGCAGTTCGTCTCCCTGGCCAACCCCTGGCACCTGGTCGCCGGGCGCGGCGGCGGCGTCCTGGGCGTCGGCCTGGCCAAGGACCTCGTGCCGCTGCTGTCGCTGTGCCTGCTGGTGGTGCTGCTGTGGCTGCTCGGCCGCGCCCTGCCCGACGCCGACGCCTCAGTCCGCACCGCCGCCGCGCTCGTGCTGGCCTGGCTGTTCGCCGCGTCCTACGCGCTGCCCTGGTACGACGGGCTCGGCTGGGCCGTCCTCGTGCTGCTTCCGTGGTCGCGGTTCGACTGGATCATGCTGGCCAGGACCGTCGCGCTGAGCCTCGCCTACCTGCCCGCGCGCGATCCGCGGCTCGCCGGGCTGCCGGAGAGCCTGCACTGGCTCGTGACGGGCCTGCGCGCCACCGTCATGCCTTTTGTGCTGGCCGGGGTTCTCGCGGCCCTGGTGGGGGCGTGTCTCGCTCGGCGTCGAGTTCCAGCGCTCGCACACACGCCGCAAGCACCAGCGGGACGGCGAGCGTGAACACCAGCGCGGGGATCACCACGCCCGAGTCGTTCATGAGCATCCCGACGAGCGTGACGGTGAGGACGGCGACGAGCGAGGGCGCGAACGTCGGGCTGTAGTCGTAGGCGCGGACCAGGGCCGACGCCCGCCACGCCGACGGCCTGGCCAGCACAAGGAACAGGAACAGAAGCGCGCTGATCGCCATCAACGTGAACGGTAGATATCCCCCGAAACTGCGCAGCATCGCCCCTGTCTTGCGGGTGACGACGCCCCACGCCTCGCCCGCCGCCAGCTGCTCCCAGAACTTGCCGAGATGGGTGGGTTCGGCCCGCAGCGAGTCGAGGAACGCCATGCCGAGGACGACTGCCGCGCCCGCCGCGCCCGCGAGCGCGATCCGCGCCGCCGACACCCGCTGCCCGCCGAGCTGGAGCGCGAGGACCGCGGTGCCCAGCAGGATCGCCACGACGCCGCCGAAGTCGCTGCCCCAGCCGGGCATCCCGTCGATGACCATCGCGCAGAGCCCGATGACCACCGCGAGGGCCGCCGCCGCGCGCCGTCTGCCCGCGCGGACCAGGGGTTCGGCGAGCCAGGCGGCGGTGAGGATCGCGGCGGTCGCGAACAGCGCGAACGCCATGTTCCCGAAGCCGTAGAAGCGGCCCGCCACAAGGGCGGTGTAGCCCATGAACGCGTTGAGCTGGAGGTGCGAGCCGGTCATAACGTCGACGCCGAGGACCGCGACGGTGATCATCGCGATGACCAGGCCGGAGCCCGTCAGGGTGCGCCGCCAGGGCCCCGCGACGGAGACCGCGGTGACCAGGGCGATCGCCGCCGCGAGGCACAGGCACAGCGCGACGACCGGGTGATCGGACCGCCACCACGGGACGAGGTTCGCCAGGTACGTCGCGACCGGGGTCGCCGCGCCGCCGAGAGCGACGATCCTGGTCAGCCCGAGGATGCGGCGGCGGTCGAACGCGCGACGGCGCAGGGACAGCGCGGCGAACCCATAGAGCAGGAGCTGTGCGGCGAGCAGAACGACGAAGAAGGCCCCGGAAAGGCTCCGGATCGCTTGTGCTGCCACATCTTCGTCGTGCAGGACGTCGGCCTTCTGCGCGGCCGTGTCCGGCGACGGGTCCGACCGCCAGGCCGCCCCGACCATCCCCGACGGCTGGGACAGCCCCAGCGTCGCCAGGACCGTCGAGGTGAGGTCGGTCAGGGTGACGAGCCCGCGCCGCCGCGTCGAGGAGCTGGTGAGGTAGCCGGCGGCGAAGTCGGGCCCCTGGGCGAGCGCGACGTGCAGGTGCGGGTCGCCCGTGGCGTCGGCGAGCCCGGCCAGCAGGACTGTCGCGTTCTCCGGCAGCCTGCCGAGCAGCGCCGAGATCCTGGTGTCCGCCGACGCCGCGGCCTCGGCCCGATCGGCGGCGGGAAGCTCGACCTGCTCGCCGTCCTCGTCCACGCCGGCCTCGACGTGGGCGCGGTAGATGTCGTCTATCTCCACGACGGACAGCGCGCAGCGGGCCCAGTCCTCGACGTCCTCGGGGAACGCGAAGTAGTCGTCGATGCGGCCCGAGACGTCGGCCGCGCCGAGCGCCGCGCCGGGCCCGACCGCGCGGGTGCAGCCGCCGGACTCCTGGACGCGCGAGCCGAGCGCGCCGATCTTGGCCTGGTAGGAGGTTGTCTCGTTGTCCGCGGCGATCTCGGCCCAGCCGGGGACCTCGGCGCCGCCGCCGGGGAGCGCGCGCGGCGCGGGCGGCAGGGCGCACGCGCCGTGCTCGAGCCGCGCGCGCTGGCCCGCCGAGAGCGTCAGCCAGCCGTCGATCGGGCAGGTGCGGGTCGTCGTCGTCCTGATCGACAGGGACGCCGCCGCGTTCGCGCCGGTCTTCTCCCAGAGGGTCGGGGTGTCGCCGGGCGACAGATCCGACCATTCGAGCCCGGGGACGCCGACGACGACCACCGGCCCCTGCGCGGCCGCCGCCGAAGACGGCAGCACGATCACCGGGATCAACGCCGCGACCAGCGCGAGGAGGATGATCCGTCCCGCTGTGGCGGCGTCCCGGCACTTCACCCGCCAGCGGGTCACGGCACCTCCCCAAGGGGCCCTTTGTCGACGCTCGTCCCCAGGTTAGTGGTCGCCTTGCGTCAGGATGGACCCATGGCCGGACCCTGGAGACGCCCCCTGGCCGCCGTCGGCGGCCTTCTCGTGGCCTGCGCCGCGCTCGTCCCGGTCGCCGCGCGCTGGCTCACCAACCCCGAGGACCAGCGCCTCGTCGACCTCGACGTCTACCGGACGGCCGGACAGGCGGTCCTGGACGGCACGCCCGTCTACGACTTCGTGACGCAGGCCCCCCAACTGCTCCCGTTCACCTATCCGCCCTTCTCGGCGATCCTCGCGGTGCCGATGGCGTGGCTGCCGTGGCCCGCCGCCCAGGGCGTCATGGTGGGGTTGATCCTTGCGGCGCTCGCTTTGTCGGCGTACTGGGCGTTCCGTCCGCTGCTCGCCCGCGTGGGCGATTTCGGGCCGCTGCTGTTCGGCGTGCTCGTCGCCGCGCTCGTCCAACCGCTGCCGGTCTACGACCAGGTGCGGTTCGGGCAGGTCGGGCTGTTCATCCTCGCGCTGTGCCTGATCGACTGCCTCGCGCCGCGTACGTACTGGCCGCGCGGGATGCTCGTCGGGCTGGCGACCGCCGTCAAGCTCGTGCCGGGCGTCTTCCTGATCTACTTCCTCGTCACCCGGCGGCGTGAGGCGGCCGGGAACGCCGTGCTCACGGCCGGTGCGGCGACCGTCGCGACGTTCGCGGTGCTGCCGCGCGACTCGGTGGACTTCTGGTTCGGCGCGCTGCTGGCCAGCGATAGGGTCGGCTCGAACCTCGGCACCTCCAACCAGTCGCTGCGCGGCTTCCTGCTGCGCATGTACTGGCCGGACATGGTCACCTCGCTGGTCTGGGCGGCCGCCGTCGCGCTTGTGGCGTTCGTCGGGTTCCACTACGCGCGGCGGCTCTCGCTGCTCGGCGCGTCGGGGGCGCTGTCCCCGGCCAACGCGTGGTCCGCCGAGACGGCCGGGGTCGCGGTCGCGGGGCTGCTCGCGGTGCTGCTGTCGCCGGTGGCCTGGATCCACCACCTTGTGTGGATCATCCCGGTCGTGGGCGCTCTGGCGGGAGACGGGCGCAACCTCCGGCGTTGTCTTGCCGCAGCCGGTGTGTGGCTGTTCTACGTGCTTCAGACGCCCTGGTGGGGAACATCCCACATCCAAGGCCGGCTCCCGGTCTGGGAACAGGCACTCGGACGGCTCATGCAGAGCTCCTACGGGCTCGGCGCGATCGCCCTGCTGTTCGTCCTCGGTGTCTGGCTGGTGCACGAAATGTGGCGGGAAACACCCAAGCCGACCGGGGAAGAAGGCCCGGACCGCGCGGTCATGGGTACGCTCACCCCGTGATGCTTATCACCGTCGCCGTTGTGGGCGCTCTCAGCGGATTGGCCGGCCTGTCCATGGCGCTCGTCGCGCGCAGCCGCGTCAGCAGGGTCGTCGAGGAGTGCGCCGACGTCCTGCGCAGGCAGATGCAGGTGGCCACAGGGGTGGACAAGAAGGCGCTGCGCGATCTGGCGATCGTGCGGTACGACGCGCTCGCCGAGATGTCCGGCGAGCTGTCGTTCTCGCTCGCCGTGCTCGACGCCGCGGGCGACGGCGTCGTGATCAGCTCGATCAACGGCCGCAGCGAGACCCGCACCTACGCCAAGGTCGTCCAGGGCGGCCGCAGCCCCCAGATGCTCTCCCCCGAGGAGGAGCACGCCCTACGCGCCGCCCGCCTCGGCCGAGGCCCGGTCGTAGAGATGGACGACCCTCTGGCGGACTTCGGAGCCCCCGTAGGGGGCTAAGAGCCCCTGAGCAGCTCAGAACACGGGTCCTTCCATTACCCTTTCGTTTCATGCCTGACCGTTACGCCTACCTGGGGCCCGAAGGAACGTTCACCGAGGCCGCGCTGTTGACGCTTCCCGGTGCCGCGCAGGCCGAGCGTGTGCCGTTCTCGACGGTGCCCGCCGCGCTCGACGCGGTGCGCAGCGGGTTCGCCGAGCGTGCGGTCGTGGCCCTGGAGAACTCGGTCGAGGGGTCGGTCCCCACCACCCTTGACGAGCTGGCCACGGGCGAGCAGCTCCAGATCGTGTCGGAGATCCACCTTCCCGTGGAGTTCGCCCTTCTTGTCCGTCCGGGCACGGCGCTCGCGGACATCAAGACAGTCGCGTCGCACCCGCACGCGCAGCCGCAGTGCCGCCGCTGGCTCGCCGCGCACGTCCCGGACGCCGAGTGGCGGGCCGCGACGTCGAACGCGGAGGCCGCCCAGCACGTCGCGGACGGCCTGTACGACGCGGCGCTCGCCGGGTCCTTCGCGGGCGCGCGGTACGGGCTGACGGCGCTCGCGTCGAAGATCCACGATGTCGACGGGGCCGTCACCAGGTTCGTGGAGCTCGGCCTCCCGTGCCCGCCGCCGGCGCGCACCGGCCGCGACCGCACCACCGTCGTCGCCTACATCCGCGACGACCACGCGGGCGCGCTGCTGCAGATCCTCCAGGAGTTCTTCGTCCGGGGCATCAACCTGACGCTGATCCAGTCGCGGCCCACCGGGGCCGGGCTCGGCTCGTACCTGTTCTGGATCGACTTCGAGGGCCACGTCGAGGACGCGCGCGTCGGCGAGGCGCTGATGGGCCTGCGCCGGGTCTGCGCCGAGGTCAGGTTCGTCGGCAGCTACCCGGCCGCTGACGGGGTGCGCCCGGTCGCCAGGCGCGGCACCGCCGACGAGGACTTCGCGGCCGCCTCCGACTGGCTGGCGGGTATCCGGGGCAAGTCTTGATCATCCGCCGGGAGCGTCCGGGGGACGCGGCCGCCGTCCGCGAGATCGTCGCCGCCGCGTTCGGCGGGCCGCACGCGGCCGAGGCCCCGCTGGTCGACGCGCTGCGCGCCGATCCCGCCTGGATTCCTGAGCTGTCCCTCGTGGCGGAGCTCGGCGGCGACGTCGTCGGGCACGTCCTGGCGACGCGGGGAAGGGCGGGGGACACGCCCGCGCTCGGCCTCGCGCCGCTGTCGGTGCGGCCCGACGTGCAGCGCTCGGGCGTGGGCAAGGCGCTGATGCACGCGGTCCTCGGCGCGGCCGACGCGCTCGACGAGCCGTTCGTCGCGCTGCTCGGCGACCCCGACTACTACGGCAGGTTCGGCTTCGTGCCCGCCTCCGACCTCGGCGTCCACGCGCCTGACCCGGCGTGGGGCGTGCACTTCCAAGCGCGCGCGCTGACGACTTACCGCCCTGAGGGCCTCGGCGAGTTCGCTTACGCTCCGCCCATCATGGGTCTGTGAAGTTACCCACAGGTACGATCTCGGTCATGAGCCTGGAAACCGGCGTCAAGGGCGGCGTCGCCACCGTGACGATCTCCCACCCCGCCAAACGCAACGCGATGACCGCCGCCATGTGGCGTGAGCTGCCCGACCTCCTCCACGGGCTCGCCAAGGACCCCGGCGTACGCGCGCTCGTACTGACCGGGGAAGGCGACCACTTCTGCGCGGGCGCGGACATCACCGAGCTCGCCTCGATCAACGCGGCGGGCGACGCGAACCTCTCGTCCCGCGCGGAGGCCGCGCTCGCGGACTTCCCGAAGCCGACGATCGCGGCGATCCGCGGCTTCTGCGTCGGCGGCGGCTGGCAGCTCGCGGGCGCGTGCGACGTGCGCTTCGCCGACCCGGGCGCGCGCTTCGCGATCACCCCCGCCAAGATCGGCATCGTCTACCCGCCGACCGCGATCCGCCGCCTCGTCGCGCTGGTCGGGCCCGCCGCGGCCAAGTACCTGCTGTACTCGGCCGATCTGATCGACGCGGCGCACGCGCTGCGCCTCGGGTTCGTCCAGGAGATCGCCGACGACCTCGACGGACGCGTCGCGGAGTACGTCGACGTCGTCCTGTCGCGCTCGCAGTTCAGCCACGAGGCCGCCAAGGAGATCATCGACGGGTTCGTCGCGGGGACCATGACGGACGCGCGGCTCGAGGAGTGGCAGGCGGCGTCGATCTCGGGGCCGGACGCGGCCGAGGGCGTCGCGGCGTTCAAGGAGCGTCGCGCGCCGCACTTCACCTGGACGCGCCCGCAGTCCGGCTGACCCCCGACGCCGAATCCCCGACACACGAGTGCGTCAGGAGGTTGCTTCGGGTCCCTGATTTTTCTGAGATTCCTGATATAACGGGTTCCAGTCAAAGATCACGACTGTTCCGGAGATCTCCGGAATCCCTCCCGTCCCCCTCGGAGGACCCGTGCGCATCATCGCCGTACCCACCGGCCTGGCGCTCCTCGCAGGCGGCATCGTGTTCGCCGCGCCCGCCCACGCCGCGGTCCGCACCACGCTCACCATCAAGGTCGCCGCCGCCCCCGCCTACATCGGCGACGAGGTCACCGTCACCGGCAAGCTGACCGGCACCGGCGGCAAGGCGCTCGGCCGCCGCGACATCCTCGTGAACGTCGCGGGCAAGCGCCAGATAGTCGAGACCAACGGTCAGGGCCTGTACATCGCAGAACTCCGGGTGCCGCAGAGCGGCGTCTTCACCGCCGACTTCTTCGGCGACTCCTCCTACGACGAGTCCACCGCGACGTCGCCGTACTACAGCGTCCGCTACCGCACCGGCATCGACGGCTTCACCGCCAAGCCGAGGCCCGTCGCACAGAACAAGCCCATCAACATCTCAGGCCGCGTCTACCGGGTCGGCCTCGCCGGACGCGTCGCGCTGGCCGGGGCGTCGCTCGACCTGCTGTTCTCCCCCGACGGCCAGAACTGGAGCCACGTGGCGTCCGGCGCGGCCGACGGCAAGGGCAAGTTCCGCTTCGCGCCGACCGTCGCCCAGGACGGCACCTGGCTCGTCGTCGCCGCGGGCAACCCGGCCGCCGACGGCTGGGCGCAGACCGAGCGCAAGATCTGGGTCGACTCGCGTTACCCGACCCGTCTGTCGGCGTCGGCCACGCCCAAGAAGGTCCGCTACAAGGGCAAGGTCCGCGTCCACGGCTCCCTCGGCCACAAGGTCGACGGCGTCTGGGCGGCGCTCGGCCGCGTCCACGTCGGCGTCTACTTCCGCGCCAAGGGCTCGAGCAAGTGGACCTTCAAGGCCAACGCGTGGGTCGGCGCGAACGGCAAGTACAGCAAGAAGTTCACCGCCCACCGCGACGGCTACTGGCGTGCCGTCTACAAGGGCACAGGCGCCGACTTCAAGGTCACCAGCGGCAAGACCTTCGTGGACGTGCGCTGACGCCCCCTTGAACCCGCGGGGTCGGGTCGGCGCGCGACCCGACCCTGTGGATAACCCGGAGCATGAGGGGTCGCAAGAGCGATAACCTCGGGTCTGTGATTGACCTGCGAGCCCTTCGTGACGACCCCGAACGCGTGCGCGTCTCCCAGCGTGCCCGAGGCGAGGACGAGGCAGTCGTCGACTCCCTGCTCGGCCTCGACGAGCGCCGCCGCGCCGCGCTGACCCGGTTCGAGCAGTTGCGCGCGGAGCAGAAGAGTTCCGGCAAGCTCGTCTCCCGGGCCCAGGGCGAGGAGAAGCAGGCCCTGCTGGCCAAGGCCAAGGAGCTGGCCCAGGGCGTCAAGGAGGCCGAGGCCGAGTCCGACGCGCTCGGCCAGGAGCTCAACGCGCTGCTCCGCTCGGTCCCGAACGTGATCGAGGACGCCCCCGCGGGCGGTGAGGACGATTACGTCGTCCTGGAGACGGTGGGGGAGATCCCGACCTTCGACTTCACCCCGCGCGACCACCTCGAGCTCGGCGAGCTGCTCGGCGCGATCGACATGGAACGCGGCGCGAAGGTCTCGGGATCGCGCTTCTACTTCCTCACCGGCGTCGGCATGCAGCTCCAGCTGGCGCTGCTGAACCTCGCGATGGAACAGGCGGTCGCCGCCGGATTCGTCCCGATGTACGTGCCGGTGCTGGTCAAGCCGGAGACCATGGAGGGCACCGGGTTCCTCGGCAACCACGCGCCCGAGGTCTACCACCTGCCCGCCGACGACCTCTACCTCGTCGGCACCGCCGAGGTGGGCCTCGCCGGGTACCACATGAACGAGATCCTGACGGACCTGCCCAAACGGTACGCCGGGTGGTCGAGCTGCTTCCGTCGCGAGGCCGGCTCCTACGGCAAGGACACCCGGGGCATCATCCGGGTCCACCAGTTCGACAAGGTCGAGATGTTCTCCTACGTCGACCCCGCCGACGCGCACGCCGAGCACCTGCGGCTGCTTGAGTGGGAGAAGGAGATGCTCGCCAAGGTCGAGCTGCCCTACCGGATCATCGACACCGCCGCCGGTGACCTCGGCGCGAGCGCCGCGCGCAAGTTCGACTGCGAGGCGTGGGTGCCGACCCAGCACACCTACCGCGAGCTGACCAGCACGTCGAACTGCACGACCTTCCAGTCGCGGCGGCTGTCGATCCGCTCGCGCGACGGCGAGGGCAAGCCGCAGCCCGTCGCGACGCTGAACGGCACCCTGGCGACCACCAGGTGGATCGTGGCGATCCTGGAGAACCACCAGCAGGCCGACGGGTCGGTCCGGGTGCCCGAGGCGCTCCGGAAGTTCCTCGGGGGCCGCGAGGTGCTCGAGCCGATCGGCCGCTGAGGCGGTCCGCCGCCCGCGTCCTCAGGGCGCGGGCGGAGACCCGTCAGGCGAAGGCGTCGAGGAGTTCCTCGAGGATCGCCGCGACGCCGTCGCCGTCGTTGTCGGCCGGGGTGCGGGCCGGGATCGCCGCGAGCACCGCCGGGTGCGCGTTGGCCATCGCGTACGGGCGGCCCGCCCAGGTGAGCATCGGCAGGTCGTTGGGCATGTCGCCGAACGCGACGACGTCGGCGGGGCCCACGCCGCGCGCGGCGCAGTACTCCTCGAGGGCGGTCGCCTTGGTGACGCCGTGCGCGCTGATCTCCAGCAGCGACCTGCTCGAGGCGCGGGTGATCGTCACGAGGTCGCCCACGGCCTTGACCGCGTGCGCCATGAGCGCGTCGGCGTCGGTGTCGGGGTGCAGGCCCAGCAGCTTGGTCGCCGGACGCGCGATGAGGCCCGCGTCATCGACGGCCTCGCCGCCCATCCGGCTCAGGTCCCACGAGCCGCGCCGGTAGCGCTCCTCGAACACGAACCCCTCGCCGTACTCCACGGCGAACCGCAACTCGGGCAACTCCGAGCGGAGCCGGGCGATCACCTCGCCGAGGACGGTTTCCGGAATCGTGCGGCGGCTGACGATCCGCTCGGTGACCAGGTCGTACACGACCGCGCCGTTGGCGCAGATGGCCTGGCCCCGGTTGCCGATCTCCTGGGCCACCGCCTTCATCCAGCGCGGCGGACGGCCGGTCACCATGAGCACGGCGAGGCCCGCCCGCTCTGCGCGGGCGAGCGCGGCCACGGTACGGGGGGAGACGGAACCGTCGGAACGGACGAGGGTGCCGTCGAGATCGGTGGCGATGAGCTTCATGGTGACGCCGCGGGGCCGACGGCGTCGTCGGCCCCTACGGCTCGACTCCTTACAGGTAGGGCCCGTTGGTCATGCCGCCGCCGCGGGGCTGCTCCTCCTCGCGGCCGCCGGGCGGGACCATGCCCGCCGGAAGCGCCCTGCGCATCTGCTCGAGCTGCGCGCGGGCGGCCATCTGCTGGGCGAACAGCGTGGTCTGGATGCCGTGGAACAGCCCCTCGAGCCAGCCGACGAGCTGGGCCTGGGCGATCCGCAGCTCGGCCTCGCTCGGCACCTCCGAGGCGAACGGCAGCGACAGCCGTTCCAGCTCCTCGACGAGTTCGGGGGCGAGGCCGTCTTCCAGCTCCTTGATCGAGGAGGTGTGGATCTCCCTGAGGCGGACGCGGCTGGCCTCGTCAAGCGGGGCGGCCTTCACCTCCTCGAGCAGCTGCCTGATCATGCCGCCGATGCGCATGACCTTGGCGGGCTGCTCGACCATCTCGGTCAGCGGACGCTGGTCCTCGTCGCCGCCGACCTCGTCGCCGTGCGCGTCACCGATCTTGCCCGGTCCGACGATCAGCACCTGCGGCTCCTGCTCCTGTTCGCTCATGACTCCCCAGTCTCCAACAAGATCTTCCCGAAGTGGCCGCTGTTCTCCATCAGCCGATGCGCCTGCGCGGCCTCCGGCATCGGCACGACCCTGTCGATCACCGGCCGGACCGCGCCGGCGGAGATCAGCGGCCATGCCCGCTCGCGCACCGAGGCGACGATGCGCGCCTTGTCGTCCAACGAGCGGGCGCGCAGTGAGGTTGCGTGGACCGAGGCGCGCTTGGTGAGCAGCTTGCCGAGATCGAGTTCGCCCTTCCCGCCGCCCTGGAGCCCGATGACCATCAGGCGGCCGCCGGCGGCCAGGGCGGTGACGTTGCGGTCGAGGTACTTCGCGCCCATGTTGTCGAGGATCACGTCGTACTTCCCGGACTCCACGAAGTCCTCGGTCCGATAGTTGATCGTGAGGTCCGCGCCCAGCTCACGGCAGCGTTCGGCCTTCTCGGGGGTGCCGACCGTGCAGGCGACGTACGCGCCGGCCGCCTTGGCGAGCTGGATCGCCATCGTGCCGATCCCGCTGCCGCCCCCGTGTACGAGGAACCTGTCGCCCTTGGTGAGCCCGGCGTCGAGGAAGACGTTCGACCAGACCGTGCAGACGACCTCGGGCAGCGCCGCTGCGTCGACCAGGGACACCCCCTCGGGAACCGGTAGCAACTGGCCCTGCGGAACTGCCACCTTCTGGGCATACCCCCCACCGGCCAGGAGCGCGCAGACCTCGTCGCCGACCTTCCAGCCCTCGACCCCGGGCCCCAGCGCGCTGATCCGCCCGGACACCTCAAGCCCCGGATACGGCGAGCTTCCGGGCGGCGGGTCGTAGAACCCCATCCGCTGCAGGACATCGGCCCGGTTCACGGCGCTGGCGACGACGTCGACCAGCACCTCCCCCGCGCCCACCTCGGGATCGGGCACCTCACCCCACACCAGGGCCTCAGGCCCGCCCGGCGCGTCAACGGAGATCGCATACATGCCCCTCACGCTACCCATCCGCCCGCTTCGCGGAGCACGCAAGCCCCCCGGCCCGCTATCGTGGTGTCCGCCACTGGAGGGTTCGCATAGTGGACGAGTGCAGGCGCCTTGAAAGCGCCCGGGCCTTCACGGGTCCCATGGGTTCGAATCCCATACCCTCCGCCACACCCCCCTTCCCCGCCCCGCGTTCCCACGCGGGCCGCACCTTTCCGCCACCCCCGCCCGATTCCCATGGCGAGCAGTCGGGCGGTGACCGGTCGTGGTCAGTAGGGTGCGGTTGTATTAGGTGTTCGATCAGCGTTCGATAGGGAGAGCACTCGACGCTGGAGGAGGGCTGGTGGACTGGCGTAAGAGCAGTTACAGCATGGACATCAAGGCGGACTGTGTGGAAGTCGCCGTGGGGAGCGGGGGAGTTCGGGTGCGGGACTCCAAGCACCCGGGTGCCGGGGCGCTTGCGTTCCGGTCTCCCGGATGGTCGGCGTTCATCAGCGGACTTAAGGGGAGCCAGGGGAGGGCTGCTGCGGGGCGTCGTCTGGGTTGAGTTAGAGGGGGCCCGCAGCCCCCGGGTTTTGGGTGGGTGGGGGCTGCGGGTCAGGACATGACGAAGATCAGGGCGATGACGGCTATGGCTACGAGGGCGGCCACGGCGGCTATGGCGGCGATGATGCTGAGAGGGGGGCCGGAGGGGGCGGGGGGCTCGGGGCGGTTCTCTTCGGTGAACGCGCGGAACTGCTGGGTGCTGCGGGCGGGGTCCAGTTCGTTCTCAGCCATGCGCGGGAGGATAACCAACGCGTGTGACGGGCGGGATTCTCATCGCTCACCGGGGGCTTGACAGGGCGGCCGCGCGGCTGGCTAGGCGGCTATCGCGGCGATCTCCCTTTCGGCGGCCTCCTTCAGCGCGTCCAGGTCGGTCTGGGCGGCGCGCAGGGCGCGGGTGGCGGTCGAGTCGGGGAGCATCAGGAGGGCGAGCAGGATGTGGCCGTCGCAGATGAAGCGCTGCTTGTTCTTGATCGCGACGCGCAGCGAGAGTTCGAGGGTCTTCTTGGCCTCGGACGTGAACTTCAGGTGGCCGCTCTTGACGGGTCCGGTCCTGCCCTCGAGCGCGCCCGGGCCGAAGCTGGCTTCGGTGGCCTGCCTGACGGCGTCGAGGTCGATGCCGATCGCGGCGAGGGCGTCGGGGTCGAGGCCGTCGATCTCGCGGCCGACGAGGGGGCGCAGGACCTCGGAGGTCAGGCCCAGGGAGCGCAGGGCCCGCGCGCCGGGGCCGCCCGCGACGGGTCCGTCGGGGCCCGAGGTCAGCAGCCCGAGCATCAGGTGCCCGGTGTCCACCTCCCCGTGACGCAGCATCCGCGCCTCCTCCTGCGCCATCGTGACGGCCGTCCTGGAATCGCCGGTGAACCTTTCGAACATCTCATCCCCTTTCGCGCCGCGCGAAGGCCGCGTCGCTGTTCCGGTGCTTCTTGTGGACCGCCTGACGGCTGACGCCGAGCGCCTCGGCGATGTCCTGCCAGGACCAGCCGAGGGCGCGCGCGTTGCCGACCTGGAGGGTTTCCAGCCTTTCGGCGAGTTCCCTCAGCGCGCGTACCGCGCGCAGCCCTACGGCCGGGTCGCGGCTGCCCGCCTCACGGGCGAGCTGTACTCCATCGCTCATGACGTCAACCTAGGTTGACACAGCCCCCGTTGTCAACCTCGGTTGACACGTACGGGTGGGAAACGCGACCGAGTTGGGACGAGTTCTGGCGATTTGCCCACATGAGGGGGCACAAAAAGGTAATTGTTCAGTACATGGTCACGCGGTCATGATGCCGCCGGCCATGCGAACCCCGTACGGCCGCGGTGGTGTCCGCGCCCCCGCCGCGGCCGTACGGAACCAGGCTCCCTCTGACGGTCCTGGACGGGCTTGGACGGGCTCACCCTCGAGCCCGTCCCAACCTCAGCGCTTGTCGAAGTGCTGGTAGTCCTTCGTCCCCGACCAGTAGCCGCCCCACTGCCAGCCGATCTTCTCGAACGCCCGCACGACCTTGTCCCCCGAGGTGATGACGCCCGGGGCAGGGCTGCGGTCCGTGTAGAACTTCTTGCAGCGCGGGTGAGAGATCGTCCCCGACGTCGAGACGTACGGGTTCTCGCAAGGGTTGATGTCCACGGCCATCCCGTACGCGTGCCGGGACCAGTTCGACGAACCCGTCGCGGGACGGCAGTTGAAAGCCGACGTGTTGTCCGCCTCGATCGAATCGAAGTCGTCGCCCTTGTAGACGTCCACCGGGACCATCTTGCGGATCGGGAACTTGTTCTTGTAGAGCGTCTCGAACGTCTTGGCGACGTCCTCGGCCACTGTGGCGTTGACCACCAGTTTTCCGCCCTCGTGGGGCTTTCCGTCGAACCCCCAGTAGGGCATCGTGATCATTCGGAGCCCCGACACCGGAACCGGGCACCCCTTGCGCCACGAGTGCTCGAGGTCGGCCGCCGTCACCTTCGAGATCTGCGCCTCGAAGGGCACGTCGGTCGCCGTGGGCGTCGGCTCCGCCGTCTCGGAAGGAGTGGCGAAGCCCGATGGCGAAGCTGCGCGGTCCGGTACCTCCTCGGTTTGGCCACATGCGGCCGACCCGACGAGGAAGACGGCTGTCAGGGCAAGTATCGGAACTGTCCGTACAACGTCCATCACCTCAGGATCTCCCATGACCGAGAAGGATGAACGCCCGACCCTCTCGGACGAGCTCTTCGGCGCTGAGGACGGGCCCGTCAAGCCCCCGCCCGACCTGCCGCCCGAACCCGTGCTCCCCGCCTGGCCCGCGTTCCTCGGGGCAAAACCGGCCCCGCGCGAATGGGTGCTCGGCGGGATCGGCGCGCTGCTGTTCGCCCTTGTCGACCTGATCGTCATGTGGGCGCCCCTGCGCGACCGCGACGTCGCCAGCACCGCCCAGGCCGTCGTGCTGATCGTCGTCGCGTTCGGCGTCGGGACCGTGCTGGTGAAGCTCGTAGGCAAGTCCTTCAGACCGATCGGCTTCGGGATGATGATCGCCTGGGTCGCGCTGACGCTGTTCTCGCTCGGCTTCGCGACCGGGCTGAACTAGGCGTCAGCCGACGGCGCGGCGGGCCCGTTCGGCGACCCGGGCGAAGACGCGGCCGACGACCTCGAACTCCTCGGGCGTCAGCAGGTCGACAAGGTACTCCCGGACGGTCGCGACGTGGTCGTGCGCCGCCTCGGCAAGCACCTCGAAGCCCTTGTCGGTGAGGACGGCGTTCACGCCGCGTTTGTCGTCGTCGCAGGGAACCCGCACAACAAGGCCCTTGGCTTCCATCCGCGCACACGTGTGCGACAGCCTGCTGCGCGAGTGGTAGGCCAGCTGGGCGAGCTCGGCCATCCGCATTGTCCGGTTCGGGGCCTCTGAGAGGCGGACAAGGATCTCGTATTCGGACATCGACAGCCCGTGCGAGGCTTTCAGATCGCGGTCCAGCAGCTCCACGAGGAGCGAGCTCCCGTCGAGGTAGGACCGCCACTGGCCCTGCTGGGCGGCATCAAGCCAGCGCGTATCACCCATGTCCGGGAGCCTACCTCGCGGGTTTTCCGGCAGGTCGGGGCGAGGCAAAGCCGGGTGACCCGGGTTTTCCCCAGGGTCGGTGGCGGGTCGAACATCTGTGCGGTACGGTTGCCGCACGATCGAACGAATCTTCGACTGTGGTCGGTGGGTCGAAGTGTGCTCGAAGTGTGGCAGGTAGGCGCGGATCTTGGTGGATTGGGGGGAATCATGGCGGTAGTTGCGACACGCCGTAGATGTTCATACGGAAATCTACGGCCACAGCTATATGGGCTCATAGAGTCCGAGAGCGTGGATCCCGTACGCAATCCCTACGCGCCGGGCGCGGGCCAGCGCCCACCCGAGCTCGCGGGACGCGATCGAGAGCTGCGGCAGTTCGAGGTCGTGCTGGAACGTGTCGCGCGCGGGCGGCCCGAACGCAGCATGGTCGTCACCGGGCTGCGCGGCGTCGGCAAAACCGTCCTGCTCAACACGTTCCGGTCGATGGCGATCCAGCGGCTGTGGGGCACCGGCAAGATCGAGGCGCGGCCCGAGCAGTCGATCCGGCGGCCCGTCGCCGCCGCGCTGCACACCGCCGTGCGCGAGCTCGCGCCACGCCACCGCGCGCCCGACCGCATCGAGGAGTTCCTCGGCGTGCTCAAGGCGTTCGCGCAGGCCGGGCCGCAGCCGACCACCCGGTCCAAGGCCCCGGCGCACCGCTGGCAGCCCGGCATCGACGTCCCCGCCGTGCGCGGCCGCGCCGATTCCGGCGACCTGGAGATCGACCTCACCGAGCTGTTCGTGGACGCCGCGTCCGTCGCCATCGATCTCGGCGTCGGGATCGGGCTGTTCGTGGACGAGATGCAGGACATCCCGGCCGAGGACGTCTCGGCGCTGTGCGCGGCGTGCCACGAGCTGTCGCAGACGGGCGGGCCGCTGATCGTCGTCGGGGCGGGGCTGCCGCATCTGCCGGCGGTGCTCAGCGCGAGCAAGTCCTACTCGGAACGGCTCTTCCGTTACGCGAGGATCGATCGGCTCGACCGTGATTCGGCCGATCTGGCGCTGCTCGCGCCCGCCGAGCGTGAGGACGTCACCTTCACGCCGGACGCCCTCGACGCGCTGTACGACGCCGCGGACGGCTACCCGTACTTCGTGCAGGCGTACGCGAAGGTCGTCTGGGACCTCGCACCCACCTCGCCGATCACCGCGCACGACATAGCGGTCGCCGCGCCTGAGGCGGAGAGCGAACTCGCCGTGGGGTTCTTCGGCAGCCGGTATGAGCGGGCCACGCCTGCCGAGCGCGACTACATGCGGGCGATGGCGGTGCTCGGCGACGAACCCGTCACCACGGCGTCGGTGGCCGATGAGCTCGGGCGCAAGCCCTCAAGCCTGTCCCCGGCGAGGGACGGGCTGATCAAGAAGGGGCTCATCTACAGCGCGGAACGCGGGCTTGTGGCCTTCACTGTGCCGCACTTCGGGAAGTTCCTGCGGGAGCAGCCGGCCTTATCCGGGGGAGCGTCCGGGGGCCGTCCGGGGGTTGTGGTCGGCCGGGTTGGGCTTTCTACGGCTGTCTAGCCTTTTCGCTAGACAGTGGTAGAGATCTGTGACGAGTGGTTTCTACGGGTCTCTAGCTTCAGTGCTAGAGACGTGTATTGGAGGATGCGATGAGGGCCTGAAGGGGTTCGGGGGCTTGGCGGCGGGGGCGTCAGACGGGGACGGGGGCCGACAGAAGGTCGGAGTCGTCGCGCTCGCTCGGCGCGGGCACATGTGCGACCCGCACCTCGCCGTCGGCCAGCGACACCGCGAACACAAGGTCGCCGCCCGGGGCTGGGTACACGACGAAGCGCCAGCACAGCTCGCGCCAGACCTCCGAGGGCGCGCCGAGGCCGGTGCCGTGGGCGCGCCACGCGGAGCTGGCGTGCAGCACGCGCATCGTGTCGGCGAGCGGCACCCTGCGGCGGTCGCACGGCACGGCCGCGCGGCGCAGCAGCGCCGTCGACTCCGGCGAGACCGCGGCGATCACGGCGAGTTCGAGCAGGAAGACCGCCTCGGCGAGGCCGGGACCGTCGGCGAGTACCGCGAGGCCCGAGGTCGGGGCCCAGCACGCGCCGAACGCGACGAGGGCGAGCAGCGCGGTCCGCGCGACGGTGCGCCAGCCGATCCTGATCCGGCTGAGCCTGCCGAAGCAGCCGCACCCGTCGTCGGGGCGTGACGTGCGCAGCTCGCCGACCACCCAGGTCGCGGCGGCGAGCATCGACACCGTGACCAGGCGCGGCGCGAGCGCGGCGGTCGTGAGCAGCAGCAGCGCGAGCACGCCCTCGGCCCCCGCGTACACCAGGGCCATCCGGTTCTTCGGCGTGTGCAGCTTGCCCCAGGAGGCCAGCGCGAACACCACGATGATCACGAGGAGCTGCGCCCCGAGGAGATCGTCCGACATCTCACCCCACCACCAGGGTCACGTTGAAACAGCCGACGGCGAGGTCGCCGCCGAGGTCGACAAAACTCGCCCGGGTGAGCTCCACGACACGTCCGCGCGGCGAGGTCCCGCACTCCACGCAGCGGTCGCAGAACCGGGCCGCGGTGCAGCCGCACTCCGTCACCTGGATCTCGGTGCTGCGCTTGCCGCAGTCGTTGCGCACGTGCAGCGACGAGCCCAGCGACAGCAGCGGCATCGGCGCGCACGGCACGGGCGCCTCCGGGCAGCCGCCCGCGTCGCCGTAGGAGTCGAGCGCGGGGTAGGCCGCGCCCCGGCCCCCGGCGGAGTACCAGGTCGCGGTCCCCCGCAGCAGCGCGCCCGAGCCGCCCGTCGGCACCTCGGCGAGCGGGCCCGCCTGCGCGGTTCCCGGCCGGACGGCCACCGGGCCGCGTTCCGAGCGCGACGCGATCACGTCGAACAACTGGCCCGGCTCCAACCGAGGATGCCGCACGAGGATGTGCCCGAAGTTCTCCGGCGGGATCACCACATGCGCGCGCGGCCGGTGCGGCCCCTGGTCGACCTCGACGTTGTGCACGGCTCCGTGCGCGCCGCGTTCGCGCGCGACGGAGACGATGACGCCGTTGACGCGCAGGATGTCCACCCAGATCCGGTCGGCGGCGAGCCCGTCGCCCGTCGGACGCACCACTGCCTCACGACCAGGGACGAGCGCCGACAAATCCGCCTTTCCGCCATGCCAGACGACCGTCGATTCCGACATCGCCATACGAAAGTCATAGAAGACGGGTTCATCGCCACGGGTGCGTCCCGGCGCACGCAACACGAGCAGATGCGGACTCGCGTCGACGATCCGCCCCTCCACCGCCCGCACGGGCGGCTCGGCCGGGGTCAGGAGGCGTCGCGGCGCCGCTCCCAGCACCGCCGCCCGCAGCTCGCGCCGACGTCCCATGCCCCTCCTCATCTGTCTCCCTGCTCCACACTTACTAGGTATCAACCATGAGTCGACCATTTTGTCCACAAGTCCCTGTCACGAAGGAAGAGAAATCCTCTACTCGGTAGAGATTCCTCTCCCCCGGACGTCCCGAATTGGAGGATTCTTCTACCCCCACCCCTCTTTCACGCCCAAAGTCCCACTCGTCACAATCCGCCCGTCCCCCGGCCCCGGCCCCGGCGCACGGCGGCGAGCGCATGCGGCTCGACGGAGATCCGGCCTGGCCCGGGGGTGCCGCGTCTCGTCGGTGGATCGGGGCCCGGGACGGGGAGCGAGAGCCGGGGAAGGTCGGTGGATCGGGGGTCCGGGACGGGGAGTGAGACCCGGGGAGGGTGGGTGGGGTGGGCGTCGGTACGGTGAAGGGACCCGGCCGGTGTGCGCGGGCGCGCTAGTGTCGGCACTCCCCCGAGCCCCGCCCTCCCCCTGGAGACCACGATGCGCTTGCGCTCGGTCCTCGTGGCCGCCGTCCTGCTTCCGCTCGCCGCGTGCGGCGGCGGCGACACCGACCACGCCACGGCCTGCGACGGCTACAAGACGGCGATCAACACGCTCGGCACCACCCAGGTCGGCGTCGACTTCTCCGACCCGTCGACCCTCACCGGCCCCTACGGCGAGGCCGCCGAGGAGATCCGCGCGATCGCCGACGACGCCGCCGACGAGCCCGTCGAGAAGGTCGGCAACCAGATCGCCGACGCGCTCGACCAGGTCGTCAAGGCGACCTCGGAAGGCTCGAGCGCCGACCGCCCCGCCCTCACCGCCAGCGGCCGCCTCGCCGACGCCGTCTCCGCCATGGAACGCGAATGCGGCCCGATCTCCTAACCCGCTTTGCCGACCCCCTCCTTCCCCGGTACCCTGTCACCTGGCCCCAAGGCCACGGAGGTGTCGCCTAGTACGGTCTATGGCGCCGCACTGCTAATGCGGTTTGGGTTCACGCCCATCGCGAGTTCAAATCTCGCCACCTCCGCCCACTGAGCAGCGCCTTTGTTGAAGTTGAGAACTTCGGCAGGGGCGCTGTTCGCGTTTTGTGAGGGCGCCGCGTCGGGGCTGATGCTGATCAGCGCCTTGGTCGCCGTCTCGACGGGATCGGGGTACGCCGTTGTAGGGGTGTTGGCGGTGAACTCGTGCCTGGAGTGGCCAAGGGGGTCGTGGTTTTGGTTCAAGGGGGTGGCGCGGCTTGGCGCGCTGTTCTTGTGGAGGGGTTCGGAGTGGCTGATTAGGGGCCGTGGAGATGAAGGGGGTGTTGGATGGGGTGGTTGCGGAGGGGAGGGGTGTCCGCGAGCTGCTGGTTGGGTGGGGTCTTCTGTGGGGTTAGGTGATTTTGAAGGTCTTTGAGGTGGTGGGGGTGCCGGGCCAGGTTATGCGGAGGGAGCCGGGGGTTTGGGGGTGAGAGTGAAGGTGTGGTGGGGGCGGGGATTTCGTCGGCGGACTCGTCGCCGAGGGCCTCGGTGGTGATCGACCACTTGGCGGGGACGGCGAAGAGGGCGGTGGACTGGACCTTGCTGGTGGGACGCCGTCGCCGTCGGGGTCGGTGAGGTCGAGGTGCTCGTAGCCGTCGCGGTGACGGATGTGCAGACGAGGACGGCTAGTGATCTGGGGGGCATTGACCTTCTCCTGGGGAATTGGGGGTTCTGCTGGAGAAGGCTAGGTCCAGGTGATCAGGGTGTTTTGCGTCGTATGGCGCTTTCGGGGGGTGTTGATGATCGCGTTCATCAAACCGTCATGCGGGGTCGGTGGGACTTGGGTGAGGGGGGAGGGGGTGGGGCGCTAGGCTGCCAAGATCCCTCGAAACCCTCCCATGGAGTTGGATATGCGACGAATCGCCATGGTCGGCGTCGGGAGCGTCGTGCTCGCGGCCTCCTCGGTTTTCGGGGTGGGGGCGGTGCAGGCGGCCCCTGAACCCGAGCGGGCGCCGACGCGCAAGCTGTTCATCAATGACGTGACCCCCAGGAAGGGGGAGAAGGTCGGCACGGGGATGCCGATCATGCTGCGGTTCTCCGAGAAGATCAGGAACCGCAAGAAGGTCGAGCGGGCGTTGAAGGTGACGTCCGAGAAGTCGACGGTGGGCGCGTGGTTCTGGACGAAGAGCGCGGCGGGCCTCCCGCTGGCGATCTTCCGGCCGAAGACCGCGTGGAAGCCGAACCAGAAGGTGACGGTCACCGCGAAGCTCAAGGGGCTCAAGGGCGCGGGTCCCGGGCTGGTCGGCAGCAAGAACCTGAAGCACACGTTCCGGATCGGCGACGACCACGTCGTGAAGATCGTCGCCAAGACGTACCGGGCGAAGGCTTACCGGAACGGCAAACTCGTGCGTTCCTGGCCGATCAGCATGGGTTCCGGCGGCGAGGTCGTCAATGGCGTCGACGTGCTGATCACCACGAGCGGCACCCACCTGGTGATGGCGCACAGCAAGCTCGAGCGCATGATCTCCCCCGGCAAGGACCCGGACGACCCCGGCTACTACGACGAGATGATCCCGTGGGCGACCCGGATCAGCGGCTCGGGCGAGTACATCCACCAGAACATGAACGACCCGTCCTGTCTCGGCAAGCGCAACTGCTCGCACGGTTGTGTGCGCTCGCCCGCCAAGGACGCCAAGTGGTTCATGAACTGGTCGTACCGGGGCGACCGGGTCATCATCACCGGAACCAAGCGGAAGCTGGCGTGGAACAACGGCTGGGGCTTCCACCAGATGCCGTGGAAGAAGTGGGTGGCGGGCGGCGCGCTCGGCACGCCGGTCACCACCTGAGCCGTCAGATCCGTGCGGGCGCGGGCGCGGCGGCGCGGAGCCGTCGCGCCGCCGGGCCCCAGGGCGTCACCGCGAGCGCGAGAAACCCGAGCACGACGGTGACGCCCACGGCGACGGTCCGCGTCCCATATGCCGATATGGCATAACCGCAGGCCAACGCGCCCAGCGGGGCTGTAACGCCGGTCGCTAGCGCGCTTACGCCGGTGATCCTCCCGAGCAGGCTCGGCGGGGCGGTACGGCACCGGTGGGCGGACACCGCGACGTTCATCAGCGACCCGAGCAGCCCGATCCCCGCCCACGCGACCATGCCCGCCTCGGGCCGGTGCACGACCGCGACGAGCAGGACGAGCCCGGCCCAGCCCCAGCCGCACACGGTCGGCACGGCGGTGCCGAGCCGGTCGGCCCAGCGCGGCGCGAACACCGCGCCGACCGCGCCGCCGACGCCGGAGGCGGCGACGAGGATCCCGATCTGCAGCGGCGGCGTCCCCTGCCGTTCGGCGAGGACGACGAGCATCAGCAGGACGCCCTGGAACAGCGCGTTCGTCGCCGCGCACAACCCCACCGACCGGCGTTGGTAGACGTCACTCCACACGTGTTCTACTGCCGCGCGCAGTGTCCCCGTACGCCCAGCCGTAGGACGGGTTCGCCGGAACGGCCCAAGGAGCAGGATCGTGACGATCGAGACGGCGCTCGCCAAGGCGTCGGCGACGTAAGGGACCGTCCGGCCCGTCCCGTAGAGAAGTCCGCCAAGGGGACGTCCCAGCAGCAGCGACAGGTGTTGGCGTAGTTCGTTGCGGGAGACCGCCGCGTTGAGGTTCCGCGTAGGGACGACCCGGGGAAGGGCTGTCTGTTCCGCGATCGTGTAGAACGCGGCGGCTGTGCCGTCGAAGGCCGCGAGGAGGAGCAGCCCCCACAAGGGCGGGTGCTCCAGGGCGACGAGTACCGCCGCGCCCAGGAGGGTGCCGCCGAGTCGCAGTGACTGGCTCCACAGCATGACGTGCCGTTGGTCGCAGCGGTCGGCGACGCGTCCGGCGGGCACCTGGGCGAGCAGGTGGGGCAGGGCGGCGCAGGCGGCGGCCCAGCCGGCGGCCGAGGGCGAGCCGGTGAGGGCGAGCGCGAGGAGCGGCAGCGCGGTGGCGGAGCTGGTGCGGCCGAGCTGGGAGGCGGCCGATCCGGCCCACAGCAGTGCGAAGTCACGGCGCCATGCGCTCACCCCGGTGGTGCCTTCCTGGTTCTGTGCGGGGGCATGCGCCGCCGCGCGCGACGGCGCGGGCGCCAGGCCCGTCGGACGGCCTCGCGGGCCGGCTCCGGATGCCGAGCAGCCTACTGGAACGCCGTGTGATGGTCCGGTGACCGAGGATGTTCACCCGAGTCATGGCCTGGTGCGGGCCGGATCGGCACGCTCAGGCGCCGGGTCGGGCCAGGTCGCGGGCGGTGGGGTGCAGGTGGGCGGGCAGGGGCGGCGCGGTGGCCTGGGCGGCGCGTGCGGCGAGCCTGGCGGCGGCGACGGGATCGCCGGTGAGGGCCGCGACGCGCGCCGCGCGCAACAGCACGAGCGCGCTCTCGGCCTCCTCGGCGGCCGCGTCCTCCAGCGCGGCCCGCGCCTCCTTCGGACGGTCCAAGACGGCGAGGGCAAGCGCGCGCGCTGAGCCGGTGGAGGCGGGCGGGCAGGCGAGCCTGTCGAGGTCGCGCAGCGCGGACGCCGCCGAGACGGGGTCGCCGAGGTCGGCGAGGATCTCCGCGCGGGTTCCGAGCGCTTCGGCGGCGGCACCGTCGAGGGCGAGGACCCCGCTGAGGACGGCGAGGGCGGGCACCGGCCTTCCGGCGAACCAGAGGGCGCGGCCCAAGCCCGTCTGTATCGCGGGATCGTGCGGGACGCGTCCTACGGCGGCGTGGAGGTCGGCTACTGCGCGCTCCGGCGTGTCGTCGTAGCCGAGTCGGAGTCTTCCGATCGCCGCGAGGAGGCGTCCTACGGCCGTCGTGTCCTGCATCGCCTCGCAGGTGACGGCGGCGGCCCGGTAGTGCTCGGCCGCGACCTCGGGTAGGCCGCGCTCGTAAGCGATGTTGCCCAGGGTGGTCTCGGCCGCCGCGTGGACGCGCAGGGACCCGTGTCCGAGCGCGGCTTCGGCGTTGGCCCGCGCGAGGTCGTACTCGCCCCGATGCAGCGCCTTGTCCGCCGCGCACAGGCGGTCCTCGGGGGAGGGCCGGTAGGCCGACGCCGGCCGCACCGCCTGTACGGGCCGCACAAGACGGGGATGCGTAAGGCGATAGAACAACTGCCCGTCTCTATGTCTGTGCACGCGCAGAAGGTGTCCGTCCACAAGGTCGCGGAGGACGGAGACCGGCATTCCCGCGGTTCTCGGCTCCTCCTCGTAGACGACGCGCGCGCCCCCGGACTTCGGCGCGAACACGTCGCGGAACCAGCCGGTCAGCTGGTCGGGCGTCATCCGGTGCAGCGCGGCGACCCGCGCGAGCACCGCCGCCGCGAAGTCGGCGAGCGCCTGGTCGACGTCAGGGCCCGGGTCCGCGCCGGAGCCGTACTCGACCGGGCCCGGGAGCGCCTGGGGCCACGCCGACTTCGTCGGGAATGCTCCGGGGCCGTGCTCGACCTGGCCTGGGCGCGTTTCGGGTGTCCCCGGCTTCGTCGGGAAAGTTCCTCTGCGGTGCTCGACCGGGCCTTGGAGCGTTTCAGGCGTTCCCGGCTTCGTTGGGGGAGTTCCGCTGCGGTGCTCGACCGGGGCTGGGAGGGCTTCGGGTGGTTTTGGGGGGAAGAGGCGGGTGCAGACGGCCTGGAGGAGGGCGGGGTCGACGGAGTCGGGTTCGCCGCGGCGGCCGCCGGAGAGGTCGGCGGCGAGGAGGTCCGGGAGGTGGGCGGGGTGGCCGGGGCCCAGGGGTGCGCGGATCGCGGTGGCGGCGGACGCGCGGTCGAGGGGGCCGAGCGGGACGCGGCCGGGGTCGGCCACCCGTTCGGCGAAGGCGAGCGCCTCGGTGAGCCGTTCCTCGCGGACGCTGAGCAGCAGCCGGAAGTCGGCGCGGCCGGTCAGGGCCTCGGCGAGGTCGTCGAGGAACGCCATCCGCGCCTCGTCGGCGGACGACGGCGCGAACAGCTCCTCGGCCGCGTCGATGACGAGGTGCGGGATGCGGCCGGGGTCGGACTTGCCCAGCGCGCGCAGGAACGCCGTGACGGACAGTCCCGCGAGCCGCGTCGGCGCGGTCTCTGGCAGCCATGAGGCGAGCACGGCGAACACAAAGGGGTTCTGCCGTGGAATCGCCGCGAGTGGCAGTGCGGGACCGCCGCACGGCGTCGCCACGGGCAGCACCCGCCGCGCCCCGTCGCGCAGAGCGGGAATGCCTCCGGCCCGCAGCAGTGAGCTCTTTCCGACGCCCGACGCACCGTGCAGAATCGTGATCCGACGACTCCGCCAAATGTCGGCGAGTTCGCGGATTTCGGTGTCGCGGCCGTGGAAGTGCGGTCGGTCTCGGTCGGTGAATTGACGATTTCCGGGGAAGGGCGCCGGCGGTGAGGGAAGCGTCATTGGCCTCATCCGGCCAGGCACGCGCGGTGCCTGCGCCGCGGTTCAGCGGACGGGCGGAAGGCTCGCGTTGAAGGCGGCGACGGCGTCGTGTGCCTCGGACTCGGCGGGGCCGAGTATCTCCGTGAGCACGTGCCACAAGGTAGAACGGTCGAGGATGTCGAGATCCGGCAGGGACAGTCCGGAAACGTCCACGAGATCACCGCGGGCGTGATCGTCCATGAGTCCTCCCGGTCGGCGGTCACAGGTCGCGTCAATCTTCGCACGCGGTCCAACGGCTTTCCAGAGCGCGTCAGAAAAGATCAGTGACATCCCTGTGTCGTATGGCGCGTTCGGAAAAAGCGCCCCTGCGGCCATTACCGAACACCGGGTTAGCATGACGCGGGACATCTGACGCGAGAATGGACGACGAAGCTGAGGTTTCGATGACGAAATCCCGTTCCGCCGGTGTCCCGGGCAGGCCGCTCGGGCGTGTCCCGGACGTCTGGGGGAAGGTGCCGCCGCGCAACAAGAACTTCACCGGCAGGGAGGACCTGCTGGCGCGGCTGCGCGGACGCGTCACGGGGCAGGTCACGGCGGTCGTGCCGCACGCGCTGCACGGGCTCGGCGGCGTGGGCAAGACGCAGATGGCCGTCGAGTACGCCTACCGGTTCCGCCAGGAATACGATCTTGTGTGGTGGGTTCCGGCCGACCAGCCGGCGCTGGTCAGGTCGAGCCTCGCCGCGCTCGCCCCGCATCTCGGCCTGCCCCCGGCGACCGCGACGGGCATTGAGGACGCCGCCAACGCGGTCCTCGACGCGCTGCGCAGGGGCGAGCCGTACACGCGGTGGCTTCTGGTGTTCGACAACGCCGACCAGCCCGAGGACATCCAGGACGTCCTGCCGCAGGGTCCGGGCCATGTGCTGATCACGTCGCGGAACCACAGGTGGGACGGGGTCGTGGACACCGTCCCGGTCGATGTGTTCACCCGCGCCGAGAGCGTCCAGTTCCTGGCGAAAAGGGTGCCGAGGTCGGTGCGCGACGCCGACGCCGACAGGCTCGCGCACGAGCTCGGCGACCTCCCCCTCGCGCTGGAACAGGCCGGGGCGTTGCAGGCGGAAACCGGCATGCCGGTCGCGCAGTACCTTGAGCTGCTGACCGAGCGGACCGCGCAGCTGCTGTCGGAGGGCAAGCCGTCGGAGTACCCGGTGTCGATGACGGCGGCGTGGGGCCTGTCGGTGACGTCGCTGAGCGGCACGATGCCCGAGGCGATCGACCTGCTGCGGTGCTGCGCGTTCTTCGGCCCCGAGCCGATCCCCCGCGACGTGTTCAGCCAGCCGTCCGGGCAGCTCGGCCCGAAGCTGGCGGCGCTGCTGCGCGACCCGATCCGGCTGAGCAGGGCCGTCGGCGAGCTCGGCAGGTACGCGCTGGCGAAGATCGACCCGTCGGCCCGCACGATCCAGGTGCACCGGCTGATCCAGGCGCTGGTCCGCGAGGAGCTCGACGAGGACGAGCAGCGCAGGATCAGGCACGAGGTGCACCTCCTGCTCGCGATGGCGGCCCCCGACTCGCCTGACGACAGGACCGCATGGCCCGGCTTCTACGAGTTGCTAGGCCACATCCAGCCGTCCGGGGTGGCCGAGAGCAGGGAGCCCGACGTACGGCGGCTCGCCTTGGACGTCGTCAGGTACCTGTATGCGTCGGGCGGTTACGCCTCGGCAAGGCTGTTCGCGCAGCGGTTCATCGACAGGTGGACGCAGGACGGCTCCGCCGACGACCTCGACGTGCTGAAGGCGCGCAGGCAGCTCGGGAACGTGCTCAGGGAACTCGGTCTCTACCAGGCCGCGTACGACCTCAACCGGGAGACGCTGACGCTGCACGAAGGACGGGTCCACGCCGACGAGAAGGAGGTGCTCCGCCTCGTCAACACGATAGGCGCCGACCTGAGGGCGCGCGGCGACTTCCCGGCCGCGCGCAAGCACGACCTTGAGTCGCGGGAGAGGCATGAGGCCGTCGTCGGTGAGAACGAGCCGCACACCCTGCGCGTCATCAACAGCCTGGCGTTGGACTACGGGCTGATCAGCGACTACCAGCAGTCCAAGCGCCTGCACGAGGAGGGGTACCTGAGGATGCGCGCGCTGGGCCGCAGGGCCGGCGCGGTCGACGTGCTCGCCCCGTGGAGCGGGCTCGCCCGCGCGGTCCGGTTGTGCGGGGATTACGCGGAGGCGTGCGACGTCGGGGAGGAGGCGTACCACTACGGCGTCGGGGAACTCGGCGCGGACCACCCGTGGACGCTGCGCACAGGCAAGGACCTGTCTATCGCGTGGCGTCGGCTCGGCGAGCTCGACCGCGCGCTTGAGCTGGCGTTGGAGACGCACGCGAGGTATGTGCGGCTGTACGGGCTGAGCCATCCGGACACGCTCGCCTCGGCGATGTGCCTCGCGAACGTCCAGCGCGCGCTGGGCGACCTCGATTCGGCGGTCGAGCTCGCGGCCGACACCGTCAACCGGTATCCGAACGTGTACGGGCCCGAGCATCCGTACAACCACGGGTGCGCGGGCAACCTCGCCATCTTGCGGCGCGTTACGGGCGAGCCGCACGCCGCGCGCAAGCTGAACGAGTCCGCGCGCGCGGGCCTCGAGGCCAAGCTGGGACGCGACCACCACTATCCGCTGACCGTCGCGGCCAACCTCGCGAGCGATCTGGCCGACCTCGGCCTGCTCGAGGAGGCGGCGGAGCTTGAGGCCGACACCCATGAGCGGCTGGAGCGGGTCCTCGGCCCGCGCCACCCGATGACGCTGTCGTGCGCCGCGAACCTGTCGGCCGACCTCGCGCTCCTCGACCGCAAGGATGAGTCAGAACCCCTGCACGCCCGCACTCTCGAGGCATACTCCGCGACGCTCGGCATGGCGCACCCCGACGCGCAGGTCGCCCGCTCCCGCCGCCACCTCGACTCCGACTTCGACCCCCCGCCCATCTAACGCCCCCATGCCGCCCGGCCCGCCGACGCGTGGGCCGGGCTCGCGCCGGGTGTGCGTGCGACACCCCCATGCCGCCCAACCCGCCGCCGCGCGGGCCGGGCTCGCGCCGGGCGTGCGTGTGACGCCGCCACGCCGCCCAGCTTGCCTACGCGCGGGCTGGGCTCGCGCCAGGCGTGCGTGTGACGCCCCCATGCCGCCCGGCCCGCCGACGCGCGGGCCCGGCTCACGCCGGGTGTGCGTGTGACGCCCCATCACCGCCCAGTCCGCCGACGCGCGGGCCCGGCTCGCGCCGGGGGTGCGTTGATGTCGGTGGCTGTTGGTGCGGGCGGGGGCTTTAGGGCGTCCAGGAGGCCAGGGTGGTTGTCGTGCCTTTGAGGAGGAGGCGGCCTTCGGGGGTCAGGGACGGGCTCTCGGCGAGCTCCAGGGCGGCGCTGTGGGCCGCGGCGCGCCACCTGGTGTAGGCGGCCTCGGCGCGGGGTCCCGAGCGCCGCTCGCGCCGCCAGAAGCCCGCGACGCCGAGGTGCGCGTAGACGCCGTGCAGCGCCGGGAGCAGCGGACGCGGGTCGGGCCGCCACGGGACGCGGTAGCGCGCGCCGTCGTCCGGCCCGGTGAGCGCGTGGTGGTCGAGGACGGCGTTGAGCTTGGTGTGCTGGATCTCGTGTGCGATCGTCTCGGCGAGGCCGGGCGCGTCGACGGGCGGGGAGAGCCCGACCATGCCTGACGCGTGCCTCGGCGTGCCGCTGGTCGACCGCCCGTGCGGCGCGTCGAGCACGGTGAACGCGCGCAGCAGCACGCGCGCCTCGGCGGCGACGGTCCAGTGCCGCCGCAGCAGCAGCGCCCACGCGTCCTCGAGCAGCGCCCCGAACCTGGCGGCCTCGGCGGCCGTCATCCGCGCCGCACGCAACGCGCCCCCCGGCATCCGATCGGGATCGGTCTCGTCGAGCACGACGGTGATCCCCTCCCCGCCCTCCCCCGCGCTGAGCGCGCGCACGGGCGCCCACCCGAACGCCCAGGTCCCGCCGACCTCGGACGCCCAGGTCCCGCCCACCCCGGGTGCTGCGGGACCGGGTGTGCTGGTTTCGGGTGTGGTGGGTGTGGGCGTGGGTGGTGTGGTGTTCGGGCGGGTGGGGGAGAGGCGGATCTCGGCGCCGTTGCCGGTGTGGGCCTCCAGGAGTGTGCCGGGGGGCATAGGGGGGAGGGTGAGGGTTCCGGCGGAGGGGAGGGTGAGGTGTGGCGAGGTGAGTGGGATTGTCAGGGTTGTGCGTAGGTTCGCCCGTAGGGCGGCTGTTGTGGCGAGGGCGCAGAGGAGGGACGGGGCCTCGCTCGGGTCGCCTTGCATGGCCTGTCTGAGGGCTCGGCGGGCGGCGGGGCCCACTGACGGGTATCCGACGACGGCCGCGAAGACCGTGGGGGCACGTCGCCGTACGTCGGTCAGGACGCGCCAGGCCGTCAGGGCCGCCGGGCCGTGCGGGCCGGGCTCGGCGGCGTCGAGGAGGCCGCGCAGCAGGAGCAGCCGGCGCGCGTCCTGGCCAGCGCGCAGCACCCGCGCGGCGTCCTCGCCGCCCCCGCCCGCCGCCAGCGCGCGCAGGGTCTCTTCGGGGAGCCCCCGGGCCGGGGCGAGCGCGCCGGTCATCGGCGGGTGTTCCGCAGTGCCGCGACGTCGGTGCTGAGGGTGCCGCGGACGTGCGTGATGAGCCGGTACAGGTCGCGGCAGTAGACCGACGGGTTGCGGAACCCCGTACCCGCCCGGTGCCTGTGCGGGTAGAAGCCGGCCCCGCAGGCCCGGACAAGGTCGCACGCGCGGCACTCCTCGGAAAGCGCGCGTATCCCGATCTGCCGTGCGGCGATCCCGGGCACGAGGAGTGCGTCGTCGAAGGAGTCGCGCGCTATGTGCAGGGGCGTACTGCTCGCCCCGTCGAACGCCGCCTTGAGGCTGTCTATCTGCTCCATCCGCCCGTTCGTCTCCACCACGACTATCGCGACGGGGGACAGCCCGATCGTCTCGCTGCGGGACGGCCTGCCGAGCAGCAGGTGCAGGATCTCGCCGAACATCCGCACCCTTGTCTCCCGGACGGGCGCGCCGTACCAGCGGTCGAACGCCTTGACGAGCCAGTCCCCGTAGGGCGTCGACCCGTCAGGCGGACGCCCCGGCGGCGGCAGGTCCCAGGTCCCGTGCGGGAGGAGGAAGTCGATCTCGGGCGGGTCGTACGCGAGCAGCGCCTCATACGTGACGACGGGGTCGTTGGCGAGGTCGACGGCGGCGAGGAGCCCCCCGAACAGATGCCTGTGGCGCGGCGCGGTGAGCTGTTCCAGGCCCTGCCTGACCGCCTCGTGGCTGCCGCCGCCGTCGTGCCGTACGCGGTGCCTGTCGTGCGCGGCGGCGTCCCCGTCGAGGCTGACGCCGACGCGCACGTCGAGCTCGTCGAAGAGCGCGAGGAAGACCGGGTCGAGGAGCGTCCCGTTGGTCTGCACCTGGAAGCCGACCTCGACCTCCGGCATCGCGGCGCGCGCGGCGGTCACCGCGTAACGCAGGTGGTCGACCCCGGCGAGCAGGGGTTCGCCGCCGTGCAGGACGACGGTGACGCCGGGCAGCCGGTGCGTCCTGGCGTGTTCGGCGATCCGCGCTATCGCCTGGTCGAGGGTGTTGCGCGCCATCCGCCGGGGTTGGGTGCGCCAGCCCTGGTCGGGCGATTCGTACATGTAGCAGTAGTCGCAGGCGAGGTTGCAGCGACTGTGGATCTTGAGCACGAACTCGCGGAACGGCGTCGGCCGCCATCCGCCTTCGAGCAGCCCCTGGACGTCGAGGAGCGAGGGCCATTCGGCTCCGTCGACGGCCACACTGATCAACTCCTGGGCCTCTATCCGGTTTTGTCCGGTTATGGTTCACCGGGTATGTGGGCAGGGGCCCGTGTGTTGAAACTCAGGTGTCCGGCAGTTGCCACGGCTCGCACGGCGCGAGCGCGTCGGCGGTGTCGACGGTGATGGCCCATCGCTCGTGGTCCCGCCACTCCCCGTCGATCCTGATGAAACCGGGAGACATCCCCTCGCGCCGGAACCCGACCCGCTCGGCGAGCCGCAGCGACGCGGTGTTGTCGGGCTGGATGTCGGCTTCGAGCCGGTGCAGCCCGAGCGACTTGAACCCGTAGTGGACGGCCAGTGCCAGCCCCTCGGTCAGGTATCCCAGCCCGACCGTCGGGGCGAACCCGGCATACCCGACGATCGCCCGCTCGTAGACCCCCCGGGTGATCCCGCTGACGGTGATCAGCCCGACGATCGCGTCGTCGTCGGCCCGTCGGACGGTGAGCGCGATCGACCCCTCGTCCGCGAGCCGCAGCAGGTAGTCGAGGCATTCTGCGGTCGTGCGCGGCATGTAGACCCAGCGCGCGTGCAGCCGCAGGCTGAGCCGGGCGAGCCTGGCGACCTCCTCGGCGTCGCCAGGTCCCAACCGTCTGAGAACGACCCGGTACATATCCGGCATTCGACCAACACCCGGCACTGCTGTAAACCCGAAGGGCGGCAAGTCCGGGTAATTCACCCCGTCAAAAAAGGGTGAGATCGTCCTCTTCCGACGTGACCGGCAGCGGTTCCGGCAGTGGTGCGAGGGCAGGGAGCAGTTCCCGCACCTCGTCGTGGAAGCGCCGCGCGAGCGCGGGGGCCTCGTCGTTGCCCGGCGTGTGCAGGAAGAACGTCGGCGAACGCCCCTCGCGCAGCCATTCGGCGACCTTCGCCACCCAAGGGGCCCAGCCCTTGACGGTCTCCTCGGACGAGTCGCGCCCGAGGTACCTGACGATCGGGGCCGCGGTGAGCGCGCGGTCGCGTCGCGGCATGCGCGGCTTCCTGGTCCACGCCTCGCGCTCGGCGTCCGTCGTCGGCGGCGAGGAGAACAGCACTGTGGTGTCGAACGGCACCCACTCCGCGCCGACGCCGTCGAGCACGCGTTCCAGCCGCCGCACCGCGCGCTCGTCCTCGAAGAACGCCCGATGACGAACCTCAACGGCATATCTGTACGAACGCGGCAAAGCGCGCAGGAACCCCGCGAGCCCGTCGACGTCCGAGGGCCCGAACGCCCCCGGCAACTGGACCCACAGCGTCCCCGCCCGCGTCCCGAGCGGTTCGATCGCGTCGTAGAACGCCGCGAGATCCGCCGATCCCGCCACAAGTCGCCCCTCGTGTGTGACGGTTCGCGGCAGTTTCAGCGGAAACCTGAAGTCCGGCGGGGTCTGCGCCGCCCACGAGGCGGCCGTCTCCCGCGTAGGAGTCGCGTAGAAAGTCGTGTTCCCCTCGACCGCGTTGCACCACGACGCGTACGCGCGCAACCGCTGGTCGGCGGGCAGCGGATGCGCGACATACCGCCCACGCCAGGGCGCGAGTGTCCACATCGCGCATCCCACATGAAGCCGCATGGCCCGAAGCTACCGAACCTTCCGCACGTTCCGCCCGGTTCCGATGCCGGATTACGGGATAAGTCCTCACGCAACGGGGTCGGCCGATTACCCTCTCGCCCGAGGACCGTAATCCCGGAACCCCCAGGAGGGTGAAGCGTGTCAGAGCAGCTGAGAGAAGAGTCGGCCTTCCGCGCGACGACGTACCGCTATGACAGCCATCGCCTTCTGCTGCTCAAGGGCCCGCTCGACGAAAGGGCCATAGCCGCCCTCGAAGGCGCGCTGCTCCCGCTCCTTCAGGAGGAGCCGAGAACCCCGCTCGTGGTGGACATGGCCGAGGTCCCGCACGTCGCCGAGGCCGCCTACCCGACCCTGTTCGAGGCGTCCCGGCTCGCCGCCGACCGCGACGTCGTCGTGACGTTCGGCTGCCCGCCGGAGGCCGTCATGTTCGAACTGCGCGCGATGGGCGCGCTGCGCTTCATGGCCCTGTTCGAATCCCTGCCGGACGCCGTCGAGGCCGCCCTCACGCAGCGGTGAGGACGGCCTCGCGGTGACCCCGTGTGCCGGGCGTCGCCCCGCCCGGCGCGCGCGGCGTCAGCCCATGTGCGGGTAGCCGTGCGACGTCGGCGGCACGAACGTCTCCTTGATCGTCCGGGTCGACGTCCAGCGCAGCAGGTTCTGCAGCGAGCCCGCCTTGTCGTTGGTGCCCGACGCCCGGCCGCCGCCGAACGGCTGCTGCCCGACGACCGCGCCGGTCGGCTTGTCGTTGATGTAGAAGTTCCCGGCCGCGAACCGCAGCGCCTCGGTGGCGTGCGCGACCGCGGCGCGGTCGCGGGCGATGATCGAGCCGGTGAGGCCGTAGGCGCTGGCCGACTCCATCTGAGCGAGCATCGCGTCGTAAGAAGCGTCCTCGTACACGTGTACGGCGAGGACGGGCCCGAAGTACTCGTCGCGGAAGATCTCGTGGGAGGGGTCCTCGCTCAGCAGGACCGTCGGACGCACGAAGTAGCCCTCGGAGTCGTCGTACGTGCCGCCGACGAACACGTCGACCTTCGGGTCGGCGGCCGCGCGGTCGAGCACGCCCTTGAGCTTGGCGAAGGACCGCGCGTCGATGACCGCGCCCATGAAGTTGCGCAGGTCCCGCACGTCGCCCATGGTCAGGCCCTCGACGGTGGCGGCGAACTCGTCGCGGATGACGTTCCAGACCGAGCGCGGCACGTAGGCGCGCGAGGCGGCCGAGCACTTCTGGCCCTGGTACTCGAACGCGCCGCGGACCATCGCCGTCAGCAGCACCGCGGGGTCGGCCGACGGATGCGCGACGATGAAGTCCTTGCCGCCGGTCTCGCCGACGAGCCGGGGATAGGTCGCGTAGGAGTCGAGGTTGTCCCCGACGGTCCGCCACAGCCGCCGGAACGTCGCGGTGGACCCGGTGAAGTGGATTCCGGCGAGGTCGGGCGCGGTGAGCGCGACGTCGGAGACGGCGATCCCGTCGCCGGTCACCATGTTGATGACGCCCGGGGGAAGGCCCGCCTCCTCGAGTAGCCGCATCGTGTGGTGCGCGGCGAACTGCTGGGTGGGCGACGGCTTCCAGATGACCGTGTTGCCCATCAGCGCGGGCGCGGTCGGCAGGTTCGCGGCGATCGCGGTGAAGTTGAACGGGGTGATCGCGTAGACGAAGCCCTCAAGCGGCCGGTGGTCGGCCCGGTTCCACACGCCGGGCGACGAGACGGGCTGCTCGGCGAGGATCTGCCGGGCGAAGTGGACATTGAACCGCCAGAAGTCGGCGAGCTCGCAGGGCGCGTCGATCTCGGCCTGCTGCGCGGTCTTGGACTGGCCGAGCATGGTCGCCGCGGCGATCGTCTCGCGCCACGGGCCGCTGAGGAGGTCGGCGGCGCGCAGGAGGATCGCGGCGCGGTCGTCGAAGCTGAGCGCGCGCCAGCCCGGCGCGGCGGCGCGGGCGGCCTCGACGGCGTCGCGGGCGTCGGCGTGGTCGGCGTTCGCGGTCGTGCCGAGGACCTCGCGGTGCGCGTGCGGCTGGACGACGTCGATCCGCGCGCCCTTGGCCATGCGGTGCCGTCCGCCGATGACGGACGGCAGCTCGACGCCGCCGTCGGACAGTTCGGTGAGCTTCGCCGCAAGCCTGGCGCGCTCGGGGCTGCCGGGCGCGTAGGCGTGGACCGGCTCGTTGACCGGCGCGGGCACGGTGGTTCGGGAGTCCATGGGCTTTCCGCCTCCGGGTGGTCGTGGGCTGTCGCGTCCTTCCCCCGACGCTAAAAGCCGTCCCGCGCGCTTGCCATCGACAGGTGTCACGACCTGTCGGCGCGATCTTCAGACACTTGTCTGAGGTGGCGTTCCGGGCGTCCGTTGGGGGAGAATTCCGGCAGTCCCGATCTTCCGGAAGGAGTCCGCGCGATGGGCGTTCTCGTGCTGCACGGCTGGCAGAACCACCGCCCCGAGGGGCACTGGGAGAGGCTGCTCGCCGAGGAGCTGGCCGGGCGCGGCGTCGCCGTCTCTTATCCGCAGTTGCCGGACCCGGACGATCCCGATCTTGAGGTCTGGCTGGGGGAGCTCGTCCGGCATCTGGATGAACTGCCCGGGCCGGAGAAGGTCGTGGTCTGTCACAGCCTCGCGTGCACGCTGTGGCTGCACGCGGCCGCGCGCGGGCTCGTCAGGGCCGACAGGGTGCTGCTGGTCGCGCCGCCGTCGCCGGAGTTCTGTGCGGGGGAGCCGGAGATCGCGGATTTTGTTCCGCCGCGGCTCAGTGCGGAGCGGGTCGCGGAGACGGGGGCTGTGCGGCTCGCCGCGTCAGAGAACGACCCGTACTGCGCGGGAGGGGCGCTCGCGGTGTACGGGCGTCCGTTGGGGTTGGACGGCGACCTGCTGCCCGGCGCCGGACACGTTGATCTCGGCGCCGGGTACGGGCGGTGGCCGTCGGTCCTCGCGTGGTGCCTCGACCCCGGGGTCAGGCTCGTGCCGAGGGTCAGTTCTTGAGCAGGTAGAGGATCAGGGCCGCGACGACGCCGACGACGATCGCGCCGAGGCCGAGCATGTTGCCCTGGCTTCCGGTGCGGTGCCAGGGGCGTCCCTCGTCGAGGCTGTAGCGGCCGGGGCCGGTCAGCGCGAGGCCCGCGCCCGCCGCGGCGATGAGCAGCGGGGTCTCGGTGCCGCCGAAGAACCCCTGCTTCCAGGTGCTGAAGGCCGCGGTCAGCATCACGCCGATGACCATGGCAGGGCCCAGCGGCCACAGCAGGCCGAGGGCGAGCAGCAGTCCGCCGACGACCTCGGTGAGGCCGGCGACGACCGCGTAGAACTGGCCGGGTTCGAACCCGAGCGACCGGAAGAACATCCCGGTGCCCTTGATCCCTCCGCCGCCGAACCACCCGAAAAGCTTCTGTGCGCCGTGTGAGGCGAGGACCAGCCCGAAGACCAGCCGCAGAAACAACAATCCCGCGTCCATACCGCCCCAAGGTAACGGAGCGTGATCTCTACGCCACGTATCCGACGCCCTCGGTGCGGCGCGCCCCCCTCACCTGCGGGTCAGGGGGTCGCGGCCTTGAGGGCGATGTCAGCGCGGTGGTGGGAGCCGCGCAGGGTGAGGTGCGAGACCGCCTCGTAAGCCGAGGAGCGGGCTTCGGCGAGGTCCGCGCCGGTGCCCACGACCGAGAGGACGCGGCCGCCGTTGCTGTAGAGGACGCCTTCCTCGTTGAGCGCGGTGCCCGCGTGCAGGACATACGCGCCCTCGACGGCGTTCGCCTCGGCGAGCCCCTCGATCGCGTCGCCCTTGACGGGGTTCGCCGGGTAGTTCTCCGCCGCGACCACGACGGTCACCGCCGCGCCTGGACGCCACTCAAGGCGCGTGTCCGGCGTGAGATTGCCCACCGCGCACGTCTGGAGGAGGCGGCCGAGCGGCGTCGCGAGCCTGTCGAGGACGACCTGGGTCTCCGGGTCGCCGAAGCGCGCGTTGAACTCGATGACCCGCACGCCCTTGGACGTCAGCGCGAGGCCCGCGTACAGGACGCCGACGTACGGGCTGTTGCGGCGGCGCAGTTCGTCGACGGTCGGCTGGACCACGGTGCGCATGACCTCGTCGACGAGCCCCTCGGGGACCCACGGCAGCGGCGTGTACGCGCCCATGCCCCCGGTGTTGGGGCCCTCGTCGCCGTCGTAAGCGCGCTTGAAGTCCTGTGCCGGCAGCAGCGGGATGGCGTGTTCGCCGTCGCTGAGCGCGAACAGGGAGACCTCGGGGCCGTCGAGGTACTCCTCGATGACGACGCGCTCGCAGCCCTGCGCGTGCGCCTCGGCCTCGGCCCTGTCGGACGTGACGACGACGCCCTTACCTGCGGCGAGGCCGTCGTCCTTCACGACGTAGGGCGCGCCGAACGCGTCGAGCGCGTGGGCGACCTGGTCGGAGTCGTCGCAGACGTACGCGCGGGCCGTCGGGACGCCCGCGGCCTCCATGATCTCCTTGGCGAAAGCCTTGGAGCCTTCGATGCGGGCGGGCCCGGCGTCGGGGCCGAAGCACGGGATGCCCTCGCGTCGGACGGCGTCGCCGACGCCCGCGACAAGCGGGGCCTCGGGGCCGATGACGACGAGGTTCACCCGCAGCCGGACGGCGAGCTCGGTGACCGCGATGGGGTCGGTGGGGTCGAGGTGGTGGTTCTCGGCGACTTCCCCGATGCCGGGGTTGCCTGGCGCGCAGTAGAGCGCGGTCACGGAGGGGTCTTGGGCGAGGGAACGGACCAGGGCGTGCTCACGGCCGCCCGATCCCAGAACAAGGACGCGCACGTTACGCGACCCTATCGGCAACGGCGTGTGAACCTGGACGATGCCCCCGGCGTCTGATGTGTCGGGTGCTAATCTGCCAGAGGCCGGCCTTCCCGCCTGTGCGGTAGCCGCCCGGGTCCTGTCCCCGAAGCGAAGGGAGGTGGACGGCGATGGTCACCGGAGATCCCTGTAGTACCGGCGAAATGCCTCATCATCCACATTTCACTTCTTGTCGGGGTCCCGTCTCGTTCGTGTGCTCCCTCGGCTGACGCCTGCTTCATGACGGCGTGGCGCGAGGTCGCAGCGCCGTTCCGCCTCCGGGTCCTCGCGTTGTCGCGTGAAGGAGATTCCGGCCATGGCCATGACCAAGGTGCGTCCCGGGCTTTCGCTGTTCAACCGCGGTGCCAAGCCGCTTCCGCTCGACCCGGTGTGCCGCGACAGCGCGGTCATCGACTGGGCCGTGTACATCGACGGCCAGCGCGTGGTGACCGACAGCGTCGCCGACGCCGTCAGGCTCGTGCGGGACGGTGAGCTGTTCGTCCCGACGGACACCGAGTCGCCCGGGTTCGTCTGGGTGGGTCTGCACAATCCCGACTCCGCCGAGCTGGAGAGCCTCGCCGCGCTGTTCGGCCTGCCCGCCCTGGCCGTCGAGGACGCCATCAAGGCGCACCAGCGGCCCAAGCTCGAACGCTATGACGACCTGCAGTTCTTCGTGTTGAAGACCGTCGGCTACGTGGCGCAGGACGACGGCGTCGACGCGGTCGAGACCGGCGAGATCATGATCTTCTGCGGGCCCGACTTCGTGGTGACCGTCCGGCACGGCGCGCACGGCGAGCTCGGCTCCGTCCGGCGCAGGCTGGAGGCCGACCCGCAGCGCCTGGCGCTCGGGCCCGCGAGCGTGCTGCACGCGGTCGCCGACCGGGTCGTGGACGAGTACCTCCAGGTCGCCGAGGGCATCCAGCAGGACGTCGACGAGGTCGAGGAGTCGGTCTTCTCGCCCGAGCGGACGAACGACACGAACCGGATCTACCACCTCAAGCGCGAGACGATCCAGCTCAAGCGCGCGGTGGGGCCGTTGGCCGGGCCGCTGCGGACCTTGTGCACCCGTCGGATGGTCCCGCACGAGATCCGCGAGTACCTGCGCGACGTCGAGGACCACCTCGCCCGGGTGCGCGAGCAGGTCGACGCCTGCGACGAGCTGCTGAACCCGATCCTGCAGGCGCACATGACGCAGGTGACGGTCGGCGACAACCAGGACATGCGCAAGATCTCCGCGTGGGGCGCGATCCTGATGCTGCCGACCGCGATCGCCGGGATATACGGGATGAACTTCCCGCACATGCCGGAACTACGCTGGGCGTACTCTTACCCGACAGTTATTACCGTCATCGCCGTCGGCTGTCTTCTGCTCTACCGGGGGTTCCGCCGCAACGGCTGGTTGTGATCCGGGGGAGCAGTTGATCACCGTCGCGGGGCTCAACGTCCATCCGCTCAAGAGCGGCTCTGGCACGCCCGTCCGTGAGGCGGAGCTGACCGAGACCGGCCTGCGGCACGACCGCGAGTTCATGCTCGTGGACGCCGAGGGCAGGTTCCTGTCGCAGCGCAAGCACCCGCGGATGGCGTTGCTGCGCACGTCCTACGACGGGGTCGCCCTCGACGTCAACGGGTTCCACCACAAGGCGCTCGGGCCCGGGGACGCGCCCGTCGTGGACGTCACCGTGCACGGGCGGTCCTGTCAGGGCGTCGACCAGGGGGCGGAGGCGGCGGGGTACTTCTCGGACTTCCTCGGCACGCCCGTCCGGCTCGTCAGGTTCACCGGGGTGCGGCAGACGAGCCGGGGGGACGGCCGGGTCGCGTACGGGGACGCGTATCCGCTGCTTGTTATTTCTGAGGAGTCCCTCGCCGATCTGAACGCGCGGCTCGCCGAGCCGCTCCCGATGAACCGGTTCCGGCCGAACATCGTGCTGTCCGGGCTTGGCGCGTACGGGGAGGACTCTGTCCGGCGGATCGCGATCGGTGACGTGGAGATCGAGTTCGTCAAGCCGTGCGGGCGGTGCGTGATCACCACGGTCGACCAGGAGACCGGCGTGAAGGGCCGCGAGCCGCTGGCGACGCTCGCGCGGTACCGGACCGTCACGTTCGACGGCGAGCGGCTGATCGTGTTCGGGCAGAACGCGGTGCCGCGCACGACCGGTAGCCTTCACGTCGGCCAGTCGGTGGAAGTCTTGGAGTTCGCAGCGTGAAGCACGTGCACAGCGGCAAGGTGAGGGATCTTTACGAGCTGCCGGACGGTGATCTCGTCATCGTCGCGCGCGACACGATCTCGGCGTACGACTACGTGCTCGACACCCCGATTCCAGACAAGGGCGCGATCCTCACCCAGCTTTCGCTGTGGTGGTTCGACCGGCTCGCCGATGTTGTGCCGAACCATGTGGTTTCCACCGAACTGCCCGAGGGTGCGCCCGTCGAGTGGGCGGGGCGGGCCGTCGTGGTGCGGAAGCTGGAGATGGTCCCGGTCGAGTGCGTCGCGCGCGGGTACCTGACGGGCGGCGGGCTGAAGGACTACCGGGCGACCGGCGAGGTGTGCGGGATCGCGCTGCCCGCCGGGCTCGAGGACGGGTCGCGGCTGCCCGAGCCGATCTTCACCCCGACGACCAAGGCCGACGTGGGGGGCCACGACCTGCCGATGACGTACGCGGAGGTCGAGGGGAAGGTCGGCGGTGCGCTTGCGGGACGGCTGCGTGAGATCACCCTTGAGGTCTACCGGCGCGGCGCGGAGCTCGGGCTCGAGCGCGGCGTGATCGTCGCGGACACCAAGATCGAACTCGGGCTGCGGGACGGGGAGCTCGTGCTCGGCGACGAGGTCCTGACGCCGGACTCGTCACGGTTCTGGCCCGCCGACCGGTGGGCGCCGGGGCGTTCGCAGCCGTCGTTCGACAAGCAGTACGTCCGCGACTGGCTCACCTCGCCCGCGTCCGGCTGGGACCAGGCGTCGGGTGAGGCCCCTCCCCCGCTGCCCCCCGAGGTGGTCGAGCAGACCAGGGCGAAGTACATCGAAGCGTATGAAAGGCTCACCGGTCGTCAGTGGGGCTAGCGCCGGAGATTGCCGATAGGTTCTGGGGCATGTCGGTGCCCAGGGTCGCGCTCACGGTCGACCTCGTCGTGCTCACCGTGCGCGCGCAGCGCCTGTGCGCGCTGACCTGGCTGCGCGACCACGAGCCCTACCGGGGCCGCTGGTGCCTGCCCGGCGGCTTCATCCAACTTGACGAGGACCTCCCGGTCGCCGCGGCCCGCCTCATGGACGAAAAGGCGGGCCTCGCGGACACCGCGATCCACCTCGAACAGCTCGCGACCTTCGGCTACCCCGACCGCGACCCCCGCCAGCGCGTCGTCAGCGTGACGTACCTGGGCCTCGCCCCCGACCTGCCCGCCTCCTCGCGGGCGCAGGTCACCTGGAAGGCCGTGGACATCCTCCTCGAAGTGGAGGAGAACGCCTTCGACCACCGCAGAATCCTCCGCGAGGGCGTGGAGCGGGCGAGATCCAAACTCGAGTACACCTCCCTCGCCGCGGCCTTCTGCCCGCCGGAGTTCACCGTCGCCGAACTCCGCCGCGTCTACGAGATCGTCTGGGGCACCCCCCTCGACCCCCGTAACTTCCACCGCAAGGTCACCGGCGCCGACGGCTTCCTCGTCCCGACCGGCACCACGACGACCCGCGACGGCGGCCGCCCCGCCCAGCTCTTCCGCCGAGGCCGCGCCGAACAACTCCACCCCCCCATGCTCCGCCCTCCACAGCCCCTAACGCGAGCGGAGCCCTCGCACTAGGCGGGTGAAGGCGGGGCGGGTGAGGGTGATGGGGTCGGCGTCCGGGTTCTTGGAGTCGCGAACGCCGACCAGCGGACCGGTACCCGCCAGCTCGACACAGGCGTCGCCGTCGGTGCTGCGGCTGCTCTTACGCCAGCCCGAGACGGAACTCTTCTTACTCTTCACATGCTCTCCGTGAACTTCTGGATCATGTTCTTGGACTCACGAGCGGAGCCCTCGCACTAGGCGGGTGAAGGCGGGGCGGGTGAGAGTGATGGGGTCGGCCTCCGGGTTCTTGGAGTCGCGAACGCCGACGGCGTGGGTGGTGCCCGCCAGCTCGACGCAGGCGTCGGCCTTGCCGCTGTAGGTGCTCTTGCGCCAGCGGGCGGTGGTGTCTCTTGTGTCATTCATGTGCTCTCCACGTATTTCTGGATCACGCGCCGTGACTCGCGGACAGACAGAGCCGAGCTTCGGAGCCGATTGAAGATTTCGGTGAGTCGCGTGATTATTTCGGGATCTTCGGTTGTTCGGCTAGTGCGACCTGAGGACTCGATGTAGGCCATGTCCGGCTCCTTGGGAAAGGAAAGGACCGCGAAGCCCGACGGGTCCCCCGCCAGTTCCTCGGGAGGCACGATCTGAATCGAGATCCTCCTGGAGAGTTCGAGTAGCTGCAAGAGCTTCTGGGCTTGTCCCGCTCGAAGGTCTCGGGGCATGTCGCGAAGGGCCGCTTCTCGCATGACCAGGAAGAGCCAGGGCGCATCCGGTCTGTCGAAGATCTTCTTCTGACGTTCCATGCGCATGGAGACGTAGTCCTCGGCCTCCTGGGGGTGTACGCCGCCGCCCAGGTGCATTCTCCGGACGACTTCTTCGGTCTGCACCAGGCCGGAAATGATCAAGGGTTCATAGGCGATCATGTGCGTCGCCTTCGGTTCGACGTCAAAGAGCCGTCTTGCGCCGTTGGCGACCAGGCCGCGCTTGCGGTCGTCGTCGAACTCGTCCCAGAGGCGGCGGAAGGTGCCTCGGGTGTTGTGGAAGCGGTCAAGACCTGTGGCCAGGGCTTCCGAGGGGGGCTTCTCGAAGCTCTCGACCTTGGCGAGCCACTGGGGGGTGCAGTCGAGGGACTGGGCGATCTTGTTCCGGGAGGCGCCCGAGGCTTCACGGAGCGCTCGCATTTCGGCCACGAACATGCGTTGCGGAGAGGAGATCTCAAGAATTTTTTCGACCGTAACCGGAGTCTCGCGGGGGTCACGGGTCGGCCGGCGGGGGCCGTCCGGGTGCTGCTCGGGTGTCACGCGGGTGTCGCCGGGTGTCGCGTGGGTGTCATCGGGTGTCGGCTGGGTGTCGTCGGAAAGGTGCGGAGGTTCCTGGTTTATCCCATTCACAAATTCGGGCGTACTCGGAAACACCGGACTCCTTTCGCCGTAGTGCCTCTTGCCTGCGGGAACGGGGGGTCTCGCGGGGTGCGTCGTCGCCGGGGTGCTTTGATCGGGCGGGGTTTCGGCGCGGGTGTCATCAGGGTGTCGGGCGCGGAAAACGGGTGGTTCGCGGTTCGTAGCCGACGGTAACCCCGTTGTGCCAATGTCGTCATCCGAAAACGCCGACAAACCCAAGGACCAGGCATGACGACCGACATCACGGATCTGCGGAGGCTCCACCCCGGGTGGTTGATCCGTCCCGCGTCCGCCGACACGCTGCTCATGGCGACGCGCCTCGACCGGCGGCACCTGAGCGCCGACGAGCTCGGCCGCGGGCTCGCCATGACGCTCATCGAGGAAACCCCCGAGGCCCTGGCCGACGCGCTCGACGCCCAGTCGAAGATCGAGCCGCCGACGTGCTGAACTCCTACGCCGGGATCTCCGCCGCGGCCGCAGGGACCGTCCTCCTGGCCGCCACGGCGGGCGTCTTCCTCGCCCCCTACCTCCGGGCCTTCCACGCATCCCTGAAACCCCGAGGCCGCCACCACAAAGGCCACCCCGCCCACCCGATCCCCCACACCCACCCGGGCACCCGCCCGCCCCGTCCCGCCCCGGCCGGTCCCGTCCCAGCGTCCCACCCGGGCACCCGCCCGCCCCGTCCGGTCCCGCCCGCCCACCCGGGCATCCGCGCGGCCCGCCCCGCCCAGCCCGCTCACGCGGCCCCGCCCCTCGCGACCGCAAAACCCGCGACCCGCCCCGCACCCACGCCCGCGTCCCGGCCGGTCGCACCCGCGCCCGCACCCGCACTCCGGCCGGTCGCGCCCGCGCCCGCACCTCGACCCGCCGCACCCGCACCCGCACCCCGGCCGGTCGCACCCGCGCCCGCACCTCGACCCGCCGCACCCGCGCCCGCCTTCCGGCCCGCCGCGCAGGGCCCGGCCCGTCCACTGCCGCTCGCCACGCCGCCGGCCGCGCCCGTCCCCGCCGTGCCTCCGTCCGCGCGCCCGCCCCGTCCCGTCCCGCCCGTGCAGGGGGATGGGCGGTGGGTGCGGAGTGCTCCGCCCGCGCATCCGCTGCTGCGGCGGGTGCCGCCGAGGGCGGGGCAGGCTCGGGCGGGGCAGTCTGGCGGCCTTTTCGGAGCACGGCCGCGACGGGGCAAGGGTGCGAGTCCGGTGGTTCCCCTGTACCCGCCGCATGTCGCACGTTCGGTGCGTGCCGGGCAAGCCGCTTATGCCGCGAAGTGCGGGTATCCGGCGCAAGCCGCACATCCCGGGCTCACCGCGCAGCGCGCGCCCATGCGGTCCGCGCAGCCCGCGGTCCCCGGGGCCTCTCCTGCGGGCGCGGCTCGGGCGGCGGGCCCTGGGCGGCCCGCTCAGGCCCCGCCCGGGCGTGCGGCGCGCGGTGCGCTCGGGACGCAGGTCTGGCCGATCCCCGGGCAGCCCGGCTGAGGACCGGGACCGGCGCGTTTCGTCAGGGCGACGGCGGTGCCGGGTCAGCAGCCGGTGGTGGTGATGGAGTGCGGGCCGGGTGAGAGGCCGGCGGCGTCCCCGCCGCTGCCGACGGTGAAGGTGAGGTCGGTGAGTTCGAAGGTGTAGGCGCCGTGGCCCTGGCACTTGAAGGTGAACACGTCGCTGAGGAAGAGCGTGCCGGCGTCGCTCGGCACGTTCGCACTGCCGGTGAAGTCGCCGGACGCTACCTTCTCTCCGTCCTTGCGCACCGTGAAACGGCCGTGGGCGGCGCACTCGCGGGCCGTCCACAGGAGTGCGCCGCCCCGGCACGTGGCCCTGACGGAACCATGGGAATGACGTGCGGTCTTCACGCAGATCGACCACACCGCGCTCGGGACGTCTCGCAGGAAACCCTTCCCGCCCCGGGTGTCGGTGTCCGCGCTGCACGTTCCGTCCTCGCCGCCCGTGGACGCCGCCGGGAGCGCCTTCACCTGCACGGGTTTCCCCTTCCCCTTGCCTTTCTCCTTCTCTTTCTCCTCGGCGAGATGCTGGGCGACCTGCGCGTCGTGCTCCTTTGCCCATTTCGCCGCGTCCTTCGCGTAGGCCAGGCACTTGGGCAGGTGCTTCTTCTTGGACTTGGTCTTCAGCTTCTGCTTGCAGTCCTGCACGGTCATGATCCTGCCCTCCTGCATCAGGAGTTCGTAGACCAGGTTCTGCACCAGCGGGCTGTACTTCGCGGGGTCGGGAGCTTCGGGGGCGGGGGCGGCGTTCGCCGGGCTCAGGCAGGCCGAGCCGAGCAGGGCGGCGCCGAGCACTGATCGCAGAATGAGGCATCGCATGCACGCATAGTAATGATCTTGTCTTGGGGCGGCTTGGTTCCCGTGACCCGGGGCGAGCCGGGTGAGGAATAAAGTGGGGGGATTCCGCAGCGTAGGAGGTTCTGGCGATGAGTCCGCGGTTCCGTTCTGTTCTTGACCGCTTTCAGGCGTATAAGCCGGGAAAGACTGCGGTGTCCGCTGACGGGCGTTCGTACAAGCTGTCCTCGAACGAGTCGCCCTATGGGCCGTTGCCTTCGGTGCTGACGGCGATCGCGGACGCGGCGGCGACCGTGAACCGGTACCCGGACAACTCGTGTGCGGCGCTCATCGCCGCGATCGCCGACCGCTACGGGGTGCCCGAGGACGACGTGGCGGTCGGGAACGGGTCGGTCGTCGTCGCGGCGCACCTGTTCGAGGCGGTCAGCGAGCCGGGGGCGGAGGTCGTCTACGCGTGGCGGTCGTTCGAGGCGTACCCGCTGCTCGCCGACCTCGCCGGGGCGACCTCGGTCCAGGTGCCGCTCAAGCCCGACGAGACCCACGACCTCGACGCGATGCTCGCCGCGATCACCCCGGCGACCCGCATGGTGATCGTGTGCAACCCGAACAACCCGACCGGCGAGGTCGTGCGGCGCGACGAGCTCGTCGCGTTCCTCGACCGGGTGCCCCAGGACGTCCTCGTCGTGCTCGACGAGGCATACGGGGAGTACCTGCGCGACGAGGACGTTCCGGACGGCGTCGACCTGTACCGCGACCGTCCGAACGTCGCCGTACTGCGCACCTTCTCCAAGGCGTACGGCCTCGCCGGCCTGCGCGTCGGGTTCATCATCGCGCACCCGGTGATCGCCGAGGCGGTCCGCAAGGTGTACCTGCCGTTCAGCGTCAGCTCGATCGCGCAGCGCGCGGCGATCGCCGCCCTGGGCGCGGAGGACGAGCTCCTCACGCGCGTCGAGGAGACCGTCAAGGAGCGTGAGCGGGTCACGCACGCGCTGCGCGACCAGGGCTGGACGGTGGTGCCCTCGCAGGGCAACTTCGTGTGGCTGCGCCTCGGCGAGCGGACTCTCGACTTCGCCGCGGCCTGCGAGCGGGCGGGCGTCAGCGTCCGGCCGTTCGCGGGCGAGGGCGCGCGGATCTCCATCGGTTCCGCCGAGGAGAACGACGCGCTGCTCGCCGCCGCGGAGGCGTACCCGTACCGCGCCTGAGACGGCGTCAGGGGCGGCAGACGTACTCGAACGTCGCCGACGCCTTCGTGCGGGTCGGCTGCTCGAGCTCGAACGTCGCGGTCAGCTCCTTGCTGCCCTCGCCGGACACGGTCCAGTGCAGGGGGGCTTCGAACGCGGTCTGCCCGGCGATGACCGTCGCCTTCTGGAACGCGCCGGGCGTGCCGTCGCTCTGCACCCAGCGGTACGACAGCACCCCGGCCGAGCCGTTCAGCTCGACCCGCGCGAACACGTCGACGGTCCTGGCGAGCTTGTCGGGGTCGCAGCGCTGCTGGCCGCCCTGGGTGCTGATCTGCACCCCGGACACCGCGAGCGGCGTGCTCTCCTTCTCGCCCCGGAACGCCAGCCACGCGAGCAGTCCGCCGATGACGGCCATCGACAGCGCGACGCTGAGGAACGGCATCACGCGCGGGTTCGAACGGCGGTGCCGCGCCGGAACCGAGTCGGGACTCCACATCGCGGGGATCGACGGGCCCGCGCCGAACCGCACACGTACCTCGTCGTCGGACGGCTTGGTCGACCCCGTCGCCGACGGACGCGTCCCGCCCGGCCCTGACTCGCGCCGCGTCACCGTCGGATCGGCCACCGGATCGACCACCGGGTCGACCGACGTGCGGGTCGGGTCGCCGACATCGAACCGCGTGACGTCGGCGGGACCGCCCGAGGGGTCGGGGGAGGTACCGCCGCCCATCAGGCGCAGCGTGCCTTGACGGGGGCGCTGGACACGGTGATGCCGTCGCCGCTCGCGGACGCGCTGCCCTGCCCGCACGCGCTCAGCGCGCGGGTGTACACGTAGGTGCTCGGCCCGGTGATCCCGCCGATCCTGATGATCTGCGGCGTGCCGTCGACCACGGTCCGCAGGTTCACCGCGGTGCTGCCCGACGCGCCCGACACGCCGGTGACGCCGACCGTGACCGTCATCGTGGTGCCGGTGACCCGCGCGGACACGCGCAGCCCGCTCACCTTGACGGGCACCGCCGTGACGTCCTCGGACTGGGTCGTGGGCGCGGGCGCCGTCGTGTCGCTCGGGGTCGGCGGCACCGGCGCGTCGGTCTCCTCCGGCGACGGGGTCGGGTCCGGGGCGTCGTCGTCGGGGTCGACGGGCTCGGTCGGGTCGTCGGTGGGGTCGTCCGGCGGGTCGGTGGGCTTGGGCGACTCCGTCGGGTCCGGGGACTCCGTGGGGTCGGTCGGCTCGGGCTCGGGCCCGTCGGTCTCGGTCGGCGTGGGCGTCGGGCCGGGCGACGTCGGGGTCGGGCTCGGCGACTGGGTCGGGTCCCACAGCGAGTCGGTGGTGATCACCACGACGGGGCCGCCCTCGCGTGAGCTCTCCGGCTTCGCCGACGTCTCCGGCGCGGGGCCGCCCCCGGCGTGCGCCCCGGGCGACTCGGCGTTCGCGGGCGCGGCCTGCGGGTGCAGCGGCGTGTCCTTGCCGGTGGCCTGCGCCAGCAGCATCGCGCTGGTGAGCAGCGCGACCGACGCGAGCGCGCCCGCGCCGACGGCGGCGAGACCGAGCCGCTTGCTCGGCCGGAACGGGGCGTCGGGCGCGGGGGCGTCGAGCATCGTCAGGGTCGCGGCGCGTGCGGGGCCCGACAGGTCGGCGCGGGTGATCCCGGCGAGCGCGGGGATCGGCACCGAGGGCACCGGCGTGGTGCGCGGCGCGAAGTCCGAGGGGCGGCTGATCGGGAACAGCAGGGCGAGGGCGAGTGCGCGTTCCTTCAGCTGGCCCTTGCCGCGTTCCTCCCAGCCGGGGCCGAGGACGGCCCCCGCCGTCATCTCGAGCTCAAGCAGGAACGCGAACGCGCTCTGCGGCCGCTCGCGCACGTCCTTGGCGAGGCCCGCCGCGACGAGTGCGCGCAGCCCCTCGGGGACGTCCTCGACCGGGACGGGCGCGTCGCGGTGCGCGGCCTCCATCGCCTCCAGGGAGGCGGCCTGGTAGGGGTGGCGGCCGGTGAGGCACTCGTAGGCGACGGCCGTGGCGGCGTAGACGTCGGCGGTGGGGCCGGGGGTCTGGTCCGTCCACTGCTCGGGCGGCATGTACGCGGGCGTGCCGGCGACCGCGCGGCCCCCGCCGACGGGCAGCGCGATCCCGAAGTCGGACAGGTACGTGTGGCCCTGGCCGTCCACGAGGACGTTGGCGGGCTTGCAGTCGCGGTGCACCACACCTGACGCGTGCGCGGCGGCGAGGCCGAGCAGCGTGCCCTTCAGCACCGCGAAGGCCGCCTCGGCGGGCATCGGGCCTGAGTCGGCGATGACGTGGGCGAGGCCGACGCCGTCGACCAGCTCCATCACCACCGCCGCGCTCGTGGAGGTCTCGACGTACTCGAAGAACTGGACGAGATGCGGATCCTCGAGCTCCGACAGCGCCTGCGCCTCGTCGCGGAACCGCAGCACAAAATCCGGGTCCATCGCCAACTCGGGCGCGAGGTACTTGATGGCGACCTCGATGGAGGTCTCCTCGTGCACGGCCATGACGACACGGCCGGTCACCCCGGCCCCGAGCTCACGGAGATGACGGTAACCCGGTACCGTCCAATGCCTTTGCACGCCAGTCCCTCCAGCCACACCTCAACACGTGCTGAGACGCGCGTAGTCGTTCACTGGTTTGCGGAAGTTTAGCTTTTCCATGGTCAGCTTCCGGTCTTCGCCGGTCCCAGCTTCTCAACGATGAGCCGGTACAGCTGACGGGGACGCCCCGGCTGCGGGGTGCGGTTGGGCGGGAGTGGCCAGGCCAGGCCCTCCTCGACCAGCGTGCGCAGCAGCCTGCGGGCAGTGCGCGAAGTCACACCGAGCATTTTCCCGGCGTTCTCCGCGTCGACGATGAGCGGGGCGCCTGCCTCGACCTGGTCGCCCAGCCGGTCGGCGAGGCGGGCGAGGATCTCCAGGCCCTTCGGCTTGACCGGCGGCGCGCCCCGCGACGGGATGCGCGGCGCGGGCACGAGCGCGCGGCCGTCACGGTCGAGCGCGAAGCCCTGGGAGCGCTGTGAGGTCTGCGAGCGGGCGAGCGCCGCGCGGGCGTGCGCCTCGGCCTCCTGCGCGGTGCGGCCCATCCCGATCCCGACCTCGACGGCCAGGCCGAGCTCCTCGCGGACCCGTTCGACGAACGGCGGCGTCCGGAAGCCCTCGGTGCCGGACGCGACCGAGCCGCGCGTGGCCGTCACCAGGTAGCTGTGGTCGTCGAGCGGCCAGACGGCGGCGTTCATCCGGTGCGCCTCCTGCAGCAGCACCCGGTGCAGCGCGAGCTTCAGCTCCTCACGCCAGTACCGCGGCGTGACGCGGCGCGGCGACTCGCGCAGCGTCGGCACGTCGACCAGCACCACGACGAGCTGGGACTCCTCAAGCCGGTGGTGCGCGCCGAGAAGGGCGGCCGTCTGTAGCGCGCTACGGATCGCCGCCCCCGTCGGACGGATGCGCAGCGTCGGCACCCCCGCGAGCTCCATCCGCTCAGCCGTCGCGTGCACACACGTCAGCGCGACGCTGGTCACGCCGCGCCGCCACAGCCGCTCATGGAACGCCGCGAGCGTGCCCGGGCCCGCGACCTCCTCGCGCAGGTGCACCTGGTCGACGGCGAGGCCGATCTCGCCGTACGCCTCCTCGACCTCGCCGCGCGCGAGCACGTCGATGCTCACCTTCGCCGGGTCGAACCGCTCATCCAGCGCGGCGCGCAACAGGGCCCCCTGGAGTGCCGCGCCGTTCAGCGGAACGTAGGTCGCGGGCATCGTGAGCACGCCCGCCTTGCGTGCGAAGTCATACGGGACGGGGCTCGCGAACAGGCACACGTCGACCCCCGAGCCGAGCCGCATCACCTTGTCGGCGGCCTCCTGCTCGTCCCGGTACGCCGCCGCGACAAGCCTGCTCGGCACCGGCGTCGGCCCGTGCCCCATCAGCATGACCCGTTCGACGAGGTCGTGCGGACCGACGACCCCGATCGTCAGGTCCGGGGTCACCGCCCCCGTCCGTGGTCCTGTCATGGCTTCCGCCCCTGCCTTTCGGCCGCCCACGTTGCCCGAATGTGTAAGCCCGCGGCGCGCCCGGCGCACCTCGGGATCGAACCATCCTCATCAGGCGGATCGCCCCTCCGCGTGAGGATGTGACTCTCTGACGCGAAACCGAATCAAGAGTGCGGCGAAAAAGTAACCTATAGACAGGGGCGGACAGAAAATCCTTACCGGGGGGTCAGGTTCCGGTCAGCACACCAGCCCATGACCACGCACCCTAAAGGTGCGGATCATGGGCTGGGAAGACCAGGTCTGGATTTGTGTCCCGCACGGTCGGTGTCCGAATCCGGCCGCGCGGAACCTATCTGTGTCGTATTACTCAGTTTCCCGAATGACGTCCGCGCCGAGCGCGTTGAGCCGTTCCGCGAAGTTCGAGTGACCGCGGTCGATGTAGTACGCCGAGCTGATCTCGGTCTCGCCCTCGGCGGCGAGTCCGGCCAGCACCAGGGCCGCGCCGGAGCGCAGGTCGTGCGCGACGGTCTTGGCCGCGCGCAGCGGGGTGCGGCCGTAGACCTTCGCCCGCTGGTTGCCGTCGACCTGGATCGACGCGCCCATCTTGACGAGCTCGTCGGCGAGCTGGAAACGGCTGTCGAAGATGCGCTCGTAGATGTAGGACTCGCCCTCGGCCTGGCTGGCCAGCGCCATGATCGGCGACTGGAGGTCGGTGGCGAAGCCGGGGTACTCGTCGGTGATGACGTTGATCGGCCGCAGCGGGCGCTCGCGGCGGACCTGGAGCACCGCGCCCTGCTGGCTGAACTCCACGCCCATCTGCTCGAGCTTGTCGACCGCGACGCCCAGGTGCTCGAGCTCCGCGCCGACGAGGCTGACCTCGCCGCCGGTGATCGCGCACGCCATCACCAGCACGCCCGCGTCGATCCTGTCCGGCATGACGGTGTGCTCGACGGCGGTCAGCTCGTCGACGCCGTGCACCCGGATGAAGCCGGTGCCGCCGCCCTCGATCTTCGCGCCCATCCGCTGGAGGAAGTCGACGTTGTCCAGCACCTCGGGCTCGAGCGCGCAGTTCTTGATGAGCGTCGTGCCGTTCGCCAGCGCGCCGGCCATCACGAGGTTCTCGGTGCCGGTGTGCGAGGGCGTGTCGCAGTAGAGCGTGCCGGCCTGCAGCTGGCCGACCTTCACGTGGATGTTCGTGTCGTGCTCGGTGACGGTCGCGCCCATGCGCTTGAAGCCGTTGTAGTGGAAGTCGAGATTGCGGCTTCCGAGGTTGCAGCCGCCGACGCCCTCGATCACGGCCTCGCCGAGGCGGTGCAGCAGCGCCGGGACGAACAGGAACGAGCCGCGGAAACGCGCGGCGATGTCGGCGGGGAGCACCGGGCTCGACAGCTCCGAGGCGTCGATCACCAGGGTCCGCTCGGCCTCGTGCAGCTCGGCCTTGGCCCCGACGGCCTCGGCGAGCTCCACCGCGCGCCGCACGTCCTCGATGATCGGGACGTTGCGCAGCACGGTCCTGCCCTTGGCGGCCATGAGCGCGGCGCCGATCATCGGGAGCGCGGAGTTCTTCGCGCCCTGGATGAAGACGGTGCCTTGCAGCCGCCGGCCCCCTCGTACACGGTAGGTAACGCTCATTACCGGGTGGTCCCCTTCCCCTAGACACGCGGCCCCAGTATCGCACCGGGCCCCGGATGCGCTGACCGATCCGTCCCTGGTCCCGCGCGCTCGTTCCGCTTTGGTGAGACTGCCGGGCGGCCGTCGAGGTTCGGATGGTTCGTCCGCTATCGCAGTACCCGCTCAGTCTGCGCGACCGCCTCACGGGCGAGACGTTCGGCCTCGCCCTTGGTGGCCTTGGGCCCGTAGACGGACACCGTCCCCAGGTAACCCGGCGACGTGAACACCACGAACCACATGTTCACCTTCACCTCACCGCTCATCGTCACCAGTCCGACGGTCCGCGAACCCTCCCCGATGAGATGCCTGTCGGGCGTCTGCTCGAGCACCTGGTGGGTGGACCAGTCGCCGCCGACCTTCGACTTGAACGTACGGCACAGCTTGGGGACCCGTCGCTCGATCTCGCGCTGCGCGGCCTCGGGGGAGACCGCGAGGAGCGTCTGGGTGATGGTCTCGCCGGTGGCCTTGGCGAAGGTGGCGAGCGCGGCGGGGGAGACGGCGAGGTCCCCCGCGGTCTCCAGCGCGCGGGCGGCGTCGGCGCACTCGGACTTGTCGAGCTTCACCTGGCCCTGGAGCTGGTTGAAGTTGCGGATCGCGCGGAGCATCCCGTAGGTGCCGGACTCGGGCTCACCTGCCCTGACGTAGCCGGGGATGTCGGGCAGGAGCGCCTGGCGGAGCTGGTCGGAGGTCAGGCCCGTCGTGCCCGCGGACGCCGTTCTGACGGGCGGGGGCGGGGCGTCGTCGTCCTTGCCGGAACAGCCGGAGGCGGCGGTGAGAAGTACCGCCATAACCGGAGGGATCAGACGCTTGAGGCGCATGGAAGCCGACGATACTGCGCGCCGACCCGGTGATCTTCACGCCACAACGGGGTAGGCCGAGATCCAAGTGGTGATCTCGGGGGGAAATCAACATGTTCCGGAAGTTGCTCGCGGCGTCCGCCTTGACCGTTTCTCTCACTGCCTGTGGGGGAGGTGGTCAGGAGGTCGTGGAAAGGACCACCGACACCGTCGCGACGGCCTCGGGGGCGGCGGCGTCACAGGTGCCGACGGTCACCGCGTCGCCCACCGGAGCCGCGGCCTGCCCCACGGCCGCCACCAAGAAGTTCGCCAAGACCCGCTTCGTCGCCGACGCCGGGCTCGCGTTCGGCGCGTTCAACCAGTGGATACTCAAGCCCTACAACGCGGGCGGGTTCAACGCCGACGCGCCCAAGCGCAAGCGGACCATCGCCAAGGCCGTCGCGGCGGGGGCGTTCTCCCTCAACCGGCTGAACGCGGCGCGCAAGATGATCAACGCGGACCCGACCCTGTGCAAGACGCTCAAGGCCCCGGTCGAGGCGCTGTGGGCGACGGCGTCGGCGGCGATCGAGAAGGTCAAGACGGGGGACACATCGGGGATCTCGGACGCGAGCTCGGCGCTGGAGAACATGCGCCAGCAGGCGAAGGACGACGGGATCAACATCAAGGACAGGCAGCCGCCGAACGGCTTCTAGACCTCGCCCTTGCTCTGGTGGTCGTTGTACTCCGGGACGTACTCCTGGCCCGTCAGCTTCTGGATCGCCTGGACGATCTCGTCGGTGATCGCGCGGCGGGCCCGTCCCTTGGGCATCGCGCCGTAACCGCCGAACGTCAGCGGCTCGCCGATCCTGACCGTCACGCGCCTGCCGATCTTGGGGAGGCGGCTGCCGTAGGGCTGGAGCTCGTCGGTGCCGATCAGGCCGACCGGCAGGACCGGGGCCCCGGTCGTCAGGGCGAGCCAGCCCGCGCCCGTGCGGCCCCGGTACAGCCTGCCGTCCATGGACCTGGTGCCCTCGGGGTAGAGCGCGAAGACGTCGCCGCCCTGGACGATCTCGGCGGCCTGCTCGAGCGAGCCCATCGCCGACGACCCGTCGCCGCGCGCCACCGGGACCATGCCCATGGAGGTGAAGAACCAGCGGCTGAGCCGGCCCTTGACGCCCTTGCCCTCGAAGTACTCCGCCTTCGCCAGGAAGACCGTCTTGAGCGGCAGCAGGGCGACGGGGATGACGTAGCTGTCGATGAAGGACTGGTGGTTGGCCGCCACGATCAGAGGGCCGGACGCCGGGATGTTCTCCCTGCCCTCCACCCTGAGGTGGAACAGCACGCGGAACGCGGGCGGCACGACCAGTCTCATGAAGCGATAGAGCAACAGGCTCTCCCAGGGCTCCCGATGACCGATTTTCGGTGGGGTCAGCCTAGCGGGGTTCCGTTACTCGGCGGTGACCGGGCTGCTACCAGCTGGTAATTCTTATCACTGGCGGCCGTGTCGCACCCCAGGTATTTGTCACGATTCCCCAAGGATTCCCTTGCCCGGGAACGCACCGGCCGAATCCGGTTCGGAAGGGTTAGTGTTACCGCGAGGTAACGCGTGGGTATCTATCCCAGACATCTCCGTACAGGGGAGGACCGATGGCAATCACCGACCGGTTGAGCGTCCCCGAGCGGCTGCGGCAGTTCCCGCAGCTACCGCAGCTTCCGCACATCCCCGGGCTCCCCGGCCTGCCCACGCTGCCGTCGGCCACCTACCGGGTGAGCCACATCAAGGACATTCCGGTCCCCATGCCCGACGGGACCATGTTGCTCGCCGACAGATATGTACCCCTCGGCGTGAAAAACCCACCAACGATTCTCGTGCGGACCCCGTATGGGCGTCGCGGCGTCACCGGGGCCATCAACGGGTACCCGTTCGCGTTCTTCGGCTACCAGATCGTGGTCCAGAGCGTCCGGGGGACCTTCGGGTCCGGCGGGAGCTTCGACCCGCTCAACGAGCAGATAGACGGGCTCGCCACCGTCGAGTGGTTGAAGCGGCAGCCTTGGTTCCACGGCACGTTCGCCACCTACGGGCCCAGCTACCTCGGGCACGCACAGTGGGCCATAGCGGGGAAGGCAGGGCCCGAGCACAAGGCGATGTCGCTCGCGGTCACCGCCTCGCAGTTCCGTGACGCGATCTACATCGGGGGGTCGTTCGCGCTGGAGTCGACGCTCGGATGGGTGTCGGTGACCTCGCGGATCGAGCACCCGCTCGACCTCTTCCGGATGCGGCGGCGCACCGCCAGGGCCGTCCGGGCGGGGCTGCCGCTCGAGGAGCTCGACGCGTACACGACCGGCGGGAGCGTCCCGTTCTTCCAGCAGCTCCTGACCGGGCACGGCGTGCCGGAGGACCCGTTCTGGGACGGCCGCGTGCACAGCGCCGCGTGCGACGGCGACCTGCCCGCCGCGTCGATGGTCGGCGGCTGGTACGACGTGTTCCTGCCGTGGATGCTCAAGGACTACATCGCGATGCGGTCCACCGGGCAGTCGCCGCAGCTGACCATCGGGCCGTGGTGGCACGCCGACCCCCGGCACGGGCTCGCCGCGCTGCGCGAGTCGCTCGCCTGGTTCCGCGCCCACCTCAAGGAGGACCCCTCGGCGCTGCGGGAGAACCCCGTACGTCTGTTCGTCACGGGGATCGGGGAGTGGCGCGAGTACGCCGACTGGCCCGTCCCGGGAGCGCGTACGCAGAGGTGGCATCTCCAGGCCGGTCACGGGCTCGCGAAGGCGGGGCCGCGTACGTCGAAGCCGGACAAGTACCGGTACGACCCGAACGACCCCACGCCCGCCTTCGGGGGGCCCACCCTCCTCGGGATAGGGCGGCCGGTCGACCAGCGGCCCGCCGAGCGGCGGCCGGACGTGCTCGTCTACACGTCGGCGGAGCTGGAGGACGACCTCGACGTCATCGGGCCGGTGGCCGCCGAGCTGTACGTGCGGTCGTCCCGGGCGCACACCGACTTCGTCGTCCGGCTGTGCGACGTCGCGCCGGACGGGTCGTCGAAGAACGTCTGCGAAGGGGGGCTCCGGCTCACCACGGAGAACTTCCCGCCCGACGGAGACGGCGTCCGCAAGGTCGACCTCGACATGTGGCCGATCGCGCACCGCTTCAAGAAGGGCCACCGGGTGCGCGTCCACGTCGCCAGCGGGGCCTACCCGAAGATCGCCAGCAACCCCGGCACCGGCGAGCCGATCGGCTCGGCCCGCACCGTCGTCGCCGCCGACCAGGAGGTCTTCCACGACCCCGACCGGCGCTCGGCACTCTTCCTGCCCGTCATGCCGGCGTCCTGAGGGCTGCTCTGTCCCGTCCCCTTCTTCGAGAGGAGAGGGGACGGCGTGAGGTTCATCGTCTGGAGTGACGACCCGGACGGGGTCCCCGTGCCACCATCAAACCGTGAAAATCCTGATCAATGCCGTCATCACGGCGCTCGCCCTCGCCGCCGCCACGTGGCTCCTCGACGGAATCGAGGTGGCCGGCTCCGACACCCAGGAACGCGCCCTCACCCTCGTCCTGGTCGCCCTCATCTTCGGCGTCGTCAACGCCGTCCTCAAGCCCATCATCAAGACGCTGGGCTGCGCCTTCTACGTCCTCACCCTCGGCCTCTTCGGCCTCGTGGTGAACGCCCTCCTCCTCCTGCTCACCTCCTACATCGCCACCGAACTCGACCTGGCCTTCCACGTCGACGGCTTCGTCACCGCGCTCCTCGGCGGCATCATCGTCGCCATCGTCTCCTGGGCCCTGTCCCTGGTCCTGGACAACGACTGACCCCCTTCGCGCCGCCCCCGCCCCCGGGCCACGCGCCCGGGGCCCGAGGGTCAGCGGGTCGGCGGGCGACTCGTCAGCGGGCGAACCGTCAGCGGGCGATCTGAAGGTGGGCCGAGGTGAGGGTGATCGACTCGGCCGTGTGGTTGATCAGGTCGGCGCGGTAGGCGTGGTCGGCGGCAAGCCAGACGAGCCCGGAGACCGTGTGCTCGACCTTCGTGCCGTGGCCGATCTTGTCCTCGCCGAAGTGGTCCTTGCGGCGGACGTTCCCGGTCCGCTCGTACTCCCCGATGACGAGCTTGAGCCGCCCGCCCTTCTCGTGACCGGTGACGACCGCGGAGAATGTCACGAGGTGCCAGTCGGGGGTCTTGGGGAGCCATGACGCCGACCCAGCGGCGTGCAGGCCCGAGGCGTCGGCGTGCTCGACCGTCCAGGGCACCGACAGACGCGCCCCTGGGGCCACGGTGACCGTCCCCGAGGTCCCAAGGTCCAGAACCAGCTTGAGGGGCTCAGCGGCGGGCTGAGGGGCGGGCGTGGGCGGCGTCGGCTTGGACTGCGGGCGAGGCGCCCCCGCCTTCACCCACTTGTAGAGCCGCTCGCCGGGGCACGACGTGCTGTACCCGTCGCGGTGGCCCTTGATCTCCTTGCCCGCGCCGCCCTTGGCCCTGACGTGCTCGATCGCGTCGCGGATGCCGTGCAGCATCGCGTCCGACGGCGTCACGAGGCCCTCGCTGCCGACCAGCCCGAGCACCGCGTAGTGCCCGGTGTTCAGGCCGGGCCCGTTCGCCGAGGGAAGCCGGTTGAGGCCGCGGCCCTCATAGACATATCCGTGCGGACACACGCAGAAGCTGTATCCGATGTCGTTCCAGCCGTTGCCGTCCATGTGGCCGTTCTGGATCTGGCGGACCAGGGCGGGGCAGCGGGTGTGGTCGGTGGCGGTGCGCGGGTCGACCCGGCTGCCGGTGTAGTGCACCTTCACGCCCTTGGTCGAGGCGAGGTAGGACGCCGTGGACCTGGGGCTGCGCGCGCCCCACTGCTTGCGGGTGACGAGCTTCACGGGCTGCTCCGGGGGGAGGGGGACGGCTCCGAGCAGACACTAATCCCCGCGAACCCGGCTCACCACGACGAACCCGAAATCGACCGCTGTTCCGGTCTTAGACGGCTGGGTCGTTGACGCGATCTGAGGCCGTCAGGAACTCCAGTTTGTCGCCGAGTTCCGCACGGACCCGCTGTTCCATCCCCCGCGCGACGAACGGATTGACCACCATCTGCACCAGCGGCCGCATCCGGCGGATCACCTCGGCGACCCGCGCCGCGTCCGCGCCGAGGAGGTCGGCGTCCTTGAGGACGTGCGTGTCCACGAGGTCCACGAACCTGTTCGCGATCACCTCGCAGTCGCGGCGGATCTCGTCGGCGATGTCGAGGACCGCCTCCAGGGGGACCCCTCCCGCGACGAGTTCCGCGCCGACGTGCAGCAGCCGCGGGCTCGGGACCCGGTACCTGTCGCCGTCCGGCTCCACGAGCCCCAGCTCGACGGCCCTGCGCAGCCGCTCTTCGATCTGGTCGGGGCCGGTGCCCGGTCCGAACGCCTCGATCAGCTCGTCGTAGGTGGCCCACCCGGGGATCTCGTCGGTCCACGGGTCCGTCAGCACCTGCTCGAGGCCGAGTACCGCGCCGACGTCACGGCCCGCCTCCCACGCGGCGACGAGGTCGCTGATGTTCGCGAGGGTGTAGCCGCGTTCCAGCATCTGCCCTATGAGGCGCAGACGGGCGAGGTGAGCATCGTCATAGAGTCCGACCCGGCCGCGCAGCCTGGGCGGGGGGAGAAGGCCGCGGTCCTGGTAGGAGCGGATGTTGCGGACCGTCGTCCCGGCGCTCTGCGCCAGTTCGTCTATCCGGTACTCGCCCATGGGCCCTCCTCCCGCTTGACCCCTCGGGGCCGGTCGTACGAATCTTACGCCTGACATCAATGAGACATTGTTCGATGTAACGGTCGTTCCGGTGTTCGGCGGAGAGGACGGAGGCGGCGGACATGACGGACGCGCGCGAGGTCGAAGAGCTCCTGCTGGGCGAACCCCTCGCCCACACGATGACCGACATGGAGGAACTGTCGGGACTTGACGCCGAAATCGGGCTCCGGCTGTGGTCCGCGCTCGGCTTCCCCACCCCCGCACCCGACGAGATCGCCTTCACCGAGGAAGACGTCATCGCCCTCGGCCAGATCCGCGCCCTCCTCGACCACCCCTACGTGGACGAGGAGATGGTCCTGCGCGTCGCCAGGGGCGTCGGACAGGCCATGAACCGGCTCGCCAGCCGGGTCGCCGAACTCTGGCTCGAAAGGCTCGCCGAACAGCTCGTCAAGCCCGGCGAGGCCGCCGACGAGGACGCCGTCGTCGCGGCCCTCACCGCGAGCGCGGAGCTCAGGCCCAAGTTCGAACGGCTCCTCCTGCGCGCTTGGCGGCGGCAGCTCTCGGCGGCCGGAGTACGCGCCTTCGGAGCGGCCGCCGACGCCACCGCCGACGCCGGGACCGGCACCGCCCAGGTGTCCGTCGGGTTCGCCGACATCGTGTCGTTCACCCGGCTGAGCAGGCGGCTTGGGCCGTCCGGGCTCGCCTCGCTCGTCGACAGGTTCGAGACCGGGACCGCGACGATCATCGCCGAGGAGGGCGGACGCGTCATCAAGACCCTCGGCGACGAGGTGCTCTTCACCGCGCCGACCGCCGAGGCCGCCGCCGAGATCGGGCTCCGGATCTCCGACTGGTCGGCCGCCGAGGACTTCCCCGACACCCGCGTCGGCCTGGCAAGCGGCGAGGTCATCCTCCGGCTCGGCGACGTGTTCGGCACGCCCGTCAACCTCGCCGCGCGGCTCACCAGCGCGGCGCGTCCCGGAACCGTCCTCGCCGCGCCGGACCTCGCGGCCGAACTCTCGGCCACCGGCAACTACGCGCTCCGCAAGCTCGGCTCCCGACCCCTCCAGGGCATCGGCAAGGTGCGGCCCTACCTTGTGCGACGTCACAGCAGCGACAGGCCCCAGCTCACCTCGACCTGATGCTCTGTGCCGTCGCTTCCGCTGACGATGGAGACCGTCGTACTTCCCGGCAGCCTTATCAGCGCGGCCGGGAGCTTCACCTCCAGGATGAACGGCTCGCCGGGGGTGACGACTCCGCTTTGCTGCGCGAGGACGACGTCGCCGTCAGCGGCCTGTGCGGTGAAGGGTACAGGGCCGTTCTCGGCCGCCAAAGGGATGCGCGAGGTACGGCCCAGACCTATCGCGACCTCGTCTGCGCCCACCGTCAGCCGTGCCACGGCGGGCGGGACGGCCGGGGGCTCGGGTGCCGCCACCGGCGGGGGCTGCTGCACGGGGGGCGGGTTCGAGGACGAGGGCGACGGTGACGGCGACAGCGTCGGGGAGCCGGGGGGGACGTCCTCGGGCTCCGGCGTCTGCGTGCCCGTCACCTGGGGGGACTCCGGGTCGTTGTCGTCGCTGGCGTGGCCGCTGTCGGGCGGCGTCGGCGTCGGGACCGCCGCCAGGTCCGGCACGTCGGCCTGGCCGCCCTGCATCGCCTGGCCGCGCACCTGCCCCGACGTCTCCTCCGGCGTCCGCACCGGATGCTCCATCGACGGCCACGCGAGCGGCGGCTGTCCCAGCTGCGGGCCGAGCACAAGGCTCGCCGCGATGGCCGACGCCAGCGTCACGGCCATCCCCGACCCCGCGATCACCCAGCGGCGGCCGAGCCCCGACGGGGTGTCGGGCTGCCGGGGGAACCCGTCGACCGTCAGATGGCCGCCCTTGGCGACGATGTCGGCCCGGTACCCGGCGAGCTCCGGATCCGTTCCCGTGTGCAGAATCCTGCGGCGCAACGCGTCCGACGGCGTCGCCGCCGCCGGAGCCGCCACCAGCGCGGGCAGGCCCACCTTCGCCCGCCGCTGACAGCGCGCACAGTTCCGCGCGTGATCCTGGTCGCGCGGCCGCCGATTGTCCGCCCTGACCACCACGGGCCCCCGACCCGAACACCTGCTCTCCTCGGCCCGCAGCTGCGCCGCCAAGGCCGCGTCCGCCCGCCGCCGCGCCCGTCCCGCCCGGGCCGCCGCCCGATGCGGCGCCTCCCCGAGCACCGCCCCGAGATCCGCCCCCACGACCCCGTGCCGCAACGTCAACAGCACAAGCTCCTGATCCCCGAACGAAATCCGATCCAACGCCCCCCGCACAATCCCCCGAACCTCATCGCCATCAATCCCACCGGGGTAAGGACTCCCGCCCTCGGGCACCCCACTCAAGGAAGAACTCGCGCCCCCGGACATCCCACTCAAGGAAGAGCTCCCGCCCCCGGACATCCCAGGGCTCCCGCCCCCCGGCCTCGCGTCAGGGCCCCCGCTCCCAGACATCCCGCCCAGCGCGTCAGGGCTCCCCCCGAGCATCCCACTCGCGTCAGGGCTCCGGCTCCCAGGCATCCCGCCCAACACGTCAGGGCTCCCGTCGCCCGGCGTCCACGCCAACTCACGCACCCGGGTCCGCAGCAGCGCCCGCCGCCTCACCCCCCCGTACAACCACGCCCGCAACCGCACCGGAGCCCGCATCCGAGGCGCCCTGCGCATCGCGTCGACGAACGTGTCATGCACGACGTCCTCAGCCGCCTTGGCATCCCCCGCCAACGCGTACGCATAGTCGTACAACCTCTCCCCATACACCGCGAAGGCCCCCTCCAACGCCCCCGCGTCCTCCTCATGAAACCGGCGAACCAGCTCCCGGTCCCCACCGGACCCGGACCCCGCCCATCTACCCATTGCGCGTCACCTCACCCGCCCACCTCCTGCATACACCCGCCCCCAACCCCCCCGCCCCCAGATCCCCCAAACCCCCCAAGATCCCTCCCACCCCCAAACCGATTCGCCCCCACCCCCCACCACCCTGTATGGTTATGACTCGTCGCCCCCCGGGGCACACACACCAGCACCCGTAGCTCAATGGATAGAGCATCTGACTACGGATCAGAAGGTTAGGGGTTCGAATCCCTTCGGGTGCGCAACACAAAGGCCAGGTCAGCGTTATGCGGACCTGGCCTTTCGCGTTTACCGGGCACGCATTTATGTCCGATTCGCGGACGTGGAATCCGGCCGTGATCGGCTCCCCGTTCCCACGTGATCAGCCCTGTTCGGACCGCTATCAGGCGGTGTGGGGGGTTTAGTTGGGGGTGGTTAGGGGTGGAGGGTTGTTGTTGGTTCTGTGTTGGGTGGCTCGGTGGGCGGGGTAGAGGCCGGCGAGTAGGCCGGTCAGGGCGCCGATGAGGGGGGCTGGGAGGACGGTGGTGGGGGCCAGGATGGGGGTCCATTGTTGGAGGAGGGCGGTGCCGATGACGGCGGAGACGCCAAGGGCGGCGCCGACCACGCCGCCGAGCAGGCCGAGGAAGGCGGATTCGGCGAGGAACTGGGCGGCGATGTGGCGGCCCCTGGCCCCGAGGGCGCGGCGGAGCCCGATCTCAGCGGTACGTTCCAGGACCGCGACGAGCGTCGTGTTGGCGATACCGACGGCGCCGATGAGAAGGCAGATTCCGGCCAGTGCGAGGAAAAGGGTGCTCAGGTCGCTGCTGACGGCGGTCTTCAGCTGCTCGGGGTCGGGCGGGGCCATCACTTTGAAACGTTCGGGCTGATCCGGGCGGAGCGCCAGGGCGGCTTGGTCTCCGACGAGCTGGGCCGCGCCCAACTCGGTGTCGATGAGGACTTTGGGGGACTCGCCGGCCTCCGGGTCGGGAAGTCCCCAGAGAGCAGCCGCGGTGCCGGAGGGGATGAGAACGGACAGCAGGGTTTCGGCCTGGCGGTCGATGTCTTCGATGATGCCGATGACGGTGAACGCGACGTCGCCGATGAAGATCGCGGGCTGATCCTCCACCCTCGTGACGCCGAGGCGGGCGGCGGCGGCCCGGCCCAGGACGGCGACGTGGGCGGCGTGCGTGTCATGCCAGGAATCGAAGGGGCGGCCGGCGCGGAAACCGGCGTGGACGGCGGCGAGGTAGCCGGGGGTCGCGGCCGTCACCGTCAAGGGCTCGCCGCGGTCGCCGAGGGAAGGCGGGCGCGGGTAGACGCGAGGCTCCGCGTCGCCCGTAGACGGCTTCCAGTACAGGCCAGCGTTGCGGACACCGTTCAACACCGTGAGACGCGTTTCGGTATCGGCCGGGTAGGCGTAGCCGGCCGTCGCGGGAGAATCCGGCGCGTCCTCGACGATCACCTCGGTGGCGGACAGGGCGGTGAACCGTGCCGAGATCTGGCCGGAGGCCGTCGCGGTGAGGCCGAGCACCGACACGAACGCCGCGACGCCCAGCAGGGTCCCCAGCACGGTCAGGAGGGCCCGGCCCGGACGGGCGAGCATCGAGGAAAGCGACTCGTCGAGCAGATCGCGCGGCCCGAACACGGTCGGCTCCACACCGCCGCGAGCCCGGCGCCTCACCGTGTCTCCCGCTCGCGCAGCAGCCCGTCACGGATGACGACCGAACGCTGACCGCGCGCCGCCACCTCACCGTCGTGCGTGACGACGACGAGTGTCATGCCGGCCGCGTGCAGCCCGCCGAGCAGGTCCAGGACCCTGTCCGCGTTGCCGGAGTCGAGGTTGCCCGTCGGCTCGTCGCACAGCAGCAGGCTCGGCCGGCCCACCAGTGCACGCGCTATGGCGACGCGCTGACGCTCCCCGCCTGACATCTGCGAAGCGGCGGCCTCCCTCCGGTGCCCCAGCCCCACCCGTTGCAGCGCGTCCACGGCAAGAGCACGCCTTTCTTTACGCGGAACTCCCGTGTACACCAGTGCCAGCATCACGTTTTCGACGGCGCTGCGATGCGGGAGCAGATGGAACGACTGGAACACGAACCCGATCCGGCGGCCGCGTAGCGCCGTCCGCTGGGCCTCGCCGAGGGTCGCGGTGTCGATGCCGTCGAGCCGGTAGACGCCCTCGGTGGGCCGGTCCAGCAGGCCGGTCACGTTGAGGAACGTGGACTTGCCCGAACCGGACGGGCCGACGACCGTGACGAACTCGCCGCGCCCGATCCGCAGATCGGCCGGGTGCAGGGCGGGGACGGGCGGTGGGCCGGGATGGGTGAGGCCGACCCCCGAGAACTCGATGACGGGAGGCGGTTCGCTCACGGGCCGGCCCCGTCCTCGGAGACGACGACCCGGTCCCCTTCCGCGAGCCCCTGTCCGGTGACCTCGACGAACCCGTCGGCCTGGGCGCCGGTCGTCACCTCGACGCGCGCACGGGTCCCGTCGGCGGACAACACCACGACACGGGTGGAACCGTCCGCCGTCGCGAAGATCGCCGAGAGGGGGACGGTCAGGACTTTCCCGTCGGTGGACGCCGACGCGATCGTCAACCGCACCTCCTGCCCGGACAGGGTGTCCGAGACGTTCCCCGTCGGCATGACGACCAGCGGATGCCCCTGCCCGTCGTCATTCGCGACATATGCCCCGATGGAGACGACCTTGCCGGGATACTCCTTGCCCGTCGTCTCGTCCAGGATCGACACTTTGTCGCCCTTATCGATGAGTTTGCGGTCGGTCTTCGTGAGCAGCCCGCGCACCCGGAGCCGCCCGGCCGCCAGGACGAGCACCGGCCCGTCGACGACCGCCCCGAGTTTCGCCTTCACCTTCGTCACGCGCGCCGGGAACGCAGGCACGAAGAGGATTTCGCCCGAAGGCAGGACCGTCGTCTTACGCGGCTTCTTCTGGGCCGGACCCGGCTCCGGCACCAACCTCTCCTGGACGGGATCGAAACCCCGGTCCTCATACAGCCGCTTCACCGCGGCCTGGGTCGACACCCCATAGACACCGGCCCGGTCGGAGATCCCATAGCCGATCGCCGACAGCGCGCGCTGAACCTGGAGGACGTCATCGCCCTTCATCCCCTCGCGCAGATCGCGATAAGTCGGCACCTTCCCCTGCAACGTGATGATCGGACGTCCCGAGACGACCGACACCACATCGCCCGCCCGGACCCGCGTCCCCACCTTCAGCGGCGGCTTCGACACCACGAGCTTGCCGGACGCGACCGGCACCACGTCGATCGACCGGGTCGGCGACACAGTCCCCCGCGACACCACCTTCTGGGTGAGCTGCCGCGACTCCACCGCCGCGGTGATCACCGACGCCGGCGGCGGTCCCGCGTCGGCGGCGGCCTGCTGCGGCGACTTCACCAGCGACGCGGCCCCCAGCCCCGCCACCGACACCAGCACCGCGGCGGCCACCCCGCCCAGCAGCCACCGCCGCCTCCGCACCGAAGCCGGCACCCGCGCCGGCCTGCCGCCGGAACCCTCATCCATCCTTGCCGCGTCTCTCATCACCGACGGCTCGGGGCCGTCTCGCTTCGACCGGATCACGGGAACCCGCGGCCCTTACGGCGCCGATCCCGTCTCGATGACGTCGGCCGCATTCCGAAGTCGCGTGTCCCAGACGTCCTGCACGAGCTTCAGCTGCTCGGAATTCTTTTCGATGATCTTCTTGTCGTTCTGCCGGAGCAGAGCGGTGTAGACGCCGAGATAATTCACCTTCTGCTGGCACCGGGAATCGGTGACCGCCACCCTCACCTCCTCCGCGCTCGGGGCGGCGCCGAGCTCGTCACCCCAGCGCGGATCTCCGACAGCGGCCTCCCGGCCCGGGTAGGAATAACCGGACTCCTTCATGCACACCGACCACCGCTGCTGCATGGCGACGAACTTCTGATCCTGAAGCGCGAGTTTCATCGACTCGCCCTTGGCATTCAGCACAATGTTGGTGAGTTGGTCCTCGGTGTTTCCGCCGCTGCCCGAGACCGGCATCTCCGCGCCCGCGGTGAGCTTCTCCATGGCTTCACCCATGCAGCATGCTCGCGGACACGAGGTCGACCGGGCCTCGTCCGCGCCGCCGCCGTCCGACGCCGAGCACGCCGCGAGCAGGAACAGCGCGGGGACGACCGCGAGCACCGGCAATCTCAATTTCGACTCCAGCCCTGCGTGTGCCCGGTCGACTTGAAGATCAAAAGCCGGTGCCAACCGTAGGCGGCTGGAAGTTTCACAGGCAAACAGACTTCGGGCGCACCGGTGCCCTTCCCCGGGCTCTCCCGTGATGTGCCATTCGCTGACCTGGAGATACGACCTCGGCGGCCCTGGGGTAACGAATCTATTACGGGTATCGATTCCGTCTGTTAATGCAAGGAAAGTGGCGCGCTAAGCGGCTTAGATTCTTTCGCTTTCGGCCATCGACACACATATTCTTCGGTCACCGGGCTGAAGGCGGGTGCGGATTATTGGACCGAGTAGTCGAAGGCCCTGGTCGGGGCGGGTGCGGTAAGGGCTTCGTGGGGTGGGGGGTGGGGGATTGGGCTTGGGTGTGGGCGGATTGGGATTTGGTGAGTTCTAGGTGGGCGTCGGTTTGGGTTAGGAGGTTGATGGATTCGGCTAGGAGGTCCAGGCGGCGGGGGAGGGGGTGGGTCAGGGCGGCGTGGCGGAGGGCTCGGCCGAGGGCGCGGGGGGTGGCCCAGGTTTCGGAGAGGGAGAGGAGGGAGTCGGCGGTTTCGCGGGCTTCTTCGTGGCGGCCAAGGCGGACCAGGCATTGGATGAGGGGGGCGCGCCAGTCGGAGGTGAGGGGGTTGGTTATGGGGGTGGCTTCGCATTCGTCGCGGAAGGCGAGCGTGCGTTGGAGGGCTGCGGTCGTGTCGCCCAGGGCCAGGAGCAGGGCGATCTCGCCGGGGGCGTAGATGACGCCGGAGACGCCGGGGGTCGGGGAGGACTTGATGCGGTGGAGGACGGCTGAGGCTTCCTTGAGGTCGCCGCGGTCTACCAGGGCGTTGAGGAGGACGTTGGCGAGGAATGTCGCGGAAAGTCCGGTGGTGCCGTACTGGCCGACCTCCCATGCCTGACGCGCGTCGGCGATGGCCTCGTCGAGGTTGCCGCGGACGTACATGTGCTCGGCCCGGTAGAGGAGGGCGGGGGCCATGCCGCGGAAGGAGCCCGTGCGGCGGCTGTGGTCGAGCATCGCCTCCACCGAGGGCAGCAGTGCCGGGGAGTCGCAGGGCAGCAGCGCGTACCAGGCGCACGTCATCAGCGGCTCGGCCATGGGGTGCCCGATCAGGCGGTCGCCGGTGATGGCACGGAGCGCGCGTCGTTCGGCGGACTCCCTGCGGTTCTGGAACATGTCGTGCAGGGCGAGTCCGGCCTCGAGCGCGATGCCGCCGAGGGAGTCGCCGATGTCGTCCCGCCGGTAGGCGTCGGCCGCCGCGACGAGGTCGGACCCGTGCCGCGTCCCGTAGGCGACCATGACGGCGCAGGACTGAAGGAAATAGCGGCTTTCGTCCGACATCCCGGTGTCGCGCTCCAGCGACGTCTGGCAGACGCGGGCCGCCTCGCGTGGACGGCTGGCGAGCCACAGGGTGCTGGCGAGCCCGTAGGAGATCCGCGCGCGGGCGTCGGGGTCGGGCTCGACGGCCAGGACGGCCGACAGCGTCTCCACCGCCTGCCCGGTGTCCACCAGCGCCTCGGCGGTGCCGAGCCTGGCGAGCGTCGCGACGCGTCGGTCTCCGAGGTCCTCCTCGAGCATCCGGCGCAGGAACGTGACGGTGCTGGCCACCGCGCCGCGCGCGAGGCTGAGCTCGGCGGCCTGGTCGAGCACGGGGACCGGGTCGCGTTCGTCAAGCCCGGGCGGCACCCGCGACAGGTGGGTCGCGGCGCGCAGCGGGTCGTGCGCGTCGGTCGCGGTGTGGGCGGCGCGCAGGTGGAGTTCGGTGCGCAGCGCGGCGGGGGTCGCGTCGTAGACGGCGGCGCGCAGCATGGGGTGGGCGAAGGAGAAGCGCAGCGGGACGCCCTCGCACTCGACGAGCTGGTCCGACACGAGCGGGGTGAGCGCGTCGAGCGCCTCGCGCGGCGTGACAAGCGCGACGCGGGCGAGCCAGTCGGTGCCGGTCCCGTCGCCGAGGACGGCGAGCACGCGGGCGGCGTCGAGGCAGGCGGGCGGCAGATGGCGCAGCTGCCGGTCCACGAACCTGTGCAGGCTCGGCGAGCCCTCCAGCAGCGTCCGCTCGACGTCGTCGGCCTCGGCGAGCTGGAGCGCGAGTTCACGCAGCAGGAACGGGTTGCCGCGGGTCAGCGCGCGGCACCGGTCGACCAGTGACGGCGGCGCGTCGATGACCCCGGACAGCAGCGCCGCGCACCCGTCGGACGTCAGCGGCCGCAGCACCCGTGTGACGGCGTGGGGCAGCCCGCCGATCGCCGCGGTGAACCGCTGCAGCCGCTCATGGCCGGGCCTGAGCCCGATGACGAGCACGGCCCGCATCGTGTCGAGCCGGGCGGCGAGGAACGCGAGGAACTGGGCGGACAGGGTGTCGGCCCAGTGCAGGTCGTCGAGGACGATGAGCAGCGGGTCGCGCGCGGCGAGGTCGCCGGCCAGCCGGTACAGGGACAGGATGGTCCGGTATTCGCCGCCCTGTCCGGGGGACAGCAGCGCGTCGGCCTCGGCGTGCCGGTGGAAGAGCTGTGCCGCGCAGCCCCAGGCGTAGTCGGTCTCCAGGTCGCTGCCGCGCGCGCGGACCACGGTGAACCCGAGCGCGGACGCCCGGTTCCGCGCGTGTTCGAGCAGGCTCGTCTTGCCCATTCCCGCGGGGCCTTCGAAGACGATGACGCGTCCGGTGCCGCCGCTCACCGTCTCGGCGAGGGCGCGGTCGATCAGCCCGGTCTCCTCGGCCCGCTCGACAAGCGCGGTTCCGGCGGACTGCCTTCCGGGACGCGCGGCGGGCACGGGCGCGAGGTCGAGTCCGGGGTCCTGGCGCAGGATCGCCGCCTCGAGGTCGCGCAGTGGGCCGCCGGGGTCGATGCCGAGTTCGTCGCGCAGCCGGGCGCGCAGCCCGTGCAGGACGGTCAGGGCGTCGGCCTGCCTTCCGCCGCGGTACAGGGCGACCATGAGCTGGCCGTGCAGGTCCTCGTCAAAGGGGTGCCGGGCGGTCAGTTCCGTCAGCTCGGGGATGAGCGCGGTGTGCCCGCCGAGCGCGAGCCGGCATTCGATCGCGGCCTGCTCGGCGGCGCGCCGGGTGCGTTCCAGCCGTTCGGCCTCGCCCGCGAACCAGGACAGTTCCCGCACGTCGGCCAGCGGCTGCCCGCGCCACAGGGCGAGGGCGCGTTCCAGCGCGGCGAGCCGCTCCGACGGGCCGGGCGCGCCGCGGCCCTCGCCGATCAGCCGCTCGGCCTCGCGCAGGTCGGTGCCGGGGACGGCGAGGACGTAGCCGGGGGCCTTGGCGCGGATGGCGTCCGGACCGAGCAGCCGCCGCAGGTAGGAGACATGGCTCTGGAGCGCGTTCACCGCGGTGGCGGGCGGGTCGCCGTCCCACACCGCGTCGATGAGCCCGTCGACGCCGACGACCTCACCGGGCCGCAGCGCGAGCCGGGCGAGGACGGCCTTGCGGCGCAGCCCGGGCAGCGGCAGTTCCACCCCGTCGACGACGACGTCCACGGGGCCGAGCAGCCGCACCTGGACTGGCACTGGATTCCTCAACAGCAGTCGGGCAAAGACCGCTGTCAGTGTACGTCGGCACTCGAATCCACGCCCGGGGGCGGGCAAAGGGCGGGAAGCGACGTGGCCTCCCGCCCTTTCGGCGTCCCGCTAACGGACGGGGGCCAGGCACAGCACATATCCCGGCTTGCCCACCTCCCCCCGCCAGAAGAAGGTCTCGGCGTCGGTGAAGGACGCGCAGATCGAGGCGGCGTCCGTCTGCGCCTGGGTCTGTGTCTTGTTCGGCACCCGGCCGACGATCCGGTGGTCGGCTGACGGGTCGGCGCAGTCCACGAGCTCGACGTTCTGGCCCCCGGCGTTCCGGACGCAGTCGCCCGACTTCGCCCGGTCCGGACTCATCAGGGCGGCGTTGACCGCGAAGTAGGAGCACCCGCCCATCGTGAGCAAGGCGAGTACGGAAAGGATCTTCTTCAGCATCGCAAGGTCTTCTCATTCATCGAGGCGTGCCTTTTCAGTGCAGGCGGACGCCGACGGCTTCGAGGTATTCCGCGGGGGCGGCGAGGGTTTCGCCGGCCGCCTTGTCGTAACGGCGGGCGACGTCGGCGAGCGCGGTGGAGAAACGCGCGAGGTCTTCCTCGGAGAGCGAGCCGGAAAGGCGCGTGATCGGTCCGTAGTAGCGGCGGAACCATTCCGAGAAGTGCTCGGGCGAACGGTAGCGGAACACGTAGTGCCGCTTGGTGAACGTCCACGCGACGCGCTCGCCGAAGAGGGTGTTCAGGTGCTCCTCGGTGCCCCACAGGGTGGCCGGGCGGACGCCGGGGGGCGGCGGCGCGAACGCGCCGACCGTGCGGAACATCGCGCCGACCATGCCCTCGGGCGTCCATGACGCGAGCGCGATCCGCCCGCCGACCTCGGTCACCCTGACGAGCTCGTCGGCGGCCCGCTGGTGGTCGGGCGCGAACATGACGCCGACCGTGCTGAGCACCGCGTCGAAGGACTCGGCGGGGAAGGGCAGCTCCTCGGCGTCGCCCTCCACGAAGGTGACCGGCGCGTTCGACGCGGTGGCCTTGACGCGGCCCCGCGCGAGCAGGGGCGCGGCGTAGTCGAGGCCGGTCGCGTCGGCGAACCTGAGCGCGGCCGCGATGGCGGCGTTGCCCTGCCCGCAGGCGACGTCGAGGACGCGCTCGCCCGCTTGGACGTCGGCGGCCTCGACCAGCAGTTCGGCGATGATCTGGAGGGTGTTGCCGACCCGGGTGTAGTCGCCGGTCTCCCATCCGGTCCGCTGGGCGGCCTTGATCGACGCGAAGTGGGTCGCCGTGTTCGTCATGGTGTCTCCTTTTCTGGCCGGCGACCGGTCGGCCGCCATGCCGCAGATGTTCACCGGGCCCGGTTGTCGGCGGGTTGCCGCGCGACGACAGGGGGAAATTCAAGAAGGGCCCAGAATTGAGTCTGCGGCATTCCCCTGACGTGTCACTGACGCGGCACTGAAATCCGCTGACGTGCCCCGCGAGAATCGAAATAACGACTGGACACCGGTCTTTTCCCGCCCGCATAGTGCACTCATACGCATGACGGCCAGGGGGTGGAGGGGAATGAACGGACCGCTGACGGCCGAGCGTGAACGCGCCGTCGGAAAGGACCGGGCGTCCGCCGCCCTGTGGGCCGTCGATCTGCTCGGCCCCCTCGAGGCGCGCCGGGCGGGCCTGCCCGTCGAGCTGCCGCCGCGCCGGCGCAGCGTGCTCGCCCTGCTCGCGCTCAGGGCGGGCACCCTGGTCACCGACGACGGCCTCGTCGACGCCCTGTGGGGCCGCGACGCCCCGCAGACCGCGGTGCGCACCCTGCACAGCCACATCGCCAAGCTCGGCGCGGCGCTGTCGACCGACGGCGCGCGGCTGATCCGGCGGCGCGGCCCCGGGTACCTCCTCGAGGCCGACACCGTGCGCGTCGACCGCGTCGGCTTCGAGTCGCTGACCTCCGACGGCCTGCGCTACCTCGCCCAAGGACGCTGCGCCGAGGCGGCGCGGGCGCTCACCGGCGCGCTCGCGCTGTGGCGCGGCGACCCGCTGTCGGACGCCCCGGTCCACGAGTGGGCGCTGACCGAGGTCGACTACCTGCGCGGCCTCCGGCTCCAGGCGGGCGAGGGCCTGTTCGCGGCCCGGCTCGTCGCGGGGCCGCATGCCGCGGCGGCCGTCGCGGAGATCGAGCGGCTCGTCGCCGAGGAGCCGTTGCGCGAGCGGCTGTGGGAGCTGCTGATCGTCGCGCTGCACCTCGGCGGACGCACCGGCGACGCCCTCGACGCCTACCAGCGGGCCCGCCGCAGGCTCGTTGACGAGCTCGGCATCGACCCCGGCGAGGGGCTGCGCCATGTGGAGGAGGGCGTCCTGCGCGGTTCGGCCGACGCCCGCGCGCTGCTGCGGCTCGCGCCCGAGGCGGCGCGGGTGCGTGGCCAGGGCCCGACCGGGCCGCTGAGCCTTCCGCAGCAGGTCAGCGCGCTCGTCGGCAGGGAAGCCGACCTCGCCGAGACCGCCGGGCTGCTGCGCGCCGCCCGGCTCGTGACGCTCACCGGCTTCGGCGGGACGGGCAAGTCACGGCTCGCCGTCGCCGCCGCCCGCGAGGCTGCCCCCGAGTTCAGCGAGGTCGTCTTCCTCGACGTGGCGGGCCTCGCCGACGAGAGCGTCCTCGACGCGGTCGCCGCCGCGCTCGGCGTCCCCGCGCACGGCCCGGACCCCGTGCTTGACCGGATCGCCCGGCGCGTCGCCTATGACCATGTCCTCCTCGTCCTCGATGACTGCGAGCGCCTGGCGGGGGCCTGCGCGCTCGCCGTCCGGGAACTGCTCGGCCGCTGCCCGCACCTGCGCGTGCTCGCCACGAGCCAGGAGGCGCTGCGCGTACCGGGCGAGGCGCTGAAGCCGGTCGCGCCGCTGCGCTTCCCCAACCCCGCGCTGGTCCGCACGGGAGCCGACCTCGCGGGGTACGCGGCGGCCGACCTCTTCGCCGAACGGGCGCGGCTCGGCTGCCTCGAGGCGCTCGCCGCGCCGGACGCCCGGGCCGTCGCGGAGATCTGCGCCCGCTGCCACGGCCTGCCGCTCGCCCTCGAGCTCGCCGCCGCGCGGCCCCTCGGCCTGACCGAACTCGCCGACCTGCTGCGCGATCCGTTCGCGGTGCTTGACGGCGGCAGGTTCGGCGCGCGTCCGCACCACCGGGCGCTGCGCGAGACCGCCGAGTGGAGCTACCTGCTGCTCAGCCCGCGCGAGCGCAGGGCACTGCGCGCGCTCAGCGTGTTCGGCGGCGCGTTCACCCTTGACGACGTCGCGGCCGTGCACGTCGAGACGCCCGCCCTCGAGCTGGTGACGCGGCTCGCCGACCGGTCCCTGTTGACGTCGGCGCGGACGGAGGGCGGCACCCGTTACGAGCTGGTCGACGCCGTCCGCAGGTATGCGGCCGAACGGCTCGCGGCGCGTCCCGACGAGCGGCGGCAGGCCCGTCGCGACCACGCCTCCCGGTACCGGAGCCGCGCCGAGGAGATCGAACGGCACCTGCGGGGGCCGCGCCTCGGGGCGCTGATGACGGAGATCGCCGCGCGGCACGACGATGTACGGGCCGCGCTCGACTGGCTGACCCGCGACGACCCGGAGGGCGCGTTGCGGCTCGCGGCGTCCCTGTGGCGTTACCACGAGATGCGCGGCGGGGCCGTCGAGGGCGTCCGGTGGCTTGACGGGGTGCTGGCGGCGAGTCCGCGTGACGTCGCGGCGACCGCGCGGGCGAAGGCGCTGTGGGCGTCGGCGAAGCTCACGGCCCTGGGCGGCGGCTACGGCGACGCCGTCGGCAAGGCGGAACAGGCGCTCGACCTGTTCCGCCGCGAGCACGACGACGCGGGGACGGCCCGCGCGCTCGCCCTGCTCGGGAAGATCGCCGCCGAGCGCGGCGACTACGAGCGCGCGCTGGAGTTCGGTCGCGGGTCACGGGACACGGCCGTGCGCTGCGGCGACGGCAGGGCGGTCGGGCACGCGCTGCGGCTGCTCGGCTCGGCGTCGTGGCTGGCGGGCGACCCGGCCTCCGCGCTGCGGCACTCGGCCGAGGCCGCGCACCACTTCCGGCTGGCGGGCGACCGGGAACGGCTGTCCCGGTGCCGGCTCGACCTCGGCGCCGCCGCCCTGTACTCCGACGACCCGGAGACCGCCTCCGGACGGCTCCAGGAAGCCCTTCTCCTCGCCTTCGAACTCCGCTCAAGGGAGGGCGTGGCCTGGGCCGAACACCTCCGCGCGCTGGTCGACCTGCGCCGAGGCGACCACGACCGCGCATTGCGCCGACTGACGACCGCCCTCGGCCTCTTCCACGAGCTCGGCGTCCGGTGGCGTCAGGCGAGCGTCCTCGACGCGCTCGCCGCGGCCCTCACCGGACGCGCGCCGATCCTCGCCGCCGAACTCCTGGGCACCGCCGAACAGATCCGCGCCGACCTGGCGATCCCCGTCCCGGCGTGTGAACGGCCCGCGCTGGCCGGGACCACCGCGGCCCTCCAGACCCACCTCGACGCCGCCACCCTCAAGGCCGCGCGAACGCTGGGCCGCTGGCACCAGATCACTCACCTGCGCCGGCATCTGTCCGACCTTCTCGGGTGATCAGGCGGGGGATCACCCGAGTGCCGAACTGGGTGATCGTCTGGAGGACGCCGTCCTGGTCGGCGGCGTCCGCGCACACGACGAGCACGAGGTGGCCGACGCCGTACGCCTCGGTCAGCGCCGCGACCTGCTCGCCCACGCCGTCGGGGGTGCCGAGGAGCAGCACGCCTGAGGCGATGAGCTGGTGCAGGTTGTACGACGCGGCGTCCTGCGGGCTCAGGGGCTCGAAGAGGCCGAGCGCGCCGAGCCTGTCGCGCACGAACGGCATGGCACGCTCGGCCGTGCGCAACGCCTGCTCGTACGTCGGCGCGACGGAGAGCAGACGGCACAGCGCGACGCCGTGGGCGTCGGCGCCGAAAGCGCTCGCGGCGCGCGTGTAGGTCTCGGTCACCTCGCGGACGCGGTGCGGCTGCGTCGCGGTGGTGATCAGCGCGCTGCCGACGCGGGCCGCCCAGGTGACGGTTTCCGGATCATCCAGGACCGTGGTGTAAAGCGGCGGATGCGGGGTCTGGAGGGGCTTGGGGGCGATGCCGACCGCCGACATGACGCCGTCGCGCACCCCGGCGCGCAGCAGCCCGGACGTCGGAGGGGTCCAGGCGGTCTCGGGCGGCGGGAACTTGAGGAAGTTCCCGTCGTAGGCGAACAGGTTCTCGGTCCACGCCAGGAGCATGATCTCGAACCACTCCTCGAACACGTCGCGGTTGCGGCGGTCGGCGGCCGCGTCGTCGGTGCCGGCCGCGCCGACCCCGTACGGGCGGCCCAGGACGTCGGTGGAGCGTGTGCGGTAGCCGCGGGTGAGGCCGACGTCGAGGCGTCCGCCGGTGAGGTGGTCGGCGACCGCGATGTCCTCGGCGAGCCGCAGCGGGTTCCAGGCGGGCAGGACAAGGCCCATCTGCCCGTGCCGCAACCGCCGCGTGTACTGCGCGAGGTGGACGTTCAGCAGCAGCGGGTTCGGCGTCACCTGGAAGCCCTCGACCTCGAAGTGCTGCTCGGCGAGCATCAGCGACGTCCAGCCGCTCTCGTCGGCGGCGACGGCCTGCTCGCGCAAACGCGCCACGGCAGCCCCGTACAGCTGCGGCTCGAGGCCGAGCAACCCGGTGCCGAGCCGGTCGGCCGGGCCGACGGTCACGGGGGAGAAGAGGGAGAACTTCACGACATGTCCTTCCGGCGAGGCTCGTCAGCCCATCCTCCGCAGGGCGGCTGACGACCCGCTGACCCGGCGCTGACGCCGTCGCCACGCCCGGCGGCAACCGGACGGCAACCGCGGTCGCGCATCGTTCTTCCCAGCGCGCGCCGCCCCGGGGAGTGGGTATCTGCCCGGGTGTCCCATCCGGTCCTGAACCGGGGCGGCCCGCGTGCGGGGCGGGGATCCAGATGGGAGGATCCCCGCTTCCGTGCGTCGAGGACGCCCCCGCGCGCGGGGACGTCCTCGATGGGGTGGGTTGTCAGAAGACCGGTAGGAACTGGCGCTTCACCACGTTCGACTTGATCGTGTAGTAGGTGTTGTTCGGCCGTTGGAACCGGGTCTCGGTGTAGACCTCGTCGCGGCTCGCGCCGTCCTCGTTGAGCACCACCGCGCTGACGACGAAGCTGGTGGCCGCTCCGACCGTCGTGGTGTTGGTGAGGTAGTCGTCGAGGTCGGGCCAGTCCTCACCCCACACGATGATCTGGGTCGCCTTGTCCGCCGGCTTGTCCGGGGTGCACCGGTTGTTGATGGTGTAGGTGGACTTGTTCACCTGCTTGATCGACAGCCCGCACCACCCCGTCCCCTGCGCCTCCACCGGCGTCGCCACGAGCCCCGCCGCCACCGCGACCGCCGCCAGCCCGACGCCCTTCTTCTTGCCGCTCCCGAACATGATCTCTCCCTCTCCGGAACGCGCGTCCCCCGCACATTCCTCGTGAAAGATGTGTAAGTCACCGCAGTTGCCACCCGGTTGCCAGTCGGGGGGCCGGTCAGGTGACTGGGGTGGGGCGGTGGGGGGCCGCTTAGCGTGCGGCGGCATGACCACTGATGTCGGCGAACTGCCGAAGACCAATTGGGGCGCGGTGCTCGTGCTCGCGCTCGCGACGTTGGCGGCGGCGAGCGAGGTCTCGTTGTCGTCGTTCACGCTGCCGCTGATCGCCGCGGAGTTCGGGGTCGCGCCGGGGGCGACGGCCTGGGTGCTGCTGGCGTACACCTTGCCTTCGGCGGCGTTGGCGCTGCCCGCGGGCAGATGGGTGGACGGGGCGGATCTGCGGCGGGTCTACCTTCTGGGGCTCGCCGGGATCGGGGGGCTCAGCGTGCTCGGGGTGCTCGCGCCGAATCTGCCGTCGCTGCTCGCCGCGCGGGTGCTGCTCGGGCTGGTGAGCGTCGTGTTCATGGCGTGCACGACGCCCGCGCTCGTGCGCGCGGTGCGGCCGGAGGAGCGCGGGCGGGCGATGGGCTGGCTGATGGCCGTCATGACGCTCGGGGCCACCGGGGCCGCGCCGCTGGGCGGCTGGGTCGCCGCCGAGTTCGGGTGGCGCGCGGTGTTCCTGATCAAGATGCCGCTGCTGGTCGTCGTGATGGCGGCGGGCGCGCGGCTGCTGCGGCGCGGGGACGGGCGGCTTCCCCTGCCGGGGCGCGGGCTGCTGGTGGAAGGCGTGGTGCTCGGCGGCGCGATGACGGCGCTCGTCCTGTCGGTCGAGCTGCTCGACACCGGGCTCGTCGCGGCGACGGTCGTCCTCGCGGCGGCCGTGGCGCTCGGCGTGGTCTGGGCACGGTTGCGGGCGTCGCGGCCGGTCGTGGCGGTGCTGCGGTCGGCGGCGGCCGGGCTGCCCGCGCTGGTGCTCGCGCTGTTCGCCGTCTCGACCGGCCTGACGTCGTTCGTCCTCCCGTACTTCGTCGCCGACGTCATGGGCGCCGACCCCGGCCTGCTCGGTACCGCGGTGCTGTGCTGGGTCGGGGTGATGTCCCTTGTCACGCCCGTCGCGGGCGGGCTGGTCGACCGAGTCGGGGCGCTGCCCGTCGCCGTCGTGGGGTCCGCGCTGGTGGGCGCGGGGATTCTGCTGCACCTGCCCCTGGACGCCGACGCCGGGCTCGCCGACCTCGCCTGGCGGCTCGCGCTGCTCGGCCTCGGCGCTGGGCTGCTGAACCCGGCGGTGACCACGGCGGTGCTGCGGTCCGTGCCGGACGAGCAGGCCGGGGTCGCGGGCGGCCTGACCACCACGGCACGGACCGTCGGGCTCGTGCTGGCCCCAGCGGTGTCGGCGGCGGCCTGGAGCGCCGTGGGGTTCCACGGCGCGGTCGGGCTGCTGGCGGGGATCGCGGGCGCGGCGTTCGCGGTGGCCGTCGCGGCCGCCGTCACAGGTCGCCGGACCCGGTCATCCGACTGAGGCGCGGCCACACCCCGGCTCCCTAGCGTCAGCGGCATGAAAGCGATCCGCATCCACGCGTTCGGTCCGGAAGAGCGACTCCACCTAGACGACGTCCCCATGCCCGAGCCAGGTCCCGGTCAGGTCCGCATCGCGGTCCGGGCGGCCGGCGTGCACGTGCTCGACGCGTTCCTGCACGAGGGCGACCCGGCGAAGATCCCCTTCCCGGTGCCCGACCTGCCCGTCACCCCCGGACGTGAGGTCGCGGGCGTGGTCGACGCGCTCGGCGACGGCGTCGCCGCGGCGTGGCTGGGCCGGAGGGTCGTCACGCACCTCGGCCTCGTCAACGCGGGGTACGCGGAGTTCGCCGTCCGGGAGGTGGACGCGCTCTTCCCCGTCCCGGACGTTCTGGACTTTCCCGCCGCGATCACCATGGTCGGCACAGGCCGTGCCGCGCTGGGCATCTGGCGGTCGACGGAGGTCGGGGCGGGTGACACCGTCCTGATCACCTCGGCCGCCGGGGGCGTCGGCACGCTGCTCGTGCAGCTCGCCAAAGCCGCGGGCGCGACGGTGGTCGGCGCGGCGGGGGGACCGGCGAAGACCGCGCGCGTCCGCGCGGCGGGGGCCGACCGGGCCGTCGACTACCTGCTGCCCGGCTGGGCCAAGGAGGCGGGCGAGGTGAGCGTCGTCTTCGACGGGGTCGGCGGCGAGGTCGGCCGTACCGCGTTCGAACTGCTCGGACCGGGCGGCATCCACGTGCTGCACGGGTGGGCGGAGGAGATCACGGCGTTCACGTCGGCCGAGCTGCGCGACCGTGCCGTCAGCGCGGTGTACGCGCTCGGGCCGAGGATGGCGCGCAGGCCGGGCGGGATGCGCGCCCTCCAGGAGGAGGCGCTCGCCGAGGCGGTGGCCGGACGGCTCGTGCCCGCCGTCACCACGTTCCCGCTCGCCGACGCCGCCGCCGCGCACGCGGCGCTGCGCGGTCGGAAGACCGTCGGGAAAGTGGTACTTCTGCCGTGATTGCCCTGTGCGGTCGGCTTTGGCGGGATTTTTCGGACGCCGGGGCGGAGGATCGCCGTTCCGTCCGCCTAGGCTGACCGCATGATCTACGGCCGCGAGCGGGAGGCCAGGGTCCTCGCCGGCTCGCTTGACGCAGCACGTTCCGGACACGGCACGGCGCTCGTGCTGCGCGGTGAGGCGGGGATCGGGAAGTCGGCGCTCCTGTGCGACGTCTCCGAGCGTGCGGGGGCGGAGGGCGACATGCTCGTCCTGACGGCCATCGGCGTCGAGACCGAGCAGGACCTTCCCTTCGCGGGGCTGCACATGCTGCTCGCGCCCGTCGCCGACCGGATCGACGCGCTGCCGGAACGGCAGGCCGCGGTCCTGCACACCGCGCTCGGCACCGCCGACGGGCCCGTCGGCGACAGGTTCCAGACCGCCATCGCGCTGCACGCCCTGCTGAACCTGCTCGCCGCCGAACAACCGGTGCTCTGCGTCATTGACGACGCGCACTGGATCGACGCGTCGTCCGCCGACGCGCTGCTCTTCACGGCACGCAGGCTGCGTGACGAAGGGGCCGTCATGCTGTTCGCGGCGCGCGACGGGCACGCGCCCGCGTTCCCCGCCCCGGGGATTCCCGAACTGATCCTGCCCCGGCTCGACCGGGAGTCTTCGGCGGCGCTCCTCGCCGACCACGCGCCCGGTCTGTCGCGTCAGGTGAGCGAGCTCGTGTTGCGGGAGGCCGCGGGAAATCCGCTGGCGTTGAAGGAACTTCCCACCGCGCACCGCGAAGGCGCGCTGGAACCGTTCGGGTCGGTGATCGGCGCCGACCGGGTCAGGCACGGGTTCACCGAGCGCGTCGCGAATCTGCCGTCGAAGTCGCGTGCGTTGATCCTGCTCGCGGCGCTCGACGGGAGCGGCGACCTGCACACGCTCGTCCGGGCGGCCGCGCATCTCGACGCGGGCCTGGCCGATCTGGAACCCGCCGAGCGCAAGGGGCTGCTTGTCGCCGCCGACGACCGCGTCTCCTTCCCGCACCCGCTCATCCGGTCGGCGGCCGTGCAGTCTGCGTCGCTCGCCGAGCGGCTTGCCGCCCACGCGGCGCTCGCCGAAGCCCTGGTCGGGGACAGCCCGGACTGCTTCGTTCGGCGGACGCTGCACCTTGCCGCCGCGACGACCGGGCCCGACGAATCCGTCGCCCAGGAGGTCGAGGAGAGCGCGAGCTGTGGCCGAGGCCAGGCCGCCTACGGCACCGCGGCCGCGACCTATGAGCGCGCCGCCCGGCTCAGCCCCGCCCCCGCCGACCGCGGCCGCAGGCTCGCCTTGGCCGCCCGCGCCGCCGCCGACGCGGGCGACGCGCCGCGCGCCGCCGCACTCGCCGAGCAGGCGACGCCGCTCGTGGCCGACCCGGCCGTGCGCGCGGGGCTCGCCCAGATCAGCGCGCTCGACCCGTACTTCCGCGGCAACCCCGGCACCGCGGCCCGCCTCCTGATCGACGGAGCCGGGCAGGCCGCCGCGCACGAACCCGTCAAAGCGGCGTTCATGCTGCTGGACGGCACCGGCACCGCGTGGGTCAGCGGACAGCACTCGACGGTCCGGGCCGCGCTCGCCACGACGGAAGCGCTGCGGCTGCCCGACGACGCCGTCGACGCCCACACGCTGCGCGACGCCGCGGCCGGGCTCGCCCGCGTCGCCCTGGGGGAGCCCGGCATCCCCGCGCTGCACGCCCTCTACACCGGCGACGTGCTCCGCCAGCTCGCCCCACTGGAACGCGCCTGCGCGCTGGAGTGGGTCATCGCGACCGGCGACCTCCCCCTCGCCGAGCACCTGCTGTCCGAGCTCGCCGACGAGTACCGCGCGACCGCGACCGGCGCGCTGCCCGAGGTCCTGCGCGACCTCACCCGCGTCCGCCTGCTCCGCGGCCACCTGCACGACGCGGACGCCACAGCGCGCGCCGCCGAACGCATCGCCGAGGAGACCGACCAGCCCTTCTTCGCCGCCGAGGCCCGCGACCTCCGCGCCACCATCGCCGCCTGGCAAGGCACCCCCACCCCCTGGCAGGGCACCCCCACCACGCCGCCGCCCGAGCTCGCGCTCGCGCTCGCGCTCGCCGACGGCACGCCGTCCTACGGCACGCCTTCCGCCGGAACGCCGCTCTACGGCACGCTGTCCGCCGACGGCATGCCCTCCGACGGCACGCTGTCCGCCCACGGCACGCCGTCCGCAGCTGCGCGCGCCGCCGCGCCCCCCGCCGCGCCCCCCGCCGCGCGCGCCGTCCTCGCGCTGTCCCGCGGCGACCTCGACGACGCGCTCGCGCTCCTCGACGTGGTCACCCAGACCGAACTGCCGAACGTCATGACCCGCTACCTCGCCCTCGACCGAGTCGAGGTCCTCGCCAGGCTGGGCCGCCCGGACGACGCCCGCGCCGCCCTCGACGCCGTCACCCCGTGGGCCGCGGAAACCGGCCAGGACTGGGCCCGCGGCCTCCTCGCCCGCGCCGAAGCCCACCTCTCCCCCGACCCGTCCCCCCTCTGGGCCGAAGCCCTCACCCACCTCGCCTCCTCACCCCGCCCCCTGGAGCACGCCCGCACCCTCCTCGGCCACGGTTCCTGGCTCCGCCGCACCGGCCACCCCAGCGCCGCCCGCCCCTCCCTGCGCACCGCCGCCGAGACCTTCACCTCCCTGGGCGCGACCCTCTGGGCCGACCGAGCCCGCGCCGAACTCCGCGCCGCCGGCGACAGCGGCCCCCTCCCCTCCACCCCACCCACCGCCGCCCTCTCCCCCCAAGAACGCCGCGTGGTCCGCCTTGCCGCCGCCGGCCTCACCAACCGCCAAATCGGCGAACGCCTCTTCCTCAGCCCCCGAACCGTCGGCTACCACCTCTACAACGCCTACCCCAAACTAGGCATAAGCTCCCGAATCGAACTCCCCCACCTAACCCTCCCCAACCCCTAGCCGCCCGTCGGCGATGCCTCATGCTCCCGCGCCGGAAAGCACGTGCTTTGCTTTGAGGAGGGCGTGTTTGTTGGTGGTGAGGAGTTCGGTGATCGGGCCTTCGTACATGTGGAGTGCGGTGGTGTAGTAGCGGTCTTCGAGGGTGCGTCGTTGGGGGGCGTAGTCTGTTTCGGTCTCGCATTCTGCGTCGGCGACGGCCAGGGCGATCTCTTTTTTGTGGGCGTCGGCTGGTGTGGTCTGGGTTGTGAACTCGGTTGCCTTGGTGCGGGCGGTTTCGGGGTCGGGGAAATCGCCGAGGCCCTTGGCCTTCACGCATGCCGCCCAGGTCGCGTTGAGGGTCTTCAGGGTTGGGTCTGCTCGGATTTGGCGTTGGGCTTCGAGGGGGAGGGTGCCGGCGAAGTTGACGACTCTGATCTCGAGTTCGACGGAGCCGTAGAGCGTTGCCTTGGCTTCGGCGAGGCAGCCGTTGCCGTTGACGCCGATGCTTTCGCCGTTGGGCAGGTCGACCTGTACTGCGGCGGAGTCGTCGCCGAAGTAGGCGGCCTGCCATTTGGCCTGGTCGGAGGCTGAGAGGCCGCCGTTGCCAGGGTCGGTTTCCGTGGCGATCTTGTCGTTGGCCGGGTCCTTTGGATATCCGTGGCGCTTGGCTTCGGCGACGGGCTGGCCGTAGGGCTCGACGGTCATCGTCGGGGCGACGTCGCTCGTCGGGGAAGGGCTCTTGATGTAGGTGAACCCGGCCTTCGTCATGCACCGGCGGACGAGTTCCTCCTGGGCCGCGTGCCTGAGGGCCATGCCGTCCCAAAGGCCGCGTATCGCGTCGCGCGCGCCGGGGTCGGGTTCGGCGGGCAGCGTCCACCCGGGGGAGGTCCGCGGCGGGGGCTCATCGCCCGGCGAGCATGCCGCGCAGGCGATGAGCATGCCGCTGACGAGGGGGACGACGACCAGACGACGCATACTGACCTCTTTCCGCTGCCGTGGGGGGTTCGGCCGGGTATCAGAGTGTCCGACACCGCAGGGGAAAGATCGCAGTTTGAGATTTTCGGCGACGTGAGACGCGGACTACCTGAAGGACGGGGCCAGGTGGGGGTGCTTCGCGGCGTAGGCGGCGGTGGTGGGCCGCATCAGGCCGGAGCGGGTGACGACGCTGGGGCCGGCGTAAGGCGGGGAGGGCAGTGACGCGTCCGGGGTGGTGATCGCGACGGCTAGGTGGTCAAGGTGGATGTGGAGGGAGGCGGTCATCGGGAGGACCGCGTCCTGCGGCGCGAAGGGCCCGTAGCTGACGTGGAGGGCGTCCTCCTCGAGCGTGTAGGAGAGGGTGAGGTCGGGCGAGAGCTTCGGGTGGGTCGTGGTCCAGCGGAAGACGAGCGTGTGCGGCGGTTCGCAGCGGACGACCTTGCCGAGGGCGAACGCGTTCGCCCCGGGGTTGAGGTGCGCGTAGACGGTCGCGCCTTCGCGCAGCTCGGGGAAGAACTCGACGGGGTGCTGCCACAGGACGAGGCGGCGCGGGTCGGTCAGCGCGGCCCAGACGGCGTCGGCGGGATGGGCCACGGGACGGGAGAACTCGATCCAGCGGCCGTCGGCGTCGTCGCGGATGACGCCGTCCGGGAGGGACTCTTCGGACGCGGACATGGGCGGCTCCTCGGGCGTTTCGGGGCGGGCACACGTAATCATCATGATGATTTACGTGTCTCACTTTACAGGACACATGTCCTGAATCAAGGGGTTCCCTCGCACGTCACCCGAAGGGCCGAGCCGCCGAAGCCGTCCGTCCAAGGCCGGAAAGCGCCGTGTAAGCGCAGGTCAACGACGTCGCCCTGTCAGGAACAGCCCGTCGGACAGCCTGACAACACGATCTTGTTGCGGACGCGCGAACGGGGGCGGGAGGGTTGGGGGCGTTGGCCGGGAAGCGTGGGGAGAGCGATGAATGTGAGATCTTGGCGCGTGGGCGTCGGTGCTGCCGGGGTCTGTCTGATCGCCTCGCTGGTCGGCGGAGCCGGGAGCTCGGCGGTGCAGGCCGCCGACGGAGACGGCCGCGCGCTGCCGACGGTCGACATGGAGGCCGTCGTCAAGGCGGCGCAGATCGATCCGCGGCGCGCGGACAGCAAACTGACCCCGGGAGCCAAGGCGAGCGTGCTGCTTGTGGAGAGGGCGTTGCGGGATCGGAAGCTGCTCGCGGCCAAGTGGGTCGACGGATACTTCGGGACGACGACCGTCGCGGCCTACGCGAAGTTCCAGAAGTCGCTCGGCTACAAGGGTCTCGCCGCCAACGGGCTGCCGGGGAAGTCCTCGCTCGCCAAGCTCGGGGCCGGCAGGTTCAAGGTGAAGCGGGCGATCGGGCCCGGCGGCAAGGTGAAGAGCGGCGGCGTCGTCCTCAACGCGCGGACGCGCGACATGCTCGCCGCCGCCAAGAAGCTGCACGGGCGCAAGCTCGTGCTCGACCAGGGCTCCTACAACCCCGGCGGCGACCCGACGTCGGCCGGGACGCATGACGGCGGCGGCGTCGTCGACATCTCGGTGAAGGGGATGAACGCCGCGACGCGCACCGCGGTCGTGCGCGCGCTACGCCGCGTCGGCTTCGCCGCGTGGGTACGCGACCCGTCGCAGGCCGACTGGCCGTGGCACATCCACGCCGTCGCCATCAGCGACACCGACCTCTCCGGCCAGGCCCAGGGCCAGGTCGGCGACTACTACCTCGGCCTCAACGGGCTCGCCGGACGCGGCAAGGACGACGGCCCGAAGGTGGCCATCCGCACCTGGGAGGAGTACCAGCGTCGCTGATTCCCCCGCAGACCCAGGTTCAACGGACACAAGGAGAACAACCATGACATCGCTCAACAAGGTCCTCGCCGCCACGGCGGGCGTGCTCGCCCTCGGCGGGACGGTGCTGGTGACGGCGTCGCCCGCGTCGGCCGCGACCCGCAACGGCGTCTGCCAGACCGGTGAGTTCTGCTACTACTTCAACAGCGGCAACAAGGGTTCGGTCTCGGACTTCTCCGGCTCGGTCGCAGACTACGGCACCAAGCAGCCTTCCTGCTACGACTTCAAGGGCGCCGGAAACGGCAAGGGGAAGTGCATCAAGAACGAGGCCGCCTCGGTCTGGAACCGCAGCAGCAAGACCGTCCGGGTCTATTACAACAGCGGTTACAAGGGCTCCTACCAGGACTTCAAGCCCGGCGCGAAGGGCAACCTGAGCAAGACCCTGAAGAACCAGAACGCGTCGCACAAGTTCAACCCGTCGGCGTCGACCCCGTCGGGCAAGACCAACATGTCGACCGCGCTGTACAAGGCGAGCGGCGGTTACATCAGCTGTGGCTTCGACGGCTACACCACCACGCCCGGACGCCACGAGGGCATCGACTTCGTGCGCGGCCTGAACTCCAACGTGTACTCGCTGACGGCCGGCACCGTCATCAACGTGAAGTTCGGCCGCACCGGTTCCGGCGGCCTTTCCACGATCGCGATCTACAACGCGTCGCTGAAGAAGACGGTCATCTACCTGCACACCAAGCCGCGTGCGTCGCTGCGGGTCGGCCAGAGCATCAAGAAGGGCCAGGTCATCGCCGACGAGTCGTGGCGCGGGGTCGGCTCGTCCGGCGCGACGCACACGCACGTCGAGGTCAGGAACGGCAAGCAGAAGCTCGCCGCCCCGAGCGTCGGCGACGCGGTGCTGAGCAACCCGAACCCGAACTCGTTCTGGGTCTCCCAGGGCTACGCCGTCAAGTAGCGCGAGAAAAGGGACGAGCGTGACTTCACGAATTATCAGGACGCTGTCGCGGTTCGCCGCGACGGCCGCCGCGATGGCCGTCGGCGGAATGGTGCTCGCCACCGCCGCGCCGGTCTCCGCGGCCTCGCGGAACGGCGTCTGTCAGACCGGTGAGTTCTGCTACTACTTCAACAGCAACAACAAGGGTTCGGTCTCGGACTTCTCCGGCTCGGTCGCAGACTACGGCACCAAGCAGCCCTCGTGCTACGACTTCAAGGGCGCCGGAAACGGCAAGGGGAAGTGCATCAAGAACGAGGCGGCCTCGGTCTGGAACCGCAGCGCCAAAACCGTGCGGGTGTACTTCAACAGCAAGTACAAGGGCGCTTACCAGGACTTCAGGCCCGGTGCGAAGGGAAACCTCGAGACGGGGCTGAAGAACCAGAACGCCTCGCACAAATTCCTGAGCTCGACCCCGACCACCCCGACCGGCTGCAAGACCGACGGCACCCACACCAAGCCCCCGTCCACGATCCTGGTCTACCGGGCGTCGCTGAACCGGGTCGAGCGTGTGGCGTTCAAGACCTATGTCAAGAACGTCCTGCCGAACGAGTGGTACGCGAGCTGGCCGAAGGAGTCGCTGCGCGCCGGGGCGATCGCCGTCAAGAACTACGGCTGGTACTGGGCGCTGCACTCGACGCGCAAGACCGCGAGCGGCAAGTGCTTCGACGTGTGGGACCACACGAACAGCCAGGTCTACAAGCCGGGCTCGGCGCAGCCGTCGACCAGCGCGGCGGTCGACGCGACGTGGGGCAAGAAGCTCACCCGCGGCGGCAAGATCTACCAGGCCCAGTACTGCGCGACGACGACGGCGTGCAGCTCCTGGTGGGTGGACGGCGAGTGGATGTCGCAGCAGGGTTCGCGTGACAGGGCGCGGTCCGGCTGGAGCCACTCCAAGATCCTGAAGTACTACTACAAGGGCGTCACCCTGAAGTAGCCGCAAGACAAGGCCCCGGTCTCCCGCTGACGCGGGGGGCCGGGGTCAGTCCACGATGATCTGGAAGTTGAGCGGCCTGCTGCCGGGGAACACGAGCGCGCCCGTGGCGTCGGCCATCTTGAACCGCACGTAGCACATGCCCGGTTTGCGGGGCGTGGTGATCTCCGTCCGGATGTCGACCATCTCGCCGGGGCGGGTGTCCTTGATGGGCACGTCGGTGATGGTCTGGCAGTGCTCGGGCAGCTGCGGCACGTCGAGGCGGCGCAGCGAGTACCCCCGCCACGTGACCGTCCCGACGTTCTTGATCCGCCACACCTTGGTGACGGTCTCGCCCTGCCCGACGTGCGTGCAGTCGGGCAGCGTGATGTCGGCGATGAAGACCGAGGCGTCGCCCCTGGTGGCGGGCGGGGCCGAGGGCGGGTTCGTCGGGATGACGGGGCAGTCGGCGGCGGTCAGCGCGGGCGTGGTGAGGCCGTCGGACGGTTTGCGGTTGTCGGGCTCGCCGTCCATGACGGCCGCGGCGAGCACCACCGCGCCGACGCCGACGACCGCGGTGGCCAGCGCCGCCGCGACGGTCCGGTTCGACCTTCCCCGCTTCGGCGCGGGCTCGGGCGGTGCGACGGGCGACGCCACCGCGACCTGGACGGGCCGCGCCTCCTCGCCCCCGCCGACGGGGGCCTCGACCCGCGCCGGGACGCTCCCCGCCCGCACCGCGAGGTTCGCGCTCTCCCACCGCTCGCGGAACAGCGCGGGATCGGCCCCGCACGCCTTGACGAACTCGACGGTCGTCTCCCAGCTCGGCAACCGGTTGCCCTTGGTCGCCTCATGCAGGGTGGTGTGGGAGATGGCCCCCGACCTTCCGGACATCTCACGGAACGGGGGATTGCCGACCGATGCGCGCAGCTCCCGCAGCGCCGCCGCGAAGCCCGCGACCGCCTCGGCCCGTGCACGCCTGTCGTCCACGCCGACGAAGCTAACAGCACCCTCGTCCCCACTCAACTCCGGAGTAACCACCCGGGGGCGTCGGTCAGGCGGCGAGGGCGTCACGCAGGAACGACGCGGTCGCCTCGACGGCGTCGGTGATGTGGGGTTCGGTGTCGTAGAGATCGATGTGCTCGCGGGCGTCGAGCCAGTGGAGGCGTTTCGGCCCCGTCGCGCGGGCGTGCAGCGCGCGGGCGAGGTCGGGGGAGCAGTAGGCGTCTGTCCTGCCGTGTACGACGAGAAGGGGGGTCGCGCCGAGGAGGTCGGCGGAGGACAGCGCGTCGAATGTCATCAAAGAGTGCAGGGAGCCTCGGGTGACGCTGTTCGTCCAGTGCGGGGACGTTGAGCGGGACGTCCCGTAGTACGCGTAAGGCTCGTCGCCGCCCATCGCGGCTTCCCCTCCGTCGGCTGCTACGGCGGGAAGGAACTCGTCATAGCGGGCGAGGAATCCCGCGAGGGCGTCACGGTAGGACTCGACGCCCATCGAACGCACCACGCTCGCCGGGCTGTTGTACGCCCCCGCGACGCCCACGACGGCCTGCACCCTCGGGTCCGACGCCGCCGCGCGCACCGCGTACCCGCCGCCCAGGCAGACCCCGACGACGGCGACCGCGCCCACGTCGTCGCGGGCGGCAAGGAAGCCGACGGCGTCGCGCAGATCCTCGAGCTTGCCCTGGACGTCCTCGTGGCCACGGCGTCCGCCGCTCTCGCCGAAGCCCCGGTGGTCGAACGCGAGCGTGGCGAACCCCGCGTCCGTCAGCCGCTCGGCGTACACCCCGACGACCTGTTCCTTCACCCCGGTGAACGGGCCGGTGAGAACGACGCCGGGCCACGGCCCGGCCCCGGACGGCAGCCGGACGATCCCGACAAGCCCGGCGGAACCGAAGACGACGCGTTCGCTCACCGCCGCGCGGCGCTTGACTTTAGGCTCACTCATGGGCGGACGCTAACCCCGTCGGCCCCCGCCCAGAAAGAAGGCACTTCAAGGTGCCCTTCACCCCCGGGAGGCCCCGTGTCGCTGGTGATCCCCGACGTGATCGAGGAGGCGTGCGCGACCCGTCAGGCGCTGGAACGGCTCGGCTCGAAGTGGCGCATCCTGCTCGTCTACGCGCTGCTCGCCGGGCCGCAACGCCACTCCGAGCTGCGCAGGCGCGTCCCCGGCGTCACCCAGAAGATGCTGACCGAGACGCTGCGCGGCATGGAGTCCGACGGGCTCGTCGCCAGGCGCGTGCTCAAGGAGAGCGCGCCGCAGCACGTCGAGTACGCGCTGACGCCGCTGGGCAGGACCCTCCAGGAACCCCTCGCCGCGATCTGCGCCTGGGCGACCGCCAACCCGCCGGGCCGCTGACGCGGTCGCGGCGGGCCCCGCCCGTGGGGGATCATCGCGGGTAGGCCGCGGGTGCGCGGCCGTCCAGGACCGGTGAGGGGAGAAGGCGTGGACGCGGGGATCACGGGGACCGAGCAGTGGGCGGGGCTGCGCAAGCACTTCACGGAACTCGAAGGCAGGACGCTCAGGGAGCTGTTCGCCGAAGACCCGGGACGGGTCGCGAGGATGGGGCTTGAGGCGGGCAGCCTGTTCCTCGACTACTCCAAGCACCGCGCGACCGACGAGACCGTCGGGCTGCTCGTGGCGCTGGCCGAGCGCGCGGGCCTGCGCGACGCGATCACCCGCATGTTCCGGGGCGACCACATCAACGTCAGCGAGGACCGGGCCGTGCTGCACACCGCGCTCCGGCTGCCCGCCGACGCCGCCCTCGAGGTCGACGGCCAGGACGTCGTCGCCGACGTGCACGCCGTCCTTGACAAGATGGCCGCGTTCGCCGACCGGATCAGGTCGAAGGAGTGGCGCGGCGCGACGGGCTCGCCGATCGCGACCGTCGTCAACATCGGCATCGGCGGCTCCGACCTCGGCCCGGCGATGGCGTACGAGGCGCTGCTCGACTTCGCCGACGCGGGCATCGAGGCGCGTTTCGTGTCGAACATCGACCCCGCCGACATCGAGGGCAAACTCCGCGGACTCGACCCCGCGACCACGCTCTTCGTCGTCAGCTCCAAGACCTTCACCACCATCGAGACGCTGACGAACGCGCGGGTGGCGCGCCGCTGGCTTGTGGAAGCGCTCGGCGAGGACGCGGTAGGCAAGCACTTCGCTGCCGTCTCCACCAACGCCGAGAAGGTCGCCGAGTTCGGCATCGACACCGCGAACATGTTCGGCTTCTGGGACTGGGTCGGCGGCCGCTACTCCTTCGACGGGGCCATCGGCCTGTCGCTGATGATCGCGGTCGGTCCCGCCGCGTTCCGCGAGATGCTCGCCGGCTTCCACACCATCGACGAGCACTTCAGGACCGCGCCGTTCGAGAAGAACATGCCGGTGCTGATGGGGATGCTCGGCATCTGGTACACCGACTTCTTCGGCGCGCAGACAAGGGCCGTGCTTCCGTACGCGCAACGGCTGCACAGGTTCCCCGCCTACCTTCAGCAGCTGACGATGGAGTCGAACGGCAAGTCCGTCAAGGCCGACGGCAGCCCCGTCGAGGTCGACACCGGCGAGATCTTCTGGGGCGAACCCGGCACGAACGGGCAGCACGCGTTCTACCAGCTCCTGCACCAGGGCACCCGCCTGGTCCCCGCCGACTTCATCGGGTTCGCCGAGCCGTTCGCCGACCCCGCCGGGATGCACGACATCCTCACCGCGAACCTGCTGGCCCAGACGTCGGCGCTGGCGTTCGGCAAGACCGCCGAGGAGATCGCCGCCGAGGGCACGCCGCCGGAGATCGTCCCGCACAAGGTGATGCCGGGGAACCGGCCGACGTCCACGATCCTCGCGCCGAAGCTGACGCCGCGCGTGCTGGGGGAACTGGTCGCCTTGTACGAGCATGTCGTGTTCGTCGAAGGCGTCGTGTGGGGGATCGACTCGTTCGACCAGTGGGGCGTCGAGCTGGGCAAGAAGCTCGCGCTCGGCCTCGAACCCGCCCTGACCGCCGAGGAACCGCCCGCGGACTTCGCGGACGCGTCAACCGAGAACCTTGTGCGCAGGTACCGCGCGCTGAGAGGACGACGAGTATGACCGACGCGCCCATCCGGGCCGACGCGCTCGTGCTGTTTGGCATCACCGGCAACCTCGCCTACAAGATGCTGCTGCCCGCCCTGTACCGGCTCAGCGCGGGCGGAGTGCTCGACCTGCCGATCGTCGGCGTCGCCAAGACCGACCTCGACCTCGACGGGCTGCGCGCGCGGGCCCGTCAGGCGTGCGGGGACGACGTTGACGAGGCGGCGTTCGCGAAGTTCGCCGGGAATCTGAGCCTCATCGCGGGCGACTACGCCGACCCCGCGACGTTCGCGGCCGTCCGCGAGGCGACCCGTGACGCCGGGTTCGTCACGCACTATCTGGCGATTCCGCCGTCCCTGTTCGCGACCGTCGCCGAAGGGCTCGCCGCCGAGGGGCTGAACGCCGACTCCCGGCTCGTCGTGGAGAAGCCGTTCGGGCACGACGCCGCCTCCGCGCTCGCGCTCAACGAGGAGATGCTGCGCCACTTCGACGAGGACCACCTCCGCCGCGTCGACCACTTCCTCGGCAAGGAACCCATCGAGGACCTCCTGGTGTTCCGTTTCGGCAACATGTTCCTCGAGCCGATCTGGAACCGCACTGTCGTCAAGAACGTGCAGATCACCATGGCCGAGGACTTCGACGTCTCCGACCGGGGGTCCTTCTACGACGCCAACGGGACGATCCGCGACGTCGTCCAGAACCACCTCCTGCAGATCCTCGCGATCCTGGCCATGGACGCGCCGCCGTCACGTGACGCGCGGGCGTTCATCGACGAGAAGTGGCGGGTGCTGCGCGCGGTCCGCTCGCCCGGCCCCGACGACGTCGTGCGCGGGCAGTACGAGGGCTACCTCGACACCGAGGGCGTCCGGGCCGACTCCACGACCGAGACGTATGTGGCGATGCGGCTGTTCATCGACAACTGGCGCTGGGCCGGGGTGCCGTTCTACATCCGCTCCGGCAAGGCGCTGCCCGAGACCGACCTCGAGGTGGTGGCCGAGCTCGTGCCGCCGCCCGTCCACCTGTTCGACGGCGACCTCCAGCCGAACCTCATCAGGTTCCGCATCCAGCCCGACGCCGGGATCACCCTCGACGTCCTGGTCAAGGAGCCCGGCCAGAACTCGACGCGCCGGATTCCGCTGCACGTCGACTTCACCAAGGCGCTCGGCCCGATGGAGGCCGCCTACCAGCGCATCCTCGCCGACGCCGTCAGCGGCGACCCGCGCCGCTTCGTCCGCTTCGACCTCGCCGAAGAATCCTGGCGCATAGTCCAACCCCTCCTCAACGCCACAACCCCACCCCACCCCTACCCCAAGGGCACCTGGGGCCCCAAAGCCGCCGAATCCCTCACCCCCTGGCACCCCATCTCCACAACCTTCGACTAACCCACCCCCCACGGACCCCAACCCCACAGACCCACGACCCACCACACCCACCCAACCCACCCAACCCACGGACACCCGACCCCGCGGACCCACGACCCACCACGCCCGCCCAACCCACCGCGCGCGCCAACACCCGCCGCACCCACCCAACCCACCGCGCCCACGGACACCCGACCCCATGGGCCCACGACCCACCGCGCCCATCCAAGCCACCGCGCCCACCGCGCCCACCGCCCGCGCCAACACCCCCACATACCGCGCCGCACAGCACGCCCGCGTACCCCCGCGAGCAAACCCGGGCCCTGCGCCGCAGGGCCCCGAGTCTCTCCCCGCAGTCCCGAAGGGACTGCGGGAAGGCCCGGGCCCTGTGTGGCGGAAGGCTGAGCCTCACGGGAGGACAAGGCGCGCGCTTACGCGGCCCGGGCCCCTGTGCGGCGGGGGGGCTGAGCCTCACGGGAGGACAAGGCGCGCCTACGCGGCCCGGGCTCCTGGGGGCTGAGCGAGTGCCGTGAGAGCCCGACGCCGTGGTCTTCTCCCTCGCAGTCCCGAAGGGACTGCGAGGGAACCCGGGTGGCTGCGCTGTGGGTCTGGCGACGCGGTCGAGCCTGTGGGCGGGCGGGTGAGAGGTAGGAGACGGGGCGGGTGGGGGCGGGGTCGGGCGGGTCAGGGCTTGGCGTGGGTGGCGGGGCGGCGGCGGGCGGTGAGGAGCAGGCCGGCGACGCCGCCGAGGGCGAGGCCGACCGCGCCGGTGATGAGCGCGACGCCCTTGGGGTCCTGCCCGGACAGGGCCGAGGTCCCCGCGGCGGGCGTCGTGTCCGACAGCGCCGCCGCGCCGTGGTGGTCGTGGGCCGCGGCGGCGGGCGGGCACGACTCCGTGGGCTTCGGCTTGGGCTTGCCGGGCCTGGTCGGCTTCGCCGACGGGGTCTGGGAAGGCGCGGCGGTCGGCGTCACGGTCGCCCCGCCCCCGGTCCCGCCCCCGGGCGCGGTCGTCCCGCCGCCATTCCCGCTGCCGCCGTCCCCGGCGCTGCCGTTCCCGGCGCTGCCGGAGTCGCCCGCGCCGAGCACGACGTCGGAGCAGGAGTAGAAGGCTTCGGGACTGTCGGTGCGCTGCCAGATCGCATAGATCAGGTGCCGCCCGGTCTTGCCCGCGGGGACCCTGCCGGACAGCTGGTAGTAGCCGCCCGACGCCGTCGGCGACGGGGCCTTCACGAACGGCTCGCTCTCCAGGTCGGCCCAGGTGAGCGGCTTGGACGCGTCATACCCGTCCCTGGTGATGAAGAGCTCGAAGCCCCCCTTGTGCACCGCGGTCACCCTGAACTTGAACGTGTAGTCAGCTCCGGCCTTGAGCCGGGTCGCCGGCCAGTCCGCGCGGGCGAGGTCGAGCCCGCGGAACGCCGGGTTCCCCGCGCTGCACAGCCGCCCGTCCGGAACCACCTGCCGGTGCCTGCCCGCGGCGTCGCCGATCCGCACCCCGTTCCAGTCGTAGAACTGCTGCGCCCCACCCGCCGCGACAGCCGCCTTGCACGCCGCCGAACTCGGGTTCTCCGGATTCTCCTGGTAACACCCCAGCACCCGGCTCAACGGAAACTCCAGCGCCCCGTGCGCCCCCGCCGGCCCGCCGACCAGCGCCACCCCCGCCGTCACCCCAACACAGACAAGAACCTTCACATACCCGCCCACGGGCGCCTCCTCGGCGAACAGAATGGTCCAACCCGCCAAATGCTAGGCCCCCAAACCCCCCTCTCCCCGCCCCCTTCAGCACCTCTTAATCCCCCCATCACCACCCCCTAAAAAAACAATTCCCACCCCCCACCCCACAATTCTTAACCCCCCCATATCCCCACCTTAACCCTCCCCTAACCCCCTCCAACAACCCCCACCCTCCCTTCCCTTCCCCCCTCGCCCGCCCCCGCCCGCCGCCTCCCCCTCCCCACCCCCACCCCCACAACCCTCCACCCCCCTCCCACACGGCGTCCCGCCCTGCGCGCCTCCCGCCTCCCCCTCCCACCCCACAAACCTCGACCCCCCTCCCACCCCCGCGCGGTATCCCACCCCCGCGCGGTATCCCACCCCCGCGCGGCCGCGCCTACGCGCCTCCTGCGCCTGCGCGGCGTCCCACTCCCGCGCGGCGTCCCGCCCCTGCGAGCCTCCCGCGCCAGCGTCTCCCGCGCCTCCCGTCCCTGTGCGGCGTCCCGCCCCTGCGCGGGCCTCCCGCGCCTACGTGCTCCCGCGCCTGCGCAGCGTCCGACCCCCGTGCGGCCGCCCTTGCGCGCCTCCCGCCCCAGCTCCTCCCCCGCCTGTGCGCACCTCCTGCCTACGCGGCCGCGCCTGCGGCCTCCCGCGCCTCCCGCGCCTGTGCGGCGTCGCGTCCCGGCGCGACCGCGCCTGTGTGTCTTCCGCGCCAGCGCCTCCCGTGCCTGTGCGGGCCTCCCGCGCCTACGTGCCTCCTTTGCCTCCCATTCCTGCGCGGCGTCGCGTCCCTGCGCGGCGTCCCGCGCCAGCGTCTCCCGCACCTCCCGCCTGTGCGGCCGCGCCTGTGCGCCCTCCGCGCCGGCGTCTCCCGTGCCTCCCGTCCCTGCGCGGCGTCCTGCGCCTGTGCGTCCTTCCCGTGCATGTGCGGTGTCCCGTCCCTGCGCGCCTCCCGCGCTTGTGCGGCCTTCTCGCGCCTGTGCGGGTCTCGCGCCAGCGTGCCTCTCGCGCTTGCGCGGTGTCCCGTGCCTACGAGAGTTCCGTGCCTACGCGGGTCCCGCGCCTGTGCGGTGTCCCGCGTCTAGGCGGGTCCCGTGCCTGCGCGGTCCCGTGCCTGCGCGGTCCCGTGCCTGGGCGGGTTCTGCGCCAATGTGCGTCTTGTGCTTGTGCGGCGTCTTGTGCCTGTGGGGGACTGAGGGTTTGGGTGGGGGAGGTGGGGTCAGGGGGGTTCGTTGGTTTGGGGGTGGTTTGGGTGGCGTTGGCGGCGGCGGCGGAGGCGGTGGGGGGTGTGGCGGCGGGAGCGGGGTGGGGTGGGGCGGGGGTCGGTGCGGAGCCAGACTTCGACCTGGGCGCCGCCGAGGAGGGAGGTGCCTACGCGCAGGGAGCCGCCGGTGGACTCGGCGAGGCGGCGGGCGATGTCGAGGCCGAGGCCGGTGGAGCCGCCGCCGGACTCGCCGCGCCGGGCGGCGGCCTCGGGGTCGGCGATGCCTGGGCCCGCGTCGCCGACGAGCAGGCCCGTGGCGTGCCGTCCCCGGTGCACGGTGACCTGGAACGGGGTGCCGTGCGGGGTGTGCCGGAAGACGTTGCCGAGCAGCGCGTCCACCACCGCCGACAGCTCACCGGGCGGGACGGGCACCGGGACCTCGGTCTCCGGGATCGTCAGGCGCAGCTCGCGGCCCTGGTCTCCGGCGAGCGCCGACCAGAACTCGAGCCTGGCCCGCAGCACCGCCGCCGCGTCGCACGCCTGGCCGCCCGAGGACTCCCGATCCGGCTTGCGCGCGGCGGCGATGATCTCGTCCACGGCCTCCTCGAGCCGCCCGAGCGCCTCCTGGCTCTGTGCGAGCCGCGCCGGGTCGCCCCGGTGGGCGGCGAGCCCGCCGAGGTTGATCCGCAGCGCGGTGAGCGGGGTGCGCAGCCGGTGCGAGAGGTCCGCGCCCGCCTCGCGTTCGGCCGCGAGCAGCCGCGCGAGCTCGCCGACCATGTGGTTGAACGCCTCGCCCGCGACGCGCAGCTCACGTGGCCCGCCGGGCACGATCCGCGCCTTGAGATCGCCCCCGGACACCCGGGTGACGGCGGCGGCCAGCCCGTCGGCCGCGCGCACCACCCGGATCGCGAGCCGATCGGCCATCGCCACGGACACCCCGACCAGCGCGAGCGCCACGAGCGCGAGGATCAGCCATGACTCGCGCACCCCCTGCCCGAGCTCGGCCCCCGGCACGAACACCTCGATGACGGCGGTGCGATCGGCGTCCAGGACGACGGGGCGCAGCAGCACCTTGCCGCCCGCGACGTCGGAGGTCGAGGTGCGTTTGAGCCGCGCGGCCTCGGCGACCTCACCGCCCGGCGCGTGCGACGCCCCGATCGCCGCCGCCCCCGGCAGGTGCAGCGCCATCACCCCGGCGGCCCCGGCCGGGATCGACCCGAGCGCGGCGGCGAGCTCCACGGGATCCGCGGTGACGGTCAGCACGGGCACCAGCGACGACGCCTGCCGCTCGGCCGCGGTGATCGCCCGGTCGTAGGCCATCTGCCCGTTCAGCAGCCCGAGCGGGATGACGAACGACAGCGCGACCATCGCGGTCACCGCCGTCGCGACCCGCGCCAGCGCACTTCTCATTTCTCCCGCCCTCCTTCCGAACCGGTCTTGCCGCGACGCTACATGAATGCGGGCGACGGCGGATTCCAGCCTGTGGATAACTTTTTTCGCGGCCCACGGAATTTCCGCGTAAGAGTCCGCGCAGTACCAGTCGCGCTAATGCGCGCTGGCACCCGATAATGGCCGCCATGCGCGTACGACTCGGATTCCTCGCGGTGTGGACGGCCACGACGGCCGCCGGCGTCGGGATCACCTGGGTCGGCGTCGGCGACGCGATGCGCGGCACCGCGCTGCCGGTGCCCGATGCTGCGGCGTCAGTCCCGGTGTTCCAGGGGCGTCCGCCGACCGCGACGCCCGAGGCCGCGGCGACGATCCCCCTCACCCCTGCCCCGACGCGCCCACCGCGGCCGACGCCCAAGACGTCGACGCCCAAGACGCAGACCCCGGAGCCGCCCAAGCCGACGCGCCCCGAGCAGCCGCCGTCGCCGAAGCCGTCTCCCGCGCCGCAAGGCGAGGTGCGCACCTACGTCGTCGCGTCCGGCCGCGTGGTCCTGTCGTTCACCGAGGACTCGGCGAAGCTCGTCTCGGCGACGCCCGACAGCGGGTTCGAGGTCAAGGTGTGGCGGCAGACCGAGTGGCTGCGCGTCGACCTCACCGACGGCGTGCGCGGCTCGGCCGTGTTCGCCACATGGAACGGCCACCCGCCCATGGTCGAGGTCTACGAGTACTAGCGCGCGGTCACTCGGGGGCGGTGAGCATCACGCCGACGCCGCGCACGGTGTGCAGGTAGCGCGGGTGCGCCGCGCTCTCGCCGAGCTTGCGGCGCAGCCACGACATGTGCACGTCGATGGTCTGGTCTTCGCCGTGCGGCTGCCGCCACACCTCGGCGAGCAGTTCCCGACGGCGCACGACCCGCCCCGCGTGCCGCGCGAGATGCGTGAGCAGGTCGAACTCGCGGCGCGAGAGCTGGAGCGGCGCGCCCGCGAGGGACGCCTCACGGCGGTTCGCGTCGATCCGCAGCTCGCCGACGACCAGGGCCTCATCACGCGGGGCGGTACGCGTGCGCCGTAGGACCGCCTCTATCCGGGCGTGCAGGTGGTTCGCGGAGAACGGCTTGGTGAGGTAGTCGTCGGCTCCGGAGCCGAGCAGCCGGATGATGTCCCGCTCGCCGTCGCGCGCGGTCGCGACGATGACGGGCACGTCGGACACCGCGCGCATCATCTTCAGCGCCTCGCCGCCGTCGAGGTCGGGCAGGCCGAGGTCGAGCACGACGACCTCGGGCCCGCCCGCCGCGATCTCGCGCAGCGCGTCAAGGGCGCGTCCCGCGCTGCTCACCGCGTGTCCGAGGGCGCGCAGCTCGCGCAGCAGCGCCTGCCTGACGTGATCGTCGTCCTCGACGAGCAGAACCGTAGCCACGCTCGGGACGATAGAGCATGTTTCCGCAACCCACGGGCGCTATGCCGGTCATGCCATATGTCCCGCACCCGGACGCCGCCTTGAGGCGGCCTAGTCGCGGACGGTGAGCGCGGTCCCGCCGTGCCGTCTCACGGGTTCGGCCACGGCCTGGACGAGCCCGTCGCCGAGGAACTCGAGCGCGGTCGCCGCGCCGATCTCGGGAGGCGGGCCGGGGAAGAGTTCGAGGGTCTGGCCTCGCGCGGTGAGCGCGGGGCCGTGGGCGTCGACAAAGGACTGTTCGGCGAGGGTGGCCGGGGTGTTGCGCTGGGTGGCCCGCGGCGCGGCGACGGCCGACGGCAGGTCCATGCGCAGGTCGAGGCGGTTCAGCAGGATCTGCAGGACCGTGGTGATGATGGTCGAGCCGCCTGGCGAGCCGAGCGCGAGGAAGGGCCTGCCGTCCCTGAGCAGCAGCGTCGGGGCCATGCTGCTGCGCGGCCGCTTGCCGGGCCCGGCCGCGTTGGGGTCGCCGGATTTCGGCGCGAGGCTGAAGTCGGTCAGCTCGTTGTTGAGCAGGAACCCGCGCCCCGGCACGGTGATGGCGCTGCCGCCGAACTGCTCGATCGTCAGCGTGTAGACCGCGACGCCGCCCCACCGGTCGGCCACGACGAGGTTGGTCGTCTGCGGGCCCTCATGGGCCAGCGGCCGTCCCGCCCCCGACGCCGCGGCGCAGCCCGCGTACTGCCCGTCGGGAGAACCCGCCGCTACGGGCGGCTTCAACGCGCTCGTAGGGCTCACCAAGCAGGCGCGTTCTCCTGCGAAGCCGTCGGAGAGCAGCTCCTTGAGCGGAACCCCCGGGACGTCGGCGACGTACCTGTCTCGGTCGGCGTAAGCGAGCTTGGAGGCTTCGAGGTAGGAGTGCAGCGCCTGGACATGGTCGCCGGACGGCACGGGAAGCCGCTCAAGGATGTTGAGCGCCTCCCCGACGGTGCTGCCGCCCGACGACGGCGGAGCCATCCCGTACACGTCAAGGCCCCGGTACCGGGTGTGCACAGGCTCCCGAGGCAACGCCCGATAGGAGGCGAGATCCGAAGCCGTCATAAGCCCGGCCCGCACCTTGCGCGTGGACCCCTCCACTACCGGAGGCCGCTGTACCGTCCTGACGATCTCGTCGGCGAGGTCCCCGTCGTAGAACCAGCCGATCCCCTGCCGCGCGATACGGCGGTAGGTGTCGGCGAGGCCGGGGTTGCGGAAGACCGTGCCGACCTTGGGCGGCTCGCCCCCGGGCAGGAAGAGGTCGCGGCTCGAGGAGAAGTCGGCGAAGCGGTCGGCGTTGAGCGCGGTTTGGTCGTGGAACTCCTGGTCCACCGGGAAGCCGCGTTCGGCGACGGTTATCGAGGGCCGAAGGAGCGCGCTCAAGGGCCGTGTCCCGTGCCGCCGCAGTACGAGGTCCCACTGGCGGAGTGTGCCCGGCACGCCCACAGACAGGCCGCTGGTTACCGCCTCCTCCAACGGGATCGGCTTACCCGTCGACGGGTCCGTGAAGGAGTCCGCGCGCATCGCGGCCGGGGCCGTCTCGCGTCCGTCGACGGTATGGACCTCGCGGGTACGCGGGTCGTAGTAGAGGAAGAACCCGCCGCCGCCCAACGCGCCGACGTACGGTTCCGTCACGCCGAGCATGGCCGCCGCCGCGACCGCCGCGTCAACCGCGTTGCCGCCCTGGCGGAGGACTTCGACGGCGGTTCCACTCGCGGTGGCGTCGACGGTGGCCACCGCGCCGCCGCGGCCCGTGGCGGCCCAGGAAGAGCCGCCGCCGCCCGAGGCGGGTCCCTCACCCGGCACGCCGAGGAGCAGGCCCGAGACGAGCACCGAAGGCAGCAGCGCGGCCCTCGTGCGCGGCAGCGCCCTCACCGGCTCCGGCATACGGCCTCCCGTCCCCCAACGGCAGCCAGACGCGCTGAACGCCCTACCCGCGCGGCCCCCGCCCAATCCCGGACGGTTCCGTTCGCGACGGGTCCGTGCGAGCCTTGCCGCATGGTTGACGCGCGACGGGTGTGGATGATCAGGCACGGGCAGAGCGAGTCGAACGCGGGACTGCCGACGAACGGCCCGGCGGCCGCCCCGCTGACGGAACGGGGACGCGACCAGGCGGTAAGGACCTCGGCCGTCTTCACCGAGCAGCCCGCCCGCATAGTCAGCTCACCGTTCGTGCGGGCAAGGCAGACGGCCGAGGAGACAGTCTCAAGGTTCCCCGCGACGCCGTACGAAGAGTGGCCGGTGCAGGAGTTCACGTACCTGGGCGCGCTCCACGCCGCCCGTACGACGAACGCGCAGCGCCAGCCGCACATCGCCGCTTACTGGGAGCGCAACGAGCCCGCGTACGTCCACGGGGACACCGGCGAGTCCTTCGTCGCGCTGATAGCCCGCGTTCACGCCTTCCTGGACAGGCTCGCGGCCCTGCCCGACGACGACGGCCTCGTAGCGGTGTTCACCCACGGCCTGTTCATGAAGGCCGTCATGTGGACGCTCGTCTCCGGCGTGCAGGCGCCCGACGCGCGGGACATGCGTGCGTTCCGCGGCTTCCTCGGCGCGTGCGACGTCCCCAACTGCGCGATAGTCGAGCTGTGGAGGCCGAACGGCGCCTACGGCTTCCGCCTGGTCGGCGGAGGGGTGACGCACCTTGCGGGCGCGCCCGTCGAGTCGGGCTCCCCTGCCGCGCTCGACTGAGCGCCTACCAGCCGACGGCCACCAGCAGCCAGGCCGGGTCGCCGTGGGAGACGAACGAGGACTGCTCGGCGTGGTCGTCGTACGGGAAGCCGTAAGACAGGCCGCCGAGGGAGTGCGCGTGCCAGAAGGCCGCGTAGTGGTTCGCCGGGTCGCCCTTGTAGAACGCCGAAGGGTCGCGCTGCGTCTCCTCCGGCGTGCCCGCGGTGTGGCGGTTGAGCGCAGCGCACAGCGCGGCGGACTCCGCGAGGGGACCCGCGCACCCGACGACCTCGGCGGTGGTCGCCTTGACGCCGTGCTGGGCCGCGTAGGCGGTGAAGTAGTCGGCGGCGGCGCCGCCCGGCTGGAAGGGCGCGGCGGTGCGCGGCGCGACGATCCGGTAGGGCGCCTCGACGCGGGCGAGCTCCTTGAACGGGTCGGGCACCTCGTCCACGAAGCGCTGGAAGGTCGCCTCGCGCGACTCGGCGAACAGCGCGCGGTCCTCGCCGACCTCGACGTCGAAGCCGTCGTGGGACCGCAGCCGCATCGCGAGCTTCAGGCCGAACGCGTCGACGCGCGTGGTGTTGCCGTGGAAGACGTCGGGGCCGACGGTGAACTCGATGAAGTCGGCGTACTGGCTGTCGGGGGAGCCCAGGTGGAAGTACATGCGGCCCGAGCTGTTGGCGGCCATGTCGAGGTAGGGCTGTTCCGCGATCGAGTGGACCTCGTCGTTGAAGCGCCAGAAGACCTTGTCGTCCGGGTACTTGCCGTTCGTCCGGTTCAGCACCTTCACGGTGAGGACGTTCTTCGCGGCGGGGATCGCCGAGGTGTCGCCCCAGAACTCGGCGGCGGTCTGCGCGGGGGCTGAGGCGCCCGGTGACGGCGCGGGCTCCGGCGTCGCGGAGCATCCGGCCGCCAGGGCGGCGGCGGTCGCGAGGGCGAGGAAGAGGGCGCGGGCGGAACCAGGTCCGCTGCTGCCGGTGAACATGCGACTCCCGGAGTCTGGGGGCACGCCGGACGGGCGCGGGCGCGCGCCGTCCCGGCTTGTCGAACGCGGCCGGACGAAGACGGCCAAGGGCGCTTTTCGACCCTACTGGACACCGGAGGGTGCGTGATCATGATCAGCCGAGTCCACGACGACGTCTTGTCCGGCCAAGCGCTTGCTTGTATAAAGTATGCGAAGCGCGGATACTTCCCGCGCGGGCCGGTCCGACAGCGACGAGTCCGAGGTGACCGCCATGCGTACGCCGCCCGTTCCGTCCCCGCCCGCCGCGTCGGGGCCGCTCGTGTTCAGCCCGTACGACTACGCCGTACACGAGGACCCGTATCCGTTCTACGCACGGCTGCGGGAGGAGGCCCCCGTCTACCGCAACGAGGAGCTCGACTTCTGGGCGATCTCCCGGCACGCGGACGTGGCGGCGGCCTTCCGTGACCACGCCCTGTTCTCGTCCGGGAACGGGGTGAGCCTCGACCCGTCGGCGTGGGGGCCGTCCGCGCACCGGACGATGTCGTTCCTCGCCCTCGACCCGCCCGACCACACCCGTATGCGCACCCTCGTCTCCAAGGGCTTCACGCCACGCCGGGTACGCGACCTGTCTGACGACATCCTCCGGCTCACCAGACGCCATCTCGACCCCGCGCTCGAAGCCGGTGACTTCGACTTCGTCAAGGACTTCGCGGGAAAGCTCCCGATGGACGTCATCTGCGAGCTGACCGGGGTGCCCGAGGCCGACCGTGACGAGCTGCGCCGCCTCGCCGACCTCGTCGTGCACCGCGTCGAGGGGATCAACGACGTCCCGCCCGAGGGCATGGAGGCCGCGCTCACCCTCGTCGGCTACTACCAGGACATGGTCGCCGAACGCAGGCGCGGCGGTTCCTCCGGCGACGACCTCACCGCGGCCCTCCTGGCGGTCGGCACCGACGACGGCGACAGGCTCGCCGACCACGAGGTCATCGCGTTCCTCTTCCTGATGGTCGTCGCCGGGAACGAGACCACCACCAAACTCCTCGCCAACGCCCTCTATTGGGGCGGCCGAAACCGGGACGGCCTAGCCGAGCACTTCACCCGAGCCCCAGAAGGCGACATAGAGGGGCCGGAGTGGGTGGGCCGCTGGGTGGAGGAGACGCTCCGGTACGACACCTCAAGCCAGATGCTCGCCAGGACCGTCACCCGCGACGTCGAACTGCACGGCGTCCTTCTGCGGCCCGGGGACCGGCTGCTTCTGCTCGTCGGCTCCGCCAACAGGGACCCCCGCGCCTTCCCCGACCCCGACGTCTACGACATCGGCCGGGACACCTCCGCGCTAGTCAGCTTCGGCGGAGGCAGGCACTTCTGTCTCGGGGCCAACCTCGCGCGGATAGAGGCGCGCATCGCCCTGACGGAGTTCGCTCGGCGCGTCTCCTCCTACGACGTGGACGAGGCCGAAGCGCGCCGGGTGCATTCGGCGAACGTACGGGGCTTCGCGCGGCTCCCCATACGGGTGCGTACGCGCTGACGTAGACCGCCCCGCAAGGGGCCCGGCGAAGGGATGCCATGGAAGAACAGCAGAAGGAACCCGTATACGGCTTTGTGGGCTTGGGGCAGATGGGCGGTCCGATGGCCGCGCACGGCCCCGCCGCGATCGTCTACGACGTGTCGCCGCAGGCCGTGGAACCGCTCGTCGCGAAGGGCGCGAAGGCGGCGTCCGGGCCCGCGGAGGTCGCCGCGGCCGCCGACGTGATCTCGGTGATGGTCAGGGACGACGCCCAGGTGGACGCGGTGTTCGCGGCGATGGCCCCGGCGCTGCGGCCGGGCACGGTCCTCGCGGTGCACGCCACGATCCGGCCGAGCACCGCCGAGGCGCTCGCCGAGCGGGCCCGTCCGCTCGGCGTCGAGGTGGTCGACGCGCCCGTGAGCGGCAGCGTGTTCGGCGCGGTCGGCGGGACCCTCGCGGTGATGGTCGGCGGCTCCGATGAGGCGTTCGCGCGCGTCAAGGGCCCGTTCGCGGCGTGGTCGGGCCTCGTGCTGCACGTGGGGCCGGTCGGCGCGGGCATCCGCGCGAAGCTCGCCCGCAACATCCTGCAGTACACCGGGTTCGCGGCGGCGGCCGAGGCGCAGCGGCTCGCCGAGGCGGCCGGGATCTCGCTGCGCAGGCTCGGCAGGCTCGTCCGGCACTCCGACGGCGTCAGCGGCGGCCCCGGCTCGGTCATCCTGCGCGGCACGACGGCCCCGATGGAACCCGACGACCCCCTGTACGACGCCATGCGGCACGCCCTGGACCTGGGAGAGAAGGACCTCGCCCTTGCCTTCGACCTCGCCGACGAACTCGGCGTCGACCTCCCGCTGACGCGTACGGCCGCGCCCCTTCTACCCGCCGCCCTCGGCATCCCGGAGGAGGACGCATGACGGCCCCCGAAGCCGACGGCTCGCCTACCGCGCACGACGAGCGGCGCGTACGCGGCTTGGAGATGATGTCCCGCGTCTACGGCTTCGACGTCGCCGAGGCGCACGGCGACTTCATGGCGACGACGGTCGACCACCTGTTCGGCGACATCTGGTCCCGGCCCGGCCTGACCCTCCGCGACCGCCGCCTGCTGCTCCTCGGCCTGCTCGCGGGACAGCACCTCAACGACGTCCTCGACCTCCAGATACCCGCCGCGCTCGCCAACGCGGAGATCACCCCCGACGAGCTGCGCGAGATCGTCCTCTTCCTCACCCACTACACCGGGTGGCCGCAGGGGGCCAGGTTGAACTCGCAGGCCGAGACGCACATCGCGCGGCACGAGAAGGCGGCCCGCAAGAAGGACGCCCAAGGGTGAGGCGTCAGGGGACGAGGCGCGGGGCCAGCCAGTGCAGGGCGAGCGGGTAGCGGTACTCGATCGCGCCGTGCTTGGCGGGGAACAGCTCGAACGCCACGCGCGAGTCGGGAAGCCCCGCCTCCTTCAGCGCGCGCCGGTAGGCGATCGCGCCCGAATCCAGGTGGTACTCGTCGGCGGTGCCCGCGTCGATCCACACCGCGTACAGCGCGCGGGCCGCTTCGGCGCGCGCGGGGACCATCCGGACGGGATCGAGGTCGAGCCACCGGGACCACACCTCGGGGACGGGCGCGCCAAGGTCGTCAAAAGGCAGCTCGACGGTTCCGTCGGGGAGGGCCGAGTAGCAGGACGCGTACCCGTACCACTCCATCAAGGTGAAGTCGCTGGCTTTGCTCCCCACAGGGCGGCCGCTGTAGAAGTCCTCAAGGAAGGCGTTCCAATCGCCGTCGTAGGACTCGCGCAGTGTTCTGGCGGCCTCGGGGAACGCCGGCTGGTAGGAGACCTCGAAGAGGGCGTCCCCGGCGTGGGTGGCGAGCGACCCGAACACGTCGGGGCGCAGCAGCGGCGTGACCATCGCGCCGTAACCGCCGCTGGACTTGCCGGTGATGGCCCGGTACCGCGCCTCAGGCAGGGTCCGGTAGCGCTCGTCGACGAACGCGACGACCTCGTCGCACAGGTAGGAGTGGTAGTCGCCGGTGCCCGGCGAGTCGAGGTACTGGCTGCCGCCGACCCGGGTCCAGCAGTCCACGAACACCACGAGGACGGGCGGGACCTCGCCCGCGGCGAACAGGGCGTCGACCATCTCCGGGTAGCTGGCCCGCCACGGCCCGGCCTGCCGCCAGCTCTCGATCCGGCCCGTGTACCCCTGGATCACGTAGACGACGGGGTAGCGCCCGGCCCCCATGTCGTAGCCGGGCGGCGTGTACACCCACAGAGGGCGCTCGTGCGGGTCGCCCAGCGGGTTGCCCCGCAGCCGCTCGCTCACGATCACGTGCTCTTCGATGCGTCCCGCGAGCATCACGCCTCCCCGTCGCCGCCGATCTTCCCCCCGAGGTTATCCACAGGCTGAGTTGTCCACAGGCCAGAAAACACCGTCGGCGTGATCGGCGTAGCCTGCTGCCGACAGCGAGTTCGGGACCGTTTCCAGGGGGTTTCCCGGCTGTCCGGAATAGGGGGGTTCAGGGTTTGCGGGCGACGCCAGCGTAGTCGGGGACCTCGGGGGCCGCGAGCGCGCGGATGTCGGGACGCCACCGGGAGCACGAGACGACCCCGGGGGCGAGCAGGTCGAGTCCGTCGAAGTAGGAGGTGATGAAGTCGATGCTGCGCAGGTGGTAGGAGGCGGTCGAGTCGGGGTTGGCGTTGTAGTCGCCGATGGCGTCGTTCTGGGCCATGTCGGTGTCGACGCCGTCCTCGATGACGACCCAGCTGCCCGAGGGGAGCGCGTCAACGAGGGTGCGGACGATGCCGCGCGGGTCGTCGGAGTCGGGGATCTGGCCGAGCACGCCGAGCATCATCAGCCCGATGGGCTCGGTGAAGTCGAGGGTCTTCGCGGCCTCGGCGAGGATCCGCCCGGGGTCGCGGACGTCGGCCTCGATGTAGTCGGTCGAGCCTTCTGACGTGCCCACGAGCAGCGCCTGGGCGTGCACGAGCACGAGCGGGTCGTTGTCGACGTAGACGATCTTGCACTCGGGCGCGACCCGCTGGGCGACCTCGTGGGTGTTGTTGGCGGTCGGCAGGCCGGTGCCGATGTCGAGGAACTGGCGCACGCCGGCCTCGGCGGCAAGCAGCGTCACCGACCTGACGAGGAACGCGCGCACCTGCCTTGCGACGTCGACGATGCCGGGGAACTTCGCGGCGTGCTCCTCGGCGACGTGCCTGTCGATCTCGAAGTTGTCCTTGCCGCCGAGCCAGTAGTTCCACATGCGGGCCGAGTGGGCGACGGTCGGGTCAACCTCGGCTCCGGACCAGGTTCCCGGCTGTCGGGACGTGCCGCTCATGGCGTGCCTTTCTCTGGCGATTGGCGCTATTCGCGGCGATCGTAGAGCCTGGCCCGAGTTATCGCACCGGAAAAGAACAATTAAGGCGGAGAAAGTGATTCGAGTCCCACTATTCATATTAAATGCGAGCGAACACCGTCCGGTTTTCGGGCACGGCGTCGGATGGGTCAGGCGCGCCGCAAACGCCGTCTCACGGGCCCGGCGCGGGCTCCTCGGACTCAAGGAACGCGACGGGGGGCACGAAGAACAGGCCCCCGGTGACCGCCGTGGAGAAGTCGAGGATGCGGTCGTGCGGGGCGGTCCCGTCGCCGAGGAACATGTTGCGCAGCATGCGCTCCAGGATGCGCGGGTCGCGGGCGTAGGCGAGGTAGTACAGGCCGTTCGTCCCGTTGGCGGCGGTGCCGAACGGCATCCCGTCGCGGACGACCTCGAGCTCCGCGCCGTTCTCGTCCTCGATGACGTTGAGCGCGACATGGGAGTCGGCGGGCTTGTCGGCGAGTTCGATGTCGTCGAGCTTGGTGCGGCCCACCGCGCGCTCCTGCTCCTCGACCGACAGGGCGTTCCAGGCGTCGAGGTCGTGCAGGTACTTCTGTGCCACCGCGTAGCCGCCGCCCGCGAACAAGGGGTCCTCGTCGCCGACGGTCGCGGCGGCGACGGCGTCGGCGCCCTCGGGGTTCTCGGTGCCGTCGACGAAGCCGAGCAGGTCGCGCCGGTCGAAGTAGCGGAAGCCCTGCACCTCGTCCACGACGGTGGCGTGCGGCCCGAGCCGTCGGTGGATCTGGCGGGCGAGCTCGAAGCACAGGTCGGGCCGTTCGGCGCGGATGTGGAACAGCAGGTCGCCGGGGGTGGAAGGCGCGGTGTGCCTTGGTCCGCGCAGCTCCTGGAAGGGGTGCAGCAGCGCGGGGCGCGGCGCGCCGTACAGCCTGTCCCACGCGAGCGAGCCGACGCCCGCGACGCAGGAGAGCCGACCCGACGCCGAGCGGAACCCGACGGCGCGGCGCAGCCCGTCGAGGTCGCGCAGCAGCTCCCGCGCCGTCTCCGCGCCGCCCGGTGCGACGGTGAACACCAGGTACACGGCGGCGTTGGTGAGCGGCCCGGCCATCGGCTGCGAATCCATGATCGGAACATTAGCGACATAACCCCCGGAGGCATCAGGGAGAAAAGTCCCCTTTCCCGCTGTAAGTCCGCGCGGGCCCCCGACGACGCCGGGACGACGGCGTCGCGGCGAAGCCCGGGCGCGGCGGGGGCCCGGCCGAGTAGCGCGAGGGGGAGTGGAGAGGAAAGGGGAAAGACGACCGAGCGGGGAGGGGCGCATGGACGCCGTCGGGGTGCTGGAGGACGGGTTCTCGCGGATCAAGGAGCTGGTCCACGGGGTCGTGGAGGGTATGTCGGAGGACGAGCTAGCCGCGCGGATTGAGGACGGCGCGAACTCGATCGCGTGGCTCGTGTGGCACCTGACCCGGATCCAGGACGACCACGTGGCCGACGTCGCAGGACGCGAGCAGATCTGGGTCTCCGGCGGCTGGGCCGACAAGTTCGAACTCCCGTTCGATCTCTACGACACGGGCTACGGGCACGGCCCCGCGCAGGTCGCCGCGGTGACCGCCGACGCGCGGAAGTTGCGCGGCTACTACGACGCGGTCCACCGCGAGACGGTCTCGTACGTGCGCGGCCTGTCCCCCGAGGACCTCGACAAGGTGGTCGACACCTCTTGGGACCCGCCGGTCACCCTGTCCGTCCGTTTGGTGAGCGTCATGTCGGACGACCTCCAGCACGCCGGGCAGGCCGCCTATGCCAGGGGGATCCTCCTGCGCCGCTGACCGGCATGACCTGCGGCACGGCGTCGATGACCGGGCTTGGGGCTCCTGTGGAAATGGCGTGAGGTGGGCTCTAGGAGGCGGTCTGTAGCGTCGGAGGGGGAGGGTGAGATCTGTGGCGGAAGTGCTGGAATATGCATGGAACACTCCTTCGTGGGTCGAGCTGGCCACACCTGACATAGAGGAGTCCAAACGGTTTTATGCCGAACTGTTCGGCTGGGGGTCGTATGTCTTGACCAACGACCGGCTCGGCGACTACGAAGTCCTCACGCTCGACGGCCCGGACGGGCCGGAGGTCGCCGGAATGTCGCAGTTGGCGGACCCGGTCGAGCGGCCCATGTGGCTGTTCTTCTTCCAGACGCCCGACATAGAGACCGCGCTGAAGCGGGTGGGCGAGGCCGGCGGCCAGGTCCTGCTCGAGGGCGTGGACGTCGGCGACCTCGGCAGGATGGGCACCGGGCAGGACCCCGAGGGCGTCGAGTTCGGCCTGTGGCAGCCCTACCGGCACCAGGGCGCGGCACGGGTGGACGAGCCGGGCGCGCTCGCCTGGATCGAGCTCGCCGGGGCCGATCTGGAGGGGGCGAGCACCTTCTACAGCCGCGCCCTCGACTGGCGGGTGGGCGCACTGGCGCTGGAGCACCTCGGGGAGCGCCTCGAATGGACCACGGAGGACGGCCGGCCGGTGGCGAGCGCGGTCTCGGGCGAGGAGGACCCGTTCTGGCTGCCCTACTTCGGCGTCGCCGACTGCGAGGCCGCGGTCGAGCGGGCCGAGGCTGCGGGGGGACGGGTCCTGGTGGAGCCCGGCGAGGGCCCGTCCGGCCGCACCTCGGTGATCGTCGACCCGCACGGCGCCCGGCTCGTCCTGGTCTGCCGTCCCCCTGACCCGGGCCGGGCGCGCGAGGGCTGATCCCGTGCCGCGCGCTGCTAGCGTGCTGGGCGGCACGGAAGGGGGCCGCATGGCGAAGGGGACCGGCGGACGGCCCGCGCTGACTCGTGCCCTGATCGTCGCGACGGCGGTCGCCCTCGTGGAGCGCGATGGGGCCAAGGCGCTCACCATGCGCAAGGTCGCCGCCGAACTCGGCGTGGGGACGATGTCGCTGTACAACCACGTGCCCGACCGCGACAGCCTCCTCGAAGGCATCGCCCAGGAAGTCTTCGCCGGGCTCGACACCGGCCCGCCCACGCCCGGCGACTGGAAGGCCGAGGCGCGCGCGCTCGTCGCGGCGTTCGGCGCGGCCGCCCGCCGCCACCCGAGGTCGACGCACCTCGTCCTCACCAGCCGGGTCGACCTCGAGTTCCCCTGGCGGACGGTCGAGCGCGCGCTGTCCGTCCTCGAGGACGCGGGTTTCGACGCCGAGACCGCGGTGCGCGCGCTGCGCTGCCTGATGGCGTACGCGATCGGCGTGCGGATGATGATGAGCGGCGCGCTGCGGATGCCCGAGCCGCCGGAGACCGCAAGGCGGCTGGAGAAGCTCGGCCTGCCCGCGCCGGACGACGCCCGCGACGCCGACTTCGACGTCGGGCTCGAACTCCTGCTTTCCGCGCTCGACGCGCTGCGCCCCTAACGCGGGTCGCGGAGCGCGGCGGCCTTGGCCTCGATCGCGGCGAGGAAGAGCGCGATGCCGAACTCGAAGTCCGCGTCGGCGTCGGCGTCGAGCAGGGCCTCGCGCTGGGCGACGACATGCGGGAACTCCGCCTCGCCGAGCGCCTTGACGGCCTCGGCGGGATCGCCCGGATCGCGGGCCAGCATCCGGCCGAGTCCCGCCTCGCGCAGCTGCGCGCCGAGCGTGAAGGCCATGATCGAGCGCATGACGGCGATGGCCGTGGGCCCGTCGAGCCCTGCCCTGACGCACAGGGCGACGGCCCGTTCGATCGCGCGCAGGGTGACCGGAATGCGGGTGCGGCTCTCCAGCACGAGCGCGAGGCTGCGCGGGAACTCGCGCGCTATCTCCCGGAACGCCCGGATGAGCGCCCGGGCCTCGTCACGCCAGTCGGCCTCCTGCTCGTCGGGCACGTCGAGCGTCGCCATGACGTACTCGGCCATGCCCTCGATGAGGTCTTCCTTGCTCGCGACATGCCGGTACGTCGCCATCGCGCTGACGCCCAGCTCCTCGGCGACCGCGCGCATGGACAGCGCGTCGGGCCCGGCGCGCTCGACGAGTTCGACGGCGGTGTGCACGATCAGCTCACGGGTGAGGACGACCCGCATGATCCGCTGGGGCACCGACCTGCCCACTCCGGCCTCCCGTTCCGCCCGCTCCGCAGGGCCCCCTCACCCTACGCGCCGCGCCCGGACTGCGGGTTCTCGGCGGAGTCCTCGACGGGCTCCTCAGCGATCACGGGCGGCTCGCCCACCGCGCGCGGAGGAGGCACGAGCGTCGCCGCCCGCGTACGGCCGCGCGCCGCGATGACGAGCAGGACGCTCGCGACCAGCGCGGCGGCCGCGAACACCGCGAACGCCAGCCGGTACCCGGTGACGAGCGCGGCGACGGCGTCGGCCGAGGGGCGCGCGGCCGCCGTCGCGTACAGCAGGTGCCGGTCCTCGGCCGCGAGCCGCGACGACGCCACCGCGACGCACAGCGCGGGCCCCAGCACGTTCCCGAGGTTGTGCAGGGTCAGCCGCACCCCGTTGACGACCCCGAGCCGGTCGCCGGGAACGCCCATCATGATCACCGTGGTGTTCGCGGTGTACAGGATTCCGCTGCCCGCCGACACCAGGATCATCGCCGCCGCGATCAGCGGATAGGGCGTGTCACGTTCCAGGAGGAGCGCGGGGATCGCGAGCCCCGCCGCGGCCGTGAGGGCCCCGGCGACGGCGATCCGGTCGGCGCGGAACCGTCGGCCGAGCTGCCCGCCGATCGGCGAGGCTATCATCCCGACGATCGGGCCGGGCAGGACCGCGAGCCCCGCCTCGGCCGTCGACATGCCCTTGGTGTTCTGGAAGTACAGCGCCATCAGGAACACGTTCCCGACCCAGCCGACCGCGCTCAGCGTCGTCGCGAGGCCGCTCAGCACGAACGGCCGGTCGGTGAACAGCGACGGGTCGACCAGCGGGACCTTGGCCTTGCGCTGCCGCACCACGAACCCGAGGAACAGCAGCGGCCCCGCGACGGCAGGCAGCCAGCCGGTCCCCGCGCTCTCCCGGGACCCGGCCTGCGAGACGGCGAGGACGAGCATGCCGAGCCAGCCGGTGAGCAGGGCCGCGCCGACGGCGTCGATCGGGTCGCGGGCCAGCGAGCGCGAGCGCGGCAGCACGAGCGCGCCCCACACCAGCGTGGCGGCCCCGGCCGGGACGTTCAGCCAGAACACCCACTCCCAGCCGACGTTCTCGGCGAGGTACCCGCCGACCGACGGCCCGATCAGCGGGGCGGCGGCCATGAGGCCGAGGTAGACGCCCATGGCCTGGCTGAGCCGTGACGGCGGCACCGCGGCGGCGATGAGCGCGGTCCCGTTCGCCATCACCAGGGCCGCCGCGACGCCCTGCACGACCCGCCAGGCGATGAGCACGCCGATCGACGGCGAGAACCCCGCGCCGAGGCTCGCGACGGTGAACACCAGGACGCCCAGCAGGTAGATCCTGCGGCGGTCGAACCTGTCGGCGACGCGTCCCGCCACGACGAGCAGGCACGTCTGCACGAGCATGAAGCCCAGGACGGTCCAGGTCGCGGCGAGCGGCCCCGCGCGGTAGCGCTCGGCGACGAGCGGCAGCGCGATGTTCAGGGCCGAGCTGCTCAGCACGAGCATGACGGTGCCGAGCGTCACCGTCGCGACGGTCTGCCACGCGCCCGCGCGGGCCTGGGGGACGTTGCGTGCGGGCCCGGACATGCGGCCTCCGAGGGGGGTGGGGGGACCTCAAGTGTGACACCGGGGCGCGCGGGCCGCCCCGGGTGAGGGGTCAGGCCGAGCGGTTCAGCCAGCCGAGGATCTTGTTGGCTCCCCGGTCGGCGCTGGCGGCGCGGCGGCGGGCGCGGCGGCTGCGCGGCAGCGCACGGATTCGGTCGCGGTGCCAGAGCGTGTCGCCCATCGCGGCGTAGCGGGCGTTGAGCGCGAGGCGTTCGGCGGCGTCGGCGAGGTCGAGCAGCGCGCGGCGTTCGGCGAACAGCGTCGGCGCGGTCAGCGCGAGCGCGAGCAGCGCCTCGACCTCGGTCACCTGAGTGCCGAGCCACATCAAGGACTCCCCGCCGCCCCCCGGTTCCTTGCCCATAGCCCAGTCCTTCGTCCGATCCGTCGGTTGCCCCGTGTCCCCCGGCACGCTCCCCCTGTCTTCATGGTGCACCTTGAACACCCTCTTTGTCGGTGGATTTTCTTCGCCGTCATGGTCCTGCGGCCGCCGTCTCGTCGCCGTCGTCCGGCACGGCGGACGGCCTGATCCGGACGCTGCTGATCGCGTGCCTGTCCAGCCCGGTGACCTCGAGCTCCCACCCCTCGGCCCTGACGGTGTCGCCGGGCTCGTCGGGGATGCGGCCGAGGAGGGCGAGGACGAGCCCCGCGACCGTCGTGTAGTCGGCGTTGCCCTGGTGGGAGAGCCTGACGCCCACGTCGGGCAGGTCGTGCAGCGGGAACGAGCCGGGCACCACGAGCGCGCCGTCGTCGGCGGCGACGGCCAGGACGTCGCGGTCGTGCTCGTCGTAGATCTCCCCGACGATCTCCTCAAGGAGGTCCTCGAGGGTGACGATGCCCGCGACGGTGCCGTACTCGTCGATGACCAGCGCGAACTGCTGGCGCTCGACCCGGAAGGTGCGCAGCGCGGCGGCGACCTTCAGGCTCTCGGGGAGGGTGAGCGCGGGACGGCACGCCCGCGCGACGGGCAGCGTGCCGTCGGCGGTGATGAGCTCGCGGAGGTTGGCGACGCCGACGATGTCGTCCACGTGCCTGGCGGCCGCGACGGGCGCGCGGGAGTGGCCCGATTCAGCCAGCGCGGTGCGCGCCTCGGCGACGGGCAGATCCGCGCGCAGCACGAACACCTGGGGACGCGGCCGCAGCACCGAGCGCAGGGTGCGGTCGTGGATGTCGAGCGCCCCGGTGATGATCGTGCGCTGCTCGGCGGTGAGCCCGCGCTGTCCCGCGACGAGGTCGCGCAGCTCCTCGGCCCCGAGCTGTTCCTTGGCGGCCTTCGGGTCGCCGCGCAGGATGCGGACGACGCCGTCGGTGGCCTTGCCGAGCGCCCAGACGACGGGCCTGGTCAGCGTGGCAAGGAGGTCGAGGGGCCGCGCGACGAGCAGCGCCCATCCCTCGGCGCGCTGCATCGCGAGCCGTTTGGGCGCGAGTTCGCCGAGCACGAGGGTGAGGAAGGTGAGCACCAGCGTGACGAGCGCGATCGCGACGGCGTTCGCGGCCCCGCCGAGGAACCCGAGCGGCTCGACCAGCGGCCGCGAGAGCGTGACGGCGGCGGTGGCGGAGGCGAGGAACCCGGCGAGGGTGATGCCGACCTGGATGGTGGCGAGGAAGCGGTTCGGGTCGCGCGCGAGCCTGACGAGCGCCTTGGCCGAGCGTCCCTTGCGCCGCTCAAGGCTGCGCAGCTGTCCTTCGCGCAGGGACACGAGCGCGATCTCGCTGCCCGCGAAGACCGCGTTGGCGCCGACCAGTACCAGGACGAGCACGATGTTCCACGCGTATGCGCTCATCCCCCTTCCCTCCCCCGTCCCGGGCCCCCGCATCCCCGGCACGGTCGACCCGAGAACGGCACGGCACCGACCAACTACATATGTAGCAGAAATCCCGCCGCACGGCCTCCGCGCCGACGGCTAACCCCGGCCCAGATGCGCGGCGAGGAACACGCCGGTCGGGCTGCCGGGATCGGCGGCGACGGCGTCGGGCGAGCCCTGCGCGACGACCCTGCCGCCGTGCGGGCCCGCGCCGGGACCCAGGTCGACGACGTGGTCGGCGTTGGCGATCAGATCGAGGTCGTGGTCGATGACCAGGACCGTCGCGCCCGCCGCGAGCAGGCCGTCGAGCGCGCGCAAGAGGGTGCGGACGTCGCGCGGGTGCAGGCCGATCGAGGGCTCGTCGAAGACGAACAGGGTGTCGGCCTGGTCGGTGCGCAGGGCCTCGGCGAGGCGCAGGCGCTGGGCCTCGCCGCCGGACAGCGACGGGGTCGGCTCGCCGAGGGTGAGGTATCCGAGGCCGACCGAGCGGAGCGCGGCGAGACGGCCCGCGATGGCCGGCCGCTCGGCGAACGCCTCAGCGGCCTCGTCCACGGTGAGGGCGAGGACGTCGGCGATGGTCCTGCCGTCCACGCGGACCTTGAGCGTCTGCGGGTTGTAGCGGCCGCCGTCGCAGTCGGGACAGCGGATCGTGAGGTCGGGCAGGTACTGGATGTCCAGGGACAGCTCGCCCAGGCCCTCGCAGCGGTGGCACTGGCCGTCGCGGGTGTTGTAGGAGAAGTGACCCGGCTTCCAGCCCCCGGCTTCGGGGGCCGCCGCGAACAGCTGTCTTACGGGGTCGAACACGCCCGAGTAGGTAGCGGGCGTACTGCGCGCGTTCTTGCCGATCGGGGTCGCGTCGATCTGCACGAGGCGGGTGAGGCCCCCGGCGTCGAGCGCGGTGACGTGGGCGGGCGGCCTGAGCCCGTCGAGGGTGCGGCGCAGGGCGGGGACGAGGCTGTCGAGGACGAGGGCGGTCTTGCCGGACCCGGAGACGCCCGTAACGAGCGTCAGCCTGCGCAGCGGGACGCGCACGGTGACGTCGCGCAGGTTGTACAGCTCGCCCACGGTGAGCGAAAGCCGTCCGTCGTCATCGTCCGACCTGCGCTCCCGTACGACCGGGTCGGCTTCACCGGACAAGAACGGGCCCGTAACTGACGCCGGATCAGCGGCCACCTCCTGCGGGGTGCCCTGCGCGGTGACGGTCCCGCCCAGGCTCCCCGCCCCCGGACCCATCTCGATCAGATGGTCGGCGGCCCGCAGCAACGCGACGTCGTGGTCCACGACCACCACGGAGTTGCCGTTGTCGGCGAGCACCCCGACGAGATCCCGCACGCCCGCGACGTTCGCCGGATGCAGCCCCACCGACGGCTCGTCCAGCACGTACAGCAGGCCCGTAGAACGCTCCCGGACCGTCCTGGCGAGCTGGACGCGCTGCCGCTCCCCGGTGGACAGGCTGTCGCCCGCGCGGTCGAGCGACAGGTAGTCCAGGCCGAGGCGGCGCAGCGGCCCGACGGCGTCGCGCAGCTCCCCGGCGAGGCGTCCGGCGAGCGCGCGCACCGGCTCGGGAAGGCACCCGGGCAGCTCGCGCGCGAACCCGTCGAGCGCCTCGAGGTCGAGCGCGGTGATCTCGGCGATGGTCCTGCCGTCGAGATGCGAGGCGAGGGCTTCGGGCCGGTAGCGGGTGCCGTGGCAGGCCGGGCAGACGTGCGTGGTGAAGAACCTGCTGAGCCTGCTGCGCGTCGTCTCGCTGTCGCTGCTCCCGGCCTGGGTGACCGCGGCGACGGCGTTCTCGAACGTCATGTTCAGCTTGAACGCGCGGCCTTTCTTCGACGGCAGCGTCACCTCGCGCTGCTCGGGCGGCCCATGCAGCACGACGTCCTTCTCGGCGGCCGTCAGCTCGGCGTAGGGCACGTCGATCCTGACCCCGAGCTCGGCCGCGACCCGCGGCATGTAGCTGCGGCCCGCGCTGTTCCACGGCAGCACCGCGCCCTCGGCCAGCGACTTCGACGGGTCCGGCACCAGCGAGTCCTCGTCGACCTCGTCACGCGTGCCCATGCCGTGACAGACCGGGCACGCGCCGAGCGAGTTGAACGCGAACGACTCCGCGCCCGGCAGCCGGAACCTGATGCCGCACTCGACGCAGTCCGTCCACTCGTCGGCCGCGGCGGCGAGGGACGGGGGATTGCGGTGGCCGTTCGGGCACACGTGCGCGCCGAGCCGGGACACCATCAGCCTGACGACGCTGAGCACCTCGCTCATCGTCCCGACGGTGCTGCGCCTGCCGGGGACAGGGGGGCGCTGGCGCAGGGCGAGCGCGGCGGGCAGGTAGTCGACCCGGTCCACGTCGGGTTTGGCTGCCTGCTCGATCCTGCGGCGGGTGAACGTGCTCAACCCGTCGAGGAAACGTCGCGATCCCTCCGCGTACAGCACCCCCATCGCCAGCGACGACTTGCCCGACCCGGAGAGACCCGTGACGCCCACGACCCGCCAGAGCGGCACGTCCACATCCACGGACCGCAGATTGTGCACGCGCGCGCCGGTCACCCGGATCGCCCCCGGCCCCCGCTCCCCCACCCCTCCAGTATCCGCCCGCACCCGCCCCGCACCGCGCAGACTCGCCTTGACACGCGATCACTCCTTCCCGATCACCTCCCCACGCCGTCCGCCGACGTCGCCGCGAGGGTGTGGCGGAGGAGGGTGGCTTCCTGGAGGGTGAGGGCGTAGGAGGAGGAGTCGCCCAGGTGGGCGTAGGAGGCGAGGGCTTGGGCGTAGGAGTGGAGGGCGGAGGCGGGGCGGTCGTTGTCGGCGTCGAGGCGGGCGAGGCGAAGGCTGACGGCCGCGTGAGTGTGGAGGTCGCCGGTGTGTTCGGCCTCGGTCTGGGCGGCGCGTAGCAGCGGCGTGAGGGCGTCGGAGGGGAGGGGTTCCTCGGGGAGGGCGGGGAGGTCCTGGAGGAGGGCGAGGAGGGGGGCCGACGGAAGGGGCGGCGGCGTTACGGCGAGGGCGCGGAAGCCGTCCACGATGAGGGAAGGGCGGGGCGCGCGGGTGGTGATGAGGGTGAAGCAGGATTCGGCGGCCGGTAGGTAGGCGGCCACGTCGAGGGCCCGGGGCACGTTGTCGAGGATGAGGAGGCTGCGGGGGCCGTCAGGCGGATCAAGGGGCGGGGGGAGTACCGGAGCGCCGAGGTCGGCGTGCCGCAGGCCGCCGGGGAACAGGCCGTACGCCTGGTGGGCCCATTGGAGGGCGAGGGCGCTCTTGCCGCTTCCAGGCGGCCCGGTCAGCACCACGCCGGGGGGAGGTTCGGGCTCGGAGGCGGCGCGCCAGAGGGCGGCGAGTTCCGCGCCCCGGGACGCCCGGGAAGGCGGATGGTCGGGGAACGGCGCGGGCAGCAGCAGCACAAGGCGGCCGACCTGTACTGCGGTGCCCACCGGCCCGTGCACCTCGAGGTGCAGGTCGGGCGGCCTGCCCTCGGGAGGTCTGAGGACGGGTTCGGCGGTCACGGCGTCCCGGGCGGCCGCCCGGCCTCGAGATGGACGCCGCCGACGATCTCGGCGGCCTGGATCAGCGTGCCGACCCGCGCGTCGGGATGGACCGTCACCGACATCGCGGCCATCGGCGGCGCGGGCGCGGGTGCGGGCACGCGCACCTCGGCCCGCGGCGTCTCCTCCGCACGCGGCACGACCTGGGCCGCGCCGTCCGACCCTGTGCTGCCCGACTCCGCGCTGTCCAGCTCCGCGCGGCCCGGCTCGTCGCGCTCGGGCGCGCTTCGGCCCGGGTCCTTGCGGCCGGGGTCGGCGTGTGCGGGCTGTGCGCCGAGGGTGCGGCCGCCGGTCCAGATCCAGGCGTCGGCGTCGAAGGGGCCGCCGACGCGGACCTGCGTGAAGCGGTTCGCGGCGAGGCCCGGAGGGTCGCGGCGTACGACGTCGTCGTAGAACGAGTCGGACACCATGAGCGCAAGGCGGGTGCCGGGATCGTCGCGCAAGGCGGCCCGCAGTATCTGCGCGTCGAGCATCCGGCACGTCTTGACGACCGCGCGCCCGACGAACCCGTTGTCGCCGAGCCACGCCATGCCGCAGTGCACGGCCACCCTGAGCCGGAACGGCACCTCCGCGCCTTCCTCGCCGAGCCCTGTCCACAGGCTGTGGACAAAGCTCGCCAGGAACCGCCCCTCGTCGGCGGGCGGATCGACCAGCGCCACCTCGCCGTCCCCCGACGCCTGACGGGCCAGCGCGACGGCCGGGGCCGCCGCCGCGTGCGCGCCCCGCAGCAGCGCCGCCAGGTCACGCTGGACGGACTCCTGCGCGAGGTCGCCCCGCCCGCTGTAGTTCTCGACGTCCACCGCGACACAGATCCGTCGCGCCGCAAGGCATGGGTCCACAACGCCTCCTCCGCTAACGCGGGGCCCCGCCGTCCAGTACACCGGGTCCGTCCTGCGGAGTCAGCGCGTCGAGACGCGACCGAAGCCGCTCCGATACTTCCTCGACACGTCCGCCGTCCAGCGAGGCGAGCCGCGTGCGCGCCGAGCGCCACAGCGCGGTCGCCGCCTCGGCGCGGCCCCGCGCGGCGGCGGCGTCGCCGAGCAGGAGCAGCGCCCGCGCCTGGTCGCCGAGGTTGCCGCGCGCCTCGTAGGAGCGCAGCGCCCGCGCGAACAGGACGAGCGCGTCGTCTTCGCGGCCCTGCGCGACAAGGACCTCGCCGAGGCGTTCGAGGGCCCACCCTTCGCTCTTGAAGGCGCCGAGATCTACCAGCGTGCGCAGGGCCGTCCGTAGGCAGGACTCGGCCTTGGCGAGCTCTCCGAGGTCCATCCACGCCTCGCCCATGCCGTGGTACGCCCAGGCCAGGCCGAACTTGTCGTGCGCGCGCTCGAACGCGGCGATCTCGGCGACGCGTACACGCAGGGCCTGATGCGGGTGCCCTTGCGCGCATAGGACATCGGCCTGCCCATGCAGCGACCATCCGACGGCAGTCCAATCCCGTTCTGCGATGAAGACGCCGTGCGCGCGCAGGCCGAGCCACATGGCCCCGGCAAGGTCGCCCTCCTCGTAGCGGAGGCTCGCCTCGGTGTGGTCGGCGTCGGCGGCCCTGCGCGGCTCGTCCGGGGTGAGTTCGCGCATCACGGCGACCTCCTCGAACGCCTCCTTCATCCGCATCCCCTCGCGGTAGGCGAGCGCGAGCCTTTCGTGCAGGCGCGTCGCGCGGCTGAGCTGCCCGGACCGCGCGCACAGCTCCGCGCCCCAGCGCTGCAGCCGCTCCCAGTCGCCGAACGGCGAGTGCACGTCGACGTCGGAGTTCACGCCCATCACCAGCGCGTACAGCGGATCGACGAGCCCGCTGCGATACAGCCGCCGCCCCGCCTCGACGATGTTGTCCCATTCCTCCAGGTACCACTGGCGTCCCCTGCCCGGGTCGGGTCCGTCGATCGCCGCGCGCCGCTCCACGGTCCGCTCGGCGTACCAGACGGCCGTACGGTCGGCCGCCTCGTCGCCGTCGCCTTCGCCGAGCAGCTCCCTGGCGTACAGGGCGACGAGGTCGTGCATCCGGTAGCGCGGGCCGCTGTGGGCGTCGCGTACGTCGAGCAGATGCAGGTCGGCGAGGCCGCGCAGGCGTTCCGCGGCGTCGGACGCGCCGGTCAGCACCGCGGCGGAGGCCGCGCTGAGATCGGCGAGCGGCAGCGCCGCGAGGAGTCGGAAGAAGCGCTTCTCGGACGCGCCCAGCGCGCGGTAGGAGGAGGCGAACGACGCACGGATCGCGCGGTCGCCCATGCCGTCGCTGAGCGCGGGCAGCCGCTCGCCGGGCTGGGCGAGGGCCGCGGCGAGGTCGTCGGCGCGCAGCCCGGGGTCGAGCGCGAGCCGCGCGGCCGCGATCCGCAGGGCGAGCGGGAGCCTCCCACACGCCAAGGCGATGTCCTCGGCCGCCGCCGGGTCGGCCCCCGCCTCGGTGAGCAGCCCGACGGCGTCGCGCGGGCGCAGGCCGTCGAGCGCGAACGTGACGCCGCCGGGGCCGGTCATGACGCGCCGCCCCGTCGCGATCAGCAGCGACCCCGCGGCGGGCCGCAGCCGGCGCAGGTCGTCGGGCGAGACGACGTCGTCGACGACGACGAGCATCGCGCGCCCCTCGGTCGCCTCGCGGAACAGCGCGGCGCGGGCCTCGGGATCGCCGGGGATATGGGCCGGCGCGCGCCCCAGATCGCCGAGGAAGCGTTCGAGCAGCGCCATGGCGTCAAGGCGCTCGCCGCCGCTGTAGGCCCGCGCCTCGGCGTACAGGGCCCCGCCGGGGAACAGCCCGCGGAGCCGGTGCGCCGCCTCCAGCGCGAGCGCGGTCTTGCCGACCCCGGGACGCCCGCACAGGCAGACCATCGAGGGCGGCTCGGCTGAGGAGACGAGCGCGACGATCTCCTCGAGCTCGTCCGCGCGTCCGGCGAAGGCGGCGGGCCTGCGCGGCAGATGCGAAGGCGGCCCGTCCTTGGCGGCGGTGTCCGCGGTCTCCACGACGACCGACCCGATCTGGACGCGCATCGGCTACCGCATCCACGACGCGTAGGCGCCCGCGGTGAAGTACCGCTGGGCGAACAGGAACAGCAGGAGCAGCGGCAGCAGGTACAGCAGCGACCCGGCGGCAAGGAGGTTGTCCACCCCGTGCCCTGACGGGTCCCCGTACCCCGACGGCACCGCCACCGCCAAGGTCGTCGTGTCCTCGTCAAGGAGGAGGCGCGGCCCGGTCCAGTCGCCCCAGGCCCAGGAGAAGGTGAGGACGGCCGACGCGGCCAAGGCGGGCCCCGACTGGGGAAGCACTATCCGCAGGAACATACGGACGTGTCCACACCCGTCGATCAACGCGGCGTCCTCCAGCTCCTTGGGGATGGAGGAGAAGAACTGCCGGAAGAGGAAGACGATGTACGCGCTTCCGCCCAGCCCCCACAGGACCCACGGCCAATACGTCCCGACCAGGCCGAGGCGTGCGAACAGCAGGTACGTCGGGACGAGGGTGACGATGCCCGGCGTCATCATCGTCATCACCAGGAGCGCGAAGAGGGGCTTCTCGCCCCGGGCGGTGAGCCGGGCGAAGCCGTAGCCGGCGCACGCGGAGCTCGCCGTCGTGAGGACCGCGTAGATACCGGCGACGATCACGGAGTTGAGGAAGTACCCCGAGAAGTCGATGTGGGTGAGGGCGTCAAGGAAGTTGGCCCAGCGCGGGTCGGAGGGCAGCCAGTTGGCTGTGGCGCGTTCGGCGGGGCTCTCCAACGCGGCGAGCAGCAGCCACAGGAGCGGGCTGAGGAACAGCATCGCCAGGCCGAGCAGGGCCAGCTGCACAAGGGCACGGCTCAAGGGCGGCCGCCCCCGGGCCCGACCAAGGTGAACACGAACCTTCGGGAGAGCCGGAACAGCAGCCCTGTGCAGGCGAGGGTGAGCAGGAACAGCACCCACAGCATCGCCGAGGCGTACCCGAAGCGGCCTTCGGCGAAGTAGGTCACATAGACGTGGATCATGTACAGGTAGCCGCCCCGGGGGATCGTGGTGAGGGCGCCCGCGCTGACGTCCGGGGAGAGCAGCAGCGCGGGAAGGAACGTCTGGAGCCCGGAGGCGACCCCGGTGATCACCTGGAACAGCAGGACGGGGGAGATCAGCGGCAGGGTGACCGCCAGGAACGTGCGCGGCGCGCCCGCGCCGTCGACCCGCGCCGCGTCGAAGAGCTCGCGCGGCACGTCGTGCAGCGCGGCGAGCGAGATCATCATGAGGCTGCCGACGCCCCACAGCGCGAGGCAGAACAGCGGGGCCGCCATGTGGACCCCGTTCGTCCAGGTGACGGCGTCGACCCCGGCGAGCGCGAGCACCCCGTTGACGGCCCCGGTGTCGCGCGCGAACAGCGCCTTGAAGGCGATGGCCGTCGCGACGGGGGGGATGACGGCGGGCAGGAAGAAGACCGTGCGGTACAGGGTGCGTCCCGGTAGGGGCCGCTGGACGAGGACGGCGAGGACGAGCCCGCCAAGGATGCTCGCCGGGACGGTCGTCAAGGTGAACAGCGCGGTGAGGACCAGGGCGTGGCCCGCCTGGGCGTCGTCCAGGAGGTCGGCGTAATTGGCGGCCCCTACGAAGTCGGAGTCTTGGGCGAGCACGTCGGCGTTGGTAAGGCTCAGCCAGAAGGCGTACGCGAGGGGGAACGCGGTAAGAGCGAGGAACCCGAGCACCCACGGGAGCACGAACACGTAGAACACGCGATTCCCGCGCGTCCTCGCAGTGCCCCGGCCGCTCACCCGACCCGTTCCCGGCCGCGCGCCAGCACCTCGTTGATCTCCCTGTTGAGCGCGTCGGCGAGGCCGCCGGGGGAGGCGTCCCGCGCGAACACCTCGGGCACCACCCGGTTGACGACCGAGTCCAGCGCCTCGGACCGCGCGTAAGGCGTGAAGGACAGGACGCTCAGGTAGGGCAGCTCGGCCCGCTGCACCTCGAGCGCCTCCTTCTGGAACGGCCTGGCGTCGGGCAGCTTCGCCTGGAGGGACGTCAGCGCCGGTATCCCGAAGCCCTGACCGGCCCGCTCGACGGCGGGCGGCCCGGCGAAGTACCACTCGAGGAACGCCCACGCGGTCTCCGGGATCGGGCACGCCTTCGGTATCCACAGGCCCACCGCCGCGTAGCAGGGGCTGACGCGCGGGCCGCCGAACGACGGCGCGGGCATGAGCCGCGCGTGCTCGGCGAGCGCGGGCTCGTCGCCGACGAGCGCGCCGAGCCAGTACCCGGACATCACCATCGCCATCCGCCGCGCCTGGAACGCGGGCCACGACCAGCCGTCGGGGTTGAGGTCGACCGGGCTGAACCCGGTGCGCGCCCGGATGTAGGACAGGTACCAGCGCAGCACCTCCTTCGGCTCGGGCGCGGAGAAGTCGACGGTCGCGAGGTCGTCGCCGAAGACCCGGCCGCCCGCCGCCGCGGTCATCCCCATGAGGTGGATGAAGCCGCCGAGGCTTGAGACGTCGAGTCCGTAGGTCGAGGTGCGTCCGCCGCGCCGCACGGTCAGCTCGCGGGCGAGGTCGAGCCACGCGTCGTGCCCGAGCTGCCGCGACGGGTCGGGCGGCGCCACCCCGGCACGTTCGAACACCTCGGCGTCGCACCAGAACATCCCGTCCTGCGAGTAGTCCTTGACGAGCCCGTAACGCGGCCCCGCCCCCTGCCTGACGCCGTCGAAGCGCCATATGTCGTTCACCGGGTCGAGGTCGGCGGCGTCGATCGCGGTGCTCGCGGCGAGATACGGGTCGAGGTCGAGCGCCAGCCGCGAGGCGGCGAGGAAGGGCGTGTCGAGGGTCCCGGTGCCCCTGACGAGGTCGGGCGGGCGGCCCTCGGCGAGCATCGCGGTGAGCCGGGTGAGGTCGGGGTCGATCCTGCGGACGCGGACCCCGAGCGCGTTCTCCGCGGCCTTGCGCGCCGGCTCGTCGAACTCGTCGACGTGGGTCATCACGGTGAGCTCGCCGGTGTCGCGCGCGGGGCTCGCGCATCCGGCGAGCGCGGCCGCGGCGAGCGCGTGCGCGCCGAACCCGAGGACGCCGCGCCGGGAGAACGACGGGGCGGGGGAAGGTCCGTCAGACGACCGCATATCTGGGGTTCTACCGTCCGTCCCCGGCGTTTGTCTCAGCCATCAGGAAAACGGTCATGCACCGACATTCGTGATCTTCGCGGCGTGAGAAGATCACGCACCCCTGGTCAGGGCGTCAGACGGCGGCGGGCTCCAGCGGCCGGAACGGGGAGGGCAGCACGTGGCCGTGCGCGGCCATGACCACGCGCAGCAGATCGGGGTAGTCGGTGACGATCGCCGCGACGCCCATGTCGAGATAGCGGGCCATCGCCTCGGCGGTGTTGACGGTCCAGACCGTCACCGGGAGGCCGAGGCCGCTCGCCCGCGCGAACAGCGCGTCATCGAGCATCGTGTACTGCGGCGAGAAGATCGTCGCGCCCTCCGACAGCGCCGACAGGGCGGGGTCGCGCGGGTCGGCCCCGGCGAGCCACGACGAGTCGGTCAGCGTCGGCGGCTCGGCCAGCGCCACCCGGGCCACCGAGGGCTCGAGCCGCCTCGTGTGCTTGAGGAACCGCCAGTCGAAGCCGAGCAGCCGCGTGCGGTGCAGGAGGCCGTGCGCGGCGAGCACGGTGAGCACCTCGGAGACGAAGTGCCCGACCTCGGCGTCCGGCCACGAGGGGTCGGTCTTCAGCTCGACGCACAGCCGCACGCCCTCGGCGGGCCCGAGCAGCGCGCAGGCTTCGTCAAGGGTCGCCAGCGGCGTACCGGGCAGCGCAAGGGACGTGCGCCGGTAAGGGTCGGAAGGGTCCTCGGCGCGTACGCCGGAATCCAGCGTCTTCAGCTGTGCGAGACGTAGCGCGCGCACGGGCCGTCCGACGTACGGGAACTGGGGGTCGCCCGGGAAGGCGGGGAAGGTATCGCGGGTCGTCAGCGCCGAGACCGTCTGGTCGTGGTGCAGGACGACGACCCCGTCGGCGGAGAAACCGACGTCGAACTCGACGGCGTCGACACCGAGCGCGAGCGCGTGGGCGAAGGCCGGAAGGGTGTTTTCGGGACGAAGGCCGCGAGCACCCCGATGCCCCTGGATTTCGACACGTCGGTCCATGCGCCCAAGATTACGCACAGTAATGTAACGCCCCCCGATCGTGCCGGTTGCCTCCTGAAGAACAACTCCTGGCCAAGCGTAGGAGCAGCCTCCGAGCAGCCGATCGACCGGGGGGTGTGAGTGAGGACACCCCGCACGCCAGGGTCGGCGTGCGGTCAGCGCGACGTCAGATCAGATCACGCAGCGTGAGCGTCTGGTCTCGTCCCGGACCCACGCCGATCGCCGAGATCCGCGCGCCCGACAGCTCTTCGAGCCGCCTGACATAGGACTGGGCGTTCGGCGGCAGGTCGTCGAACGTCTTCGCGCCGGTGATGTCCTCACGCCAGCCCGGCAGGACCTCGAGGATCGGGGTGGCGTGGTGGAAGTCAGTCTGGTTCGACGGCATCTCGTCGTGCCGCACGCCCTCGACGTCGTAGGCGACGCAGATCGGGATCTCCTCGAGGCCCGACAGCACGTCGAGCTTGGTGAGGAAGAAGTCGGTGACGCCGTTGACCCGCGCGGCGTACCTGGCGATGACCGCGTCGAACCAGCCGCAGCGGCGGTCGCGTCCGGTGGTGACGCCGTACTCGCCGCCCGTGGTGCGCAGGTACTCGCCCATGTCGTCGAGCAGCTCGGTCGGGAACGGTCCCGAGCCGACCCGCGTGGTGTACGCCTTGAGGATGCCGATGACGCCCGTCACCTTCGTCGGCCCGACGCCCGAGCCGGCGCACGCGCCGCCCGAGGTCGGCGAGGACGACGTGACGAACGGGTACGTGCCGTGGTCGATGTCCAGCAGCGTGCCCTGGGCGCCCTCGAGCAGGACCACCTTGTCGGCGTCGAGCGCCTGGTTGATGATCAGCTCGGTGTTGGCGACGTACGGGCGCAGCCGCTCGCCGTAGCCCAGGTACTCCTCGACGATCGGCTCGACCAGCATCGGCCGCCGGTTGTAGACCTTGGTGAGGACCTGGTTCTTCTCCCGCAGCGACAGCTCCACCTTCTTCTGGAGGATGCCGGGGTCGAACAGGTCCTGGACCCGGACGCCCATCCGCGCGATCTTGTCGCCGTAGGCGGGACCGATCCCGCGTCCGGTGGTGCCGATCCTGGCCTTGCCCAGGTACCGCTCGGACACCTTGTCCAGGGCACGGTGGTGGGGCATGATCAGATGCGCGTTCGCCGAGATCAACAGGCGTGAACAGTCGACGCCGCGGGCCATCAGCCCCTCGATCTCCTGGAGCAGCACCCCCGGGTCGATCACGACGCCGTTGCCGATGACCGGCACGACGTCAGGGGACAGAATCCCCGATGGCAGGAGGTGCAGCGCGTAGGACTTGTCCCCGATGACGACGGTGTGTCCGGCGTTGTTGCCCCCCTGGTAGCGGACGACGTAGTCGACTTTCCCGCCGAGCAGGTCGGTCGCCTTTCCCTTGCCTTCGTCGCCCCACTGAGCACCGACGAGCACGATGGCCGGCATCTGACGATCTCCTTCAAGGCCAATAGAAAAGCCCCTGATCGCAAGCGAACAAGGGGCCTCTTGCGATGGAATCCTACCCGGAGGCGTCCATCACGGAAACTGCGGACTCTAGCCCAGCGCCTGCGCGGCGCTCTCGCTGGAGTCGCGCAGGAACGTGCGGCAGCGCTCTGCCTCGCCGTCCTCGCCGATCGCGGCGGCGGCCCGGCCGAGAGCGGCCAGCGCGCGCAGGAAGCCGCGGTTGGGCTCGTGCTCCCACGGAATCGGCCCGTGGCCCTTCCAGCCGCTGCGGCGCAGCGCGTCCAGGCCCCGGTGGTAGCCGGTCCTGGCGTAGGCGTAGGACTCGATGACGTCGCCGCGCTCGAACGCGCCCTCGGCCAGCTGCGCCCAGGCCGCCGGGTAGGTCGGGAACTTGGCCGCCACCTCGTGCGGCTCGACGCCGTCGGCGAGGAGCTTCGCGGCCTCGGGCTCGTCGGGAAGAAGGGTGGGGGCCGGGCCGCCCAGCAGGTTCTGGCTCATACCCGCATGCTAGGCATCCCGGCCCCCGCCCTCACCGCCAGGGGCTTACTTGATCTTCTTGCCGGCCGAGAGCAGGTCCTCGCAGGCCGTCACGATCCGCGCGGTCATGGACGCCTCGGCGGCCTTGCCCCACGAACGCGGGTCGTACTGCTTCTTATTGCCGACCTCGCCGTCGACCTTCAGGACGCCGTCGTAGTTGCGCAGCATGTGGTCGGCGACCGGGCGGGTGAAGGCGTACTGGGTGTCGGTGTCGATGTTCATCTTGATGACGCCGTAGGACAGCGCCTCGCGGATCTCCTCGAGCGACGAGCCCGAGCCGCCGTGGAACACCAGGTCGAACGGCTTGTCCTTGCCGTACTCGGCCCCGACGGCGTCCTGGAGCTCCTTCAGGACCTCCGGACGGAGCTTGACCGCGCCCGGCTTGTAAACGCCGTGCACGTTGCCGAAGGTGGCCGCGAGGATGTAGCGGCCCTTGTCGCCGGTGCCCACCGCGGCGGCGGTCTCCAGCGCGTCCTCGACGGTGGTGTACAGCTTCTCGTTGATCTCGTGCGAGACGCCGTCCTCCTCGCCGCCGACGACGCCGATCTCCATCTCCATGATCGTCTTCGCCTTGACCGACTCGGCGAGCAGGTCGACCGCGATCTCCAGGTTCTCCTTCAGCGGCACCGCCGAGCCGTCCCACATGTGCGACTGGAACAGCGGCTCCTGGCCCGCCGCCACCCGCTCCTGGGAGATCTTGATCAGCGGCCGCATGAACCCGTCGAGCTTGTCCTTGGGGCAGTGGTCGGTGTGCAGCGCGATCTGCACGTCGTACTGGGCGGCGACGACGCGGGCGTACTCGGCGAACGCCACGGAGCCCGTCACCATGCTCTTGAGGGAACCGGACAGGTACTCGGCTCCACCGGTCGACACCTGGATGATGCCGTCGCTCTCCGCCTCGGCGAAGCCGCGCAGGGCGGCGTTCAGGGTCTGGCTGGAGGTCACGTTGATCGCCGGGTAGGCGAATCCGCCCTGCTTGGCGCGGTCGAGCATCTCCGCGTAGACCTCGGGAGTGGCGATGGGCATGTGCGTTCCTCTCATCCGGGGCAGGTCAGCCGTCGCGCGCGCACGACGGTGCCGCAGGAGGGTGCGGCGATGGTCTGCCTCTGCCCCCTACTATCTCGTACGCCTTCGTGGCTCTCCGGATGGGGTTTGGCTGTGACATGGGGTTTGGCCGGGTAGGGCGGGGGTCGAGTAGATGTCCGTGACTGGGGTAGTGAACACTGGTTGGTCTCATGGGTCACGGATGCACGGTTTCGTTCGCTGAACCCCACTTGTGTCGCTAGTCTCATCACCGTGGGCCGTCACCGAAATGACCCTCGTGGTCTCGTCAACATCCTGATCATCGCCGTCGGCGTCGCGCTCGCTCTCGGCCTTGTGGTGGTCGGCGGCGCGGCTCTCGTCAGTTCAATGAAATCTGAGGCACTTGGCCCTTCCGACCCCCCGACCAGCGAAGCGTCCAACATGACCGCGACGACCGACGCGAAACGCAAGGTCTACGCGACGATCGAGTTCGTCCGCAAGGTCGAGGTCTTCGCCGCGGGACCCGGGAACACACCCGTCTACTGGCGCGGCCAGTTCGTCAAGGGCGACATGCGCGAGGTGCTGTGGCCCGACGTGGACGTCACCATCGGCGACTCCTCGGCCGTCCGGGTCGACATCGACGGCGAGACGCTCAAACTCCCCGCGGGGAAGGTGACGATCTCCTTCGTGGAGGGCGACGCCGAGGCCCGCAGCGTCGAAGACTGAAAGCGTCGAAGACTGACCGGGCCCCGGCTCGCCGGGCGTCAGAGGCCCAGGTCGGGCAGGTCGTAGGCGTAGCGGTACTCAAGACCCGCCGCGGTGATCGGCTCGGCCGCGCTGCGCTCCACGACCGTCGCCACCCCCACCACCGTCGCGCCCGCCTCACGGGCCGCCTCCACGGCGGTCAGGGGCGAGCCGCCCGTCGTCGAGGTGTCCTCGACGATGAGCACGCGCCTGCCGGAGAGGTCGGGGCCTTCGATCCTGCGCTGCATCCCGTGCTGCTTGGCGGCCTTGCGGACCACGAAGGCATCGAGCATCTGGCCGCGCGCGGCGGCCGCGTGGAGCATCGCGGTCGCCACCGGGTCCGCGCCGAGCGTGAGGCCGCCGACGGCGGTGTAGCCGAGATCGGTGGTCAGGTCGAGCATCACCCTGCCGATGAGGGGCGCGGCCTTGCCGTCGAGGGTGACCCGGCGCAGGTCGACGTAGAAGGACGCCTTCTTGCCGGAGGAAAGGGTGAAGTCGCCGTGCACCACGGCCTTGTTCTTGATCTCTTGCAGTAGCTCATCGCGGTCGCTCACGCCGACAAGCCTATTGCCCGGCCTCCGCGCGGCTGGCGGGGTCCCGGTCCGCACCCGATCAGGTGCGGGATGTCACGATGGGTGCATGACGCCAGGCACTCTCGTTCTCTTGGGCGCCCCGCTTCCGGGCGGGCTGGCCGACGAACTGCGTACGCAAGGGCTGCACGTCGTCGTTCCGCAGCCCACCGACGATCCCGCCACCGGCGCCCGCTATGTCGCGGGCACCGCGCTCGCCATCGCCGCCGCGGCCCCCGAGGCCCCGCTGGTGCTGGTCGGGCACGGTCCCGCCGGGCCGCTGCTGCCGTCGCTCGCGGTGGCGCAGAAGGCCGCGCACCGGCTGGTCGGCGGATACGTCTTCCTCGACGCCGACCTGCCCGTCCTGAACGGCGACTGGCCCGACGCGCCCTGCGCGTTCCTGGCCACCTCGCCCGACGACGCGCGGCTCAAGGCCGCGCGGGCCCGCGCGTGGGAGGCGGCGCACACCGAGCCGCAGAACCTCTCCGAGACGCTCAGCAAGATGATCGCCCAACTCTGACCGTCCGCCGCCCGGCGGAAGAAGGTAAAGATCCTCGCGACGGCGGGTCATACGCCCGTTCGCGGAAACACCCCTAAGCACTGTCCGTAGCCAATAGATTACTCTTCGGCTGCAAAGGGGGTGCCATGGGGGAGCAGCAGGCCGTCGGGCCGAGCGACGCCGAACTCATCGAGCGGACACGGCAAGGCGACACCGCCGTGTACGGGGTGCTGTACGAAAGGCACAAGGACGCGGCACGACGCCTCGCCCGTTCGCTCGTGGACGGCGACGCCGAGGCCGACGACGCGGTCGCCGACGCCTTCACCCGGGTCCTCGCCGTCATCCAGCGCGGCGGTGGCCCTTCGGACGCGTTCCGGCCCTACCTGCTCACCTCGCTGCGCAGAACCGTCGTCGACCGTTACCGGCGGCGGTTCCGCGAGACAAGCACCGACGCCATCGAGAGCTACGACCCGGGCGTTCCGTTCGTCGATCCGGCACTGGCAGGGCTGGAGAACGAACTGATCGTCCGGGCGTACCTCTCCCTGCCCGAGCGCTGGCAGGCGGTCCTGTGGCACACCGTGGTCGAGGGGGAGAAGCCCGCCCAGGCGGGCAAGGTCCTCGGGCTCAGCGCCAACGGCACTTCCGTCCTGGCGATGCGCGCCAAGGAGGGGCTGCGGACCGCCTACCTGCGGATGCACGTTCCGGAACGGCTCGACCCGGCGCGGCTCGACGCCGAGTGCGTGCCGGTGCTCGACATGCTTCCCCGGCTGGTGCGCGACTCCGGCAGATCGCGCGGCCGCGACAAGATGGACCGGCACCTCAGCTCGTGCCCGGTCTGCAAGGAGATCTACGAGGAGCTGCACCACGTCAACCAGGCGCTGGGCACGCACCTCCCGCCGCTCGTCCTCGGGCTCGGGGCGGCGTCCTACCTCGCCAAGGGCGGGCTCGCGGGGCTCGGCCTGCTTTGGGGCAGGACGCCCAAGAAGGCGCGCAACGCGGCGGGGGCGGGCGTCGCGGTGGCGCTCGTGGCGGCGGCCGTCATGGCGCTGCCCACGTCGAACACGTCGCCTCCGGAGGCTCCCGGTGCTGCCGCGCCCCCGGGCGTCGCGCCGGAGGCCCCGGGCGGGGAGGCCGCCGAGCCGGGGGGAGGGGAGTCCGGGGTTCCGGCGCGGCCCTCGCCCGCGAGACCGTCGCCCGCCAAGCCCTCGTCGGCGCAGCTTCCCGCGCAGCCCGTGCGGCCCGAGCCCGTGTCGTCGGGGCCGCAGAACGGGCAGGGGAGCGGCCCTGCCGTGCCGTCCGCGTCGCCTTCGCCGCCGCTCCTGCCCAAGCTGCTCGCCGAGATCGGGACCGTCGGAGCGCTGCTGCCGGGGAGCCGGGGGATCGTGGCGCTCGCCGTCCGGAACGCGGGGCGAGGGGCGTCCGACGACATCATCGCCGACGTGTCACTCCCCGAGGGCGTCGTCCTCGACGGGGCAGGGGCCGGAAGGGCGGCGGCGGGCTGGGCCGCCCGGGTCCCCCTGGGCGACGGGTGGGCGTGCCGTCCCGCGGACGCGGCCTTGCGGTGCACCAGGGCGGGACTGCCCGCCGGAGGGTCCTCCTCCGCTTACCTTCACGTCAACGTCGCGGCGGGGGCGAGGCAGGGGGCCGCCCCGTCCGTCGCGGTGCGGTCGTCCGGCACCCGCGTCACCGCGCGCGGGAAGGCCGGGGTCCGCGCCGCCGGGCTTCCCGCGCGCTACGCGGTGGACGGGCGGGTGCGCGTCCTGCGGGCCGGGAACGCGCTGCTGAGCTGCCGGGAGAACGAGCGCGGCTGCGCCGAGGCGAGACAGCGCAAGGGCGGCAGGCTCGACAACGACCTGTGGAAGATGACGTCACTCGACCTCGACGCCGAGCCCTCCACCACCCGGTCGAGCTCCGCGCGCCTCACCCTCCCCGGCCGCGTCCTCTTCGCGGGCCTTTACTGGTCCGGCGTCGGCCGCGACGGCGCGACGGCCAAGCTCCGCGCCCCCTCCGGCGGCTACAAGTCAGTCCAGGCCGAGCAGACCGACGTCGTCGACCTCCCCGGCTACCCCGCCTACCAGTCCTTCGCCGACGTCACCGCCCAGGTCAAAGCGGGCGGCACGGGCGAGTGGACCGTCGCGGACGTGCGGGGCGACGAGGGCGTGGGCCGCTACGCGGGCTGGAGCCTCGTCGTCGTCTCCGAAGACGTCTCCGCGCCCCTCAGCCGCGCCATGGTCCTCGACGGGGCCCGCGCGCTCGGCCCCACCGGGGCCGACACCCTCCAGGTCCCCCTCGACGGGCTCCTACCCGCCGCGATCCCCGCCGACCTCGGCTTCGTCGTCTGGGAGGGCGACGAGGAACTCGCCGACGACAAGATCACCCTCGACGGAAGGGCCCTCGGTGGAGACAACGCCTTCAGAAGCGTCGCGGAAGGGGCCGTCGGGCAGTCCCTCACCTTCGGCGTCGACGTCATCGGCCACGAGGCCGAGCTCGGAGGCAGGTCGGCGGTCTCGCTCACCACCAAGGCCGACGCCTATGTGGCGGGTGTGGTGACGGTAACGGCCCCGCTGCGGAGCTGACCGTTGTCGAGATCCGCCGTAAAGATCATGTGAACTCCTTAACGGACAGACCGGAACGGCTGGTAGCGTCCGCGCCCAGCAACGGTCTTCACCCACTCCACCTGTGTTCTCACCCTTGCGCCCGGTACGGGCACGGTAAGAGGATGACGAATCGCCGGAACGGCTTACGGCGGGAGTGGCTTTCATTACGCTGGAGCTGCCCGGGCTCTGAGCTGGGTCGATTCGGGTCGCAGACCTCCACTCGGGGTCGGAGAGGTGTTGCCTCGTGGAACGCTGTGCGCTGTTCGTAGACGCCGGTTATCTGCTGGCTGACGGCGCGATGGCGGTGCACGGAATCCGCCAACGCGAGCAGGTGTCCTGGGATTTCGCAGGACTGCTCCAGTTGCTGGGCAATCTCGCCCGGGAACGCGCCGGAATGCCGCTGCTGCGCTGCTACTGGTACGAGACGAGCGTGGAAGGACGCCGGACGCCCGAGCAGGAGGCGCTGGCCGACCTGCCGGGACTCAAACTCCGGCTTGGCCGCAGCCGTCCGGGCCGCCGCGAGAGCGTCGACGCCGAGCTGCACCGCGACCTCATGACCCTCGCGCGCAACCGCGCGATCGCCGACGCCGTCGTCGTCAGCGGCGACGAGGACCTCGCCGCCGTCCTGCAGGACGCACAGGACCTCGGCATCCGCGTCACCGTCGTGCACGTCGCCGTCGACGGCAACTGGACCATCTCCCGGGTGCTGCGCCAGGAGTGCGACGACCTCATCGAGATCGGCGCGGGCCATCTGCGCCCCTACGTCGCGCTGTCGACCGAGCGTCCCGCCGAGTCCTCGGCGTCGCTGTCCGCGGCGCTGTCGGCCTCGACCTCGGGGTCGGTGTCCTCCTCTTCGATGTCCGGCTCCTCGATGCCCGCCTCCCTCGCCAGCGTCCTCGCGGCCGCTTCGTCCAACGGTTCCACGCTCAGCTCCCTGGCCAACGGGCTCGGCGCGTCGGCCGCCCCCGCCGTCAGCGCCGCGCCGCCCGCCGCCGCGCCCGTCGCGGCCCCGGTCGCCGCGCCGCCCGCCGCCCCGGCCGCGCCGCAGCTGCCCTCGCCGTCGAGCGCCGCGTCGAACGTGCTCAGCGGTATCCCGTTCACCACCCCCTCGCAGACTCCCGCCCCGGCCGCGCCCGCGCAGCCGAGCTATCTGAACACCGGCCCGGTCACCCCGAACCCGTTCGCGGTCCCGGCCCCCGCGCAGCCCGCGACGGCCTCGCAGTTCGGCACGGCCGCCTCCCAGTTCGGCAGCACCTCCTCGGCCTCGCCGTTCGGGACCGCGCCCTCGGCCTACCCGCTGACGCCCCCGGCGGCGGCCGCGCCCGCCATGCCCTCCTACACCGCCTCGCCCGCGCTCCCGGTCGTGCCGCAGGCCCCCGCGGTGCCCGCCGCGGGCCCGAGCCTTTCCGACGCGGTCAAGGCCGCGCACACCGAGGGCCAGGAGTTCGGCGAGTCCGTCGCCCGCGACGCCCCGGCCCTGTGGCTCGAGGCGGTGCTCGCCCGCAAGCCGCGCATGCCCTCGGACCTTGAGGCGCGCCTGCTCCAGGGCTCGGCGCTGCCGATCGACTTCCTGCTGCACGACGAGGTGCGGCACTCGCTGCGCCGCGGATTCTGGGACGCGCTCGAGCGCTCCCGTAGGTGACACGGCCGCCACCTTCCGCTGATCTTGAGTAATCTCCCGGTTTTGCCGGGGGCGCGCGGGTAACGTCTAAGCCGTGACCCACGTGACCGAAGGCGATCTCGACGACCTGGAGTTCGACAGCCTGCGGACCGGAGAGCACCGCGCCGCGGCGGTGACCTTCGCCGACTGGGCGGACAACGCGACCCGGGAAGAGGGCCTGACCCGCGCGATGCTGCTGCTGCGGGCCGGCGAACAGTTCCAGCACGCGGGCGACCACTCCCGCGCGGCCGAGGTGTACCGCCGCGCCATCGAAGACGGCGGGGAGACCTACGGCGACGCCCGCGTCTACCTCGCCGACGCGCTGCTGAAGCTCGGCGACAACGCGGGAGCCGTCGGCCTGCTCGCCGAGATCCGCGACAGCGCCCCAACCGACCCCGAGGTGTACCGCTCGGTCGCCGAGATCCTCTACGAGCACGGCGACCTGCTTGGCGCGCACACCTGGTCGACCCACGGCGCGGACCTCGTGCTCGCGCTGCCCGAGCGCACCAGGGGCGACGCCGCCGAGAGCCTCGAGGGCCTGCTGCGCCTGCGCTTCCGCGCCCGCGTCGACCTCGGCCGCCCCGAGGACGAATACGACGCCCTCCTCGACGCCTGACCCCCCAACCCCCCTCCCCACACAGGCGCGCCCACCACGCGCCTGCCCCCTCCCCCCACCCCTCACTCCCCCGCGCCCGCCGCGCGCCCGTCCCCACAACCCCCAACCCGTCCCTCCGCACCGCGCCACCTGCGCGCGTCCCTGCCGCACCACACCCGGCCTTTCTCGCTGGGCCGCGTGCGCGTGTGCTTGCTGTGCGCCGCGTGGGCCTTCCCACTGTGCCGCGCGCGAGCGTCCCCGCAGCGCCGAACGCGGTCCTTCGCGCGGTGCCGCGTCTACCTGTGCTTGCTGTGCGGTGCGCGGCCCTACGCGCTGTGCCGCCTGCGTGCGTTCCTGCTGGGCCACGCCCGGCCCTTCCCGCTGTGTCGCGCGCGAGCGTCCCCGCCGCGCCACGCGAAGTCCTTCGCGCGGCGCGGCCTGCGTGTGTTCCTGCCGCACCATGCGCGGCTCTTCGCGCTGTGCCGCGCGCGAGTGTTCCTGCCGCGCCACGCGCGATCCTTCGCGCTGTGCCGCCTGCGTGCGTTCCTGCTGGGCCACGGGCGGGCCTTCGCGCTGGGCCGCGTGCGCGGGTGTTTGCTGGGCAGGGTGCGGGGCTGCTCGCCGCGCCATGGGCGGGGTCGCTCGGTGTGTGGCGGTGAGGTGGTGTGCTGCGGATCGCAGTGCGCGGCGCAGGGTGTGCAGGGCGCGGGACTTGAGGGTGTTCCAGCGGTTCATTGCGATCTCCTTCGAACAGGTTTTCGGTTCCTGTTCCCCAGTAGATCGCACTGAAACCGCGCCGAACGCCGATCCGCGCGATCTGTGGATAACTTTTTTCGGCGGGGAAATCGGCAGGTCAGGGTGGGTTTGGGTGTGGGTGGGGGGTCAGTTCGGGGTGAGGGGGGCCGAGCGTAGGACGCGTAGGGCGGTGCCTGTTTTGGGGGTGTGCCAGACGACGGAGTCGGGGGTGACGGTGGCGATGGCGTTGTGGAACCAGGGGCCGTCGGTGAGGCGCCAGGAGAACGGCGGGCGGCGGACCCCCGTCGTCCTGGCGAACAGGCGGGCCGGGCCGTTCAGGACGCGGAGGCACGCGATGCGGTTCGCCCACTTGAACGGGCCGTTGAGCGGGTTGCGGAACGGCGAGCAGACCGCCTGGAAGATCGGCAGGCCGCCGCGCGCCTTGGCGAGGTAGCTGTAGTGGATGTCCCCGCCCAGGAACGCGATCGTCTTGGGCGGCACGCCGCGTCCGCCGCGCGCGACCTCCACGACCGCTTCGGCGACCTTGGCGAAGCTCGCCCGGAACGCGGCCCAGTGCTCGAGGTCGGCGTACCTGCGCAGCTTCTCGCCGAACCCGTCGGCACCGCGCGCGGCCAGCGGCTCGTTCCACGCCTCCGCGTAGTGGATCACCGGGGGCAGCAGGAACGGCAGCGAACTCGCGATGAGCAGCTGGTCGACCCCGCCCGTCAGCTGCCGGTCGAGCCAGGCGTGCTCGGCGTCGTCCAGCATCGCGCGGCGGTCGGCCGTGAGCAGCCGGGACGCCCTGCTGTCGACGACCACGACACGGGTGCGGCCCAGGTCGAAGCGGAACGACCACCTTGCCGTCGCCGGCTCGCGGTCGGCGAGGTCGGCGAACTCGTCGAGGACCGCGCCGCCGTCGGCCGCGCCGCGCACCGCCGCGAGGATCTTGTCGGCGCGGCGCTCCTCCGGCGACAGGTTGCCCAGGTGCTGGTAGACCCAGTACGCGCCGATCCCGCCGACGATCCTGCGCCGCCACCACGGCAGCGCGTCCATGGACTGCCGCCACGAGTACGAGGTGTTCCAGTCGTCGCGCACGTCGTGGTCGTCGAACACGCTGCGGGTCGGGACCGTGGACAGCAGCCAGCGCACGGCCGGATCGGTGGTCCAGGCGAGCCGGTAGAGCTCGGTGTACTCCTCGAAGTCGGCGATCTCGTCGCCGGGCGGCACGGTGATGTCGCGGCGGCCCCTGATGAACGCCTTCATACGGTCGCCCGTGCCGTCGGCGTACACCTGGTCGCCGATCATCAGCAGGACGTCGGGGAACGCCGCGCCGTTCTTCAGCTCGTGCGCGAACGCGCTGAGCGCGTCGATCCCGTGGGTCTCGGTCGCGGCGGGCGCGACCCGGCACGACCCGAACGCGACGGCCGACGGACGCGCCGGATCGACGGTCCGGATCGCGCTCGGCGGGAACTCGGTGCCCGCCTCCGGCCACACCCTGCGCCCGTCGAGGTGCACCTCATACGGGGTGGTGGAGCCGGGTTCGAGCCCGTCGACGTCCACCAGCGCGTAGTGGTGGCCGTGCACGGCGAAGGTCGGCTCGGTGCGCCCGAGCACGGTCACCTCGCAGGACTCGGACGTCTCCACCCAGACCGTCGCGCCGTGTTCCCCGACCCACCGCAGCAGCGGCCCCAGCACCAATCCCGTCATACCCACCATTGCACCGGAACCGCCGCCCCCCGTCCACACGCCCCGCCTTGCGCCCCGGGAAACGGGACGCGGCCCGCCCCCTTCCGGGGACGGGCTGTCGCGTGCGGGTCAAGGCGTCAGCGGCCCGCGCGGTTGTTCATCCGCCGGGTCGGCAGGGTCCTGGCGTTGCCGCGGCTGCGCTGCGCCATCGCGGCGGCCCGCCTGTCGGTGCGCTTCAGCGCGGCCTTCTTGCCCGACCTGCGGGCGGGCTTGGCGGGCGTCTGGCTCGCGTCGGCGGCGGACACGGGGAACACGGCGGTGACGGGAAGGGAAGCGCGCATAAGGGTTTCCTCCTGCTGGTCGGCGGTCGGGGCGGAAGTCTGGGCGGCGTTCACGGCGGCGGGCATGCGCGGCTCCTCGTTCTGGGCGTGCTCGGCGTTCTGGGCGGTGGCGGCGACGGCGTCGGGAAGGGCGGTCATGCGGTTCTCCTCACGGGCGGCGGGGGCGGGGCGGCGAGCGGGAACGGTCACACGGACCTCCTGACGGTCAGGGCCGGACGGCACGGCGGACGGGCCGAGGGGAAATGAGGGCAGGCCGGTAGCAGGCATGGGCGACTCCTCGAAGAAGTGCGGAAAGAATCGCGCGCTCAGGCAACGAATGGCGGCACGACAAAGGAACACCCGGCACAGCGGTATTCAGAAGTCGCGCACAGCGCATTTCACGCCGAAGGCACGGAAGAATTCCGGAAAAGGTTCCGAAGAAAAGGGACGCCGCGCGAGGCCGACGGCGAACGCCGTCGAAGCGCGAGGTCTCAGTAAGGGAAGGGCACGGGTGAGGCGTCAGGACAACGAGCGCTGTACGCCCGCCTACGGCGGCGCGTTGGGCGACGCCACGGGCTCTCAGCCGTGCTGCGGGAGCCGCTGAGCGGCTGCTACCGGAAGGATCAGATCTCCATGGCCAGAACATTAGCCCGTCCCCGCGCGGGAAGTCAACCCATTATCGGCGGGCCGCGGAAATTCATCGACGGGAAAGGAAAAGGCCCGCCTCCCGGGGTGGGAAAGCGGGCCTGGAAAGGCGGCTCAGCGCTTGCTGAGCGGCACCGTGGAGCGCACGACGAGCTTGTCCGTCGCCGGATCCACCTCGACGGTGACCTCCGCGCCGTCGCGGATCTCCCCCGACAGCAGGCCCCTGGCGAGCTGGTCGCCGATCGAGGTCTGCACAAGGCGGCGCAGCGGACGCGCGCCGTAAGCCGGGTCGAAGCCCGTGCGGGCGAGCCACGCCCGCGCGTCCGGCGAGACCTTCAGCGAGAGCTGGCGGTCGGCGAGGCGGTCGGCGAGGCGGTGGACCTGGAGGTCGACGATCTCGGCGAGCTCGTCCTGCGAGAGGGCGTCGAAGACGATGACGTCGTCCAGCCGGTTCAGGAACTCCGGCTTGAACGCCATCCGCACGGTCTTCATCACCGCCTCGCGCTGCTCGTCCTTGCTCAGCGACTGGTCGACAAGGTACTGGGACCCGAGGTTGGAGGTGAGGATGAGGATGGTGTTGCGGAAGTCGACGGTGCGGCCCTGGCCGTCGGTGAGGCGGCCGTCGTCAAGGACCTGGAGCAGCAGGTCGAAGACCTCGGGGTGCGCCTTCTCGACCTCGTCGAGCAGCACCACGCTGTACGGCCTGCGCCGGACCGCCTCGGTGAGCTGCCCGCCCTCCTCATACCCCACGTAACCGGGAGGTGCACCGACGAGCCGGGCGACACTGTGCTTCTCGGAGTACTCCGACATGTCGATGCGGGTGAGCGCGCGCTCGTCATCGAACAGGAAGTCCGCGAGCGCCTTGGCCAGCTCGGTCTTGCCGACGCCGGTCGGGCCGAGGAACAGGAACGAGCCGGTCGGACGGTCGGGGTCGGCGACGCCCGCGCGCGAGCGGCGCACCGCGTCGGAGACCGCGACGACGGCGTCGTGCTGCCCGATGAGGCGGCCGCCGATGACGTCCTCCATGCGGAGCAGCTTGGCGGTCTCGCCCTCCATGAGCCGCCCCGCGGGGATGCCCGTCCAGGCGGAGACCACGTCGGCGACGTCGTCGGGGCCGACCTCCTCCTTCACCATCGCGCCGCGCGTCTCGGCGTCCTCCGACGCCTGGGAGATCTCCTTCTCCAGCGACGGGATCTCGCCGTAAAGCAGCCGCGACGAGGTCTCAAAGTCGCCCTCGCGCTGTGCCCGCTCGGCGAGGCTGTGCAGGTCGTCGAGCTTCTTCTTCAGCTCGCCGACGCGGTTCAGGCCGGCCTTCTCCTGCTCCCAGCGGCCGACGAGGCCGTGCAGGTGCTCCTGCTTGTCGGCGAGGTCCGCGCGCAGCTTCTCAAGCCGCTGCCTCGAAGCCTCGTCGGACTCCTTGGCGAGCGCCATCTCCTCCATCTTCATCCGGTCGACCGTGCGCTGGAGCTGGTCGATCTCGACGGGACGCGAGTCGATCTCCATCCGCAGCCGGGACGCCGCCTCGTCGACGAGGTCGATCGCCTTGTCCGGCAGGAACCGCGAGGTGATGTAACGGTCCGACAGCGTGGCCGCCGCGACGAGCGCGGAGTCGGAGATCTGGACCTGGTGGTGCGCCTCGTACCGGCCCTTGAGGCCGCGCAGGATCGCGATGGTGTCCTCGACCGAGGGCTCGCCCACAAAAACCTGCTGGAAGCGCCGCTCGAGCGCCGGGTCCTTCTCGATCCGCTCGCGGTACTCGTCGAGCGTCGTCGCGCCGATCATGCGCAGCTCGCCGCGCGCCAGCATCGGCTTCAGCATGTTGCCCGCGTCCATCGCGCCCTCGGCCGCGCCCGCGCCGACCACGGTGTGCAGCTCGTCGATGAACGTGATGATCTGGCCCTCGGACTCCTTGATCTCGTTCAGGACCGCCTTCAGGCGCTCCTCGAACTCGCCGCGGAACTTCGCGCCGGCGACCATCGCGCCGAGGTCGAGCGAGATGAGCCGCTTGTCGCGCAGCGACTCGGGCACGTCGCCGGTGACGATCCGCTGGGCGAGCCCCTCGACCACCGCGGTCTTGCCGACGCCGGGCTCGCCGATGAGCACAGGGTTGTTCTTGGTGCGCCGCGACAGGACCTGGACTGTCCTGCGGATCTCGCCGTCCCGGCCGATGACCGGGTCGAGCTTGCCGTCGCGCGCCTTCTGGGTGAGGTCGACCCCGTACTTCTCCAGCGACTGGAACGTGTCCTCGGGGTTCTCACTGGTGATGCGGCCGTGCCCGCGCACCTTCTCGAACGCGTCGAGCAGGGCGTCGGGGTTCGCGCCGTACTCGCGCAGCAGCTCGGCGACCTGGCCGCCGTCCGTCGCCAGGCCCACCAGCAGGTGCTCGGTCGAGACGTACTCGTCCTGGAGCTGGCGGGCGCGCGAGGCCGCGGTGTTCAGCGAGGCGAGCAGCTGCCGCGACGTCTGCGGCGCGGAGACCGTCGAGCCCTGCGCCTTCGGCAGGCCCGCGACCAGCTCCTCGGTGCGCCGCCGGATCGCCGACGGGTCCGCGCCCACCGCCTCGAGCAGCGGCACCGTGGTGCCCTCGTTCTGCGCCAGCAGCGCCGCCAGCAGATGCGCCGGCTCGACCTGGGGGCTGCCCTCCGAGGCCGCCCTGCGGACCGCGACCGAGACCGCGTCCTGGCTCTTGTTGGTCAGCTTGTAGTCCATTGGCTCAACCCCCGCGTTCGAAAAACCGTCAATCCTGCTGTTTCCGCCAGAGCACGACCCCGGTCTGGCGAATCGGGACGAGGTCGCCCCCGCGCCCCTCCCCGCGCATCTGCGCCAGCCTCGCGGCCACCGCGCGGGTGGACTCCAGCTCGCTGCCCATGTCCTCGACAAGCCGACGCAGCCGCGCGAGTTCGTCGCGCAGCTCGTCGTTCACCCGCTGGAGTTCGAGGATCTTGCTGATGCCCGCCAGGTTGACCCCCTCCTCCTGGGAGAGCCGCTGGATCTCGCGCAGCGCCGCGATGTCGCGCGCGGAGTACCTGCGGCCCCGGCCGGAGGCCCGGCCGGGGGAGACGAGCCCCATGCGGTCGTAGGTACGCAGCGTCTGCGGGTGCAGTCCCGACAGCTGCGCCGCGATCGAGATGACATAGACCGGGGTGTCGTCGGGGAACTCCACTTACCCCTCCCTTGCCTGCTGCACCAGGCTCTGGCGCAGGTCGTCGCCGCGGTGGGTCTGGGACAGCTCGGTGAGCGCCCCGCGCTCCTCCTCGGTGAGCTTCTGCGGCACGTTCACCTCGACGGTCGCGAGCAGATCGCCCTTGGTGCCGTCGCGGCGGGTCGCGCCGCGGCCGCGCACCCGGAACGTGCGCCCGTTCGGCGTGCCCTCGGGGATGCGGAGCTTGACGGGCTGGCCGCCATGGACCGGCACCATGATCTCCGCGCCGAGCGCCGCCTCCGGGAACGTGACGGGGACGGTGACGGTGAGGTTGTCGCCGTCGCGGCCGAACACCGAGTGCCCGGACACCTTCAGCTTGACCAGCAGGTCTCCGGCCGGGCCGCCGTTCTCGCCGGGCGCGCCCTTGCCCTTGAGCCGGATCGTCTGGCCGTCCTTCACGCCCGCGGGGATGCGCGCCTGGATCGTGCGGGTGCTGACCGCGCGGCCGCTGCCGTGGCAGGTCGGGCACGGGTCGTCGACGACCATGCCCCGGCCGTGGCAGTGGCTGCACGGCTCGGCGAAGCCGAACCCGCCCATGTTGCGGGTCTCCTGGCCGGTGCCGTCGCAGTACGGGCAGACCCGGGGCAGGGTGCCCGCCTTCGCGCCGGTGCCCCGGCATGTCGCGCAGGGGGCCTCGGAGGACAGGCGGAGCGGGACGGTGATGCCGTTCAGCGCCTCGCTGAACGTCAGGGTCACCTCCGACTCGACGTCCTGGCCGCGGCGCGGCCGGCGCGTCGAGGTGGTGCGGGTCTGGCCGCCGCCCCTGCCGAACAGGCCGCCGAAGAGGTCGCCCAGCCGCTCCCCGGCCCCCGCGCCGCCCGGCGCGTTGCCGAACAGGTCGTTGAGGTCGAAGCCCTGCGGGCCCGCGCCCGCGCCGCCGCCACGGAACGCGCCCCCGTAGGCCCTGACCTCGTCGTACTCCTTGCGGCGCTTGTCGTCGGACAGGACGTCGTAAGCCTCGGAGATCTCCTTGAACCGCTCCTCGGCCTCGGCGTCGCCCTTGTTGGCGTCGGGGTGGTACTTGCGAGCGAGCTTCCGGTAGGACTTCTTGATCTCGTCCTGGGTGGCGGTCTTGGCGACACCGAGGGACTTGTAATAGTCCTTCTCAAGGTAGTCCTTGGTGCTCACCGGCTCCCCTTCGAAATGTGCTTCGGATCTTGCCCCGGGGGCGTGCCGCCGCCCCCGGGGCAGGTGTCAGTTCAGGTCTGCGGTCCGGCCACGACCACACGGGCCGGCCGGACGACTCGCTCGCCGATCCGGTATCCGGGCTGGTAGACCTCCAGCACCGACTCCTCCTCCACGTCCGCGGACGGGACGTGGGTGAGGGCCTCGTGCACGTTCGGGTCGAACGGATCGCCGACCGCCCCGTAACGCTCGAGCCCCAACTTGCCGAGGGTCGTCTCCAGGGACTCCCCCACCGACTTGAACGCGCCGACGAGCTCGTCGTGCTCGCGCGCCTTGTCGACGCTGTCGAGGATCGGCAGCAGATCGGTGAGCACGCCCGCGATGGCCTGCTCCCGGACCGCCACCCTGTCGCGCTCCACCCGCTTGCGGTAGTTCACGTACTCGGCCTGGAGCCGCTGAAGGTCCCTGGTGCGCTCCTCAAGCTGCTCGCGCAGCTCCGCGGAGGACTCATCGACCGCCTCGTCGGCCGGAGCCGCGGACTCCTCCTGCTCGGAAGGGGTCCGCAGCTCGCCCGTCTCAGGATCGATGCGCCGCGAGTCGCGGATCACCGGTTCTTCCTGAGAACTGCTCACTTGGCGTCCTTGTCGTCGTCGATGATCTCGGCGTCCACGACCTCGTCGTCCTGCGCGCTGGAGTCGTCAGCGCCAGGGGCGGCGGCGTCGGCGGCGCCTTCGGACTGCTGCTGGGCGTACAGGGCCGCGCCGAGCTTCTGCGAGGACTGCGCCAGCTTCTCGGCCGAGGACTTGATCAGCTCGGTGTCGGTGCCCTCGAGGTTCTTGCGCACCTCGGCGATGCTGTCGGTGACCTCCTTCTTGAGGTCCTCCGGCAGCTTGTCCTCGTTCTCCTTGACGAACTTCTCCGTCGAGTAGGTGAGGGTCTCCGCCTGGTTGCGGATCTCGGCCTGCTCCTTGATCTTGCGGTCTTCCTCGGCGTACTGCTCGGCCTCGCGCATCATCCGCTCGATGTCGTCCTTCGGCAGCGCGGAGCCGCCGGAGATGACCATCGACTGCTCCTTGCCGGTGCCGAGGTCCTTGGCCGAGACGTTCACGATGCCGTTGGCGTCGATGTCGAACGCGACCTCGATCTGCGGGACGCCGCGCGGCGCGGGCGGCAGGCCGGTGAGCTGGAAGGTGCCGAGCTTCTTGTTGTACGCCGCGATCTCGCGCTCGCCCTGGTAGACCTGGATCTCCACGGACGGCTGGTTGTCGTCGGCCGTGGTGAAGGTCTCCGAGCGCTTGGTCGGGATCGTGGTGTTCCGCTCGATGATCTTGGTGAAGATGCCGCCCTTGGTCTCGATGCCGAGTGACAGCGGGGTGACGTCGAGCAGCAGGACGTCCTTGACCTCGCCCTTCAGGACGCCGGCCTGCAGGGCCGCGCCGACCGCGACGACCTCGTCGGGGTTCACGCCCTTGTTCGGGTCCTTGCCGGCCAGCTCCTTGACCAGCTCGGTCACCGCGGGCATGCGGGTGGAGCCGCCGACCAGGACCACGTGGTCGATCTTGTCGACGGTGATCCCGGCGTCCTTGATGACCTGCTGGAACGGCGCCTTGCAGCGGTCGAGCAGATCCGAGGTGAGTCGCTGGAACTCGGCCCTGGTGAGCTTCTCGTCGAGGTGCAGCGGGCCCTCGGCCGAAGCCGTGATGTAGGGCAGGTTGATCGTGGTCTCCGTGGAGGAGGACAGCTCGATCTTCGCCTTCTCCGCGGCCTCACGCAGGCGCTGGAGCGCCATCTTGTCCTTGGACAGGTCCACGCCGTGGGCGTTCTTGAAGTTGGTGACCAGCCAGTCGACGATCTTGTTGTCCCAGTCGTCGCCGCCCAGGTGGTTGTCGCCGCTGGTGGCCTTGACCTCCACGACGCCGTCGCCGACTTCGAGCAGCGAGACGTCGAAGGTGCCGCCGCCGAGGTCGAAGACCAGGATCGTGGCCTCGCCCTCGCGCTCCAGGTGGTAGGCCAGCGCGGCGGCGGTCGGCTCGTTGATGATGCGCAGGACGTTCAGCCCCGCGATCTGGCCGGCCTCCTTGGTGGACTGCCGCTGGTGGTCGCTGAAGTACGCCGGGACGGTGATCACCGCGTCGGTGACCTTCTCGCCCAGGTACGCCTCGGCGTCGCGCTTCAGCTTCTGCAGCACGAACGCGCTGATCTGCTGCGGGGTGAAGTCCTTGCCGTCGATCCCGACCTTCCAGTCGGTGCCGATCTCCCGCTTCACCGAGCGGATGGTCCGGTCCACGTTGGTGACGGCCTGCCGCTTGGCGACCTCACCGACGAGCACCTCGCCGTTCTTCGCGAAGGCCACGACGGACGGCGTGGTCCGCGACCCCTCCGCGTTTGCGATCACGGTGGGCTCGCCGCCCTCCAGAATCGCGACGACCGAGTTGGTCGTCCCGAGGTCGATACCGACCGCACGTGCCATCGTCCGCTTCCTCCGTCTGTCTCATCGGGGCTCTGACTGATCCCAGAATGCCCCGCGCGTCGGGTGCTGTCAAATGAGTTGAGTCAAGCAAGCTCAACTTAGTTGCTGGAACACCGGTGTGACGCAGCCTATTCCGGGATGTACCCGCTCGTCCGGGAAACGAAGAACGGGCCCGCCATGCCTGTCGGGGGTGCAGGCGGCGGGCCCGTTCGGCCTGGTGGAACGGTCGCGGGGACCGTCCGGAGGCGGGGAGGGGGCTGAGATCGGCTACATGGTCTTGTGCCGGACGATCCAGTTCCACGCCGCCTTGTTGGTGCCCGCGGCGTTCGGCAGCTTGAAGCGGTCGTTGACGATCAGGTCGACGAGCCCGCCCGGGATCAGCCCGCAACCCGACGCGGCGGGCAGCGCGAAGGCCGTGTCGGTCGTCCAGACCTTTGCCAAGAGAAGGCCCTCGCGGACCTCCGGCAGGGCGAGGCCGATGCGCGGCTTGACCGTGATCGGCGCGGAGTTGCTGCCGACGTAGCAGGAGCCCACGAGGAACGGGTGCAGGAAGCGGAACTTCACCCCGAACTCCTTGGGCATGACCGTGCCCGGGACGACCGATCCCGTCGTCTCGATCTTGACCTTCGTGCCCGTGAGGTCCTGGGTGTAGATGGGGGTGCCCAGGAGCGGCGTCTGGATCGTCAGCTCACCGCTGCTGAGCCCGCCGACCTTGGCGACCGCCGTGCCGTCGGCGAGCTTGCCCTGTGCGGTGACGAGCTGGATCGGCTTGTCCACGATGACGCGCACGGAGCCGATGTCGATGGTCCCGTCGATGACCGTCGAGACGAAGCAGGTCCAGTCCGTCGCGCCCGCGGGCTTGACCGGGCAGTTGGCGAAGTCGGCCTCGGACGGGACGTAGCCGTTCTCGGCCGCCGCGGGTGCGGCGGGGACGAGCGCGGCCGCGGCGGCCAGGGCGGCCGCCCCGGTCGCGGCGCGGCGAAGCAGCTTCTTCATGGGGTGCTCCCGGAGGGGGGTGGGGTGTGCGGGGAAGAAGCGTCAGAACTTCTTCTGGCGGACCGCCCAGACGAAGTCCGCGGAGCTGACGCCGGAGGCGGCGGGCAGCCCTAGCAGGTCGTCAGGGTGGCCCAGGAGGGGATAGGTGGAGCAGCCGGTGGACGCCGGAAGGGCGAACTGCTTCTCGTTGCCCCAGATCTTGATGCCCGGGGTCAGCCAGAACAGCCACGGCAGCGACACCGTGCTCTGCGGCTTGAGGACGACCGGCGCGGCGTCCGTGCCGATCGTGCAGTTCGGCCCGAGCAGGCCGCCCGGGCTCCACAGCTGGAAACGCACCTTGAACTCGTGGATGGAGTCGGGCCTGTTGAGCCCCACCCCGACGAGCCTTCCCTCGATCTCCGGGAGCGTCGAGAGGATCACGTTCGTGCCCGGGATGACCGTCACGACCTTGAAGTTCTGCGGCTGGGTGATGCCGCCCCAAGCCGTCACCTTGGCGCCGTTCGCCGCCTTGCCCTCGGCGGCGGTGACGCGCAGCGGCTTGTCGAGGAGTATGCGGACGTGCCTGTTGGTCCCGAGGGTGAAGCCGCCCTCGAGGGCGATCGAGACGTAGCAGTTCCACTCCGTCACGCCCGCCGGCTTGGCGGGGCAGTCGGCGAAGTCGACGGGGGAGGGTACATAGGACTGCTCGGCGGCGTTGGCGGGAGCCGCAAGGCCGAGCGCGAGGGCGAGGGCGCCAAGGACGACCCCGGTACGGCGGAATCTCATCGCAGCGTCCTTAGAGGGTCTTGTGACGGATGGCCCACGTGACGTCGAAGTGGTTGCTCGTGGCGTTCGCCGCCCCGATCAGCACGTTCGGGAGTTGGCTTTCGCAGCCGGTGGCCCAGTCGATGGCGAAGACGTCGTCATATGCCTTGGCCTGGGTGAGGAGCTTGCCGTCCACGAGCCACGGCAGCGTCCACTGGACGCGCGGGGAGATGACGACGGGGGCGGCGTTCGACCCGATGTAGCAGTTCGGGCCCAGTCCGTCGCCGATGAGCCTGGCCTTGAGGCCGACCTTGGACGGCAGCAGGACGCCCGGCGAGACCTGCCCGGTGGCCTCGATCTTGACCTGCCAGCCCGTGGGGTCGGGAATCTCCAGCGGCGTTCCGAGGATGCCCGTCACGAAGGGCATAGGGTCGCCCTTCAAGGAGCCGAGCACGGCGACCTTCGCGCCGTTCACGGTGCCCTGGCCGATGGTGAGCCGGTACGGGGAGGTGATCCGCACCTTCATGTTCTTCAGGCGGAACTGGCCGTCGAGCGCCGTCATGACGAAGCACGTCCAGCCGGACGCGCCCGCGGGCTTCGCGGGGCAGTCGGCGAAGTCGGCTTCGGAGGGGGTGTAGGGGTTGGCGGCCTGCGCGGGGGTGGCGGCCATTCCGAGACTCAGGGCCACCGCGGCGAATCCTGAGGCGATGACGCGACGCATGAACACGGCTCCTTGGGGGGTGGGATAGCCGGGTGAGGCTGCTTCGCCTCGGCGTGCTCCTGGGGATGGGGGCGTCGCTGAGACTAACCTCACAAATCGCCCATTCCAAGGTCTGTTGTGTCACGAACGGGAAACGCGGGGTACCTCGTACCTTGAGCGGTCCACTACGGTGCGAGCGCACGGCCCTGGCTTGATAAGTTACTGGTCGGTACAATTTGGGACCCCGCGTGAGATCAAGCTGGCGGCGAGCCCTACGCTTCAGCCAATGGCCGTACCCCAGGAGGACGGAACAGTGTTCCTGATCACATTGATCATCGGGCTCGCCGGAACGGCGGTCGCACTAGCGCTCGCCGGGAAGCGCGTGCTCTTCCTCGTCAAACTGTTCAGAAGCGGACAGCCCGCTCCGGACAGGGTGGCGAGCGTCAAGCGCGACCCGAAGGGCGACGTCGAAGGACAGGTCACCGAGGTCCTCGGGCAGAAGAAGCTGCTCAAGTGGACGGTCGCGGGACTCGCCCACTTCTTCGTCATGTGGGCGTTCTTCCTGCTCGCCACCGTGTACCTGGAAGCCGGCGTCGCGCTCCTGTTCGGGCTCGAGACCCACATCCCGTTCGTCCAGACGTGGGGACCGATCGGGTTCATCCAGGACTTCATCGCCGTGATGTGCGCCCTGGGCCTGCTCACCTTCGCGATCATCAGGTTCAAGAACGCGCCGAAGACCAAGGGCCGCAAGTCCCGCTTCTTCGGCTCGCACCTGGGCGGCGCATGGCTGATCCTGTTCATGATCTTCAACGTGATCTGGACGATGTTCTTCTTCCGCGGCACCCTCGCCGCGCTGGAGACCGTCACCGGCCAGCACTACTTCCCGTTCGGCAAGGCGGCCTTTGGCTCCTACCTCACCGGGCTCCTCCTCGACGGCTTCTCTGAGACCACCCTCAAGGTCCTGGCTTCCGTCGGCCTCCTGGCGCACATCGGCGTCGCGCTCGTGTTTCTCGTCATCGTGGTGAACTCCAAGCACCTGCACATCTTCATCGCGCCGCTGAACGTCCTGTACAAGCGCCGCCCGAACGGCCTCGGCGCGGCGATGCCCGTCACCAAGCCCGACGGCACCCCGCTGGACTTCGAAGAGGCCGACCCCGACGAGGACCTCTTCGGCCGCTCCAAGATCGAGGACTTCACCTGGAAGGGCTTCCTCGACTTCGCGACCTGCACCGAGTGCGGCCGCTGCCAGTCCCAGTGCCCCGCCTGGAACACCGAGAAGCCGCTGTCGCCCAAGCTCCTCATCCTCGAGCTGCGCGACCACGCCTTCCACAAGGCGCCCTACATGCTCGCCACCGACGAGCAGAAGGCAGCCTTCACCGACGAGCAGAAGCTCGCCATGGAGGTCGACAAGCCGCTCGTCGGCGAAGACGGCGTCATCCACCCCGACGTCCTGTGGTCCTGCACCAACTGCGGCGCGTGCGTCGAACAGTGCCCCGTCGACATCGAGCACATCGACCACATCCTCGACATGCGCCGCTACCAGGCGATGATCGAGTCGTCCTTCCCGTCCGAGGCCGGCGTCATGCTGCGCAACCTCGAGAACAAGGGCAACCCGTGGGGCATGGGCGAGATGAAGCGCCTCGAGTGGATCGAGGAGCTCGACTTCGAGGTCGAGGTCATCGACGAGAAGATCCCCGAGGACGCCGAGTACCTGTTCTGGGTCGGCTGCGCCGGGGCCCTCGAGGACCGCGCGAAGAAGACCACCAAGGCCGTCGCGGAACTCCTGCACACCGCGGGCGTCAAGTTCGCCGTCCTCGGCCCGATGGAGGCGTGCACCGGTGACCCGGCCCGTCGTCTGGGCATGGAGTACCTGTTCCAGGGCATGGCGCAGCAGAACGTCGAGACGCTGAACGACGCGGGCGTCAAGAAGATCGTCGCGACCTGCCCGCACTGCTTCAACACCCTCGCCAACGAGTACCCGCAGGTCGGCGGCCACTACGAGGTCGTCCACCACACGCAGCTGCTCGCCGACCTCGTCGACAACGGCAAGCTCGTCCCGGTCACCGCGATCGAGGAGAACATCACCTACCACGACCCGTGCTTCCTGGGCCGTCACAACAAGGTGTACAAGCAGCCGCGCGACATCATGGCGAAGGTCCCCGGCGTCAAGACGCAGGAGATGCACCGCTGCAAGGACAAGGGCTTCTGCTGCGGCGCCGGCGGCGCGCGCATGTGGATGGAGGAGCGCATCGGCAAGCGCATCAACACCGAGCGCGTCGACGAGGCCCTGGAGACCAACCCGGACACCGTGTCCACCGCCTGCCCGTTCTGCCTCGTGATGCTCGGCGACGCCATCAACGAGAAGAAGAGCTCCGGCGAGGCCAAGGAGTCCCTGGAGGTCGTGGACGTGGCCCAGCTGCTCCTGAAGTCCATCAAGGGGGAGCCGGCCGTCACCGCTGCCGCGGAGTGACGCCGTCAGCCTGACCGTCTGAACGCCCGTTCCCTTCCCGGGGGCGGGCGTTCTTCGGTTTGGTCGTGTACCGCCTCGCTGCGGGCGTGCGGTGTTTCCATTGTCCGGCGAAGGGGCGCTTCGCCTTTCGCGGCATGACCTGGGGTTTCCGGGGGCCGGGTACGCGAAAAGGGGAGCCCGGAGGCTCCCCTTTTCTGTCGATCTGGGACTAGTCCTTGATCTCGGTGCGGTGGAAGTTCAGGAAGGACCGCGACGGCGTCGGCCCGCGCTGCCCCTGGTACCGGGAGCCGTACTGCTGCGACCCGTACGGGTGCTCCACCGGCGACGACGTCCGGAACAGGCACATCTGCCCGATCTTCATCCCGGGCCACAGCTTGATCGGCAGGGTCGCGACGTTCGACAGCTCCAACGTCACATGCCCGGAGAACCCGGGGTCGATCCACCCGGCCGTCGCGTGCGTCAGCAGCCCGAGCCGTCCCAGCGAGCTCTTGCCCTCGAGCCGCGCCGCCACATCGTCGGCGAGCGAGAACACCTCATACGTGGACGCCAGCACGAACTCGCCCGGGTGCAGGATGAACGCCTCGTCCCCCTCCACCTCCACAAGCCGCGTCAGATCGCTCTGCTCCTCGGCGGGGTCGATGTGCGGATACCTGTGGTTCTCGAACACCCGAAAGTACCGGTCAAGCCGCACATCGACCGAGCACGGCTGCACCATCCCCGGATCGAACGGCTCGATCCCCACCCGCCCGGCTTCCACCAGACCCCGAATATCCCGATCAGAGAGCAACACCCGCCCAACGCTACCGCCCCCCACACCCCTCCCACACACCCCCCGATCCTTGCTAAGCTGTCCCCCGGCGGCCCCCACACCGCCAAGCGGATGTAGTTCAATGGCAGAACTCCAGCTTCCCAAGCTGACCACGCGGGTTCGATTCCCGTCATCCGCTCCACAAACCCCAGCTCATCCCCCTGAGCCGGGGTTTTTTTTTCACCCCAGCTTCCTCGACCGAGTGAGCTCCATCCTCACCACAGAACGCCCTCAGCCAGACCATCGCTGGTGAGTTGGGGACCGCCGACTGCTCTTCAACCCTTCAGGCCAACGTGAGTCCCACGCGGCGTCGCTGAAGATTGATCTCACGGAGACAGACCCGGAGTTGCCGGCCGCAGACCGGCAGGCGCCTCTCATGGAAGTCAGCCAGGGGAACGAGACCCTCGATGCCCTCGGCCACCTCAACGAAAGCCCCGATCGGGACCACCTTCGTCACCGGACCAGTGAGCACTTTGCCCAACAGAGTACGGGCCACCTCTACCAGCGGGTCATCCTGCAACGCCTTCAACGACAAAGACAGCTGCCCGCGCTCAAGATCCGCATGGAGGACCATCACCAAGACTTCCTGGCCCTCGCAGACGACCTCGCTGGTCGCATCGATCCGTTGCCAAGACAGCTCCGGCACCCTCACCAGCCCGCGCACACCACCGACATCCACGAAGACCCCGAAGGGCTCGACAGAACTCACCACACCCAGGCAGACCTGCCCCGCCTCGAAATCGCCCAGACCTACCGCATCGTCCATGATCAGCCGAGACTATGCCTCCTCCTGGTAGCTGGTAAGACATCAGATCGGCGAGTGCTGCTGGAGATTGTGTTGTACCGCTGGAGTTCGGATCCAACCTGGGCGTCAGCCGCCATACACGCACGATGATCGACGGGCTTCCCGATCTGGCCGGATTCTCGCCGAGACCGACTGGGTGGACTTGGCGTCGTGATCGGAGCTGAGCGCGGTCATGTGCCGGTCCTCCTGAATGATCTCCTTACCGGCAGTCCTGAAGCCCGCCGCGACACCGACACCCGCCGCTCCATCGACGAAGCCTTCGATGCCCTGACCGACACAGCCCCCACGACGAGTGAAGCTACTGGATGACCCCGGCCCACGCCCACGGCCAAGCCGGCTACTGCCACCTACGCACCGGCGACCACACCCGCGCCCGCCACCACCTGCGCCAATCCCTCCAGGGCCTCGATTACTCCCGAGAAGACGCCCTCCGCAACACCCTCCTGGCCACCACCTACATCCGCCAGCCCCACCCCGACCTGGAGAAGGCCCTCTCCCACGCGAACCAGTCCCTCACCCTGCTCCAGGGCCAGGTCGATTCGGCCCGCTGCCGAGGCCACCTATCCCAGCTGACCACCGCCCTCACCCCGTACCGCGCATCCCAACCCGTAGCGAACTTCCTCGACCGGACCAGCTCCGTCCTCACTTCGGAACACCCTCGGCCAGCGCATCGATGACGTACGAGGGCGTGGAGGATCGACCGCTCGCACATGTAGATCGTCCTTGGCCGCCCTTATCGAGCATCGTCCCGGCGGGAAGTCGAGCTGACGGGCTTAAGGCCGACCGACCTTGCGGATTCGTGCCTGTTGTCCAACGCTTTCCGGGCTTACACGCTCGGCTAGGCATTCACGATGCGCGATGACCGTAGTGGCACCGGCACCGTCGTTACTGCGGATGTCCAAGACGAGGCCGTCGCCTCCCGGACTCAAGATCGTGGGCCTCAAGCAGAAGTCGCACATCGCGCGGAAGGCTTGGAGGTCCTCCGGCCGGATACTCAACCGGACCCAGGCCGGCGCATGCTCTCGGCTGATTCTCATGACCACGGTGTCGATCGCCGATCCGACGGGATACAACTCCGGCCACTGCTCATGGTTGGGCGGAGGGGCGCCCTGCTGGAACAGGTCGATAGAAGAGCCAAGGTGCTCATATCCCTCGATCGACGTCATGAGTCCCCACGGCTCGTGGCTGAGAACCTTCGCCTGGACGCGCTGCCCCGGGAGAAGTGCAAGACTCTCAACCTCAAAACGTTGCATAGTGGCCATTCTTGCAATGACCGCTCGAACGAGTGCCCACTCTCAGTGGCTCATCCCTGAACGTTCCTGGGCTATTTGATCTAGGCGGGTGGGCGCGGCAGCCTTGTCTCAGGCTCGTTGTGGGAGGCGGTCGTGGCACGAAGACCCGAGGTGTTCGTGCGGGCGTTGTCGATGGAGGAGGGCCGCCGGTTGCAGCGGACCACCCGGTCGGCGAAGGACCCGGTGAAGCTGAGGCGCGCGATCGTCGTCCTGAGGTTCGCATGGGTAGGGCATGGATCTGCCCGAGACGCCGGACTGACAAGATGATTGGCGATCTTGCTGAGGCCGGGCGGATTCTCGCGGAGACCGACTGGAGCGGACTGGAGGTCTTGTTCAGTTCTGAACAGGGTTGCCCCCCTGTGCCGGTCCTCCTCAAGGATCTCCTTACCGGATCACCTGATGTCCGCGCCCGAGCGCTGCGCGACCTTGATCAAGCGGTGCATCACCAGAACACCGTGGTCGACTCGACTACTCCCGCTGTCCTGTACGTGACAGCGATTCTCCGTGACCCGCAGACCGACGGGGTGCGGCTTCTCGGCACTGCGGCAGGTACAGGCAGCCCTCTTCGGCTACTTCGCTCTGCCCTGTTGGAGTGGCTCCGGACTGTCTTCGAGGACGTCGACGACGAAACCGAACGACTCAGCCTCTCCTTCGGGGTGTCTCTGCGAGAAAGGCCCGCCTTTCAGCGTCCCCGTGCTGTCCGCCCGTTGGTGTTCCGCGCGCTGGCCCCTCTATGGGTCGATCCCGAACCCCTCGTCCGAGAGGCAGCCATCGCCGCAGCCGTTCCGCTCCTCGATGACCCTGAACTGGCCGCACATTGCTCCACACACATCTGGCTGGCGCGCGGTGCCGGAGGAAGAGCCTGAAAGCCTGGGAGCTCTGATATCCGAGAGCGGTCGGCACCTGGTGATGCGACACTCCCTGGATGGGCGCAGATCCGGATGAATTGGACTATCTGCGAGGCATCGAGCTGCTCGCGCGGGAACTCGTCACCCGAGCAGGCGAAGAAGGCCGGCTCAGCCACGGGCCTGAACCTGACGACGCCACACCACTCCAGCGCACCATCAACAAGATCGCCAGCTCGGTGAGGCACTACCACTTCGAAGGAGACGGTTGTCTCGAAGACAGACCCGGCATCGGTTTGGGAGGAGCCGCGCTGATCACACCCGGATCGCTACTCGGACCTGCGGGAACCTACGAGCGCCTCTGTCGGCTTCTGGGAGTCGCACCCAGGGCCGAAGGGTGGGCGCTCTGGCATACCTGGGACAACAAACAACGCGCCCACACCCTCGTCACGACCCGGCTCGCCACTACCGAAGGTCTTCTGGAGAACTGGTCGCGCGGCATCAGCAGTTACCCGGCAGCACCCGAACGCGCGCATATCGCCGCGGTGGTCCGCGGTTGGCGCGGCCCGATCATCCTCTCGCCCGACCACGCACGCGACCTTGACCTCGGCGGAACCTGACCTACCCGCCAACGCCCGCCAGACGGGGTGAGATCGGGTGGCGGAACATCCAGCCAAGATCGCCTAATGAAGCCTGATAACTACGTGGATCCGGGCCGAGACATTCGCCCTGCATAGCGTGGTACTCGACAAGAACGGTGCCTCGTCGTGAGCTTACGGATGGTGAAGGGGCGGGGCTGCCGGGTGTACAGCCCCGCCGCCGATTACGCGAGGCGGAGGTTCGGAGTGTTGTTGAGGTGCTGGTCCAGGACTTGTTGGGCGATGGCTGCTTGGAGCTGGGTGACCTTCTCGTTGGCGGCTTCGAGTTGGGCTTGAAGGTCGGGATCGGCTGAGTCGGGGGTGGTCGGGGACTTGGGTACGCGGATCTTGTTGAGGGCGTCTAGGGCGGTGGCGTCTGCGGTGGGGAGGGTGTGGAGGTAGCGCTCGGTGGTGGAGATCTTGGCGTGGCCTAGGCGTTGTTTGACGACCTGGAGGTCGGCGCCGCCGGCTAGGAGCCAGGAGGCGTGGGCGTGGCGGAGGTCGTGGAATTTGGGTTTGTGGGTGAGGCGGGCGGCTTGGCGGGGGTCCAGGTCTTGCTGCGGAAGGTGGAGGCGGGGATGTGGGGGTCGGGGTCGGTGGGGCCGGGGTTGCGGGGGTGTCCTTGCCTTCGGCTCGGCGTTTGGCTCGGTAGGCGGTTACGGCTGCTCGGCAGTGGGGGCAGCTGCATTTGCCCAGGCCGTACGCGGTGGTGGTGCTGTGGCGGTAACTGCGGTCCCGGGAGTGTCAGCCTGGCCCACAAGGAAGAACGTGGACCATTGCGTGGCGCCGTAGGGAATGACGGCCACTTCGTCGACGAGGCGGATAGGCGGCAAGGTTGACGTCGGCGATGTCGGTCTGGAGAGGGTTTCGGGTCGTGTGGTGGCCGTGTGAAAGGACCGCCGGTGGTGGCTGCGGCGATGTCCGAGCGGACTTGTGGGCTGCTGCTCCACTGGAACCGGTGGGCGGCCTGCATGACGGGCTTGGGATGCTGCGCGGCACCACGACCTCGCGCTCCTGTGGGGTTCACGCGGCTCGCGGAGAGGCGGACGGATTGGAGGGGAGTGCCGGATCGGACCGCTCCGGGGCAAGCCTGCCGGAGAACCAGACCTGCTGCCCGTTCTTCGTGATGTCGCCCGGCAGGCCGATCTTGCATTCGGTCACCTTGGAGGGTTCCGCTCGCTGTGGCGCCTGCCGACCAGAACTCCGGCTTCGTCGGGGCGCGCGAAGAACTCCTCGGGCCTGGCTTGCAGTGACCGACCAGGAAGGCACCGGGCTGCCGGTGCGGCCGAGGGTTAAGGACGCCTCGCCTAGTTCGCGCTCTCGGCTTTGGCGAGCAGGGAACGCGCCTTCTCCAGCCTGGCCGACAGTTTCGACTCCCGCCAGTCGACGAGTTTCTGGTACCGCTCGAGGACGGCGACTTCTGCCGCGTAGTCCTTGCGCTTGCGATGGATGGTGGCGACCCGCTTGTAGTAGCCGGGCGCGACCCGGTGGCCGGGAGGAAGGTCCGGGGTCTGCTCGATAGCCGAAACCATCTCGACCGCATTAAGGATCTTCCCGAGTAGAACGAGGCTTTCGTCGTCTCGCTTCTCCGTACGCATCTCGTTGAGGACGGGAACCCATTCGGTGTAGTGGCGGCCGTCGACCTCGCCGGCGCGCTCTGCGGCTGCTCTGCTGGCGTCCATGCCGCGACACTAGGACCCGGAACTGCGAGGAGTCCCTCGGAACCAGAGCATCGTGGCCAGGCTGTGAGATACCTGACTGGCGTGGACTGGGCACCGTGATCGGTGTTGAGTGCGGCTGTGCTCCGGTGCCGGTCCCCCTGAACGATCTGCTTACCGGACTCCTGAAGCCCGCGCCCGAGCGCTGCGAGACCTTGACCAGGCGGTACGTCACCAGACACCGTGGTCACGTCGACAGCTCCTGCCGCAGGACGGTCTTCGAGGACCTATTGGGCGACGATTGCTTGGAGTAGGGCGACCTTTTCGTTGGCGCCGTCCAGTTGGGATCTAGGTCTGGGGTGGGGTCTTTTGGGTTGGTTAGGGGAGTTGTTGGGCTAGGGCGAGGATTGTGGTGGAGGGGCCTCGGAGGTAGCAGAGGCGGTAGGAGGATTGGTAGGTGGCTACTTCGCCTAGGAGTTGGGCGCCGTGGGGGCGGAGGCGGGCGAGGGTGGCGTCGATGTCGTCTACGGCGAACATGATGCGGTGGAGGCCGAGGGTGTTGGGGGGTGGGGGAGTGGAGGTGGGGATCGGGGGTGGGGTCAGGTATTCGGTGAGTTCTAGTTTGCTGTGGTTGTCGGGGGTGCGGAGGACGGCTATTTCGCTTTGGATGTTCGGGAGGCCGACGGTTTGGTCGGCCCAGGGGCCCTCGATGTGGGCGCGGCCTTCGAGTTCCAGGCCCAGGGCGGAGAAGAACGCGATGGCCGCGTCCAGGTCTTCTACGACGATGGCGACGTTGTCCATCCGCTGAACGGTCATGGGGCGAGCGTAGGGAGTGGGGCTGACAGTCCGGCGGCGCGACGGGTTCGTCAGGAATGGGTGGTTCGTTGGTTCAGGGGTGGGTGGGGGTGAGTTTGCGGGTCGTGGTGATCCAGAGGGAGATGAGGGCCATGGGGGCGAGGGAGAGCGCCATGGGCCAGGTGGGGCCGAGGTCCGCGCCGGTGTCGAGGAGCTCGCCGAGGATGAAGAACAGGACCATGTTGTTGCCCGCGTGGGCCAGTCCTGAGGTCCAGATGGAGCCGCTGCGGGTGTAGAGCCAGGTGAGGATGACCTCCTGGAGCTGGAAGGAGATCGTCCAGATAAGGAGGCCGACAAGGAGATCGGGGAATTCGACGTAGCCGATGAAGGCGAGCGGGAAATGCCAGACCGCCCAGATGAGGCCGGTCGCGATGGTGGAGGGAAGCGGGCGGCCGCCGTAAAGGCGCGGGCGGAGATAGCCGGTCCAGCCGAATTCCTCACCCAGGTAGAGCGGGGTGAGGACGAGGGCGACGAGCATCAGGGCACCGAGGGAAAGCAGTTCCTTGGAGCCGGGGAGAAAGCCGCCGGGGCCGGAGAGGTCCGGATGCCACAGGCCCACCAGGGCCGCGAGCGCCAGGGTGGCGACGGCGACGCCGGCCGGGCCGATCCACGCGGCGAGGTAGTAGGGCCAGGAGCGGCGCAGGTTGAGGCGGAGTCCCGCGTCGCGGTAGCCCTCCCGCGTCACAAGACTGCGGACGACGACCGCGGCCAGCGCGGGCATGCACGCGGCGGGCAGTTGCAGCAGGGGATTGAGCGGGGAAAGGCCGAGGACGGCCGTGGCGAAGAACAGCCATATCCAAGTCCCGCCGAAGGAGATGGCGAGGAAGACGACTATTCCCTTGGTGCGCGATCTCTTTTCCATGTTCTGTTCTCGACCCATCTGATGCGTCATGGTGGACGCCTTTCTGAAGAGGAGACATAACCGTCGCATCAAACGGGAAATGGGCGCATCGCTGGTTCGGGCCATCCGGGCGTCACCCTTTTCCGGGACGTCCGCCTGGCTCTTTCGGGGGAGGCCGGCGACGGAGCGACAGGTCTACAGTGCGAACCGTGCGTGAGATGTTTCGTCCGGTTATCGCCAGGGACATGTGGCTTGGGTGGGTTTTCGCCGGTCTGGGGAGTGCGGCGAGCCTGCCGCCGCTGGCCGTCGGCGCGGTGTTCGTCCTGCCGGAATGGCCGTCCTGGCTGCGTGCTGCCGGGTTCGTCCTGGGATGCTCCGTGACGCTCGCCGTCATGGCGCTGCCGCGCGCGAGCCGTCGCGGGCTCGTATGGCTCGCCGACCGGCTGCTCGGCGCGGAGCTGCCCGCCCCGGTGGAGCCGCCGTTCTCGCGCTGGGCCGACCGGACGCGCACCTTCGCCTGGCTTGCCGCGCACGCCGCGATCGGCTGGACGGTGACCGCGACGACCTTGTTCTGCCTGCTCGCGGCGTTCGTGTTCCCCGGGGTGTGGCTCGGCGGAGGGGACGAAGTGGTCCTCATCGGGTTCGACCTCCAGATACCGCCCGGCTGGCAGGGCGGATGGACGCTCCTGCTCGGCCTCGGGTTCCTGCTCGTCGCGGGAGGCGTCACCGCGGTCGCGACGCTCGTGCTGCGGCGGCTCGCGCCAGTCCTCCTCGGGCCGAACGCCGCGGAGCGCCTCGCCGTCGCCGAGGCCAGGCTGACGGCGCTGGCCCGCCGCACCCAGATCGCCCAGGAGTTGCACGACTCCATCGGGCACACCCTGACGGCGTCCACCATCCAGGCGGCCGTGGCGCTCGAACTCATGGACCGGGATCCGGAGGAGGCGAGGCGGGCGCTGCGCAGCATCGAGGAGACGTCGCGGGCCGCGATGGACGATCTCGACCACGTCCTCGGCGCGCTGCGTCAGGAGCCGTCGCCGAGGCGGCCGCGCGGCACCCTCGCCGACCTCGAGTCCCTGGTGGAGCGGGTGCGGCAGGCCGGGGCCGAGGTGGTCGTGGCGACGTCCGGGGACCTGGCGGGGGTGCCGTCGACGGCGTCGGCGGAGGTCTACCGGATCGTCCGGGAGGGGCTGACGAATGTGCTGCGGCACGGCGCGAAGCGTGACGTCCGGCTTCGGGTCGCGGTAGCCGACGGGAGTCTTGAGGTGTCGCTCTCCAACCCCGTCAGCGTGCGGGGCCGTCGCGGACGAGGGGGAAGCGGGCTCGAGGGGCTGGCGGAGCGGGTGCGGGTGCTGGGCGGGGAGCTGTCGGCGGGCCCCTCGGACGACGGCGCACGCTGGCAGCTCAAAGCCGACATTCCGCTACCGTCGTCGGCATGAGCGCCGCGCCCCCCGAACCGTCGGTGTCCCTGCTCGTCGTGGACGACGAGGAGCTCACCAGGGCGGGCCTGCGCACGCTTCTGTCGGCGAAGCCCGGTCTCACGGTGGTCGGCGAGGCCGCCGACGGCGTCGACGCCCTCGCCTTGGCCGAACGGCTGAGGCCCGACGTTGTGCTGATGGACGTCCGTATGCCCCGGATGGACGGCATCGAGGCGACGAGACGGATTCGCGAGGAAGTCCCAGATCCGCCCAAGATCGTCATCATCACGACGTTCGAGAACGACGAGTACGTCTGGGATGCCCTGGTGGCCGGTGCGAGCGGATTCATCCGTAAGCGTGCGCCTTCGACGCAGATAGCCGACGCGATCCGTTTTGTGGCGTCCGGCGATTCAGTCCTCTTTCCGGCGGAAGTACGCCAACTCGCCGTATCGCGGCGGCCCATCGTGCCGCGCGCGTCACGGGGGTCTGTCGCGCTCACCGGACGCGAGAGGCAGATCCTCGGTCTGATGGCCGAGGGCCTGTCCAACCAGCAGATCTCCCGCAGGCTGACCGTCAGCCTCGAGACGGTGAAGACCCACGTGGGCAACGTGCTGGCGAAGCTCGACGCCAACAACCGGACGCACGCCGTCGTCCTCGCCTACGAGGCCGGAGCCCTGACCCCCGGAATCGGTGAGTGAGATGGCGCTTTTGTTGTACTTCGTTCTTGGGGCCGCGCATCTCGCGGCGCTCGCGGCGGGGGTTCCGGTCGCGGAGTTCGTGACGAAGGCGCTGCTGATGCCGGTTCTCGCGTTCTGGCTGCACCGGAGCGGCGGGCCGCGGCTCGTCGTCGCCGGGCTCGCGCTGTCGGCGGGCGGGGACGTGGCGTTGGAGTTCGACGGGTTCTTCATCGTCGGGATGGGGTTCTTCGCGGCGGCGCATATCTGTTATGTCGTGTTCTTTGGGCGTTTCTTCCGAGCGGCCGGAGGTCTGAGATGGGCAGTCGTCGGGGCGTACGGCGTCGTGTGGGCGGTGCTCGTCGCCGTCCTGTGGTCCGGGCTCGGTGATCTGCAGCTCCCGGTGGCCGGGTACTCGCTGCTGCTGACCGCGACGGCAGTCGTCACCGCCGTCCAGGGGCTGTGGACCGGCCTTGGCGGGGCGCTCTTCCTGCTTTCGGACACGCTCATCGCCGTCGGTATCGCCGACCTGGATTTCGCGGGGCGCGGGCTGCTGGTGATGGTGACGTATATAGCCGCGCAGTATCTCCTCGCGTCCGGGTCGTTGCGTTCGGGTGTGCGCGCGGCCGTAAGCGGGCGTCCGTAGGGGGTCCGGCCTAACGCGCGAGTCGCCGACCGCGCGGGCCCTTGCGTCCGGCGGTGCGATCAACCTAGCGTTTGCTTGGATGAGAGGAGTCGGTGTGGAGGAGCTTCAGGTCGGGCATGTGCACGAGGCGGATGTTCCGTGGGTTTATGCCGGTGACGTAGGGATTCAGCTGCTTCGGGCGACGCCTACCGGGTTCGCCGTGCGCAACAGGTTCAAGGCGGGATACCGGCTTCCGACGCACAAGCACACGGGATCGGTGAACGGGTTCACCTTCTCCGGGCGGTGGTGTTACGCGGAGCAGGGAGTGGAGTACGCGGCAGGGACGTTCATCCACGAGCCCGCCGGATCCGTGCACACGCTTACGGTGCTGGAAGACGCCGACGTGCTCTTCATGGTCGAGGGCGCGTACGTGGAGTACGGCGAAGACGGGTCGGTCACTGGAGTCGTCGATTCCGAGACCTTGCTCGGGGCGTACTACGCGCTGTGCGCGGCGTCCGGCTTCCCGCGTCCAGAGGGCGTCCTCAGGTGAAGGGCTTCCCTGACGGCTACTACGCCGACGGGCATCCCGCCGAGTTCTACGCGGAGCTGTACGGGCGCGGCCCTGTGCGTCATCCGGAGCTGCCGCTCTGGCTCGTCGGCAGGCACGCCGACGTACTCAAGGCAGTGACGGACCCGGCCGCGTTCCGCAACCGCGACGGCATCCTTCTGGAGGAGCTCGGCGTCACCTACGAGCGTCCTCCTACGCTGCTGCACACCGACCCGCCTGAGCACACCCGCTATCGCAAGCTCGTAGCCCCGGCCTTTCGCGGCTCGGTACTGCGCGGCCTGGAGGGCGACATACGCGAAAGAGTGGGTTCGCTGCTCAACGCTGAGCCCAAGGAGTTCGTCGGAGAGTTCGCCGTCCCGCTGCCCCTGCAGGTGATCTGCCTTCTGCTCGGCATCCCCGAGGACGACTGGGCGAGGTTCTACGCCTGGTCGGAGGCGTTCGTCCCCGGGGCGTCGGAGCTGCCGGAAGAAGAGCGGAACTCCTTGCGCATGGAATGCGGCCTCTACCTTGTGGAGCAGGCCCATGCCAGGCGTGCCTCCCCCGGCGACGACGTCATCTCCCAGCTCGCCGTCCTCGAACTCGAGGGAGAGCGCCTGACGGACGGGGAACTCGTCATGTTCCTCATCCAGCTCTTCGTGGCCGGCAACGAGACGACGCGGCACTCGCTTTCCGGCGGCCTCCTTGCCCTGGCCGAAGACCCGGCCCAGTGGGCGCTGCTGCGGGAGCGGCCGGAGCTGATCCCGGGCGCGGTCGAGGAGATGCTGCGCTGGACGTCGCCGGTGGTGTACTTCCTGCGCACCGCGACGGCCGACGCGGAGCTCGGCGGCGCGCGGATAGCGGCAGGAGAGAAGCTGATGCTCCTGTACGGGGCGGCGAACCGGGACCCTGAGGCGTTCGGCCCCACCGCCGGCGAGTTCAACGTGACGCGCGAGCCCGCCGCCCTGAACCTCGCCTTCGGCTTCGGGCCGCACTTCTGCCTCGGCGCGGCCCTCGCCCGGATGGAACTGCGGATCGCCCTTGAGGAGCTGACGGGTCGCTTCCGCGCGCTGGAACGCACGGGTCAAGCGCGCTACAACGGCTCGTCTGTGGTCGCGGGCTTGCGTTCGCTGCCTTTGACGCTCGTGCCTTGAGCGGCGGCCTGGGCGGCGGTGTGCGCGGCGTCGGCGAACATCGCGGCGAGTTCGGCAGCCGACGCCGGGATCTCGCCGTCGAGCCAGGCGGTGAGCGCGCCGGTCCAGCCGGAGACGAGCATCACCGAGGTGAAGCCGATGAGCGCGTCGGAGCCTTGCGGGACGCCGTAGCGGTCGCGGGCGTAGCGCGCTATGAGGTCGGCGCACTGGCGCTGCGCGGCTTTGCTCCTGGCCCGCAGGACGGGGCTGGCGGGCGCTTCGACCAGCGCGATCCGCGCCTTGCGGGGATCGGCCCCGCCGAGCTCCAGGACGGCCTCCGCGGCGGCCCGGACGACATCCCTGAGGTCCGCCTCGGGTCCCGCGGCGAGGACGGCTCTGGTGGCCGCCCGCGCGGTCTCCGCGGCGATCCCGTCGTAGACGGCGGCGAGGAGGGCGTCGAGGTCGGCGAAGCTCTCGTAGAAGTAGCGCTGGTTGAGCCCGGTACGGGCGCATACGGCGCGCAGGGTGGTGGCGCGCAGGCCCTCGGTTCCCAGGAGGTCGAGGGCCGCCTTGAGCAGGGCGGCGCGGCGTTCGGCGCGCCGGTCGGCCGCGGCGACGCCGCCGTAGGTGCGGGTGGTCACCCCAAAATCTTGACACACCCGCATCCACAATTTAGCGTCTGGATATTAATGTATCCAGATGTGAGGGACCACCCCCATGGCAGCCATCGCCCCAGCCCTCGGACGCATCTTTGAACCCCTGACGGACGAGCACGACTACACCGCGCCCCAGATCGACGGCGTGCTTCCGCCGGAACTTACCGGGACCCTCTACCGCATAGGCCCCGGAAGATGGGAGATCGGACGGACCCGGCTCGACCACCTCTTCGACGGCGACGGCATGGTGTCCCAGTTCATCTTCGACGGGCGTTCCGTTCGCTTCCGCAACCGTTATGTGCGTACGTCCCAGTTTCAGGAGTCCCTCACCTCAGATCGGGTGCGCAGGCCGGGGGTCGGCACCGTCCGTCCCGGCGGATTCCTCGCGAACGTCGGAAGGGCGCCGGCGAACGTCGCCAACACCGGCGTCGCCCTGCACGCCGACAAGCTGCTCGCGCTGTGGGAGGGCGGCCCGCCGCACCGCCTCGACCCCGACACCCTGCGGACGTACGGGACCTACACCTTCGACGGCGTCCTGCGCGGCCTCCTTAAGTCGTTCTCCGCGCACCCGAAGTGGGACCCGCAGACGGGCGAGATGTTCAACTTCGGACAGGACTTCACTCCCCTGCCCGCGTTGAACTGCTGGAAGGCCGACCGGCATGGGCGCATGAGCCGTCTGGCCTCGGTACGGATCCTCGACATGCCGTGGAACCACGACGTCGCCCTGACCTCGCGCCATCTCGTCTTCGTCCTCGACCCGTACATGATCGACCCGCTGGGGCTCGCCTCCGGCCGCGGCGTGATGGCGTCGCTCGACCACCGCCCGGCGAAGGGGACGCGCTTCGTCCTCGTCCCGCGTAACGGCGGCCCCGCCCGGATCATCGAGCACGAGGCACTGGTCCACGTGCACGTGTCCAACGCCTTCGAGGACGGGCCCGACACCGTCGTGGACCTCGTCCTCTTCGAGGACTTCGCCACCCTCAAAAGGGACCTCACCGACTTCCGGACCTCGTTCACCGCACTGCCTCCGAGCAGGCTCATGCGCTACCGGATAACGCCCGCCGGACGCGTCATAGCCGAGGAGTTGGCTGACGTGCCCGGAGAGTTCCCGCAGTACGACTGGCGACTGTCCGGACGCAGACATCGGTTCACCTACATGACGGGCAGGACGGCTGCCTCCGGCCCGTACGACAGCGTGCTCAAGGTGGACGGTGAGGGCGGAGCCGTCCAGGCGCATTCCTTCGGCGCGGACGCGTACGTCGGGGAGCCCATCTTCGTGCCCAGGACGCCGGACTCGGCGGAGGACGACGGATGGCTCCTTGTCGTCGTCTACTCGTCGCAGGAGCACCGCTCCCGCCTCGAGGTGCTCGACGCGCGCGGCCTTGCGCCGGTCGCCTCGGTGCATCTCCCGCACCACCTGCCGCTCGGCTTCCACGGGACGTTCACGCGCCGGGTCGCCTCGCCGGACGCTCCCGTGCCAGGACCGGAGACGCTTCCCACGCCCTGACAAGGAGGCGGGTGGAGTTCCGCCGCGCTATGGCCCTTCGTTTAGTGTCGGAGTGGTCATTGGTGGGTTGTTCGTCGTAAATGCCCGCCGGGAGAGTTGAGGAGAACCATCATGAGCGTCCACGATTTCCAGGTGGCGACGGCCGACGGAGGCACCCGCGACCTCGCCGACCTCGCCGGCAGCACCGTCCTTGTGGTCAACGTCGCGAGCAAGTGCGGCCTGACCCCTCAGTACGAGGGCCTTGAGGCGCTGTACCGCGAGTTCAAGGGGCGCGGACTTGAGGTGCTCGGCTTCCCCTGCAACCAGTTCGGCGGCCAGGAGCCCGGCAGCGACGCCGAGATCCAGGAGTTCTGCTCGGTGAAGTTCGACGTGACCTTCCCCGTGCTCGCCAAGATCGACGTCAACGGCCCCGACGCCCACCCGCTGTACACGCACCTGCGCGCGGCCGCCCCGGGCGACTTCGGTCCGGACCACGGCTTCCTGTTCGAGCACGTCAAGAAGACCCGCCCGGAGGCCGTCGGCACCGACGAGGTCAAGTGGAACTTCACGAAGTTCCTGGTGGGCCCCGACGGCGGCGTCGTCCGTCGTTACGAGCCGACCGTCACCCCGGAGGAGATCCGCGCCGACCTCGAGGCGGCCCTCCCCGCCTGACGTCCCGCACATCACCTTCGCGCCCGTCGTCTGGCGTCCGTTTCCCCGTGTGTTGGGGAGCCGGACGCCTTTCGCATTTTGTTTGGACGGCTAATCGGCATTTCTGGTCTTTTAGCAGGTCATCCCGGGCGGAGGGTCGTAAAAATCGGCCTGTGGATAACTCAAAACGGGGCTTGCGGCGTGGCACGGTGAGGGTGTAATCGATCGAGGCGGAAGGTGGCGGTGATGCGCTGCAAGGCTGTGGTTCTGCGCGGTTGCGGCAGGGGGCTCGCGGTGGTTTCGCGGCTTCTGGGTAATGTTGTTCGTTGGTGTGCCGGGAAGTCTGGTCGGCGGTATTTCGGCGACGGTTCAGACGACGGGAGCACAGATGCGCGGCGAAAACGGAAACGGACGCCAAGTGATCCTCGGGCGGGGCAGCTGGCCAGAGGCGGGCCGGATCGCGGAGATCCTGCGGGCCGAGACCGTCGGAGGGGCGCTGCTGCTCGCGGGCGCGCTGGCGGCGGTGGTCTGGGCGAACTCTCCGTGGGCTTCTTCCTACGCGGCGGTGCGCGAGTTCACCATCGGGCCGCACGCCCTGCACCTGAACCTGTCGCTGGGGGCGTGGGCGGCCGACGGCCTGCTCGCGATCTTCTTCTTCGTGGCGGGGCTGGAGCTGAAACGCGAGTTCGTCGCGGGCGACCTGCGCGATCCGCGCCGGGCGGCGGTCCCGGTGGCGGCGGCGTGCGGCGGGGTGCTCCTGCCCGCACTGGTGTTCCTGGCCGTCGTCTGGGGAACCCCGGGCGCGGCCAAGGGGTGGGCGATCCCCACGGCGACCGACATCGCCTTCGCCCTGGCGGTGCTGGCCGTCCTCGGCCGCTTCCTGCCGACAGCCCTGCGGACCTTCCTGCTCACCCTCGCGGTCGTCGACGATCTGATCGCGATCACGATCATCGCACTCTTCTACACGGCGGATCTGTCCCTGCCGCCCCTGCTCGGCGCGCTCGTCCCGCTCGGCCTGTTCACCCTGCTGGTCCAGCGCCGGGTCCGCGCGTGGTGGCTGCTGCTGCCGCTCGCCGCCGCGACCTGGACCCTGGTCCACGCCTCGGGAGTCCACGCGACGGTGGCGGGGATCCTGCTCGGGTTCGCGGTGCCCGTCCTGCGGAGCAGCCGCGCGGGCGGCCCGGAGGCGGGTCCCGGCCTGGCCGAGCACTTCGAGCACAGGTTCCGGCCGCTGTCGGCGGGGGTGGCGGTACCGCTGTTCGCGCTGATGTCGGCGGGCGTCGCCCTCGGCGGGACCGTGGGCCTCGGCAGCGCGGCGACGGACCCGGTGGCCGTCGGGGTCTTCGCGGGCCTGGTCCTGGGCAAACCGGCGGGGGTGATGCTCGCGACCTGGCTTGTGTCGCGGTTCAGCCACGCTGATCTCGACGCCGACCTGTCGTGGCTCGACGTCCTCGGCCTGTCGCTGCTCGCGGGGATCGGGTTCACGGTCTCGCTGTTGATCGGCGAACTCGCCTTCGGCGAGGGCGAGACCGCCGATCACGTCAAGATCGCGGTGCTCGCCGCGTCGCTGACGGCGAGCGCGCTCGCCGCGGTGATCCTGCGCCTGCGCAACCGCGCTTACCGGCGCATTCACGAGGCCGAAACGCGCGACGACGATCACGACGGCATCCCCGACATCTACCAGCGCGGCTGAGACGTCCGCGAAGGTTCACACCCTGGTTGGCCGAAAGACGGATCCGGGTAAGTCGTGACACGGAAGGAGGCTTGCCTTAATCTCGACATATGAGCAGTGGTTCAGATGAGCAGATGATCGTGGACGGATGCGCCGTCCGGGTCGTGGATCCCGCGCGGGTCGCCGTGGTGACCGAGGCGATGCCCGCCGACGACGACGTCGTCGAACTCGCCGACGTGTTCGGGCTGCTGTCCGATCCGGGGCGGCTGCGGGTGCTCGTCGCGCTGCTCGAGGGCGAGATGTGCGTGTGCGACCTCGCGGTGGTGGCGCGGGCGAGCGAGTCCGCGACCTCCCACCACCTGCGGCTGCTGCGTGCCCATCGGGTCGTGACCTCCCGCAGGTCGGGACGGATGGCGTACTACCGGCTCGCGGACGCGCACGTGCGGATGCTCCTCGACGTCGCGCTCACGCACGTGGGCCACGCCCCGGCCACCGCCCACCCCGAGCGCGACGCCGCCCTCCCGGCCGCCGCTCCGACCACAGCCGACACCCCGGCCGGTCTCGCATGAGCCCAAACGACAAGCGCGCCGACGGCATAAGCGCGAACGGCGGCGGCGCGAACGGCATGGGCGCTGACGGCGGCGCGAACGGCGGGGGCACGAACGGTGACGGGCGCGGCCGCGCGGCGTTCCGTCGGCGCGGAAAGGCGCTGCCGCACGGGCACGAGGCGTCGCCTGCCGACGAGGCCGCCTTGTCTGGACGCGGGCAACAGCGGGTGCTCGGGCACGGGCACGAGGCGTCGTTCTCCGCGGGGGAGGCGGCCTCGCACGGGCATGGGGCGTCGCTCACCGACGGGGCTGCCTCCTCTGGACGCGGCCGTGGGAAGGCGCACGGGCACGGCCATGGGCACGGGCACGGGCATGCGGTCGGGGTGGACGCTGATCGGAAGTGGCTGACCGGGGCGCTCGTGTTGATCGTCGTGTTCATGGCGGGTGAGGTCGTCGTCGGGGTCGTCGCGCGCTCGCTCGCGTTGATCTCCGACGCGGCGCACATGCTGACCGACGCGATGTCGATCGTGCTCGCGCTGATCGCGATGCGGCTCGCCGCGCGGCCGCCCAAGGGCGGCTACACGTACGGGTTGAAGCGCGCGGAGATCCTTTCCGCGCAGGCCAACGGGCTGACGCTGCTCCTGCTCGCGGCCTGGCTCGCCTACGAGGCGGTGCACAGGTTCCTCGAGCCGCCCGAGGTCGGCGGGGCCCTCGTCCTGGTGACGGCGCTGGTCGGGGTCGTGGTGAACCTCGTGGCGACCTGGATGCTGTCCAAGGCGAACCGGTCGAGCCTGAACGTCGAGGGAGCGTTCCAACACATCCTGAACGACCTGTTCGCGTTCATCGCGACCGCCGTCGCGGGCCTCGTCATGGTCCTGACGGGGTTCGCGCGGGCCGACGCGATCGCGACGCTCGTCGTCGTCGTGCTGATGGTCAAGGCGGGCGTCGGGCTGGTCAGGGAGTCCGGAAGAATTCTGCTGGAGGCGGCCCCCGCAGGGCTCGAGCCGGAGAAGGTCGGTCCGCTGCTCGCCGCGAGCCCGCATGTGAGCGAGGTCCACGACCTGCACATCTGGCAGATCACGTCGGGGATGCCCGCGGCGTCCGCGCACATCCTCGTCACGCCGGGACGCGACTGCCACGCGGTGCGCGGCGACCTGGAATCCCTGCTGCGCGGCCTCGGCATCAACCACACGACCCTCCAGGTCGACCACGCCCCCGAGCAGTACCTGGCGATCGGCCGCGCCCAGCGGGCCGACGCGGCCGACGGCGGGGCCCCGCCCCGGCACGCCTGCTGATCCTGGAGCCGCACGGACCCGTCAGTCCGTGATCGGTATCCTGCTGACGTGAACAGGTACTGGCACACCGTGCTTCCCCCGCTCGCCGTCTGACGGACGCAGCGGGCTGAAGCCTTTCCGAGGAACCCGGCCGGGTGCGCCGGTATGTTCCGCATGCCGTCCGTCTCTCGTTCTCCAGTGCTTCGAGACGGAAAGTGCCTTTCGTGCAGAATCAGGAATCTGTTCGCTTCTCTCGACCCGTGTCCGGGTCCCGGATCGTCGCCGGGCCGCTGCCCATCCTCGCCGCGAGCGTGCTGTGGGGGACGACGGGCACCGTCGCGTCGTTCGCCCCCGCGGGGGCCGACGCGGCGGCGGTCGGCTCGGCGGGGCTCGTCCTAGGCGGTCTGCTGCTCATGCTCACGACGCGCGGCTCACTCCGGCTTGTGACGGGTGCTGCCCCGAGGCGTAAGGGGCCGCTCGCCTTGGGCGCGGTCGCCGTCGTGGGATATCCCGTGACGTTCTACCCGGCCGTGGCGATGACCGGCGTCGCCGTCACCACGGTCGTCGCGCTCGGCAGCGCGCCGGTCTTCGCCGGGCTCATCGCCTGGCGGCTCGGCCAGGGCCGCCCGTCGGCGCGCTGGATGTGGGCGACGTGCGCGGCGGTCGCCGGGTGCGCGGCGCTGGTCCTCGGGCCCGCGCTCGACGCGGCGGGCGCGCGCGTGGAACTCTTCGGGGTCGCTCTCGCGCTCGTCGCGGGCGCTTCCTACGCGGGGTACTCCCTCGTCGCGGGCCGTCTCATCGCCGACGGCGAGGACTCGGGCGCGGTGGTGGGGGCGATGTTCGGCGCGGCCGCCGTGCTCGCCCTGCCCGTCGTCCTCGTCGCCGGACCCGGGTGGCTCGTCAGCGCGCGGGGTGCCTCGGTCGCCGTCTACCTGGCGTTCTTCACCTGTTTCCTGGCGTACCGGCTCTTCGGGGTCGGTCTGCGGAACACCTCGGACCAGACGGCGACGGTTCTCACCCTCGCCGAACCCGCTGTGGCGGCTCTGCTGGGGGTCCTCGTCTTGAACGAGTACCTGCCGGCGTTGTCCTGGGCCGGGCTTGTGGTCCTCGCCCTTGCCCTCGCCGCTCTGACGACGTCTGACAGGTGAGCCTTGGGGCCCGGCGTAGTCCCCCGAGGGTCACGCCGGGCCCCGCCCACGAAGGGCGATCTTTCGTAACTTAGAGTTGATGTCCTGGTACTCCACGTATGGAGGGGTGAGGGGCATGCGGATCCTCGTCACGGGAGCGTCCGGCTACATCGGCGGACGGCTGGTGCCCGAACTGCTCAAGGTCGGGCATACGGTCCGATGTGCGGCGCGCCACCCCGAGAACCTGCGCGGCCAACCCTGGGCGGGCGACGTCGAGACGGTGAAGGCCGACGTCCTCGACCCCGACGCGATCGGCGCGGCCCTCGACGGCATGGACGTCGCCTACTACCTGGTCCACGCGATGGGCGCGGGCCGCGACTTCGCCGAACGCGACCGCGAGGCGGCCTGGACGTTCGCGGACGCGGCCGCGCGCGCGGGGGTGACCCGGATCGTCTACCTGGGCGGCCTCGGCTCGGGCCGGGCCGTCTCGCCGCACCTGCGCTCGCGCAACGAGGTCGGCGAGATCCTGCTCGCCGGGGAGTCGCCCGCGATCGTGCTGCGCGCCGCGACGATCATCGGTTCCGGATCGGCGTCGTTCGAGATGCTGCGCTACCTGACCGAGAGGCTGCCCGTCATGGTGACGCCCAGGTGGGTGCACACCAGGATCCAGCCGATAGCCATCCGGGACGTCCTGCGCTACCTCACCGCGTGCGCTTCCGTCCCCGGCATAGTGCGCGGCTCCTTCGACATCGGAGGGCCGGACATCCTCACCTACCAGGAGATGATGCAGCGGTACGCCGCGATAGCCGGGCTGCCGAAACGGCTCATCATTCCGGTGCCCGTACTGTCGCCGTCCTTGTCCAGCCATTGGGTGGGGGTCGTGACGCCGGTGCCACGGGCGATCGCGCGCCCGCTGGTCGAAGGGCTGCGCACCGAGGTGGTGTGCCGCGACCACGCCATCCGGGCGCTCATACCCGACCCTCCCGGAGGTCTCATAGGCTTCGACGAGTCCGTCGAGCTCGCCCTGCGCCGTATCCGCGAGGCGTCTGTGGCGACCCGGTGGTCGTCGGCCCTGACGCCGGGACGGCCCAGCGACCCGCTGCCGAGCGACCCCGACTGGGCGGGCGGCAGCCTGTATGTGGACGAGCGCGTCGCCGTCACGGACGCTCCGGCGGACTCCGTATGGTCGGTGATAGAGGGCATCGGCGGGGACAACGGGTGGTACTCCCTGCCCGTCGCGTGGAGGCTGCGGGGATTCCTGGACAGGCTCGTCGGCGGCGTAGGGCTCCGACGCGGTAGGCGCGATCCCAAGCGACTGCGAGTAGGCGACGCGTTGGACTTCTGGCGTGTGGAGGACGTCGTTCCGCACAGGCTCCTTCGGCTGCGCGCGGAGATGATGCTTCCCGGACTCGCCTGGCTCGAGCTCGGCGTCCACGAGGCGCACGGACGTACGCTGCTGCGTCAGCGCGCCGTGTTCCATCCGCGAGGGCTCCTCGGGCACCTCTACTGGAAGGTTCTGACCCCGTTCCATGGGATCATCTTCGGCCGGATGCCGCGCAACATCGTCCGGGAGGCGGCGCGTCAGGCGTCCCGCGAGGAGACGCCCCGAGAGAGGACGCGCACGACGAGCGGGGAGAGGAAGAGCAGAAGCAACGCGTAGTACGTGACGCCCGGGATGGCCGAGGACACCACGAGCGCGAGCAGCAGAAGGCCCGTCGCCGTGGCCGAGCTGAGGACGTCGATCCGCGGGAGGTGAGTCTCCGGGTGTTGAATGTCCGGCGTACGCGTGATGAGGAACGCCATGACGGTCTGGCACGCGCTCGCCGCGAGGATCGTGCCGATGTAGACGCCCGCGGTGAACCTGTCGCTCGTCGCGAAGGTGCTGATCATCTCCGTCGGGAACGGAAGCCAGACGATCGTCAGGACCCACAGGAGGTCCCACAGCATGAGCGGCGCGTTGTAGGCGCGGACGTACTGGAACAGCCGGTGGTGGACCATCCACAGCCGGGCGATCACCGCGAAGCTCAGCAGGAAGCCGAAGATCGCCCACGCGTTGTCCGCGAGGAACTCCCGCGCTCCCCCGCCTCGGTCGGCCTGGTCCCCGACGGCGTCCACCAGCGGCAGGACCAGCAGGGTGAGGGCGATCGCGACTACCGCGTCGGTGAAGTTGACGAGCCTCTCCGACTCCCTGAACGTGCTCATCAGCGCACGCTAGCCCGAAGGAGTGGGCACGCCCGGTAATCGTCGTTCCAAGTGGGGCGCGGGTCGCGGCCCGCGTTGATTGGGTCGCGCGCATGGACGTGTACACCGCCATGGGGACCGCCCCCGATCCCCGGAAGAACCCCGCCCCGCCGCTGCCCCAGTGGTGCCGTGACGAACTCGACCACCGGGCCACGGTCAGACGACGGGTCGGCCTCGCCGTCCGGGTGACGACCTCGACCGCCCTGCTGTCCGGAGGGGTCGCGATCCTCTGGACGTCGGTGCTGAGACCGCCTCCGCTGCCCGCGGCGGCCAACCGGGCGGCTCCGGCCTCGACCGTCGTCCGCAGCGTGGAGCCGGGACCTCCGGTGGTCGTGGACTACACGCCCACCGAGCTGTCCCGCCCGAACCCCGTGCTGCCGACGCTCGTGGACTCGGAGCCGACGAGCGGACCGATCATCATCGACGCCTTCCCGGACGACGAGATCAGGCCCGAGGACTTCACGCCGCCGAAGCCGTCCAGACCGTCCAAGCCGGCCAAGCCGAACCGGCCGGCTCCGCCGCGACCGAGGGTGGAGGCCGCGCCGGAGCCGCCCCGGCCGCGCGCTACGCAGGAGCAGGCACGGCCCGCCGCGCCGCCCGTCAAGAAGCCCAAGAAGAAGCGCAAATACCGCACAGCGGACGAAGAGTGCATCCGCACCTACAAGGACCCGAGGCTGCTTGTCGCGTGCCTCGAGATGTTCGACCGGGGGGCGCGGCTCGCGCGGTCATCCGAAACGCCGGACGAACCGCTTCTGCCAGGGGGTCTCGACGGCACGCGGGTGGTAGTGGGCGCGGACGTACGCGACGGCCTCGTCAGCGGGAACGCCGTCGATGACGGCGAGGCAGGCGAGGGCGAGGCCCGTCCGCCCGATGCCGCCGCCGCACCCGAGCTCGACGCGGGCTGAGCGGGCGCGCTCGTGCGCGAGCCGGAACGCGGCGCGCGCGTCGGCGGGGTCGGCGGGAGTCCGGAAGTCGGGGCACCGCACCCACCGGGTCTGCCACGGGATGTCGGAGGGCTCTCGTCCGAGCAGGTAGATCCCGAGTTCGGGGAGTTCCGGCCCTTCCGGCAGCGGCCCGCGCAGGCCACGACCGCGCACGGTCAGGCCCGACGGCAGCCGCAGGACACCGGGTCCATGAGTCCACATCGCTGTCACCAGCCGACGATAACCGGGAGCCGCGCCAAGTTATCCACAGATCGAAAATATTTTCGTGCGCGGTCCGTCGCAGGGCGTAATGTGGTGCTCGTCAGATCGGGCGTGACCTCGAATAACGTGCTTCTGAGCAGGCGAGTGCCCGGCGTCCTGGCGGACGTCGGGCACCGGGGTCGCGGCAGTTGTCGGGTTGTTGTGGTTAGGGGGTGCGCTGGTGTTTGGGAGCACGTGGCGGCGGCTGATGGGAGCCGACGCCGGTCAGGGAACGGACGGAGAGTTCGTCGTAAGCCGCTGGCTCAGGGCGTTCCGGGCTGAGCAGGGTGCCGACGATCGCGCACAGGAAGCCGAACGGGATGGAGACCAGGCCGGGGTTCTCCAGCGGGAAGACGGCGAAGTCGATTCCGGCGGGCAGCAGCGAAAGGCTCTGGCCGGTCGCCGGGTCGACCTTGCCGGAGACGACGGGCGAGAACGCGACGAGCAGGAGGGAGCCGCCGAGGCCGCCGTAGATCCCGGCGACCGCGCCCGCCGAGGTGAAGCGGCGCCAGAACAGCGACAGCACTATCGCGGGCAGGTTGGCCGAAGCCGCCATCGCGAAGGCGAGCGCCACGAGGAACGCCACGTTGAGGTCGCGCGCGATGATCGCCAGCCCGATCGCCAGCGTGCCGATGCAGAACGCGGCGACCCTGGCGACCGCGACCTCCTGCGACTCGCGGGGCCGCCCGAACATCAGCACGTGGCCGAAGAAGTCATGGGCGAGGGAGGTGGAGGAGGCGAGCACGAGGCCGGAGACGACCGCGAGGATCGTGGCGAAGGCGACCGCGCCGATGAACGCGAGCAGGATGTCCCCGCCGACCTGTCCGCCGAAGTGCGCGCCGAGCGCGTGGGCGAGCTGGAGGGCCGCGGTGTTGCCCGCGGGGTCCTGCTCGGTGATGGCCTCGTGGCCGACGAGCGCGGCGGCGCCGAAGCCGAGCGCGAGCGTCATCAGGTAGAAGCCGCCGACCAGGCCGATCGCCCAGTTCACCGAGCGGCGCGCGGCGCGGGCGTCGGGCACGGTGAAGAAGCGGCCGACGATGTGCGGCAGGCCCGCGGTGCCGAGCACGAGGGCGAGCGCCAGGCTGAGGAAGTCGAGCTTGTTGAGCACCGAGCGCAGTACGTCCCCCGCGACGTCCTGGCCGTAGCGTCCGCCGGGCTGCAGGAACCGTTCGGGGCGGGCGCTGGCGTCGGCGGCCGAGCCGAGCATCGCGCTCGGGTTGAAGCCGAAGCGGCTCAGCACGAGGATGGTCAGCACCAGCGTGCTGGCGATCAGCAGGACCGCCTTGATGATCTGCACCCAGGTGGTGGCCTTCATGCCGCCGAACATGACGTAGAAGATCATCACCGCGCCGACGACGACGATCGTCAGGATCCGCGCGGCGTCGGCGGAGACCCCGGCGAACTCCTCGCCCGGCCGGATGCCCAGCAGCAGGGAGACCAGCGCGCCCGCGCCGACCATCTGCGCCAGCAGGTAGAACACCGAGACGACGACGGTCGAGACCGCGGCGGCGGTCCGCACGCGCGGCTGCCGCCTCGCGCGATAGCTGAGCACGTCGGCCATGGTGAAGCGGCCGGCGTTGCGCATCATCTCCACCAGCAGGAGGCTCAGCAGCCACGCGACGAGGAAGCCGATCGAGTACAGGAAGCCGTCGTAGCCCGACAGGGCGATGAGGCCAGCGATGCCGAGGAAGGAGGCAGCCGACATGTAGTCCCCGGCGAGCGCGACCCCGTTCTGCATGCCGGAGAAGGCGCGGCCGCCCGCGTAGAAGTCGTCGGCTCCCCGGGTGGTGGCCCTGGCCCAGAAGGTGATGCCGAGGGTGATCAGGATGAACGCGACGAACAGCCCGAGGGTGAGCAGTCTGCCCTCCGCGGCGATCACGGACGACCACCGGACGGCACGCCCCTGCCCGCGACGCGGCGGTCGATAGGCGGCTGCGGCGGAGCCTCGGCGGGACGCCACAGCGCGGTGCGCACCCGGTGCTCGGACTCGGCCCTGAGCTGGGCGGCGAGGGGGTCGAGCATGCGACGGGCGTAGCGCGAGTAGTACCAGGCGAGACCGAAGGTCGAGGCGAACTGGAGCACGCCGAGCACCAGCGCGACGTTCACATGGCCGACGACGCTCTGCGCCATGAAGCCGCGTGCGAACGCGGAAAGACCGATGTACAGGAGGTACCAGCCGAGGAAGACCCCGACGAATCTGATCACCAGGCGCTGGAAGCGGGCTCTGAGGAGCCGGAACTTCCGGTCCCCGGCGATGACCGCGCACTCACCGCCCATCCGCTCCGCGCCGGGCCGTACTGTCGCCGCCGCCATCCCGCCCCCTTGGCTTGCTTACCGTAGCCGGACAACTCCGTAGCGGAACCAAACGATAACCGGGTGTGCACGGCTTTGCAGCGGATTACCGGAATGGATTACATCTCTTCCCAGGTTCCGGCAATGCCCCCGCCAAGCCCCTGGACACGGCACCCCTTCCCGCCCCGGCCGCGCGGGCCGGGGCACCGGGCAGCGAACGCCTGACGGTCCGCGCCCTGGACGACGGCGCGCCCGGCTGGCGGCACGTCGGCCGGCGCGTGCCCGGCGGTTTGCACGTTGGGCGGCGTGCGCCCGGCGGGCGCGATGTCGGGCGGCGTGTGCTGGGCGGTTTGGGTGCTGGGTGGTGTGCGCCCGGCGGGCGGGATGTCGGGCGGCGTGTGCTTGACGGTCTGGGTGCTGCGAGTGCTCGGCGGGCGGGGTGCTGGCTGGCGTGTGCCTGGCGGGCGGGGTGCCGGGTGGCGGGTGCTTGGTGGTGTGGGTGCCCGGGTGACGTGTGCTTGGTGGCGAACGCCTGGCGGGCGGGGTGCCGGGTGGCGTGTGGTCGGCGGTCTCGGTGTTGGGCGAGTGCCCGGCTGATTGGTTGGGTGCTGGGCGGCGGGTGCTGGGTGGTGAGCGCCTGGCGGTCCGAGTGCTGGGTGGTGAGCGCCTGGCGGTTCGGGCGTTGGGTGGCGGGTGCTTGGCTGTTAGGTGCTGGGTGCTGGGTGCTGGGTGCTGGGTGCTGGGTGCTGGGTGCTGGGTGCTGGGTGCTGGGTGCTGGGTGCTGGGTGCTGGGTGCTGGGTGGGCTGGGTGGTGGGTGGTGGTGGGTTATGGAGGGGTGGGGATTGAGGTGGTGGGTGGGATGCGGATCCAGGCGGGGCAGGAGGTTTCTTTGAAGGAGACGTGGAGGCGGTGGTACTCCTCGACGTCGATGACGCCGATGTCCTTGCGGATGACGTCGTCGTAGAAGCGTTCGCTGGCGATGAGGGCTACCGGTGCGTCGGAGTCGCGGATGGCGTCCTTGAAGGCGGGTGCGTCGAGGAGGCGGCAGAGGTGGTTGACGTCGGTGCCGACGAGGCCGCGCCCGTCGTAGCGGGCGACGCCCAGGTGGACGGCGGCGCGCAGCCGCATCTGCGCGACCTCGCTCGCGAGGCGGTTGCGGCGCTTGACGCGGACCTTCATCCCGTCGAACACCGCGGTGACGAGCAGGGCGGGATCGTGCTCGGCGGGCACCGCGCTGATGACGCCGTCGCCGCGGTCCTCGAGGTAGAGATCGCCGAACGGGATGCCCACGTGCGTGAAGCTCGCCTCAAGCGCGCGGTACATGCCCTCGCGCAGGAACTCCTGCACCTCGTCGGTCCGCCGCGCGTCCCCGTAGGAGATGACGTCACAGGAGAACAGCACGCACCAGCCGGCGGGCGTCCACTGGCGTACGTCCCCGCCCGTCATGGCCGCCCACCCCTGACCCGACACCGCCCGCCCGCGAACGCCCACCCGCCCCGTCCACCCCGGACGCCCAACACACCCTCGACACTCTGGACGAGCCGAACGGGTTGGACGGGTTGGGTGGGATTGGGGGTGGTTTGTTCGGTGGGGGTGGTGGGTGAGGGGGATCGGGTGGGGTCGGGTCGGGTGGTGGGCACGGGACGCCTCCTTTGTTTGTGGTCGCGGGGAAACGGCCGTGCCGCGAGCCCGGGTTCGGCACTCGGGAACGGTCGGCTGGGTTCGAAATGATAGGTGCTCGGGTCGCGGCGCGCCCGTGGTTGTGCAATTCCCTAATTGGTTTGATCGGGGCGGGTCGGGCGGTGTATTGCGGTGGGGACGGCCGCTGGGCGAATGCGGGGCGGGGGTGCGCCGCGGAAGGCTCGGGCGTGTCGCGGACCGGGTCGTTGACGGCGCACGCGTCGGGGAGGGCCGGGCGGGGTGAGGTATGTCAGGTGACGCACAAAAACGCCGAGCCTCGCCTGCGAGGTGAGAAAGGCTGGGAAAGCACAGCTCAGCGCCATGATCGACGGCATGTGCGGGTTCCGGTCGGGAACGGGCCGCCCTCCGGCCGACGGGCGTGGGCGGCCCGACGCGGGAAGGCGCGCTTCCGTGCGCGCACGCACGCGAACTCCCGCGACTCGCGGTTCGGCGCGCGGAAAAGACCCGACCCGGATTCCGGGGGACCGAAATGCATGATCTCGATTTAACGGCGTCCGGATCGCGCCGGGAAATAGTCGGAATTGTGGTCCGGGGGGGCCGGATAAAGCGGGGAAGAGTTGTTTGCGGCAGGGGCCGCGATCAGGGCAGGGAATCGAGGAGGGCGGGGAGGTCGGCGACGGAGTCGATGATGTGGTCGGGGGCTTCGGGCGCGGCGGCGGCGAGGTCCTTCTCGCGGAACTTGCCGGTGCGGACCTGGATACCGGAGAGCCCTACGCCCGCGCGCCGCGCGCCGAGGACGTCGGACTCGAGGTCGTCGCCGACCATGACGCCGGAGGCCGCGCCGAGCCTGGCGAGCGCCGCGTGGAAGAAGGCGGACGAGGGCTTCCCGACCACCGAGGCGCGCACCCCTGAGGCGGCCTCCCAGCCGAGGAGGTACGCGCCGGCGTCGAGGCTGAGACCTTCGGAGGTCCGCCACGAGAGGTTCCGCGCCATGGCGATGAGCCGCGCGCCGTCGAGCAGGAAGCCGAACACCCGGTTGACGGTCGGGTAGTCGAAGGCGGGTCCCGCGCCCCCGATGACGACGATGTCGGGGGCGTCGTCGACGAGCCTGATGTCGGGCAGGTCGGCGGTGACGTCGCCGCCGTTGAGCAGGAAGACCCGCGCGCCGGGATGGTGTTCGGCGAGATATGACGCGGTCGCGGTGGTCGCGGTCATGACGTCGTCCGGCCCGACGGGGAAGCCCGCCGACACAAGCGCGTCCGTTATCTCGGCCTTTGTGCGAGATGTCGTGTTGGTCAGCAGGAGGATGTCGTGTCCGTCCGCGCGGAGCCGCGTGACCGCCTCCACCGCGCCCGGGAGGGGCCGCCAGGAGACGGTCAGCACGCCGTCGATGTCCAGAAGCACCGCTGTCATACCGGGAATCTTGCCGCGAACCCCCCGGACCAAGCGTGTCCCACGTCTCAGAAGCGGCGGCCCATCCACACGGTGTGGGTGTCGCGGCGCAGTTCGGCGAAGCCGACCGCGCGGTAGAAGGCGAGCGCGTTGGTGTTGGCCGGGTCGACGCCGAAGTGCAGGCCGGGCGATCCGGCCTCGATCAGCTCGTCGGTGAGCCGTTCGATGAGGGCGCGTCCGTAGCCCTTGCCGCGGGTGCCGTCGAGGAGGTTGATGTGCAGGTGGGAGGGGTGGTCCTTGACGATCTCCTCGGGTGCGGGCAGAAAGTGGTGGATGATGCGGATCATCCGCTCGTCGGGGGTCTTCGGGTCGGCCGGGTCGTCGGGGTAGCGCTTGCGCAGCATCGGCCACCACTCCTCGCGGCAGCGCGCCTCGAACTCGCGGGTGTCGGGCGTGCCGACGATGTAGCCGAGCACCGTCCCCTCGTCCACGACCGAGGCGAACTGCGGCGAGAAGCGCAGGTAGGGCCCGGCGTAGACGTGCCCGACGAGCTGGGGGTCGTCGAAGCCGTCGGGGTTCGACGAGGTCCTGAGACAGATGTCGTAGACGGCGTACTCGTCGTCAAGACGGAACTTCCTGATCATGTGCTGTCCTCTCCACCGGCTATTTTGGGGCCCATGCCCGATCTCTTCGTCTACGGCACGCTGCGTTTCCCCGAGGTCCTCGACGCACTGCTCGGCCGGACGCCCCGGCTGTCCCAGGCGAGCGCGGACGGCTGGAAGGTGGCCGCCCTGCCGGGGGTCGCCTATCCGGGCATGGTCCGCGCCGAAGGCATCGCGCAGGGGCTCGTCGTGGAGGGGCTCACCGAGGGGGAGCTGGAGATCCTGCACGCCTACGAGGACGACGACTACACCGTGGAGACCGTCGACCTGACCGACGGAAGACGGGCGCTCGCTTACGTGTGGCGTCACGAGACCCTGTCTGACGTCTGGGACCCCGAGGCCTTCGACGTCGCCGCCTGGGTTCCCGTATGCGCCGCCTTCCGTGACGAGTACCTGCGGAACTCGCCCGCGCGCTAGGGGATCAGCGCGATCTTGCCCGCGACGCGCCGGGCGGCGAGGTCGGCGAGCGCGCCCTCGATCTCGGTGAGCGGCCGCTCCTGCGGCGCGACGGGGTCGAGCCGTCCGTCGGCGACGAGCGCGAGGGCGTCTTCGAGCAGTTCGCGCTGTTTCACCGGATTGGTCAGCGCCCAGAAGCCCCAGTCGACGCCGACGACCGAGCGGTTGCGCAGCAGCACCTGGTTGAGCGGCACCGAGGGGATGCCGCCGGTGAACCCGATGACGGTGTAGCGGCCGAAGTCGCGCAGCGCCCGCAGCGTGGCAGGGGCGAGGTCGCCGCCGACGGGGTCGAACACGACGTCCACGCCGCCCGCCGCGAAGTCCCTGGCGGCCGCCTTGACGGCGTCGGGGGACGCGGTGTCCACGACGCCCTCGGCCCCGGCGGCGAGGGACATGTCGCGCTTCTCCGGGCTTGAGGCCGCGGCGAGGACGCGCGCGCCGAGCGCGACGGCGACCTGGACGGCGGCGAGCCCGACCCCGCTGCCCGCGCCGAGCGCGAGGACCGTCTCGCCGGGCCGCAGCCCGACGCGGTCGCGCAGCGCGAAGAGCGCGGTGCAGTAGGACTGGGTGAAGGTCGCGGCCCGCGCGAAGTCCATCTTTTCCGGGACGGGTACCGCGCTGTCGGCATTGATCACGACCTGGGAGGCGAATCCCCCGAATCCGCACATCGCCAGGATGCGATCGCCGACGGAAAAGCCTGAGACGCCGTCGCCCAGCGCGCTGACGGTCCCGGCTATCTCGCTGCCGGGGGTGAAGGGCAGGGGCGGCTTGATCTGGTAGCGGCCCTGGATGAGGAGCCCGTCGACGTAGTTGACGCCCGCCGCGCCGACGTCGACGCGGAGTTGGCCGGGCCCGGGTTCCGGCGTCGCGCCTTCGGTGAACGTGACCGACCCGAGTTCTTCAACGACGAGCTGCACCATGGAACCGAACATTATTCGGTCGATGCCCGCGGGGGAAGGGTCAGTCCTCGGTGAGCGGGTACTTCAGGCCCATGTGCGAGGGGCGGAAGCCGATCTTCTGGTAGAAGCGGATCGCGTCCGGCCGCTGACGGTCGCTGGTGAGCTGCACCACGCGGCACCCGTGGGCGCGGGCCTCCTCGATGGCGTAGGAGAGCATCGCGTGGCCCACGCCGTGCCCGCGCAGGTCGCCCGCGACGCGCACACCCTCGATCTGGGCGCGTGAGCTGCCCATGTAGGTGAGGCCGGGGATGTAGGTGAGCTGGAGCGTGCCGACGACGTCGCCGTCGAGGTCGGCGACGATGAGGCGGTTGTTGGGGTCGGCCTCGATGGCCGCGAACGCCGTCTCGTAGTGCTCGTTGACCTCGGGGGTCTCGCGGGTCGCGCCGAGCACGTCGTCGGCGAGCAGTTTGACGATCTTCTCCAGGTCCGCGTGGGTGGCGTCGCGGAAAACCGGCGGCTTGCGGGTCCCTGTCATGGGACGCAGGGTATCGGGACACACTTCTGTTGCTTTCACGTGGCCTTGCCGTAACGCTCGCTTGTAGTACTACGGGATGTAGTACTACATTGGGTGGCACCCCCAAGTGAGCACGCGAGGAGGCGTGAGCCTTGAAGACCACGATGTACCGCGACCCGGCGAACCCGTTGGCGGTGCGCAAGGAAGCCGACGACCACTGGACCGACCTGTCCGAGTGCGCGGGGTCCGACCCTGAGCTCTTCTACCCGATCAGCGAGTTCGGGCCCGCCCGCGCGCAGGTCGCCGAGGCCAAGCGCATCTGCTTCCGCTGCGCCGTCGCCGCCGAGTGCCTCGACTGGGCCCTGCGGGCCGGGGAGCCCGTCGGGATCTGGGGCGGCACCACCCCCGAGGAGCGCCGTTACCTTCGACGGTAGTGCCGGGGACTAATCGGGTAGGCCGGACGTTGTCTATTCAAGACGACGGATAGGGATCTAGCCCCCGATGGACGAACGAAGCAGGGCGTTCGGCAGACGCGCCGCGGGCGACATCGGCACCCACGCGACCCGCGCGCTGGCCGCCGCCGCCCTGATCCTGACGGTACTGGCCGGAATGTGGCTGCTCGAGGCGGTCGACCTCCTGATCGGCGGACAGCTCGACCACTACGGCATCCGCGCCCGCGACCCGGGCGACCTCCCCGAGATCTTCACCGCGCCCTTCCTGCACGGCAACTTCGACCACCTCATCGCCAACACCATCCCGTTCGCGGCCCTGGGGTTCCTCGCGGCGCTGCGCGGAATCGGCAAGTTCCTGGCGATGAACCTCATCGTCATCGTGATCGGCGGGCTCGGCGTCTGGTTCACCGGACCGCCCAACTCCGAGACGCTCGGCGCGAGCATCCTCGTGTTCGGCTACTTCGGCTACCTGCTCGGCCGCGGCGTCTTCGAACGCCATCTGTTCGACCTGCTCGTCGCGGTCGGCGTCGTCGTGCTGTACGGCGGCATCGTCTACGGGGTGTTCCCGAGCGACCCGCGCATCTCCTGGCAGGGCCACCTGTTCGGGCTCATCGGCGGGCTCGTCGCGGCGTTCCTGCTGCGCCGCCGCGACCGGGGCGGGCTCACGCGTTAGGCCGGACCGACAGGTCGGTGACGACGGCGTCGGGCGGCGTCTCCAGCGCGCCGACGATGGCCCGCGCGACCGTCGCGGGCTGGATGTAGACGGACGGGTCGTACGGGGCCGACTCCTGCGCGCGCACCTTGCGCTGCATCTCGCTCGCCGTACGGCCCGGGTAGACGGTCGTGACGCGCAGCACCGACTCCTCCTGGCGCAGGGAGTCCGCGAGGGCCTTCAACCCGTGCTTGCTCGCCGCGTACGCCGACCAGTTCGGGTGCGCGCGCAGCCCCGCGCCGGAGTTCACGAAGACGACGTGCCCGCGCGCGGCCCGCAGCGACGGCAGCAGCAGCCGGGTCAGCTCGGCGGCGGCCACGAGGTTCACCATCAGCTGGTCGATCCAGGTGTCGGCGTCGAGCTCGGCGACCGTGCCGAGATCGCAGACGCCGGCGCTGTGCACGACCCCGTCGAGCCTCGGCGGCAGGTCGGCGACGGCGAGGGCCGCCTCGATCCTGCGCGGCTCGGCGAGGTCGAGGACGACGGTGCGCACCGCGCGCTCGGCCGTCCCGGACGCCTGGGGCAGCGACCACGCCTGTGTCTTGCCGTAGGGCGCGGCGGCGAACCGGCCCGCGACGTCCGTCAGCCGTTCCGGCGAGCGCGCGGTGAGCACGAGGTCGTGCCCCTTCTCGCGCAGCAGTTCGGCGGTGGCGAGGCCGATGCCGCCGGTCGCCCCGGTAACCAGATAAGTCCCCATTTCGCCCCCTTCACCCGGGTCGCAGAACCCGTGTCACGCCCGCGATGAGCGCCGTCGCGAGAATCCACCCCGAAGCGATGATTCCGTACGCCGCCCACTGGGTCCAGCCCACCGGGTCCCACGCGCTGCGCAGGCCGAACGCCCCGATGGGGATGAGCAGATCGACCACGTAGACCAGCGCCTGGAAGTCGGGAAGCTCGGCGGGCTCCTTGATCGGGCGGGGCGGGACGAGGCTGAACACCACGGTCCCGGCCGCGATGATCACCGCGAGCCATGCGGCGGCGAGCCAAGGCCGGTACCCGTAGCCGACCGTCACGTCGAGCAGCGCGCCCCAGAACCGCGTGTGCGGCGGCTGGGACCGTCTGCGGCGGCGGAACTTCATCAGCTGGGCGCGCCGCGCCAGGTCTTCGCGGCCGTCCCGTAGGGCCCAGGCGGACAACTGCTCGTAAGGCTGGGAACGGAAGCCGTCGGGGTCCCTGTTCACCCAGTCCAGGCGCTGCTCGGGATCGCCGATCCGCAGCGACTCATAGACCGCCCCGTCGAGCCGCAGCTGGGCCGGCCACACGTCGGTCTGGTCGAGCAGCACCCCGATCCGCGCGTACGACAGCGAGACGACGCCCTCGATCGGCTCCCGCGGCGTGAGGATGAGTTCGGCGACGTCGGAGTGCGAGAGCTGGATCGCCAGCCCGCCGGGTGCGCTGAGCCGGGCGGCGCGGTCGAACGAGACAGTCCCCTCGACCCGTGCCCCGCGCAGTTTGACGGTGCCCTCGGCGCTGAACCCGTGCGAGCACTCCAACGCGTCGGTGACGACGAGGTTGTGCCCGTCGAGGGCGAACCGTCCGGAATTGGCCAGGGTCGCGCCCTCAAGGAAGAGGCCGCCGTTGATCCGCGACCCGGCGAGCCGCATGCCGCCCGTGACCCGGGCGTCCCGTGCGAACAGCCCGGCTTCGATCGCCATGCCGGACGCGAAGACGGCGAAGGTCTCGTCCTGCGCGGTGATCCGCGCGCCGTTGAGGATGAGCCCGCCCGCGAGCTGGGCGCGGCGCAGTTCGAGCTGGCCGTCGATCACCGACCTGTCGAAGCGGAGCGTCGCCTCGGTGCGCAGCCCGAGGCCGAGGAACCCGGGAAGGGCGCAGTCGAGGAGCATCAGCTCCCTGATCCGGGTGTTGCGGAAGGAGGGCGCGGCGTCCAGGACGCACTCCATGAGCCGCAGCGAGCACTCGACGTCCCCCGCGGTGAGGTCGAGCATCCCGGTGACGACGGCTCCGCGCAGGCGGACCGCCGGGATGTGGCCGTCCTCGGCGGGGGCCGCGCCGAGCAGCAGCCGGGCGATCACCGCCGCCCCGACCTCGCGGTCGGGGCGATCGGTGAGGTCGACGAGCGTGCCGCGCGGATAGGCGTCCCACAGTTCCTGTTCCGCGCCGGTCAGGCTGCCCGCGGGCAAGTGGCTAGAACCAGCCGCGCTTGCGTCCGGCCTGCTGGAGCAGGCCGTCGATGTTCTGCTCCCAGTTGACGTTCTCGAAGCCCTGGTTCGGGACGGTGAAGCGCAGGAACGTGTCGTGGCTGTCGCCGAACATCGTGCGCTTGTCGAGCTCGAGGATGACCTCGGTGCTCGCCGGGTTGCTGACGAACGTCACCTCGAGCTGCTTGAACGCCGAGGCGTAGCGGGAGCCGGGGTAGAACTCGATCTCCTGGTAGAAGGGCAGGAGCTGGTTGACCCCGTAGATGCGGCCCTTCTCGCAGTCGGCGTTGCGGAACTGGAAGCCGAGGCTGGAGAACGCGGCGAGGATGCGCTCCTGCGCGGGCAGCGGGTGCACCGCGATGGGGTCGAGGTCGGTGGCGTCGATGGCGCGGGCGACCTCGAGCTCGGTGGCGACGCCGACGGTGGTGCCGCGCAGCGGGTGGCCGTACATGTGGGTGAGCGGGGTCTCCCACGGCACCTCGAGCTGGAACGGGAAGCTGTGGCGGACGCCCGGCTGGAGGCTGAACCGGCCGGTGAGGTGGGCCTTGGCGTACTTCTCGTTCTGGCTGTACTCGTTGTCGCCGCTCTCGACCTCGACGCGGGTGACCAGCGCGACGTTGACGCCGAGGATGTCGGCCTCGCGCTCACCGCCGACAAGGTGGATGTCGCCGCTGACGATCCCGCCGGGGCGGACGTTCGAGTCCCTGAGGATCGTCTCGATGGTGGGCCCGCCGACTCCGAGGGCGCCGAGAAGCTTCTTGAAGACCACTGTTTTCGTCTCTCCTAGGTAGTGGCTGGGGGCTCCATTCCAACACTGTCCTCTTAGTCGTCCCACGCAAGCGTCACGTTCCGGATGATCTCCCCACATGTAGTGTGTTATGAGTCACACCCGAACCGGGTTCGCCCCGAGGCTTGTCACCGGTTACTGACGGGTAGCATCATGGTAGTTACTAACCGGTAGAGCGGGCCGAGACGGGCACCGCCGACGAGCTAGACGGGGTGTCACCCATGGGGCACTACAAGGCCAACCTTCGGGACATCGAGTTCAACCTCTTCGAGGTGTTCAACCGCCAGGACGTCCTGGGCACCGGCCCGTTCGCCGAGCTGGACGAGGACACCGCGCGGAGCATCCTCGACGAGGTCAACCGCCTCACCACGGGCCAGGTAGCGGAGTCCTTCGAGGACGCCGACCGGAACCCGCCGGTCTTCGACCCCGCCACCGGCGAGGTCAAGATGCCCGAGTCGTTCAAGAAGTCGTTCAAGGCGTGGATGGACGCCGAGTGGTTCCGTCTCGACCTCGGCCAGGAGCTGGGCGGCACCAACGCGCCCCGGTCGCTGAACTGGGCAGTCGCCGAGCACGTCCTGGGCGCGAACCCGGCGATCTACATGTTCTCCTCCGGCCCCGGCTTCGCCCAGATCCTCTTCAACGAGGGCAACGAGGCGCAGAAGAAGTTCGCGCAGCTGGCCGTCGACCGCCAGTGGGGCGCGACCATGGTGCTGACCGAGCCCGACGCGGGCTCCGACGTCGGCGCGGGCCGGGCCAAGGCGGTCCAGCAGCCCGACGGCACCTGGCACATCGAGGGCGTGAAGCGCTTCATCACCTCGGCCGAGCACGACATGTCCGAGAACATCTACCACCTGGTGCTCGCCCGCCCCGAGGGCGCGGGCCCCGGCACCAAGGGCCTGTCGCTGTTCCTCGTGCCGAAGTACCACGTCGACGTGGAGACCGGCGAGCTCGGCGAGCGCAACGGCGTCTACGTGACGAACGTCGAGAAGAAGATGGGCCTCAAGGTCTCCACCACGTGTGAGCTGACCTTCGGCGAGAAGCACCCCGCGGTCGGCACGCTCGTCGGCGACAAGCACGACGGCATCCGCCAGATGTTCCTCGTCATCGAGTACGCCCGCATGATGGTCGGCACCAAGGCCATCGCGACGCTGTCGACCGGTTACCTGAACGCGCTGGAGTACGCCAAGGAGCGCGTCCAGGGCGCGGACCTCACCCAGCAGACCAACAAGGCCGCCCCGCGCGTCACGATCACCCACCACCCCGACGTGCGCCGCTCGCTCATCACCCAGAAGGCTTACGCCGAGGGCATGCGCGCGCTCGTGCTGCTGACCGCGACCTACCAGGACGCGGTGCAGATCGCCCAGCACGAGGGCCGCCACGACGCGCAGGCCGAGAAGATGAACGACCTGCTGCTCCCGCTGGTCAAGGGCTTCGGCTCCGAGCGCTCCTACGCGCTGCTCGGCGCGGAGTCCCTGCAGACCCTCGGCGGCTCGGGCTTCCTGCAGGACTACCCGATCGAGCAGTACATCCGGGACTCCAAGATCGACACCCTCTACGAGGGCACCACCGCGATCCAGGGCCTCGACCTGTTCTTCCGCAAGATCCTGCGCGACCAGGGCGCGACCCTGAACGTGCTGGCGAACGAGATCAAGGAGTTCGCGGCGTCCGAGGCCGGCAACGGCCGCCTCAAGGCCGAGCGGGCCCTGCTCGCCCAGGCCGTCGCCGACACCGAGGGCATCATCGGCACGATGGTGAACGCGGCGCTCGGCTCGCTGGAGAACCCGAAGGAGATCTACAAGGTCGGGCTGAACTCGACGCGTCTCCTGCTGGCACTCGGCGACACCGTCGTGGCGTGGCTGCTGCTGCGTCAGGCCACCATCGCCCTGGAGAAGCTGTCCGGCGACGTCTCCGACGCCGACCGCGACTTCTACACCGGCAAGGTCGCCGCCGCCCAGTTCTTCGCGGCGAACGTCCTTCCGCGCCTCACCTCCGACCGCCTCATGGCCGAGAACACCACCCTCGACGTCATGGAGCTCCCGGAGTCCGCCTTCTAAGGCACCAGAACCGCTCCAAAGGCCCCCTCCGGGGAGTCTTCCTGAAGGGCACCGCCCGCCCCGCCGATCGCCCTCGGCGGGGCGGGCGGTGGCGGTTACAGGGAGTTGAGGAGTGAGGCGGCCAGGGCCTCGGCGAAGGAGCGGGGGGCGGGGGACGCGTCGGGGCCCTCGGCGTAGTAGCGCAGGAACGCCCTGTGGAAGCAGGCTCCGACGAGCAGCGCCGCGGCGGCGTCGGGGTCGGCGAAGGCCGAGACGCGGCCGTGCCGCTGCTCGGCGCGCAGGTAGGCCGCGAGGCCCGCGGCGGGGCGCTCGGGGCCGCCGCCGTGCCGGGCGAGCGCGACGCGGTGCGCGGCCATGCGCTCAGGGTCGGCCAGCAGCGCGCCGAACATCGGGAAGGACCGCTGGTAGAAGTCGAGGTATGCCTGGGCGAGGTCGGTGAGGGTCTCGGCGAGATCGCCCTCGCCCGGCCGCAGAACCACCCGCGACGGGCCCGGCAGCCTCTCTTCGAGGACGGCAAGGAGCAGCCGCTCCTTGTCGCCGAAGTACTTGTACAGCGTCGGCTCCGACACGCCCGACGCCAGCGCGATCTCCTTCGTCGTCGCCTGGGCCACGCCCCGGGTGCGCAACAGCTCGGCGGCCGCGTCAAGAATCCGCTCCCGGGTGCTCACGCCACCTCCCCCTCTCCCCTGCAATCCGTACCGCGCCTCGTGGTCGAGCTGTGTCGCTGTTGCGGTCTCCGGATTGTCGTTGACGGATTAGTGAACACTAGCGCAGGATGAGGGTTAGTGTTCACTAGCCCTTGGGGGATCGGCATGCATCTCACAGTTCTCGGCGCGAGCGGACGGACGGGGCGGCAGATCGTGCGGCAGGCGTTGGACGCCGGGCACCGCGTCACGTCTGTCGTGCGGGACCCGGCGCGGCTCGACCCGGCGCGGCACCCGTCGCTCGAGGCGTTCACCGCCGATCCGCTCGACCCCGTCGCGCTCGCCCCCGCCGTCGCGGGCCGCGACGCGGTGATCTCCGCGCTCGGCCCCAACTCGCGGGCCGACGGCGTGATCTGCACCGCGGGGGCCCGCGCGGCGATCGCCGCCGCGCGGGAGACCGGCACCCGCCGCCTCGTGGTCATCACCGGCGCGGGGGCCTTCATCGACGACGGCGACGGCCCCTTCACCCGTGCCGTGTTCAAGCCGCTCCTCCGCCGCCTCTACCTCGGCGCGCAGTTCACCGACTTCGAGAACGCCGAACGCGAGGTCCGCGCCAGCGCCCTGGACTGGACGCTCGTCCGCCCGCCCCGCCTCACCGACGGCCCCGCCCGCCCCTACCGCACCGCGGTCGACCGCAACATCCGCGGCGGCCTCACCCTCTCGCGCGCCTCCCTCGCCACGGCCGTCCTCGCGCTCCTCCCCGACCCCGCCACCACCCACCACCACATCTCCGCCGCCCACTGACCCTCCAACCCCCGCCCGCTGGCGGTTGGTTGGGGGTGGCGCAGATTGGTCGGGTGGGGCGATCATGGATCTTGGCGCGATGGGTACAGAGGTTTTACCGATGGTTGGGTGTTCGCGCGAGAGGGGTCCGGCCGGTGGGCTATGGCGTGGCGATTTTTGTGATCACACTCGGCGCGATCTTGAAGTTCGCGGTGCACGCGGACCTCGGGTCGGTCGACCTCAACACGATCGGGGTGATCCTCATGATCGTCGGGGCCGCCTCGCTCGTGCTGCAGATGGTGTTCGGGCGGCAACTGGGGAGTGAGGGGCCGCCCCGGGCGAACGGGTACGCGGGGCGTGACACCTCGAACGACGGAGACGACTGACGAAAAAACCCCGGGAGCTGCGCTGTCTCAAGGGATGAGACGGCACCGGGCGGGTAGGTCTCCTCCAAGGAAGGAGGCGGCCGTGACAGTAGACGCGCACACCGCCCGGGACGCCGAACTCGTCCAGCTCCTGACCCCCGAAGGCGAGCGGCTGGAGCACCCCGACTACCCCTTGAGCCTCTCCGATCAGCAACTGCGCGAGCTGTATCGGGACCTCGTGCTCGTGCGGGCCCTCGACGTCGAGTCCGTCGCGCTCACCAGGCGGGGCGAGCTCGGCCTGTGGCCGTCGCTGCTCGGCCAGGAGGCGGCGCAGATCGGGTCGGGCCGCGCGCTGGGTCCGGGGGACATGGTCTTCCCCACCTATCGCGAGCACGCCGTGGCGTACTGCCGCGGCCTGCCCTGGCTGAACATCCTCAGGCTGTTCCGGGGCGTCAACCACGCCGGATGGGACCCCAAGGAGTTCGGGTTCCACCTGTACACGATCGTCATCGGCAGCCAGACCCTGCACGCGACCGGCTACGCGATGGGCATGCAGCACGACGCGAGGACGATCGCCGAGCAGGGCGAGACCGCCGTCGGCGACGCGACCCTCGCCTATTTCGGCGACGGGGCGACCTCCCAGGGCGACGTGAACGAGGCGTTCGTCTTCGCCGCCGTCTACAACGCCCCGATCGTGTTCTTCTGCCAGAACAACCAGTGGGCGATCTCCGAGCCGCTGGAACGCCAGACGCGCATCCCGCTGTACCGGCGCGCGCAGGGCTTCGGCTTCCCCGGCGTGCGGGTGGACGGCAACGACGTGCTCGCGTGCCTGGCCGTCACCCGGCGGGCCCTCGACCGGGCGCGGACGGGCGAGGGCCCGTCGCTGATCGAGGCGTTCACCTACCGGATGGGCGCGCACACCACGACCGACGACCCGACCCGCTACCGGCACTCCGACGAGCTCGAGGCATGGAAGCTGAAGGACCCGATCGCCAGGGTCAAGGCATACCTCTCCCGGACTGGCCTGGCGAACAAGGCGTTCTTCGAGGAGGTCGACGTCCAGGTCGCCGAGGCCGCCGTCGAGCTGCGCGCCGCGTGCCTCGCCTTGCCCGACCCGCCTCCGGAGGCGATGTTCCAGCACGTCTACGCGGCCCCGCACAGGCTGCTGCAAGAGGAACAGGCCGCTTACGAGACCTACCTGGCGGGTTTCCATGACTGAGGTGACGGCACCGCAAGCACCCTCCCGTGAGGTCGGCGCGCAGACGCTGACGTTGGCCAAGGCGTTGAACGCCGGCCTGAGGCGGGCGATGGAGGACGACCCCAAGGTCGTCCTGATGGGCGAGGACATAGGCAAGCTCGGAGGGGTCTTCCGCGTAACGGACGGCCTCCAGCGCGACTTCGGCGAGGGAAGGGTGATCGACACGCCCCTCGCCGAGTCGGGGATCGTCGGGACGGCGATCGGGATGGCGCTGCGCGGGTACCGGCCGGTCTGCGAGATCCAGTTCGACGGGTTCGTCTTCCCCGCCGCCGACCAGATCATCACCCAGCTCGCGAAGATGCGGCTGCGCTCTTTGGGCAGCGTGAACCTGCCGGTCGTGGTGCGGATTCCGTGCGGTGGCGGCATCGGCGCGGTCGAGCACCACAGCGAGTCGCCCGAGGCGTACTTCGCGCACACTGCGGGCCTGCGCGTCGTCGCATGCTCGAACCCTGTGGACGCCTACTGGATGATCCAGCAGGCGATCGCCTGTCCCGACCCGGTGATCTTCTTCGAGCCCAAGCGCAGGTACTGGGACAAGGCGCTGGTCGATCCGGACGTCCCCGCGGCCCCGATGGGCGACGCCCTCGTCGTCAGGGAAGGCACCGACGCGACTCTGCTCGCGTACGGGCCGATGGTGAAGACCTGTCTTGAGGCGGCGGAAGCCGACGACCGTTCCCTTGAGGTCGTGGATCTGCGTTCTCTTTCGCCGCTCGATACCGAGGTGCTCTACGCGTCGGTCCGCAAGACCGGTAGGTGCGTGGTCGTCCACGAGGCTCCCGTGTTCGGCGGCCTCGGCGGGGAGATAGCGGCCCGGATCACGGAGGCGTGCTTCTACCACCTGGAAGCGCCAGTGCTGCGGGTCGGAGGGTTCGCGACGCCCTACCCGGCCTCCCGGCTCGAGGACCACTACCTGCCCGACCTCGACCGGATCCTCGACGCGGTGGATCGGACGTGCGCATGGTGAAGTACTTCAACCTGCCCGACGTGGGGGAGGGGCTGACCGAGGCCGACATCGTCCGCTGGCACGTGGCCCCGGGCGACACGGTGGAGGTCAACCAGACGATCGTGGAGATCGAGACGGCCAAGGCGATCGTCGAGCTGCCGTCGCCGTTCGCCGGGACCGTGCGCGAGCTGCTCGCCGAGGAGGGCCAGACCGTCGACGTGGGCGCGCCGATCATCGGCGTCGAGGAGGCCGGGGCCGAGGCTCCCGCCGCGCCTCCCGCGCAGAGCACGTCGGTGGAGGGCGGGGCACAGCCCGCGCGCACGCCGGTCCTCGTCGGCTACGGGGTGAAACCCGGCGCGACCCAGCGGCGGCCGCGCAAGGGTTCCCCCGCCCCCGGACGCCCGGGCGGCGGTCCCGCGCGGCCGTCGGGCCCGCGTCAGCCCGAGCCCCCCGACCGGCAGGGTGACGGCCTCGCCGCGCGCCTGGGCAGGGCGGAGGCGGCGACGGGCCGCGCGCTGGCCAAGCCGCCGGTCCGCAAGCTCGCCAAGGACCTCGGGGTGGACCTGACGACGGTCGTCGGCACCGGCCCGCGCGGTTCCGTGACCCGCGACGACGTGCGCGCGGCGATGGCCGCCCCCGCGCCCGAGAAGCCGTCTGCCGCCCCCGCGCCCCCGCCCGGGACCCGGGAGACCGAAGCGGCCCCGACTGCCTCAGGAGGCGAACGCGTCCCCGTGAAGGGGGTGCGGCGGGCGATGGCCGCGGCGATGGTCTCCTCGGCGTTCACCGCCCCGCACGTCACCGAGTTCCTGCAGGTCGACGTCACGCGGACGGTCCGGATGGTCGAGAAGCTGCGCGGCTACCCCGAATACCGGGAGACCCGCTTCAGCCCCATGCTGCTCGCCGCCCGCGCGCTCGTGCTCGCGCTGCGGCGGCACCCCATGGCGAACGCCGCGTGGACCGAGCGGGATGGGCACGCCGAGATCGTCGTGCCCGAGCACGTCAACCTCGGGATCGCGGTCGCGACGGACCGTGGTCTGCTCGTGCCGAACGTCAAGCGCGCTGACACGCTGCCGCTTCCGGAGCTCGCCGGCGCGCTGGCCGACCTCGCCGAGCGCGCCCGCGCGGGCAAGGCGACCCCCGACGACCTCGCGGGCGGCACGGTGACGCTCACCAACGTCGGCGTGTTCGGCGTCGACGCCGGGACCCCGATCCTGACGCCGGGGGAGACCGCGATCCTCGCCGTCGGGGCCATCCGGGACCTGCCCTGGGTGCACAAGGGCAAGGTCAAACCGCGCAAGGTCGCGACGCTCGCGCTGTCCTTCGACCACCGCGTGCTGGACGGCGCGCAGGGGTCGGCGGTGCTGCGCGACGTCGGCGGCCTGCTCGAGGACCCGTTCCACCTGCTGGCCCGCTCCTGACGGCCTGGCCCGCGCCTGAGCCGGGTCACTCCCGGGACAGCGCGCGGGTCGCCCCGGCCGCGACGGTCAGGCCGAGCACAAGGCCCGCCGCGACGAGGACGTTCGCCACCCACTGGTAGGCGCCTTCCGGAGCGTAGATCGCCTCCTGCCCCAGCGAACCGAGGGGCAGGAGGAGGTCGAGCGTGTAGAAGAACGCGTTGAAGTGCGGGTGGTGGCCGTCGTCGAGGATGTCGGGCTGCTTGAGGCTGAAGATGACGGTCCCCGCGCCGAGCAGGAACGCCAGCCAGGCGAGCGCGCGGAAGGGCCGGTAGCCGTAGCCGACGAGGATGTCCTGGAGATAGCCGAACATCCGGTGCGGCACCGGCTGGGTGGCCCGTCTGTCGCGCTGCTTGGCGAGCTGGACCGTCCTGCCCTCGGCGTCGAGGCCGAGCGCGCGGTAGGTGGCGGCGAGGCGTTCGTAAGGCTGCGGCTGGTAGCCGTCGCGGTCCCTTCTGATCCAGTTGAGCCGCGCCTTGGCGTTGAGCGGCGGGTCGAGGGTCTCGTAGGCGAGGCCGTCGAGCTGGAGCGAGTTCGCCCAGGTCATGGAGTCGTCGCGCAGCACGCCGATCCGCGCGTAGGAGAAGTCCACGACCCCGTCGACGGGTACGGCGGGCCGGAGCATGAACTCCTCGGCCGTCAGCCTCTGCACGCTCAGGGCGACCTTGTCGGGGTTGGCAAGCCGCGCGCCCTTGAAGCTGAGCTGGCCGCCCACCTTGGCCCCGTCGAAGCTCGCCTCGCCGATGCAGGTGAAGTCGTCGGAGCAGTAGACGTCGGTGTCGACGTTGAGGTCGTCGGCGTTGAGCGCGCGGCTCCCCGGGTTGGTGATCCGCGCGCCGACCAGCGACAGGTAGCCGCCGATGCGTGCGCCCCTCAGCCTCACCTCGCCTTCCGCGACGAACCCTTCGTCACAGAAGACGTTCGCCGCCACGTCGAGCCGTGACGCGTAAAGGGCGGGACGCCCGGGGTTGCGCAAGGTCGCGTCGCGGAAGATCAGCTGTCCGCCGATGCGCGCCCCGGGGAGCCGCACCTCGCCCTCGGCGCGGAACCCTCGGTCGCAGTAGACGTTCGCCTCCACCTGGAGCCTGTCGCCGAGCAAGGCGTCGCCCCCAGGGACGGGGAGCTGGACGCCGCTCAGGTTGAGGATGCCGCTCACGTGCGCCCCGTCGAGCCACAGGCCGCCCTCGATGACGCTGCCCTCGAGCCACAGATGGCCGTCCACCCGGGTACCGGAGGCGATCAGGCCGGGAAGGCGGCACTGCATGAGGTGGACCGACTGCATCTGCGCCCAGTACAGCCGGGGCGGCTCGGCGAACACGCATCCCGTCAACGAGATCGGGACGGTCACCTGGGCGTGCCCGAGGTCGAGGAGGTCGGTGATGTAGGCGCCGCTCAGCCGCACCGCGGGCACCCGGCCTGGCTCGGGCTCGCGCGCCCCGGTGAGAAGCGCCACGATGACCTCCGCGCGCACCCGCCGGTGCGGACCCCACTGGCCTGCCTGCTCGGTCGGCTCGAAGCCGCTGGAAGACAGGTCCACGGGCTCGCCGGAGACGAAGGCGTCCCACACGCGGCGTTCCGACGGGGTGAGGTCCGAGAGGTCCAAGGAGGCTCCTGGGGGGCAGTGCGGCGGGGGTGCCGTACGCTTTTCGGTGCGGTCCAACCGCATGGATACCAAAGCTACTGATCAGGTGCGGGTCCGCGCCCGCGCGAAGGGGGAACCACAAGTGGCCCGAGTGGTCGTCGACGTCATGCTCAAGCCGGAGATCCTTGACCCGCAGGGCCAGGCGATCGCGCGCAAGCTCCCGCAGCTCGGGTTCGAGGGGGTCGCCGCGGTCCGGCAGGGCAAGCGCTTCGAGATCGAGGTGGACGGCCCGGTGGACGAGGCGGCCCTCGAGCGCGTCCGCAAGATCGCCGAAACGCTGTTGGCGAACCCGGTGATCGAGGACTTCGAAGTGCACGCGGAATAAACGCAGACCGAACGCCAAGTGCGGCACAAGGCGTTGTTCCGTTCCAACAATGCCTGAATCAAACAATCGTCACGTCCGCGATTACACCTCAGGGTGCGGGGAAGTGTTAGCTTCGTCCGAGTTTTCCGAGGTGGGCCTGGTGGACATGAAGTTCTCGCTCGCATTGCCCCGAGAGGCGATGAGTGTTCCCGTCATACGGCGAGTCCTGGGGGACGCGCTGCGTGGACTGGGCGTTTCCGAGGACTGCGTCGACGACATCCTGGTCGCCGCCTCCGAAGCCTGCACGAATGTGGTGCGGCATTCCTCGACGCTCGAGTACGAGGTCGACGGCGCGATCGACGACGAGAACTGCGTCCTTTGGATCACCGACCACGGCGCGGGAATGCGGCGTCCGGCCGAGACGGGAGAACTCGCCGAATCGGGTCGCGGCATGAACATCATGCGCGCCCTGGTCGACGATCTCACGCTCGACGCGCGTCCCGACGGCGTCAGGGTGTCGATGCGCAAACGGCTGACCTGGCATGACGAGGCGCTGATGCGCCGCCTCGAATCCGAACTGGTGCACAGCGCCCGGTAAATTGGGCGCCGAGACGGCAGGCCCTCCCTGGGCGGCCGAGGACACCCAATGGAGTGCAGATGGCCCGGGTGGGCGTCATCACTTTTCCCGGTTCGCTCGACGACCGGGACGCGCAGCGCGCCGTACGCATCGCCGGGGGTGAACCCGTAGCACTGTGGCACGCGTCCACGTCCCTGGAGGGCGTGGACGCCGTCGTTCTGCCTGGCGGGTTCTCCTACGGCGACTACCTTCGCGCGGGCGCGATCGCCCGTTTCGCCCCGCTGATGGAGGAGCTGATCCCGGCGGCGAAGGCGGGCCTGCCGGTGCTCGGCATCTGCAACGGCTTCCAGGTCCTCGCCGAGGCGCACCTGCTGCCCGGCGCGCTGATGCCGAACGCGAGCGGCCACTTCGTCTGCCGCGACCAGCGGCTGCGCATCGAGAACGCCGAGACGGCCTGGACGTCGGAGTTCGGCGCGGGGCAGGAGATCGTCGTCCCGTTGAAGAACATGGACGGCCGCTTCACCGCCTCCGCCGAGACCATCGCCGAGCTCGAGGCCGAGGGCAGGGTCATCGCCCGGTACGTGGACGTCAACCCCAACGGCTCCATCAACGACATCGCGGGCGTGACCAACGAGGCGGGCAACGTCGTCGGCCTGATGCCGCACCCCGAGCACGCCGTGGAGTCCCTGACCGGCCCGACCACCGACGGGCTCGGCTTCTTCACCTCGATCGTCAAGGGCCTGATCAACGCATGAGCGAAGTGTCCGAGCTGAACCCCGAGCTGTCCCCCGAGCCCAACGGCGTCGCCTCCGGGCCGCGTACCGACGGCGTCGCGCGCGCGCGGGCCACGCCCGACCATCCCCAGCCGTACAAGGAGCTGGGGATGAACGACGAGGAGTACGGCCGCGTCCGTGACATCCTCGGCCGCCGCCCGACCGCGTCGGAGCTGGCGATCTACTCGGTGATGTGGTCCGAGCACTGCTCCTACAAGAGCTCCAAGATCTACCTGCGCCAGTTCGGCGAGAAGGCCCCGAAGACCGACGCGCTGCTCGTCGGCATGGGCGAGAACGCGGGAGTGGTCGACGTAGGGCAGGGCTGGGCGGTGACCTTCAAGGTCGAGTCGCACAACCACCCGTCCTTCGTCGAGCCGTACCAGGGCGCTGCCACGGGCGTCGGAGGCATCGTCCGCGACATCATCTCGATGGGCGCGCGCCCGGTGGCGGTCATGGACTCGCTGCGCCTCGGCGCGGCCGACGCGCCCGACACCCGGCGGGTCCTGCCCGGCGTGGTGAGCGGCATCGGCGGCTACGGCAACTCCCTCGGCCTGCCGAACGTGGGCGGCGAGACGGTCTTCGACCCGTGCTACCAGGACAACCCGCTGGTGAACGCGCTGTGCATCGGCGTGCTGCGGCACGAGGACATCCACCGGGCGTCGGCTTCCGGCACTGGCAACAAGGTCATCCTGTACGGGGCCTACACCGGCCCGGACGGCATCGGCGGCGCGTCCGTCCTGGCGTCGGCGACGTTCGACGAGGAGTCCCAGGCCAAGCGGCCTTCGGTCCAGGTCGGCGACCCGTTCATGGAGAAGCTGCTCATCGAGTGCTCCCTCGACCTGTTCAAGGCGGGCCTCGTGGAGGGCATCCAGGACCTCGGCGCGGCCGGCGTGTCCTGCGCGACCACGGAGCTGGCGGCGGGCGGTTCGGGCGGCATGGCCGTCCGGCTCGACGCGGTTCCGCTGCGCGACCCGAATCTCCTCCCCGAGGAGATCCTGATGAGCGAGTCGCAGGAACGCATGATGGCGGTCGTCACGCCGGAGAACGTCGAGGCGTTCATGGCGGTCTGCGCCAAGTACGAGGTGCCCGCGACGGTGATCGGCGAGGTCACCGACACCGGCCGTCTGGTGATGACCTGGCACGACGAGGTCATCGTCGACATTCCGCCGCGTACCGCCGCGCATGACGGGCCGGTGTACGAGCGTCCCGTGGCCGTCCCGGCCGACCAGGCGGCGCTCCAGGCCGACACCCCGGCGCGGCTGCCGAGGCCGTCGAACCGGGACGAGCTGCGCAAGACGGTGCTGTGGCTCGCGGGCTCGCCGAACCTTGCGGCCAAGGACTGGGTGACCTCCCAGTACGACCGTTATGTCCTGGGCAACACCGTGCTCGCGCAGCCCGAGAACGCCGGTGTGATCAGGCTTGACGACGAGTCCGGCCTGGGCGTCGCGCTGTCCCTCGACGGCAACGGCCGCTACACCCGCCTCGACCCGTACGCGGGCGCGCAGCTCGCGCTGTCCGAGGCGTACCGGAACGTCGCCGCGACGGGCGCGCAGCCCCTCGCCGTCACCAACTGCCTGAACTTCGGCTCGCCGGAGGACCCGGGCGTCATGTGGCAGTTCGCCCGCGCGACCGAGGGCCTCGCCGACGCCTGCCTGATGCTGGGCATCCCGGTGACCGGCGGGAACGTCAGCTTCTACAACCAGACCGGCGACGTGCCGATCAACCCGACCCCGGTGATCGGCGTGCTCGGCGTGCACGCCGACGTCAGGCGGCGCACCGCCATGGCGTTCGCGGCCGAGGGCCACAAGCTCGTCCTTCTCGGCACGACCTACGACGAGTTCGGCGGGTCGGAGTGGGCGCACGTCCTTTACGGCCACCTGGGCGGCACGCCCCCGCAGGTGAACCTTCCGGCGGAGGCGGCGCTCGGCTCGGTGCTCGTCACCTCCGCGCAGGAGGGCCTGCTGTCGGGGGCGCACGACATCTCCGACGGCGGCCTGTCGCAGGCGCTGGTGGAGGCGTCGCTGCGCGGCGGCCTCGGGGTGCGGGTGGCGCTGCAGGGCGACCCGTTCGTCGAGCTGTTCTCCGAGTCGGTGGCGCGCGCGGTGGTCGCGGTCAGGCCGGAGGCCGAGGCGCGGTTCGTGGACATCTGCGCCCAGGCGGGCGTGCCGATCAGCACGATCGGCGTCGTCGGCGGCGACTCCTACACCGTGGACGGGGCCTTCACGATCCCGCTGCACGAGCTGCGCGAGGCGCACACCCGGACGATCCCGGCCCTGATGGACCAGTGACGTCCTGAGCACGACGTCCTGAGCACGCAGGCTCCGCCCTCCCGCCCGGTCTCCGGGTGGGAGGGCGGAGTGCTTTACGGGCCTTCATGCCCGGGTGGGTCTTTTGGTGCCGGTCATTTTCCCGATAAAATCGCCGGGAAAAGTAGAAAACACGGAAGGTCGCGTCATGAGGATCACTGTCCTGGTCGGCAACCCCAAGGCGAAGTCGCGTACGCGCGCCGTGGCCGAATCCGTGGCGGACGCCGTCGCCGACGCCGTGGGCGCCGTCGCCGAGGTGACCGAACGCGACGTCGTCGAACTCGCCGACTACGCGGGGAGGCTCTTCGACTGGGCCGACGCCGACGTGAGCGCGCTGAACGAGCACGTCGCGGGCAGCGACTTCCTCATCGTGGCCTCGCCCACCTACAAGGCGACGTACACGGGCCTGCTCAAGGCGTTCCTCGACCGCTACCCGACCGACGGGCTCGCCGGGACCGTCGCGGTGCCCGTCATGACCGGGGGCTCGCCCCACCACTCCCTAGCGCCGGACACCGGGCTGCGCCCCCTGCTCGTGGAGCTCGCCGCGAGCGTCCCGACGCGCTCGCTGTACGCGGTGGTGTCGTCAGCGGGCCCGGACAGCAGCGAGGACGTCGCGCGCTGGGCCGAGGCGAACCGTGCGGCGCTGGTCGGGGCGGCGCACGCCCGCGCGGCGCTCACCCGCGGCTAGAAGGGCCCTGTGCGGCTCTGAGAGACCCGCAGACGGCGACGAAGCGCTCGCCGGTCCTCGGGAGCGGAAGAAGGGCCGAACGCGGCTGGAGAGGGCTCAGAAGACCGAGATGTGGACGTGGTCGTAGTGGTTCGCGGTCAGGCTGCCCCGGTCGGACATCGCGGCCCAGCCCGGTGAGCGCATGTCGTAGATCCGCTGCTGCCAGATCACGTACTTCACGCCGTACTTCGCCGCGTTCTTGATCGTCCAGGCGGCGACCGCGTCGCCGTGCGCCTTGCGGTCGGCCGACGGCATGGTGCCGCCGGTGCTCTCCATGAAGTCGCAGGCGCGGCCAGAGCCGTGGTCCTGCGGGTCTCCCGCGCGCATGCAGCCGATCATGGGGAAGGAGCCGAACTCGTCGAGGATGGCGGTCCGCAGCGTCACAAGACGCGCGGTGAGGCCGCCGTTCCCGACCATCGGGGTCGGCTGGTACTTCGCGATCAGCTGCCGGATCTTGTCCTTGCGCTTGGTCAGGTCGGAGACCGTGTCCTCCATCTTCTTGATCTTGAGCTTCGCCTCGTTGGCGGCGGCGGCGTGCTTGTCGACGAGGTCCTGGATCTGGTTGGTCCGGTTCGACTCGTTGATCGACAGGTGCTCCACCATCGCCATGCCGGCCAGGATCTGGCTCGGGTCGCCCGCGTGGAGCACCGCGAGCGTGGGGTCGACGCCGACCGACATGTACTGGCTCGACGCGAGCCGCGACACGACGCTGCGGGATTTCTCCAGGTCGTCGGAGAGTTCCTGCTGGCGCTTGAGCGCCTTCTTGGCCTCGAGGCGGATGCCCTTCAGCTCCTCGAGCTCGCCGCCCAGCTCCTTGTCCAGCTTCTTCATCTGCTCGGTGAGCGACTTCAGCTTGTCGGGGTCGGACGGCAGGGCCGTGGGCACGCCGGAGGACGGAGCCGTCAGCATCAGCGCGCCGGCAATGGCCAGCAGCGCCGTCAATGCGCGGCGCCGGACGGGGGTCACACGCGTCTCCTCTCGCCCAGTGCGGAACTGGGGGCAATCCCGCAAAGAGTAAACCCAAACATCACGTGACGGTCACGAACTGGAAGATCATGGACGCTTGAGCAGCGCCTGGTAGTGGCGCTGGCTTCCGGGCTTCATCTCCCAGCGGTACTGCAGGCTTCCGTCGCCCTTGTCCGTCATGGTGACAGTGCCGGGGGTGCACTGTCCGGAGGTCCGCTTGAACGCCATGTTCAACGCGTTGCCCTCGCCGCCGGTCTTGGTGAGCTTTCCGACGCAGCCGCCCACGCCGAGCTTGGCCGTCGCCTTGCCCTCGCCGTTGAAGGTGACGCGGATGCTGAACTTCGCGCCCGACTGGTTGGTGGCCATGCCCTCCCACGTCCCGGAGAACGCCTCGGAGGGCGCGGGCGGGGTCGCGCCCGCGTTCTTGGTCTCGGGCTCCTCGTCGTCGTTGTTGGAGGCGAAAGCCAGGGTCGCCGTCACGATGCCGACCACGGCGACGAGGGCGAGCAGGCCGACCTTCTTGCTCGGACCGCGCTCGAACAGCGCGACGGCCGCGCGCGCGGGGGCGGGGATGCCGCCGCCGCCCGAGGCGGGAGGCGGTGCGGGCGGCCGCTCCCACAGCGCGGTGGCGGCCTGGGGCTGGGCGGGCTCGACGGCGGGGAGCGGCGCGGGCAGGCCGGCGGGCGCGGGCTCGGGCCAGTCGGAGCGGTCGGGGGCGGGCGGCAGGTACGGCCCGGCGAACGGGTCCTCGGACGGGTCGCCGGGAAGCGGCGCGAGGGGGGCGCTGAAGGGCGCGGGCGCGGGGATCGCGGCGAACGAGCCGGTGGAGGTGCGCACGTCGAGCGACGGCTGAGCGGGCGGCAGTGACGACCAGGGGTCGGCGGGCACCGGCGCGGCCAGCAGCGCCTCGGCCTCGGCCTGCTGCGCGGCGGGCAGTTCGAGCCCGCGCCTTAGCAGCGTCTGCAGCACGTTCTCTGCGGTCGGCCTGCGGAACGGGTCCTTGCTGAGCGCCATGATCACAAGGTCGCGCACCGAGTCGGGCAGCTTGTGCAGCTCGGGCTCGGAGGTCGTGACGCGCGTCGCGACCGCGTCGGCCCTGTCCTCGCCGAAGGGCGGCTTGCCGGACGCCGCCGTGGCGATCACCGCCCCCCACGCCCAAAGGTCGGTGCCCGGCCCTACGCCCGCGCCGGTGAGCTGTTCCGGGGCCTGGAAGGAGGGGATGCCCGGGTCGCCCGGTACGCCCGCGGCCGCGAGCGCGCGGCCGACGCCGATGTCGGTGAGGACGGGCCCGTCGGGGGTGATGAGCACGTTGGACGGCTTCAGGTCGAGGTGCGCGACGCCCGCCTTGTGCAGGGCGGCGAGGCCCAGGGCGATGCCGACGGCGAGCCGCTCTACGGTCGTCCGGTCGCCCCGGCCCGTGGAGACGATCATCTGCTGGAGCGACGGCCCGGGCACGAGTTCGCTCACCACGTAGGGCCAGTCGCCCGCCACGTCGGCGCTGATCGGCCGGGACAGCCGGGTGCCCGCCACCGCGCGGGCGGCCAGCGCCTCGCGCAGGAACTCCGCGCGGGCGTTCGGATCACCGCCGAGCCGGGTGTGCAGCAGCTTGACCGCGACGGGCGGTCCTTCGGCGACACCGCGGAAGACGACGCCTCTGCGGCCCTCGCCGAGCCTCCCTTCCAGGACATGGTCACCGAGCCGACCGGGGTCGCCGGGTTGGAGCGGCAGGACGTCGGACATCGTCAACACCTCGAAAGATCGACCTAGACCGGCATATTTCTACCGGTCCGCGCGGCCGCGTGTAACGTCGTCCGCGTGAATGGGGGGAGTATCGAGGGTCAGGACGCGCTCGCGCAGGCGGTCTCGGCGTACGGGTCGGGAGAAGCGCCGGGGCGGAAGGTGGAGAAGGCGGCGGTGAAGTACCTTCTCTCCCTTTTGACCAAGAAAGCTCCTGGTAAATCGGTAGAAGTCAGGATTCCGCCCTATGCCGCGGTCCAGTGCGTCGAGGGCACGCGGCACACCCGGGGAACCCCGCCGAACGTCGTCGAGACCGACGCCAGGACCTTCGTCGGCCTCGCGCTCGGCACCACCGCGTGGGCCGAGGCCGTCGCCGACGGCAGGGTGCACGCCACGGGCACCCGCGCCGACCTCACCGCGCTGCTCCCGCTGGCCGAGCGGCCCCCGATCAGTCCCGATGGGCCTTGAGGAGCGGGAAGCGGGCGTCAAGACAGGTTGAGCGGTCGAAGGCCGTCTGGTAGCGGCCGCTGCAGTCGGCGGCCTGGCGGCCGAACCACACAAGCGCCGCGCCCGCCACGCCGAGTGCGAGAAGGCTCACGGCGATTCCGGCATAACCGAAACCCCGCCCCCGTCCCCGCGCGACCGCGACGACGCCGCAGCCGATCCCGCCCACCGCGAGCAGCATGCCGAGGCCGCACATCCAGAAGGTCAGCAGGCCCAGGACCCCCAGAGCGAGGGCGGTGAGTCCGGGGCCGCGCGGCGAGGCCCCGACCGTGCTGCGGAGGCCGGGCGACGTCATGACGCCAGGGTTCCCCCTGCCGAGTCCTGTGCCGGGAACGCCCGGGCAAGGGTCGCTTAAAAGCATCAGCTCACAGACCCTAAACTGGCTGTCATGTCGCGCCGCGCCGATGGACGTCTCAGTCATGAGCTGAATCCCTCCGACAAGGGCCCGCAGGACGCCTGCGGCGTCTTCGGCGTATGGGTGCCGCCGGACGCGGCCGCCACCGCCGAGGTGAGCAAGCTCGCCTACTACGGTCTGTACGCCCTCCAGCACAGGGGGCAGGAATCCGCGGGCATCGCCGTCAGTGACGGTGCCCGCATCGTCGTCTTCAAGGACATGGGCCTCGTCTCCCAGGTCTTCGACGAGTCGGTCCTGTCGACCCTGCGCGGCCACATGGCCCTCGGCCACTGCCGCTACTCCACCACCGGCTCGCCCACCTGGGAGAACGCCCAGCCGACCTTCCGCTCCACCGACAGCGGCTCGCTCGCGCTGGCGCACAACGGCAACCTGATCAACACCCCCGAACTCGCCGCCAAGCTCGCCCCGGGCGAACTCACCGCGACCACCGACACCGAGGTCCTCACCGCGCTGCTCGCCACCCGCGAGGGCGGTCCGCTGGCCGCCGCGCACGAGATCCTCCCGGTGACCCGCGGGGCCTTCTCGCTGGTCTTCATGGACGAGCAGACCCTGTACGCGGCCCGCGACCCCGAGGGCATCCGCCCGCTCGTCCTGGGCCGGCTGGAGCGCGGCTGGGCGGTGGCGTCGGAGACCGCGGGCCTCGACATCATCGGCGCGCAGTTCGTCCGCGAGGTCGAGCCCGGCGAGATCATCGCGATCGACGCCGACGGCCTGCGCTCGGAGCGGTTCGCCGACGCCCGGCCCAAGGGCTGCGTCTTCGAGTACGTCTACGTCGCCCGCCCCGACACCGCCATCGCAGGCCGCTCGGTGCAGGCCACCCGCGTCGAGGTCGGCCGCCTGCTGGCCAAGGAGCACCCGGTCGAGGCCGACCTGGTGATCCCCACGCCCGAGTCCGGCACGCCCGCCGCGATCGGCTACGCCGAGGCGTCCGGCATCCCCTACGGCCAGGGCTTCGTCAAGAACTCCTACGTCGGCCGCACGTTCATCCAGCCGTCGCAGACCATCCGCCAGCTCGGCATCAGGCTCAAGCTGAACCCGCTGCGCGAGGCGATCGAGGGCAGGCGCATCGTCGTCGTCGACGACTCGATCGTGCGCGGCAACACCCAGCGCGCGATCGTCAGGATGCTGCGCGAGGCCGGCGCGGCCGAGGTGCACGTGCGGATCTCCAGCCCGCCCGTGCGCTGGCCCTGCTTCTACGGCATCGACTTCGCCACCCGCGCCGAACTGATCGCCGGGAACCTCAACGTCGAGGAGGTGCGCGCCTCGCTCGGCGCGGACTCCCTGGGGTACATCTCCCTCGACGGCCTGGTCCAGGCGACCGAGCAGCCCAAGGACCGGCTCTGCCGCGCCTGCTTCGACGGGGTCTACCCGATCCCGGTCGAGGAGTCGGCGCGGGGCAAGCACGTCCTCGAGACCGTCAACCCGTGACCGTCAACCCGTGACCGTCAACCTGTAACAGCCCGAGGGCAGTCGCCCGAGGCGTCCGACAGCTGACGCGCCGTGATCCGGCGCGCCCGCGCGCACGAAGGAACCCGATTCAGTTGAGCACGTACGAGGCCGCCGGAGTCGACATCGCCGCCGGCGAGCGCGCCGTCGAGCTGATGAAGTCCAGGGTGGCGCGCTCGCGCCGCCCCGAGTGCGTCGAGGACGCCAGCGGCTTCGCGGGCCTGTTCGACGTGTCGGCCCTGCTGAAGTACCGCAGGCCGCTGCTGGCGACCTCCACCGACGGCGTCGGCACCAAGGTCGACCTCGCCCGCCGCCTCGGCCGCTACGACACGATCGGCCACGACCTCGTCGGCATGGTCGTCGACGACCTCGCGGTGTGCGGCGCGGAACCGCTGTTCATGACCGACTACATCGCCTGCGGCAAGGTCGTGCCCGAGCGGATCGCCGACATCGTCGGCGGCATCGCCGACGCCTGCGTCCTGGCCGGAACCGCCCTGGTCGGCGGGGAGACCGCCGAGCACCCCGGCCTGCTCGAGCCCGACGAGTTCGACGTCGCGGGCGCGGCCACCGGCGTCGTGGAGGCCGACGAGCTGCTCGGTCAGGAGCGGGTCGGCGCCGGGGACGTCGTCCTCGGCCTCGCGTCCTCGGGCATCCACTCCAACGGCTACAGCCTTGTCCGGCACATCCTGCGCGAGTCGTCCCTGACGCTCGAGGACGCGCCCGAGGAGCTGGCCGGGACCGTCGGGGAGGAACTGCTCACCCCGACCCGGATCTACGCGCTCGACTGCCTCGCGCTGGCCCGCGCCGGGTACGTGCACGCGTTCGCGCACATCACCGGCGGCGGCCTCGCCGCCAACCTGGCCCGCTCGCTGCCGTCCGGCGTCGACGCGGTCCTGCGCCGCGACTCCTGGACCGTCCCGCCGATCTTCCAGATCCTCGCCCGGTACGGCAAGGTCGAGCAGGCCGACCTGGACAAGACCTTCAACCTCGGCGTCGGGATGGCCGCGATCGTCCCGGCCGAGGCCGCCGACGCCGCGCTCGCGCTGTGCGCCGAGCGCGGGCTGCCCGCCTGGACGCTCGGCGAGATCACCGAGGGCTCGGGCAAGGCGGTCCTCGTCTGACGGGCGGGTCCGGCTAGTTCTTGAAGTACTTGTCGAGCCCGTCGGCCAGCGACACCGCGATCTTCTGCCGGAACTTCGGGTCGCTGAGCTTGGCGGCGTCGCCCTTGTTGCGCATGTTGCCGGTCTCGATGAAGATCTTCGGCACCGTCGACAGGTTCAGGCCGCCCAGGTCGTCACGGATGGTGAGGCCCTTGCCGTCGCCGAGGTAGGTGGCGTACGGCATCCCGGTCTCGTTCCTGTAGGACGCCCGGATGTCCTTGGCGAGCCGCAGCGACGGCTTCACGATCTTCTCGTTGTAGCCGGGGACGGGCTTCGGCGCGATGATGTGGAAGCCGTGCCCGCTCGCGGCCGCGCCGTCGGCGTGGATGGAGATCACCGCGCCGGCCTTCTTGTCGTTGCCGATCTTCGCGCGCTCGTCGACGCACGGGCCTGAGCCCTTGTCGTTGTCGCGCGTCAGGAAGACCTTCGCGCCGCGCTGTTCGAGCAGCTTCTGGGTCCGTTTGGCGACGTCCCAGGTGAACGCGTGCTCGGTGTACCCCGCGTTGGTCGAGGTGCCCGAGGTGTCGCAAGCCTTGTAGCCGTTGCCGACGAAGACCTGGGTGCCCTTGAGCGGACCCCCGTTGTGGCCCGGGTCGAGCACGATGGTCTGGCCCTTGACCGAGTACGCCGCGCGTTCCCCGGGCGTCCCGGGAGACTCGGTGGCCTGCCCGTTGACGGTCGGCGGCGCGGCCGGAGCGGCGCCGTTTCCCCCGCCGGAGCCGCAGGCGGTGAGGCAGATCGCGGCAGTGCCGAGTACGGCGATCGCCGTGCGTCCGGTAACCAAGATCGACTCCCCGTGATCGGTTCGTTATGAACCGACCCAGTCTATGGGGAAACGACGGCGGAGGGACGGGCGCTCCCGCGAACGCCCCTCCGCCGCCGGTCAGGCCACCGCTTCCGCCCTGCCGAGCAGGGCCGCGAGCGCCCGCGCCTCGTCGGCGTCGAGGCCGAGCACCACCCGGGGCCTGCCCCACGGATGGTCGATCGAGTGGGCGACGTAACTGGCCACCGACTCGGGGGCCGGGCCCTCGGCCATGCCCCGCGCGTGCCGCCACTGCTGCCAGGCCCGCTCCAGCTCACTCGCAGCGCGCTGGGCGCAGGAAACCAACTCCGGATCACGCACGGATGTACCCCCCTGAACGGTCCTGCCGAACGGCACCCATCCAACGGGGGGCTCCAGCGCGAGGCCAGCCCTTCGAGCCAGAGTTGGGCAGTCCCTTACCCCCGCCCGGAAAGATCTCCACCTCGCTGGACGCGGGCGGACGCCGGACGGTGCCGCGTGCTCAGACGGGCGCGGGACCCGTCGTCGCCCGCACGACCAGGTGCGGCATCACCAGCTCCTGGCGGACCGGGCGCGCGGCGTCCTCGATCCGCGAGCACAGCAGCGACGCCGCGACCCTGCCCATGTCCCTGCGCGGCTGGTCCACGCTGGTGAGCGAGATGTGCCGGATCGCCGCGAGATGGGTGTTGTCGTACCCGATGATCGAGACGTCCTCGGGGACCCGCAGGCCGAGTTCGTCGGCGGCCGACAGCGCGCCGGTCGCGACGAGGTCGTTCGGGCAGAAGATCGCGGTCGGCCGGTCGGCCCGGTCGAGCAGCGCGCGGGCCGCCCGGTGGCCGCCGTCCTCGGTGAAGTCGCCGGGCTCGACCACGATGAAGTCGGCGAGCCCGTGTCTTCCCATCGCCGCCTCGTACCCGGCCCGCCGATAGCGCGCGGTGCCCGAGGGGGAGCCCTCGATGTGCGCGATCCGCTGGTGGCCGTGGCCGACGAGGTGGTCGACGGCGAGGCTCGCGCCGAGTTCGTCGTCGTCGACGACGATGTCGACGCCCTCGACGTCGCGCTCGCCCACCACGACGACGGGCACCGAGGCCGCCGCCTCCTTGAGCGAGTCGGGGACGACGCTGAGCAGCACGAGGCCGTCAACCCGCATCTCGAGGAACGCCTCGACCGCCTCGGCCTCGAACAGCGGGTCCCACCGGCCGGAACCGACGAGCATCCGCAGCCCTTCGCCGTGCAGGCTCTCCTGGAGCCCGTCAAGGGTCTCGGCGAAGAACGGGTTGTGGAGGTCGGCGACGAGCGCGCCGATAAGGCGGGTGCGGCCTTCCACAAGGCTCCGCGCGACGGCGTTGGGACGGTAGCCGAGCTCCCTGGCGGCCTTCAGGACCGCCTGTCTGCGGCGCTCGCTCACGTGCGGTGACCCCCGCATGACGAGGGAGACCAGCGACTTGGAGACGCCCGCGCGCTCGGCGACGTTGCGGATCGTCGGCTTGCTCGACGACTGCCGGGGCACGCCTGAGTCGTGCCTCGGCGCGTTTTCTTCGACTGACATGGCTCTCCTGTCGGGGGGAGAAAAGCAGGGCCTGCCGCCATCGCAGTTACTTCACAAGGAAGAAGATGCCATGCTGCCCCTCCCCAACGCCAAACGGCCCCGTAACCCCGTGTAACGGGTATGTTTATACGGTCGTGATCGGGTGTCCGAAAATACCCTTCGCGCCCGGTGGCAGGGCGGCGGAGCAGGCCCTCGGGCTCGGATACGCTGCCAACGTGGCAGAGCAGGCGGCGCAGGACGCGGGGCGGGCGCGCAGGGCGCGTCGGAGGCTCAGCGTCGACGCGCGCAGGGACGAGCTGATCGAGGCCGCGCTCGATCTGTTCAGCCGCCGCCCGCCCGAGGAGATCTCCATAGACGACGTCGCCGCCGCGGCGGGGGCGTCACGCGCGCTCGTCTACCACTACTTCGGCGGCAAGCAGGAGCTGTACCTCGCCGCGCTGCGCAGCGCGGCCAAACAGCTGGGCGACCTGCTCGAAGCGCCCACCGAGGGCACCGCGCTGGAGCGCCTCGCGCTCGCCCTGGGCCGCTACTTCCAGTTCGTGGAGGGCTACGCGACGGGCTACCTGGCGATCGTGCGCGGGAGCGGCGCGGTGTCGGGCGCGGGCGAGGTGAGCGAGATAGTCGAGGGCACCCGCGCGCTTCTGCTCGACCGGATCACCCGTGAGATCTCCGCGGAGCCGCCCGGGCCCGTCCTGCGCGTCACGCTGCGGATGTGGATGGCGGCGGTGGAGACCGCGGCCATCGACTGGCTCGAGCACCGCGACCTTCCCCGGCCACAGGTCGAGGCCCTTCTGGTCGACCAGATCGTCGTCACGCTGGCCAAGGCCGCGGAGTCCGACGCGGGGCTCGCCGAGGCACTTGCCCGGCTCGCGCGGCAGTCCTCCTCGGTCGCCGGCTGAGCCCGCCGCTCAACGCGGACAGGCCGCCGAGGCCCCTGCGGGGCGGCTCGACGGCCTGTCTGGGTGGACCATCGGTTGATGGCCCGGCGCTGACGTCTACTCCGAGCGCTGCTGCGGAATGCCCGCCAGCAGCGCGCGAACCTCGGCTTCGCGGTAACGCCGGTGTCCACCCAGGGTACGGATGGACGTCAGCTTGCCGGCCTTCGCCCACCGCGTGACCGTCTTGGGGTCGACCCGGAACATCGTCGCCACCTCTGCCGGGGTCAGCAAGGGCTCTGCCTCTGGTGTACGTGCTGACATGGTGCGGCCTCTCCTCCGTGGACCGTCTGGCAGCCGATCCTGCGATCTGGTTTTCGCGCGGGTTACCGATGTCCCCTATGGCCCGGAACGAGCCACTATGACATCACAAGGTGTAACCTTGCCATCACTCACCGCAGTAAGCAAGCCCCCTGGCTCAAATCTGCGTGTTCGTGATGACTGGGTTACGCTGAGTGATTCTAGCGACACGTATGGTGCCATGGCGTGCGGAATCGAGAACTTTCTGCGGGAGTTTGTCCCGACCCGGTCGTTGCGATCGGTCACCAAGCCCTGACGGCGACGCGCTGAGCAGGGGTTTTTACCGGTGCTTTGCCCTTCTTGTCGGCTCGGGATCGGTGCCGACCAGAACGCGGACAACGCCCGTGATCGGCGGGTGGGGCCGTTTCCGCGCCTGTCCGGCCCTGAAAGGCGCGCTGCGGCGTCGTCCGCGAACGGTCGGGCATGGAACCTGGGAATGGCCGAGAAACGCCGGAGATCGCCGCTCTGGGGCGTTCGGTAAGCCTTTGTCGAGGTGTCCGGGAGGCGACGACGGCGTCACGAGGGCCGATTCGGGGGCCCCGCATGGTCCGGGGACTCCCCGCACGGTCTTAGGCTGATCCTGTGACCGTTTTCCAGGGGCACGAACAGGTCGTCTTCTGCGCCGATGAGGCGAGCGGCCTGCGCGCGATCATCGCGATCCACTCCACCGCGCTCGGCCCGGCGCTCGGCGGCACCCGGTTCTTCCCCTACGCCTCGGAAGAGGCGGCGCTCGCCGACGTCCTGGACCTGTCGCGCGGCATGACCTACAAGAACGCCATGGCCGGGCTCGACCACGGCGGCGGCAAGGCCGTCATCATCGGCGACCCCCGGACGGACAAGACCGAGGCCCTGCTACGCGCCTACGGCCGGTTCGTCCAGAGCCTGAACGGCCGCTACGTCACGGCCTGCGACGTCGGCACCTTCAGCCCCGACATGGATTACGTCGCCCGCGAGTCCGCCTTCGTCACCGGCCGCACCACCGCGCACGGCGGGGCCGGCGACTCCTCGATCCTCACCGCCCTCGGCGTCTTCCAGGGCATGCGGGCCGCCGCCGAACGCGTCTGGGGCGCGCCCACCCTCGCCGGCCGCACCGTCGGCATCGAGGGCGTCGGCAAGGTCGGCCACCGCCTGGCCGAACTGCTCGCCGCCGACGGCGCCGCCCTGGTGATCTGCGACGTCGACCCCGAGGCCACGGCCCGGGTCGTGGAGCGGCATCCGGGAACCGTCGTCGTCCCTGACACCGCTGCGCTGATCGCGTCCCGGATCGACGTCTACGCGCCCTGCGCGCTCGGCCACGCGCTCACCGACAAGGTCGTGGAGTCGCTGGGCGCGGCCATCGTGTGCGGCGGCGCGAACAACCAGCTCGCCCATCCCGGGATCGAGAAGGCGCTCGCCGAGCGCGGCGTGCTGTACGCGCCGGACTACGTGGTGAACGCCGGCGGCGTGATCCAGGTCGCCGACGAGGTGCACGGCTTCTCCATGGACAGGGCCCGCGCCAGGGCCGAGCGGATCTTCGACACGACCCGCGAGATCTTCGCCGTCGCCGACGCCGAGGGGATCTCCCCCGCCCTCGCCGCGGACCGGCTCGCCGAGCGCAGAATGTCCGATGTCGGGCGGCTGAGGGGTATCTGGCTGAACTAACCCTGAGTTGTCAAATGATCGCTCGGGTGGCCGTCTTCGCAGGTCAGGGCGGTGTGCGGGTCCCATTAGACTGGCTGCCACCACGGCAAAGGCAGGCGCCACCGTCTAGACACGTACCGAGCCTCGTGTAAAACGGGTACGGTTGTACCCGTAGCTGACGCACGGCTCAGACGTGTCAGCGCGTGTGCGTAAGCGTAGCGATAGGGCCAGTAGAAGCCCTGACCATCAAGGGGGTCGAGCCAATGGGGCGAGGCCGAGCTAAGGCCAAGCAGGTAAAGGTCGCTCGCCAGCTGAAGTACAACGGCGGCCACACTGACCTCGACCGCCTTTCGGACGAGCTGGGAGTATCCTCCGCGCAGCCGGCGGAGATCGACGACTCCTACGACGACGAGCTGGTCGACAAGTACGCGGACTACGCGGACTACCAGCCCAAGGACAGTTCAGCGGGTTGACGGCCTGAGCCACGCGCCCGCCCCCGCGCGGGCGGTGGTCGAGTCGTGTCCACGGTCATCCGTGCAGTGCGTCATCCGTGCAGTGCCCGGTCCACTCCGTCCTCGCGGGGCCCGAGGAATCTCGGGTCCCTGCGCAGGATCACGTCGCCCATCGCCTTGAGGGCGGCGGGGATCTCACGTGCGTAGCCGTACGCGTTGGGCTCGGGCCATGGCGGGCTGTCCCCGACCCCGTGGGCGTCGATGCCCGCGCGGCGGCACAGTGCCACGGCCCGCGTCAGGTGGAAGTACTGGCTCACCACGAGCGCCCTGGTCACGCCGAAGATCTTCCGTGCCCGCACGCAGGAGTCCCAGGTGTCGAATCCGGCGTGGTCGAGCACGATCACCCGTTCCGGCACGCCGTGCGCGATGAGGTAGTCGCGCATCGCGGTGGGCTCGTCGTACTCGGTCGTGCCGTTGTCGCCGCTGAGCAGCAGCGCCTTCGTCTTGCCCTGTTCCAGCAGGGCGATGCCGATGTCGAGCCGTCGGGCGAGGAACGGGGTCGGGGCGCCCTGCGGGGTGAGTCCCGCGCCGAGGATCAGGGCGACGTCGGCGTTCGGCGCGCCCGAGGTGCCGGAGATCCTGCCGTACGAGTAGGCGCGGGCCCAGGCCGTCGGGGCCAGGACGATCAGCACGAGGGTGACGGCGACCGCGATGAGGCGCGCCCTGCGGGAGCCGATGATCCGCCGCGGGTCCATGTGCCGATCATAGGCGCGCGAGAGGTCCGCGCGTCCGGCAGGATGATCGGGTGCTGAAGACTCTGCGTGCCTGCTTCGACGAGGCCGGATACACCGTCGACGGCGTGCGGGAACTGCTCGGCCCGGTGGCCGGGGCGGCGCTCGCGCGCGACCAGGTCGTGCCCGCGCTGCGCGTCGTCCGCGAGGACCCCTCGACGCTCGCCGCGCTGACCGCGCTGCTGTGGATCCAGGAGCCGGTTCCGGTGTCGGCCGCGCTGCCGGTCGCCGAGCTCGTCGGGACCGGGCTCGCCAGGCGCGAGGGCGATCTTCTCGTGCCGCTGCTGCACGTCGAACCGCTGGACTGGCCGGGACAGACCAGGTACGCGGTGTCTGACCTCAAGGTAAGGCCGGGTGACGCGCCCGGCTCGCTCGCCGCCGACCACGTCGTCGGGGTGGGCGGGGCGTCCTACAACCTCGCGCGCCTCGTCGTCCACAGGGCTGTGGACAGCGCGCTCGACCTCGGCACGGGCTCGGGCGTGCAGGCGCTGCTGCTGGCCGACCGGGCCCGGCGGATCACCGCGACGGACACCAACCCGCGCGCGCTCGAACTCACCAGGCTCAGCCTCGACCTTTCCGGCATGAACGCAGAACTCCGGCAGGGCTCGCTTTTCCAGCCCGTTCCCGAGCGTTACGACCTGATCGTGTCGAACCCGCCCTTTGTGATCTCGCCTGACGGGCGGTTCCCCTACCGCGAGTCCGGCATGGCCGGAGACGACGTCTGTCGCCGTCTTGTCCAGCAGGCCCCGAACCACCTGACCGAGGGCGGTTGGTGCCAGCTGCTGGCGAACTGGCTGCACATCGACGGCGAACCCTGGGACGAGCGCGTCGCCGACTGGATCAGCGGCTGCGACGCCTGGGTCGTGCAGCGTGACGTCCAGGACCCGGCCGAGTACGCCGAACTGTGGCTGCGCGACTCCTGCGAGGCGGGCTCCGCCGAGTACCGCGAGCGCTACGACGCCTGGCTCGCCTACTTCGAACGCGAACGCGTCACCGGGATCGGGTTCGGCTGGATCAGCCTGCGCGAGGGCGGCGGCTCGATCAAGGTCGAGGAGCTGCGGCACGCGGTGGACCAGCCCGTCGGGGCCTATGTGGAGTCCGTCCTCGACGGCTTCGTCGCGGCCGACCACCCCTTCACCAGGCTGCGGACCGCCGACGGCGTCGTCTCCGAGCAGATCGGACGGCCAGGGGCCGAGGACCCCGAGCGGATCGTGCTGCGGCAGACGTCGGGGCTGCGGCGGGCCACCGGCGTCGGCACCACCGAGGCCGCGCTCGCCGGGGTCTGCGACGGGTCCCTGCCGCTGGAACCCCTGCTCGGCGCGATCGCCCAGCTGACCGACACCGACGAGGACGCCGTCCGGGCGCACGCCGACGCGGTGCTGCCCGAACTCGTCGCCGACGGCTTCTTCGAGGTCACCGGCTGAGGCGTCAGGGCCGCCCGGCCAGCTCCCGGTTGATCCGGTACGCCCACAGCGGGCCGCCGTAGATCATCGCGGTGTAGCCCTGGACGAGGGTCGCCCCCGCCGCGATCCGCTCGCGGACGTCGTCGGCGGTTTCGACGCCGCCGACCGAGATGAGCGTGAGCCTGTCGCCGGTGCGCGCCTTGAGGCGCTTCAGCACCTCGAGGGAGCGCGCCTTGAGCGGCGCGCCGGACAGGCCGCCGGTCTCGGCGGTGAGCGACGGGTCGCTGCGCAGGCCGTCGCGGCCGATCGTGGTGTTGGTGGCGATGATCCCGTCGAGTCCGAGGTCGAGCGCGAGGTCGGCGACGGCGTCGACGTCCTCGTCGGCGAGGTCGGGCGCGATCTTCACCAGCAGCGGGGTCGTGCCCTTGGCCTCCTGGACCGCGGCCAGCAGCGGCCTGAGCTTGTCGACGGTCTGCAGGTCGCGCAGCCCCGGGGTGTTGGGCGAGCTGACGTTCACCACGAGGTAGTCGGCGAGCGGCGAGAGCAGCCTTGTGGACTTCACGTAGTCCGCCGCGGCCTCCTCCTCGGGGACGGCCTTGGTCTTGCCGATGTTCACCCCGACGATCGCCTTGCGCGGCCGCCTCAGCCGGGGCGCGGCCGCCGCCGCGCCGCCGTTGTTGAAGCCCATCCGGTTGATGATCGCCCTGTCGGCGGTGAGGCGGAACAGGCGCTTGCGCGGGTTGCCCGGCTGCGCCTCCCCGGTGACCGTGCCGATCTCGACGTGGCTGAACCCGAACGCGCCGAGCGCCTCGTAGGCGACCGCGTCCTTGTCGAAGCCCGCGGCGAGCCCGAGCGGGCCGGGAAAGTCGAGGCCGAAGGCCCGGACCGTCGGGCCCTGGGGGCCGAGCAGCCGCCGCAGCAGCGCGGCGAGCCCCGGCACCGCGCCGATGACGCGCAGCGCCCGGATCGTCAGGTGATGGACGCGCTCGGGGTCGATGCGGCGGAAGACCAGGGAGAACAGGGAGTCGTACACGGTCACCGATTCTCCCAGGCCGCTCGGCGACCCCGTGCCCCGGGCTGGTGGACGTGCGCGGATCGGGCGGTCATGCTTGACCCGTCCGTTCCGTGACCTTGGGGGTGTGCGTGGCAAGGGACTCAGAACCGCCGCCCTGCGGGCACTGCGCGGGAACCGGCAAGGTCACCTATGAGCGGCCGAGACGGGAGCCGGACGGAACCGTCGTCTGGGTGGACAGCGTTGAGAACTGCCATGTCTGCGATGGCACCGGGCGGTGCCGGTGATTCCCGACAGGTGTGGCCTTGAGGCTTGCGCCTGGTGTGACCGCTCCGACCTGCCGTGCCGGTTCTGTCATGGCACGGGCTGGTGGCGGCCCGAGATGCCGCACCGTGCGGCCGACGGCGTCATCGGGTGGGTGCGGGTGGACGAGCCGTGCCGGATGTGCGGCGGCACGGGCAAGGAGCACGATCCGCTGCCCTACGGCGCGCGGGCCGTGCCCCGTCCGTCCTGACGTCAGCGCATCGCGCCGAGAGAGGCGCTGAGCCTTCTGGCGCGTGCCAGGTGCCGCTCGTAGGTGCCGCCGACGACGAGGAGCAGGATGCCGACGGCCCCGATCGGCAGCCACTGCGGGACCGCCTCCCAGACCCGGAGGGCGTAGGGCGCGGCGATTTCGGCGGCGTCGAGCACGAGGAACACCGCGCCGTAGACCGCGGGGGCCTGAAGCCGCAGCCTTATGCCTGCCAGCAGGACGGCGAGGGAACCCGCGCCAAGGAGCAGCGGACGGGTGAGGCCGGGGTCGTCGAGCAGAAGGACGAGCGTCGGAAGGAGCGCGAAGGAGAGGCCGGGGCCGTAGGCCAGCCATGAGGAGGACAGGGACGCGCGCCAGACGTGGCCGAGGAGGAGGGCTCCCACGGCGACGGGAAGGGTGAGCGCCTCCACGGGGGCGTCCCGGCCTGCGGCTTCGGACGCGTAGTGCGCGGTCACCCCTGACCAGATGACCGCGCCGACGCCCGTCATGACCCGGACGACGGGGGTGCGGGCACGGGCCGAGGCGGCGGCCATGGCGAGGAACGTCCCGGCCGTCACGGGGAGCGCGAGGTCGGGGGCCGCGTGCTCGACCGCCGTCCAGGCGGCGACGAGCACCGCCGCGCCCTCGCCGAACCCCTTGCCGCGGCTCAGCATGGCCCCGGCGAGCAGGGCGAGGAACAGGGCGGCGAACCACAGCGCGGTCGTGACCGCGCCGAACCCGGCGGCCGAGGGGATCGCGGCGGCTCCGGCGGCGAGGACGACCGCGGCGGCGTAAGGCAGCCGTTGCAGGGCGAGGCCCGCGGCGACGGCCGTGAGGTGCACGGGCGTCCATCCGGAGGCGATCTCGTGCCGTGACAGCAGGACTGGCACGACGTCGGTGAGAGCGAGGACGCCGACGCCGCCGAGGCAGAGCCAAGCGACCATCCTGAACGCCGATGTCCCGGTTTCGGAAGCCGTGCCGAAGACGCCGCGCAGGACGTCGGGCATGAACGGGGGCCGCAGGACGGCCAGAGCCAGCGGCGGGAGGGCGGCCAGCGCGAGCGCCGTCGGGACGTCCTCGCGGAAGGCGAGATTCGCCAGCGGCAGGAAGAGGGCGAGGACAAAGAACGCGGCCCCGGGGAGCGCGTAGAACGGGTGGATCCGCGAGGTCCACAAGGACGCGAGCACTACGGCCGCGACAAGGAACGGGAGCAGTTCCAGCGTCGCCGCGACGTTCCCGTCGACCTCGAAGAGCCCCTGGGCAAGGAGGAGTCCGAAGACGACGACGAAGGAGACCGACGCGGTGACGATCGCCGTGTGACGGACGTGTACGGGCACGTCGAACCGGGTCAGGAGGAACACGGCGAGGGCGTTGGTGAGGAACGCGGCGGTCTGCGCGAGCGGTCCGCCGTCCAGCGCGGCGACGAGCAGCGGCGCGGGGAACAGCGCGGAGACCACCGCCGCGACCGCGGGAAGCCGCACCGGAGCCCAGCGCGCATAGACGGCCCAGAGCACGGTGATCGCCAGCGCGCTTATGGCGAGGAACCATGCGAGGTCGACGCGTTCGACGGCCTGGTAGACCGCGTAGCACTCGAGGAGGGTCAGCAGCAGGCCGACGCCGGCCGCCGACTCGGCGGTCGCGCCGACGCCGCGCCTGGCGAGCGGCCACGGCAGCGCAAGCGCGACGCCCGCGAGCACGGTGAGCACCGCGGCCCGCGCGCCGGGGCCGAGCGTCCCCCAGCTGACCACGGTGAAGACGAGCGCGGCGATTCCGACGAGCCCGACGCCGACGACGAGCAGCAGATCGCGCACGCTGCGCCGGCCGAGTTCCGGACGCGGCCCGCTCAGCAGCCCTGCCCGCTGCGCCCACAGGGCCGCGCGGCGCTGCCCGATCTCCATGAGCCGCCCGCGCAGGGCGTGCTCCTCGGCGTCCAGCACGGCGATCCGCGCGCGCAGGGCGGCGAGTTCGTCGGCGACGGGTCCGGTGAGGGGAGCCTTGCAGTACACCAGGGCGCAGTGGGTGGCGGCGGGGTCTGCGACGGGTGCGCCGCAGTTCGGGCACGCGGGCGGGGGGCCGGGCGGGGGGCCGGTCGTGTGGTCCATGCCCGCATGATGGCTTTCGGCGACCCGTGCCGAACATCCGCTTTTGTACTTAATCGCTGGGTGTGTACGTCAGCCGTCGGGTGCGTCATGGCCAGGGCGGATGTGCGCGACGCGGGGCGGTTGGTGATGATGGGGCCATGCAGCTGACCCGATTCGCCCACGCCTGTGTCCGGTTCGAGACGCCCGAGGGGAGGGTCGTGGTCGACCCCGGCGCGTTCTCCGGCACGGACCCGCTCGCCGACGCCGACGCCGTCCTGATCACCCACCTGCACTTCGACCACCTCCAGCCCGACGCGCTCAGGGAACTGCGCCGCAAGCGCCCCGACCTCGCCATCTACGGACCGCCGTCGCTCGCCGAGCCGCTGGGCGACCTCGCCTTCACCGCAGTGCGCAACGGCGACGTCGTCGAGGCGGCCGGGCTTTCGTTCGCGGTCGTGGGCGAGGAGCACGCGGTGATCCACCGGAAGATCCCGGTCATCGAGAACGTCGGCTACCTCGTGGACGGGGTCTTCCACCCCGGCGACGCGCTGACCGTCCCGGACGCGCCGGTCTCGACGCTGCTCGCGCCGGTGAGCGCGCCATGGCTGAAGCTCGGCGAGGCCGCCGACTTCATCAACGAGATCGGGCCTGGTCGCGTCCACCCGATCCATGACGCGCTGCTCAGCGACATCGGGACCAACGTGACCGACACGATCCTCGGCGGGCTGATCGGCGCGGAGTATGTCAGGCTCGGTGTGGGCGAGTCCGTCACGTTCTGATCGGAGGCGGCCCCGGCTTTCAGCTTTCGAATCAGTGTTCGATAAGCTTGGAGGCCATGGAAACGTCATGGGCCGAGGGGTCTCCGGTGACCTGTCCGTACGGTCACCGGCTCGGCCCCGGCCGTGTGCTCGTGGGCTGGCGGCCGTGCCGGTGCTCGCCCGCGACGGGCGGGCACCGCACCTACTCCTGCCGGGCCTGCCAGGCACTGTCCGACCAGCGTCAGACGACGTGCCACCAGCCGCCCTGCACGGCCCAGAGAAAGACCTGAGGCCCCGCGCGCGTGCGGCGGGGCCCCGAGATCGGCGGAGGGTCAGCGGCGCTGCTCGACCTGCTCGCGCTCCGCGTCGCGCGCCTCGCGCTCGGCGTGCTGGTCGCGGTCGTGGATGCGGTTCGCGCCGCGGATGATCTCACCGCGCGGGATGCTGCCCGGCGTGGGCGCGCCCCAGCTGACGGTGTCGTCCATGATCTTCACCGCGAGTCCGGCGGGGATGCACAAGACGGCCACCGCCACGCAGATCCACATCAGGATCCACGCGTTCATGACGAAGGCGACGGCCCCGACGATCAGCGCGACGATCGCGGTGATGACGACCACCCACGACGACGCCTTCCCGTGCGGATTCCCGTGCGCGCGCGGCAGGTTGTAGTACTCCTCGTCGATCGTGTGCGCCCCGCTCAGCGTCGCGCTCGACCCCGTCCGCGCGACGCCCGCACCCCCGCGCCGAGCCCTGTCGCCACCCCCCGGAACGTTCTCCCTCTCCTCCGGCAGGCCCTGATCCCTCGACTCCCGGGCCATCACTCACCTCCACGTGAGACGGAACATCTCTTTCCAGTCCCATTGCCCGACCCGTCACCCCCGAACCACCCAAACCCGCCACAAAGCCCAATAAACCTCATTCCCCAACCAATCCCGTGATCCCCCCCACAAAGCAAGAAGCCCAGTCCGAGTGAATCGGACTGGGCCTCTGAGCTGGTGGCCAGGGGCGGGGTCGAACCGCCGACCTACCGCTTTTCAGGCGGTCGCTCGTACCAACTGAGCTACCTGGCCGTGATATGGGAAAGCGGTCCTGACGGGACTTGAACCCGCGACCTCCACCTTGACAGGGTGGCGAGCACTCCAACTGCTCCACAGGACCTTGGTGCTGCTCCCGGGGCTTTGCGCTTCGCTCCGGGGCAACGTGGAAAAGCTTAGGCGATGGTGAAGGGTAGTGCCAACTCGGATTCCAGACAGGGGAGATCCCAGGGTTCGAAGGGGCGCTGAGCTGGGGGTTTCGGCTGTACCCGGCGTCGGACGCCGCCTCTGACGTAACATCCGAGCAGCGTCCGAACAGCGTCTGGGCAACGCTGTCACCCGTGGATGGGCCGTGTCGGAGCGGCCGATCCGCCTTAGCTTCCCCGTGGAGCCGTCATGCTGCTGGGTGCCTGCCGTTCGCTCGCCGTGGCCGCGCGCGACGGCGCGCCGGACTTCCGGGAGCGCCTCGAGGCCGCCATGCGCCTGGCCCCCGACGCCGCCAAGGACGAGCTGACGGCGTCGGCCAACCTCCTCATCGACGCCTCGGCCGAGGTGCTGCCCGCCAGGGGAGGCTGGCTCGCGGTGCTGGCCGGGGCGTTCGCCGAGCGCGGCGCGGACGCCGACGGCATCCCCCTCGTGGCGAGGCTCGGAGGGGTCGCGGCGGGCGCCGTGGCGTTCGCCGAGGCGTGGGAGGGCCGGCCGCCGCCCGCGTCGGCCGGGCCGTCCCCGCAGATCTGGGAGCGGACCGTGCGGCTGATGGGCGACCGGGCGAAGATCTCGATGCAGTGCTGGTACGCGCTGCCGCAGTTCACGCGGGGCGCGCTGGCGCTGCTGCTGCACTCCCCGGCGACGCGCGCGGCGGTCGCCGACTTCGACGAGGCGGTCGACCGAGCGGTCGCGCACTGCGCGGAGCTGCGCGACGTCCAGGAGCTGCGCAGGGTGCTGGACGGCGAGCCGCTGCTCGTGCTGCACAGGCCGTCAAGGCAGGGGTGGACGGTGACGATGCGGGGCGTCACGGACAACTTCCAGCTCCACACGCTGCTTGCCGGGCTGCTCGTGGGCGTCGACCTGCTGGGCCGCCCGCCGCATCCGGGCTGGGTCGCGGCCTTCTCCGACGGGGCCGCCGACGCCGCCCTGCCGCAGGTCGAGGGCTGGTGGGACCTCGCCGACGCGCACGGCGAGGCGGTGTGGAACGAGGGGGTCCCGGCCGACATCCCCCTGCTCGGCGACACGCGCGTGCTCGTGCTCGATCCGCTGTCCCGGCCGGGGCAGTGGCCGGAAGGACGCCGGCACCCCGAGGTCCCCGGCCTGCTCACCCTCGACGCGACCTACCACCCGGACGATCTCCTCGCGTGGTGGCCGGTGCTGAAACCGCCGGTCGCGGGAGGCTAGGGGCTTGCCTGCGCGGGCCGCGTCCGCCTAGGGTCCGGATGGATACACCGTTTCATTCAAGGAAACATTGGGTGATCCATGGTCTCCGTCCTGATGGCCGTCGTCTGTGTCTGCCTCCTTGCCCTCGCCGTCGTCGCGGCGCGTACGCGCACCCCCGTCGGAATCGCTCTCGCCGTCCTCACTGTGGGACTCGCCTACGACAACGGGGCCATCGCCGTAGGCACGGTCCTCGGATACGGGGACGCCCTTGAGGCAGTCAACGTGCCCAGGTACTGGATCCACGCCCTGTTCACGCCGCTGCTCATCGTGGTGGGGGCCGTCCTCGCGCGCAGGCTCGGCGTCTCCGTCGGCACGCCGCTGCTCGCCGGGGCCGGGGTGCTCGCGGCGGCGCTCGTGGTGGTCGGTCTCGTCACCGAGGCGTTCGGCCTGCACCTGAAGCCGGAGACCTATGCCGACGCGCTCCGCTACGTCCACGCCGAGCCCGGCGGCCCGCCGCTCGCCGCGATCGCGACGATCGTGGTGCTCGGCGTGGTCGGCGCCGTCGTCTGGCGCAAGGCGGGTTTCCCCTGGTTGTTCGCGGGGGCGGTGACGATGTTCGTCGCGGCGGGAGTGGGTTTCGCCCACTTCTGGATCAGCAACCTCGGCGAGCTCGCGCTCCAGACCGGCATCGTCGCGACGCTGCTGCGCTCGACCCGGGACGCCTCGGTTAAAGCCAACTAAACCTATACAAACGGTAGGTTATACGGATAGTGTGCGGCGCAATTGCAGCGTTCCCACAAGGAGCCCCCCATGCGCCGCCGCTTCACCACAGTCCTTGGCGTGCTCGCCCTCCTGGGCAGCCTCACCACCGCCTGCGGAGGAGGTGACGAAACCGAGGCGGGCGCCCAGCAACTCAAGATCGGCTACCAGAGGTTCGGCGGCCAGAGCCTGGTCAAGGCCAAGGGCGAGGCAGCCGACGCCCAGTGGTCGCTGTTCGAGAGCGGCCCCGCGCTCACCGAGGCGCTGAAGGCCGGCGCGATCGACATCGGCCAGACCGGCGAGGCCCCGCCGATCTTCGCCGCCGCAGGGCAGACCGACTTCAAGATCATCGCGACGTCGGAGCCCGTTCCGCAGGGCGAGGCCGTCCTGGTCAAGGAGAAGAGCGGGTTCACCTCGTTCAAGGACCTCAAGGGCAAGAAGGTCGCCCTGAACAAGGGCTCGAACGTCAACTGGCTCCTGGTGAAGCTGCTCGAGGCCAACGGCCTCAAGATCGAGGACATCGAGGTCCAGTACCTCAAGCCCGCCGAGGCGCGCCCGGCGTTCGACAACGACCAGGTCGACGCCTGGATCATCTGGGACCCGTACTTCTCCCTCGCACAGTACGAGGGCGTCAAGGTCCTCGCCGACGCGACGGGCCTGGCCAACAACCGCGAGTACCTGCTCGCCTCGCCCAAGGCGCTCGAGGAGAAGGGCGACCTGATCCGCGAGTTCGTCAAGACCTACCGCGAGGTCACCGACTGGGGCATCGCCAACCCCGCCGAGCGCGTCAAGCTGCTCGCGCCCGAGCTGAAGATCCCCGAGGACGTCGCCGCCCGCGCGCTTGAGCGCAGCGCCAAGCCGCTCGCCCCGGTGACCCCCGCCATCGGCGACGAGCTCCAGGAGATCGCCGACGGGTTCACCACGCTCGAACTGATCCCGACGAAGGTCGACATGAAGTCCCGCATCGACGACCGGTTCACGGACCTGTTGAAGTGATGAAGGCCAGGCGACTGATCACGCCGGTCGTGCTCGTCGCCGTGTGGGAGGGCGCCTCGCGTGTAGGCGTCCTCCCGCACGAGAAGCTGTCCCCGCCGAGCGAGGTGCTCGCGGCGGCGTGGCGGCTCTCCCTGGACGGCACGCTCGGCCTGCACCTCATGGAATCGCTCCAGCGCGCTTTCACCGGCCTGCTCATCGGCGGGACCCTCGCGCTGATCCTCGGCTCCGTCGCCGGACTGCTGCGGATCGGGGACGACCTCGTCGACCCCGTCGTCCAGGCCGCGCGGATGCTTCCCCACCTCGGCCTCGTGCCGCTGCTCATCATCTGGGTCGGCATCGGGGAGTCCCTGAAGGTCTCGCTCGTCGCGCTCGGCGCGTTCTTCCCGATCTACCTCAACACCTACGCGGGCATCCGCGACATCGACGAACGGCTCGTGGAGGCGGCGCGTACCTGCGGGCTCAGCGCGCTTGAGCGGGTCAGGCACGTCATCCTGCCCGGGGCGATGCCGTCGCTGTTCCTCGGGCTGCGGCTCGCGTTCGCGGCGGGGTGGCTGAGCCTCGTCGTCGGCGAGCAGGTCAACGGGGTCAGCGGCATCGGCTTCATGATGATGGAGGCGCGCGACTTCAGCCAGACCGAGATCGTGGTGCTCGGCCTGCTCGTGTACGCGTCGCTCGGTCTGCTCTCGGACCTTCTGCTGCGCACCGCGGAAAGGAGGGCCCTCGCATGGAGGCGCGGCCTTCAGGCGTCGTAGCGGCGACGGGCGTCCGGCGCGCGTTCGGCGACGCCGTCGTGCTCGGAGGCGTCGACCTGTTCGTGGAGCCGGGGGAGATCGTCGCCTTGCTCGGCGCGAGCGGCTCGGGGAAGAGCACGCTTCTGCGCGTGCTGGCGGGACTGGACGAGGACGCCGAAGGAGAGGTGCACACCTCGGGCTCCAAGGCCGTCGTCTTCCAGGAACACCGCCTGCTGCCGTGGAAGCGGGTCGTGGACAACGTCGCCCTGGGCGTGCGCGGCAAGGACGCCAAACAGCGCGCCGCGACGGCGTTGGAGGAGGTCGGCCTTGCCGAACGCGGCAAGGCGTGGCCTTCTGAGCTGTCCGGCGGGCAGTCCCAACGCGTCGCGTTCGCGCGCGCGCTGGTGCGCGAGCCTGAACTCCTTCTCCTTGACGAGCCCTTCGGCGCGCTCGACGCGCTCACAAGGCTGAAGATGCAGGCGCTCTTCGCGAGGCTGCACGAGGCCCACGGCTTCGCCGCCCTGCTCGTCACGCACGACGTGGACGAGGCGCTCTTGCTCGCCGACAGGCTCCTCGTCCTGGACGGCGGGCGGATAGCCGAGGAGATCAAGGTCGACCTCGGCCATCCGCGCTCGGTCGACATGGAGGGCTTCGCCGTGCTGCGCCGCCGTCTGCTCGGCCTCCTGCACGTGCCGACCGAGACCTGAGGTCAGGCCGACAGCGGGGCCGCCTGGCTCCAGCTGCGCAGGAAGGAGTCCACGAGGCCGGCGGAGCGCTCCTCGGCCTCGCGGATGCCCAGTTCGGCGGCCGCGTGCCGTCTCCCGATGGAGGCGAGCGCGTCGGCCGCCTCGTTGAGCAGGTGGCCGCTGTGCGCCTTGACGTGCTCGAAGCGCAGGCCGTCGCCGCGTGCGACGAGGCGCGCGAGCGGCGGCAGGTCGGGGGCCGCGCACCCGGCGGGCAGCGCGCGCGTGTCCCCGCGCCGCCACCTGCGCAGCAGGTCGAGCGCGCCGCGGCTGTCCACAAGGACGGTCATCGGCGTGCCCGGGGAGACCACGGACAGCAGTAGCCGGACGGCGCGCAGCTCGGTGACGAGGATCTTCGACGGCCCCACCGGGTCCTGCGGCGTCATCCTGTGGCCGCCGAACCCCCAGCGGCCGTCAGTGGTGAGGAAGCCGGTTCCGCCGAACCCGTCCTTCCATGACGCGTCCGTGGCGGCCGTCAGCGGGCCCGTCCCGACCCAGCGCCCGATCCGGCCGGTGACCGGCACGGGACGCCTCCGCGGCGCCGTACGGGGCCTGTGGGCCGTCACGGAGGCGGGGTGGGTGTGCGGCTCGGCGCGCAGGGTCAGTTCCGCGAGGGACAGGACGGTCGCCGTCTCATCGAGCACGCCGGCGGCCGCGGATCTGAGCGCGAGCCGGGTGAGCACGCCGACGCGCACACATCCCTCGCATTCAAGGGCGACAAGGACATAGCGCTGGAGGCGGCTGAAACGGTTCTGCAAGTCGGCGGGCAGCGCCTGGTAGACGGCGCGGAACTCGGCGGAGGTCATGCGGGGGGACAGCGCCAACACCTCCCCGCGGGGGGCGCGCTCGCGGGCGCGCGGCGGGGGCCTTCGGTCATAGGACTGACGCCTTGACCCACCGCAAGGTTCACCATTGTCACGACGCCGGGCGAACGGCACTATTGCCCGCATGTTCACGCCGGTCTCCCTCAGCACACTGACCAGAGGAAAGCCTGGTCGCGAGACTCCCAGCGACCTCAGAGATTTTCTCTTTCGCCTATGGATTGTGGCTTTCAGCCTGAAAATGGTGGGCTCGTCCTGGGACGTCTCCTGGCACTTCAAATGGCTGCGCGACGACTTCGCGCCCCCGCACCTTCTGAACAGCGCGGGAACCCTGCTCGCGCTGGCCCTCGTGGGCGTCCACTTCTACACCGGCTATGGCCTCGACAGGATCGCCCAGCGGTTCGTGGAGATCGGCACCGCGGTCTTCATGATCGCGATTCCGATCGACCTCGTGAACCACCGCGTCAACGGCCTCGACATCACCGCGTGGAGCCCGTCCCACGCGCTGCTCTACATCGGCACGGCGCTCATGCTGATCGGCGTGATCCGCGGGTCGTCAGGGGTGGTCCGCGCGGTCTTCTTCGCCTTCTTCCTGGAGAACTGGCACTTCCCCGCACTCCACCAGGAGTACGGCGTCTACGCGCTCAAGGCGTGGCACGCGGGCGACCCCGAGGCCGAGCCGAGCCTTCTGGCGTTCGCGGCCGAACAGATGGGCCGTCCCGTCGACGACATCATGGTCCAGCGGTTCGCCCAGCCCGTCTCGGAGTGGGTCTACCCCCTGTGGACGGCCGTCGGCGTCATGCTCGTCCTCGTCCTCGCGCGCCGCTTCACCGGCCTGCGCTGGACCGCGACCGGCATCACCGCCGGATACCTCGCCTACCGGGCGGTGTCGGGAGTGCTGCTCGACGTCGCCGACTTCCCGCGTTCGGTGTGGCCGCTCTTCCTGCTCGCCGGCGCCGTCGCCATCGACCTGTCCTTCCGCCACCTGCCCCGGCTGCCCGTCGTGGGCGCGCTCCTGACCGTCGGAGCCGTCTACTGCGGCCTCGCCGTACAGGGCCTGTTCTGGGAGGTGCCGCCTTACGCGCTCAACGCGTTCGCGGTGGCCGCGGTCGCGCTCGCGGCCGGATGGTGGGCGCTCGACCGGTTCTTCCCCGAACGCGTCGCGGAGCCACGGCCGGCCGCCTGAGGCGTCAAGCGGGTGACGTCCCCGTGGGCGTCACCCCGTCGTCAGAGCCAGTCCCAGCGGGTGACCGGCCAGATGATCAGCCGCGCGTGGCCCACGACGGAGTCGACCGGCACGAACCCGTTGTCACGCGAGTCCGACGAGCCCGACCTGTGGTCGCCCATCACCCACAGCATGCCGTCGGGGACGGTGACCTTCTCGAACGCGCGGTGGTCGTCCTGGTAGAGGTAGGGCTCGTCGATCGGGTCGCCGTCGACGACGACCTTGCCCTCCTCGCAGCACTCGACGGTCTGCCCGGCGGTGGCGATGACCCGCTTGATCAGGTCCTCGCGCGGCCAGTCGCCGGTCCCGTGGAAGACCACGATGTCGCCGGGGTCGGGGTCGGAGAACAGGTAGGTGACCTTCTCCACGATGACGCGGTCGCGGGTGCAGCCCTCACAGCCGTGCAGGGTGCGCTCCATCGAGCCGGAGGGGATGTAGAACGTCTGGAGTACGAAGGTCCGGATCAGCAGGGCCAGCACGACCGCCGTGACCGCGAGGAACGGGAGTTCTTTGAAGAAGGACCTGGAGGTCGAGGCAGACGTCACGCGGTCACCCTAGATCGTATGGCGGTAACGGGCACATAAAAGAGGTCAGCCGAGGTCGGCCTCACGAGCTGCCTTCCTGCCCTCGGCCCACCCCGCCGCGTCGCGGACCCGCCGCGACCTGACGGAGGTGAGTTCCGGAAAGAGCCTATCCACTGCCCTGTCCACCTCTTCATCCCGTCTGGACAGGACGGGCAGCAGATCCGTCTCCGTAGCCGTCTCGGCCTCGGCCGCGGCGAGGAGCCGCTCGCCGATGTGGTGGGCGAAGGAGGTGAGGAAACTCTCCCGGAACGCCCGCCGCGAGCCGTTCTTCGGCATCGCCGTGTCGGCCTGGACCAGCAGCGACGTGTACAGCAGCTCGACCGCGTCGAGATCGGCGGGGAATCCGAGGACCGTGGCGAACCCGAGCTCGGCGTGCCACACCGCGCGGCAGCGGTTGGCCTCGGCGACCACGTGCAGCAGGGTCGCCTTGGCCTCCTCGTAGGGGCCGTCCACGCCGAGCCGGACGCCGGTGGGGGCGTCGTCGGGGGCGTCGAGCGCGGCACGGTCGAGGCTGTGCCTGGTCATCAGCGCCTGCGCCCGCGCCACGAGCGCCTCGGCCTCGGCCGGGAAGCCCGTGGACTCGGCCTTGGCGAGCAGCGCCCTGATCCGGCCGAGCGCAGGGTGGTCGGGCCGCGCCGACCTGGTCAGCACCGCGAGGCGCGGCAGCCGCGCCAGCGCGCACAGCACCTCGACGACCCTTCCGACGGCCTCGAAGCGGTCGCTCGCGCCGAGCGCCGACGCGTCAAGGACCGCGGCGTGCGCGGGGGAGCGGAACCGGGTCAGGTGACGGCGCAGGTCGTCTTCGGTCCAGCCGCGTCCCGCCGCCTCGGCGCGTGCCCGCCTGAGCTCGGCGAGCAGGACGCCGTCGGCTGCGGCGTCGGCGGCGAGCAGCGCCGTCGCGGAGTCCCAGGCGCGCATGTCGCCGCTGAACTGCGCCTCCTTAGCCGCGGCGATCAACCGCTCAGGTTCGTTCACCTGCCCATCGTCCCATCCCCCTTCTCTGGCGAAACGCTTTGTTCTAGGGTGCCCCGGAATGTCAGTCCTGTGAGGAGAAGGTCACATGCGTGCAATCGCGGTGCTCGGTGTCTTGGCGGTCGGATGGGCGGGTGCCGCCGCGGTCGGCGCGCCCGCCTCGGCCGCGGCGAAGTGCTGGACGGGCAAGTGGACGGTGACCTCGGCGACCGCCGAGATCCGGACCGCCGACCTCGCGTTCGACCTGCGCGGCGGCAAGGGCATCAGGCTCACCCTCGCCAAGAGCGGCAAGGCCACCTACAACTTCACCGGCTCCAAGCCGCTGACCGGCTCCGGCAAGGTGAAGGGCGTGCCCACCAAGGCGACGCTGACCCTCACCAAGACGCTCCGGATGGACAACACCGTCACCGGCGCGAAGAGCGGCTCGATCAAGGGCAAGCCGAAGACCGCCAAGGGCGACGCGGTCCTGACCGTCAAGGCGGGCCTGGTGACGCAGAAGCACAGCGTCGCCAAGGCCGTCCGCAGCGGAGCTGACGAGGGCGTGGTGCCCCGCGCCGCCAAGTTCACCTGCACGGCCAAGAAGCTGACGATCCGGCAGACCGTCCGGGACGGCAAGGAGTACTCCAAGACCGTCTGGAACCTGCGCCGGGGCTGACCCGGCGGCTATTCGTCGATCGGCTCCAACATCCCCTCCGATTCACTGATCTCCAACATGGCCTCGACCGGGTCGATCTCCTCGATCCGGTCGACGAGGCCGAGCACCGCCTCCGGGCTGATCAGCCAGCGCAGCGCCGACGCGCCGGTCTCGTCGCCGGTGATCTGGTCGTGCTGCTCCTCGAACTCGGCGAGGTCGGGCTGCCGGAGCCGGAGGTCGGCCAGCGCCGTCTCCCGCAGGGAGTCGGTGTCGGTGACCTCCACGACCAGGTCCAGCGTCACCCGAAGGAAGCGCTCGGTATCCGCTCGGTTACTCATGGTCCGATGCTAGTGCGGTGTGGCCGAGCGCCGCACGGTCGGCCGCGGCGCGGCCGTGCACCCACCCGTCGGCGTTGGAGGCCCCGCCGCCGCGGAACCTCCGCAGCCGCGGGAAGCGCTCGGCCACGCTCCGCTGGACGGCCGCGTCCCGCGAGGCGAGCACAAGCCCGAGACCAGGCGCGTCGCTCTCGCCGACGGCCTGCTCGGCCGCCTCGCTCAACCGCTCGCCGATCCGCAGCGCGTACGCCGAAAGGAACGCGTGCCGGAACGAGCGGGTGCGCGAGCGGCCGAAGCCGTCGGTGCGCGAGCCCGCCCTGACCATCGCCGACGTCGCCTGCACCAGCAGCGAGGTGAACAGCAGCTCGACCCCGGCGAGATCGTCGGGGTAGCCGAGCACCGTCGCCTCGCCGCGCTCGCGGTGCCAGACCGCCCGGCACCGGTTGGCCTCGGCCACCACGTGCAGCAGCGTCGCCTTCGGCGCGGCATAGGGCTGGTCGACGGCGACGACCCGGGCGCCGGGCCCGTGGCCGTCGCCGCCGTGCTCGGCCTCGAGGAGGGCCGCGTGGAGGTTGTGCCGCGCGATCAGCTCCTGTGCCCGCGCGGTGAGCGCCTCGGCCTCCCGGGGGAACTCGGTCGACTCCGCCTTGTGCAGCAGAGCCCGCACCTTCCCCAGCATTCGCTGATCCATCCCCCCATTCGACCATCGCGGCGGGCCCTGCCGTGGCAGGTCAGCCGACACCGAACACCCCGAGCTTCACCAGCCGGGCGAGGACCGCGTTGCGGCCCCTTCCAAGTTCCGCGCACACCTCCTCCAGCGTCCGTCCCCCGCGCAGCATGTCGAGCATCAGCGCGCTCTCCTCATGCGTCCACGGGAAGTAGGCTTTCGGATGTCGTTTGCGCAGCGCCGCCACCGAGCGCCTGCCGGGCAGATCGACCGAGCCGACCTCACGGAACGGCACGTCGAGCAGCAGCTCCTTGCGGCGCAGGACGCGCAGCGCGCTTCCGCCGAAGACCAGCCGGTCGGCGTCGATCTCCAGCTCGCAGACCGACTCGCCCTGGTGTGCGCGGGGTTCGAGAAAACTCATCTTGATGTCCATGCGCACACTCTGCGTGATCTCTTTCAAGATCGCTTAGCGGCCTGTGGATAACTTTCTCGGCGACTTTTCCCGGGCCCGGGGGACTGGTGTGACGGGGGCCGCGCGCCGTACCGTGGAGAACCGGAGGTGATCCGGACGGGATTGACAAACCGCCACACTCCGTGTTTCCTTCGTGAGGAGGCAGAGCGCTTCTGAACCGTGTCACGGTTCGCCGCCTCCTTTTCCTTACCGGCACCGTCCCGCCCTTTCCGGCACGTGCCCTCACCCCGCGCCCCTTGAGCGCCTCCCCATCGTCGCGCGCCCTTCTCGGCGCGCCGTTCCCCCAGGAAGCCCGCATGACCCTCACCGAAGAAACCACCGTGCGGAGCACGGTCCCCGTCTCGGGAATCCTTTCCGTCACCGGAAAGAACGCCCACCTGCGCACCCGCGGCCTCGCCCCGTCGCCCGACGACGTCCAGGTCCCGCTCGCGCTCGTCGCCAAGTACCGGCTCCGCTCCGGAGACCAGGTCACCGGCGCGGCACGTCCCCGCACCCGGGGCGGCCCCGCCGTCCTGGCGACCGTCGACGGGCGGCCCCGCGAACGCGTCCCGTTCGAAGACCAGACCCCGTACTTCCCCACCGAGAGGCTGACCCTCGGCCCGTCCCCCGCAGGACGGATCATCGACCTGCTCGCGCCCATCGGCAAGGGCCAGCGCGGCCTCATCGTCGCCCCGCCCAAGGCCGGCAAGACGATCATCCTGCAGACCCTCGCCAATGCGATCGCGGCGAACCACCCCGAATGCGAACTGATCGTGCTGCTCGTGGACGAACGCCCAGAAGAGGTCACCGACCTGCGGCGCAAGGTCCCCAGCGCGCAGATCGTCGCCTCCACCTTCGACCGGCCCGCCGGCGAGCACATCGAACTCGCCGAACTCGCCGTGGAGCGGGCCAAGCGCCTCGCCGAGCGCGGCCGCGACGTCGTCCTGCTGCTCGACTCCCTCACCCGGCTCGGCCGCGCCCACAACATCGCCGCGCCCGCGAGCAGCCGCATCCTCGCCGGAGGCGTCGCCGCCGGGGCGCTCTACCCGCCGAAGAAGTTCTTCGGCGCGGCCCGCAGCCTCGAGCAGGGCGGCTCCCTGACGATCCTCGCGACCGCGCTCGTGGAGACCGGATCGCGCATGGACGAGGTGTTCTTCGAGGAGTTCAAGGGCACCGGCAACATGGAGCTGCGGCTGTCGCGCAGGCTCGCCGACCGGCGGATCTTCCCCGCGATCGACATCGCCGCCTCAGGCACCCGCCGCGACGAACTGCTGCTGCCGCCCGCCGAGCTCGCCGCGTCGTGGAAGCTGCGCCGCACCCTCGCCGCGCAGGACGAGCAGCAGGCGATGACGCTGCTCCTCGACAAGATCAAGAAGACCCGCTCGAACGCGGAGTTCCTCGCCCAGCTGCCCTGACGGCCGCCTCAGCCCTCCTCGGCGACCTCCTGCGCGACGACCTCGATGATCTGCTCGCCGTACTTGCTCAGCTTGTTCTCGCCCACCCCGCTGACGCCCGCGAGATCGGCGAGCGACGTGGGCCGCCGGTTCGCGAACTCCCGCAGCGTCGCGTCATGGAAGATGACGTACGCGGGAAGACCGAGCTCCTTGGCCGTGGCCGCCCGCCACGCGCGCAGCCGCTCGAACAGCGGCTTTGCCTCCTCGGGCAGGTCGACCGCGGTGCCGCCAGACTTCGCGCTCCGCGCCGGTTTCGCCGCCCGCGCGGGCTCGCGCCGCATCCGCACCTCGCGCCGCCGCCCGAGCACCTCACCGCTCGCCTCGGTCAGCACCAGCGTGCCGTAGTCGCCCTCGACCCCGAGCAGGCCCTGGGCGAGCAGCTGGCGCACGACGCCGCGCCACTCCGGCTCGCTCAACTCGGCCCCGACGCCGAAGACGGTCAGCTGGTCGTGCCGGTACTGGCGTACCTTCTCGGTCTCCTTGCCGAGCAGGACGTCGATGATCTGGCCCGCGCCGAACTTCTGGTTCCGCTCGTTCTTCAGCCGGTACACCGCCGACAGCAGCTTCTGCGCCGCGATGGTGCCGTCCCATGACTCCGGCGGCGTCAGGCAGGTGTCGCAGTTGCCGCACTCGGCGGCGCCGCCCTGCCCGAAGTAGGCGAGCAGCTGGCTGCGCCGGCACGTGACGGTCTCGCACAGCGCGAGCATCGCGTCGAGGTGGATGGTCTGCTGGCGGCGGAAGGCGAGGTCGCCGTCCGAGCCGTTGATCATCTTGCGCTGCTGCACAACGTCGTTGAGGCCGTAGGCCATCCACGCGGTGGACGGCAGCCCGTCACGGCCCGCGCGGCCCGTCTCCTGGTAGTAGCCCTCGATGGACTTCGGCAGGTCGAGATGGGCGACGAGGCGGACGTCCGGCTTGTCGATGCCCATGCCGAACGCGATCGTCGCCACGACGGTCAGGCCGTCCTCACGCAGGAACCTCGCCTGGTTCTCGGCGCGCACGCGCGCGTCAAGGCCCGCGTGATACGGCACCGCAGGGACGCCGTTGGCCACCAGGAACTCCGCGGTGCGCTCCACCGAGGCCCGCGAAAGGCAGTACACGATCGCCGCGTCGCCCTTGTGCTCGGTGCGCAGCAGGTCGAGCAGCTGCTTCTGCGGGCTGTTCTTCGGCACGATCCGGTACTGGATGTTCGGGCGGTCGAAGCTCGCCACGAAGTGTCGCGCCTCGCCGAGGCCCAGCCGCTCGGTGATCTCCGCGTGGGTCGCCTCGGTGGCCGTCGCGGTGAGCGCGATGCGCGGCACCTCGGGCCAGCGCTCGTGCAGCGCCGACAGCAGCAGGTAGTCCTTGCGGAAGTCGTGGCCCCACTGCGAGACGCAGTGCGCCTCGTCGATCGCGAACAGGGCGACCTTGCCCTGGTCGAACAGGCGGGTCGTGCCGTCGAGCTGAAGCCGTTCCGGCGCGAGGTAGAGCAGGTCGAGGTCGCCGGAGACGAACGCCTGCTCGACGTCCCTGCGCTCGGCAGGGCTCTGCGTGGAGTTCAGGAACGCCGCCCGCACGCCGAGCGCGCGCAGGGCGTCCACCTGGTCCTGCATCAGGGCGATCAGCGGTGAGATCACCACGCCGACCCCCGGGCGCACCAAGGCGGGGATCTGATAGCACAGCGACTTGCCGCCGCCGGTCGGCATGAGCACGAGTGCGTCGCCGCCGGCGACGACATGATCGACGATCTCCTGCTGGCCAGGCCGGAAGGAGTCGTATCCGAAGACGCGCTTGAGCACGTCGGCCGCGTCCTGCACGCCGGGGGAAGTCACCCGGCAAGTCTACGAATCCGACCGCTCTCCCACGGCCGAACCTGTGGACAACGTGATCAGAGGGCGTCGAGCATGGCCTGGAGCTCGTCGAGCGTGATGTAGCCGTCGTGGTTGACGTCGGCTCGCTCGAAGCGCTCCTGAGTCTCGGCCTTGCTCCAGGTCAGCCCGAGTTCGTCCAGCACGAGGGTGAAGCCGACCAGGTCGAGGCGGCCGTTGTCCTGGACGTCGATCGTGCGGAATGCGGTGAGCAGGCTCTCGACTGTCAAAGTGGAGCTCCCTTCCTTGTCTAGATCGTCAGATCATGACACAGCCCGTGACGGGCCACACGGTAGAAAGACGTCTCTGCCGGGGAATACGTCGCACATGGACCTGGCCGAAATCGATCACCGTGCGTTCGACAGGGTGGCCGCGGCGAAGCTGCGCGGCCTGGAGTCCGTCCTTCCGAGGCTGTCCGCCGCGGCCGACCACGGGAAGCTGTGGTACCTCGTCGCCGCGGGCCTGGCGGTCACGGGACGTCCGTCGCTTCGGCGCGCCGCGACGCGCGGGCTGATCGGGATCGCACTGGCCAGTCCGACGGTTAACATCGTGGGCAAGCAGATCTTCCGGAGGCGAAGACCGCTCATCGACAACGTTCCGGTGGTCCGGGTGCACCGGATACCGCGCTCTCCGTCCTTTCCGTCGGGGCACACCGCGTCGGCCGTCGCGTTCGCCGCGGGAGTCGCCATGGAGGCGACGGGCAGGACCGCGCTCCCGGTGGCGGGACTCGCCGCCGCCGTCGGGTTCAGCCGGGTCTACACCGGCGCGCACTATCCGGGCGACGTGCTGGCCGGGGCGGCTTCGGGACTCGCCGCGGCCCTGGTGACGCGTCTCATCTGGCCGGTTTCGGCCCCGGCGGAAGTGGTGCCGCTCGAGCGGTCGGTCGAGTCGGTGGACCCGTCGGGCGACGGCGTCGTGGTCGTCGTCAACGGGGACGACGGGATCGAGGAGCAGTTGCGTGGGGAGCTTCCCGGCGCGCGGTTCGAGTCGTCAGGGGAGCTCGAAGAGAGGTTGGAGAGGGCCGCCGGTGCGGCGAAGGTCCTTGCGGTCGGCGGGGGCGACGGGACCGTGGGCGCGGGCGCGGCGGTGGCGCTGAAGCACGACATCCCCTTGCTCGTGCTGCCCGTCGGCACCCTCAACCACTTCTCTCGCACGCTCGGAATCGAGACGGTATCGGACGCCCTGAACGCCTACCGGAGCGGGAACCTGTCACGGGTCGACGTCGGGACGGTGAACGGCGTCCCGTTCCTCAACAACGCGGGCTTCGGGATCTACCCGGAGGTCGTGCGCAGGCGGGAGAAGCTGGAGCGCAGGTTGGGCAAGTGGCCGGCCCTCGCCGTGTCCACCCTGCGCGCGCTGCGTCACACCTCACCCGTCTCCGCGACCGTGGACGGCCACAGCCGACGCGTCTGGCTGGCGTTCGTAGGCAACTGCACGTACAGATCACACGGTACGGTCCCCACCACGCGCGCCCATATGGACGACGGAATCCTCGACGTAAGGGTGGTCTCCGCCCGCCGCGGGCTGGGCAAGCCGGGGGCTTTCGCGGCGGTGCTGACGGGAAGCCACCGGCTCGGCTACGAGAAGTGGGCCGCGCGGTCCTTGAACATCGAGCCCTCCGCCGACCGCCTTCTCGTCTCCCATGACGGCGAGATCAGCGGTTCGGCTCCGCCCGTCGTCTTCGACAAGCACCCCAAGGGCCTCGCCGTCTTCGTGCCCGCCCCCTGACGCCGAGGGCGGGCGCGAAAGGACGTCACTCGTCGTCGTTGCGTGACGAGGCCCAGTACAGACCTCCTCCGACGAGGCCGAGGGCGACGACGCCCAAGGCGATCCAGGTCCAGGACCGGCCCTCGTCTTCCTCTTGCGCCGAGGCGGGCGCGGCCGTTTGTGCGGCCTGCCCTTCGACGGTGAACGAGAACTCGCCTTGGATCGGGTGTCCGTCCGGGGAGACGGCCCGCCAGGAGACATGGTGAAGGCCGGGCGCCAAGGGCTTGCGCACCGGCACGGTGACCTTGTCGCTCTTGAGCTTCGGCTTGCCTCCCACCTCCTTGCCTTCGGCGTCCGTGACGACGGCCTGGGGGAGGATCACCGAGTCGGCGAAGGTGAGCATGATGCTTTCGGGCGCGGGTACGACCGACCCGTCCTCGGGCGATGTCCCGGAAAGGCTCGTGTGCGCGCTTGCCGGGGCGGCTATGGGCCCGGCCGTGGCGGCCGCCGCAAGGGCGACGGCCGCCACGGCGCGCGCGATCAGGCCCCTCACGCCGCGCGGCGTCCCCGGGCGAACCCGAGGCCGCCGAGGACGAGACCGACGAGGCCCGCGGCGAGGCCGAGCCCGCCGAGCAGCCGTGCCGTGCCGTCCTGCCCGTCGCTCCCGGTGGCCGGCTCGGCCGCCGAGACCGTCATGCCGTGCGCGTCGGTCCCCTCGGCGGGGGCGGTCAGCTCGAGGACGGGGGCGGGGTGCTCGGGCTCACCCGCGCCGGCCCCTGCCACGTCGGCCCACTTGACGACCTCGCCGCTCGAGTAGGTCTGGTCGGCCTTGAAGACGAGCCTGTCGGTGGTCGTGGGCAGCGGGCCGAGGGTGACGTCGAACTCCTGGAACTGCCCCGCCTCGATCTTCCCGCCCTCCCAGGTGATCTTCGCGACCGCCTCGGTGATCTCGCCGCTTCCGGTGTCGACGGGCTTGGCGAGCGCGGCCTTGGGGGCCGCGACGGTCCAGCCGGGCAGCGGCTTCACCGACACGAACGCGATCGGGTAGTCGGCGGGCAGCTCGACCACGAGCTTGGTCGTCGCGGCGTCGTCGCGCTCGTTGGGGACCCGGAAGGTGACCTTGGACCAGGAGCCCTTCTCGGCGCTCCCCGGCTGCACGGTGACGTGCGCGAGCGCGGGCGCGGACACCCCGGCGAGGGTGAGCGCGGTGATCCCTGCGACGAACGCGGCCCGGCGGCTGTTCTTGGACATGCGTGTACTCCACGTGACTGATCGGAACGAACGATGACTTCAGCGGGTGAAGGCGGCGTTCGGAGGTCCGCGGAGGACGAGGCTGTGCCTGAGCAGCGTGGTCTTGGGACGTGCCTGGGGCTCGGCGTACGCGGGCGTACCCGTCGTGTCGTACGCGGGCACCCGGACGGGGATAAGGCGGAGCGGCGGTACGAGGCGTCGGGCGAGCGCCCAGAACGCGCGTTCCCCTCGGCGCAGCCACACGGCGGACAGCAAGGCCGCCGTGACGTGCGCGGCCATCATGCGCCCGTCCATCGTCCCGTCCGGGCCGCTGAGCGGGCTGTGGTGGTCGGTGGCCAGCAGCGAGTGCAAAGCGAACTGCCCGCCCAGCAGCGCGCCCATGATGAGCGGTAGGCCGCGCTCGTGCCCGGCCAGGAGGTGGGCCACGCCGGTGACGCCGAAGAAGGCGGCGGCGAGGGCCCACGGGTCTACGGGGTCTCCGGACGCCGTCCAGTGACCGGCCAGCGTCAGGCTCACGCACACGGCCGCGAAGGCCGTCGCGCGGGCGAGACGGTAAGGAGCCTTGGTCAACGGGGTGTCCGGGGGTAGCCGAGAGCGAGCGCGGCAAGTCTTTCACACCGCTTTGCGCAGGAGCCCCCGGCGTGCCGCCGACGCCGCCACCATCGCCGCCCGCGCGGTGTCGACCTCTTCCACCGGCTCACAGGAGATGTAGAGCCGGTAGTACAGCGGCGCGGCGGCCTGCCGGATGACCTCCGCCGCGTCGGTGTCGGGCGGCACCTCGCCGCGCTGGACGGCCCGCTCGACGATCACCGCGCCGATCTCGGCGCGGGTGCGCAGGGTCGAGGTGGCGAAGGTGTTCCTGGCGGGTCCCTGGCCGAGCGAGGAGCCGATGAGGACGTCCATCCACGCGCGGTAGGGCGCGGTGTCGAAGAGCTCGGCGATCGACCGGGTGAGGCACGTCAGGTCGCCTTCGAGGGTCCCGGTGTCGGGGACCGCGAGGTTCTCCTCCATGACGGCCTGGGCCGCGTCGGCGACGACCCCTTCGAGGCTGCCCCAGCGGCGGTAGATCGTGGACGGGGCCACGCCCGCCCTTATCGCGATCTTCTCCACGCCTGTGCCCGAATAGCCGACCTCGACGAGTTCGGCGAGGGCGGCCTGCAGGACGCTTCTCCTGGTCCGGGCGGTGCGTCCACCCGGCCGGACGGTGCCCGGCCGTGGCCTGGAGACAGGATGGGGATCACGTTGTCGCATGGAGTCAAGCCTTCCGTCACGTCTGTCAGAAGGTAACGCAATGAGCTTCGCGTTTGCCGCGCGCCCCCCGAAACGCAGTCCATTCGTGACCGATCGACCATCCCGGCTGTGTCGGACACTGGTCCGTCAGGGCGGAATATGTTTAAACTTCAATTAGTTGAGGCGGGTGATACCGCTTCCGCAAGAAGGAGGACGACATGGCCGCCGTCACCGTGGAGAACCCGCTCACCCTGCCGCGCGTGCCGGTGCCGGACGCCGCCACCGACACCCCGCGCCCTGTGCTCGGCGTAACGAACGCGCCGAGTGGCTTCGAGGGTGAGGGCTTCCCTGTGCGCCGCGCCTTCTCCGGCGTCCACATGCGCCACCTCGACCCGTTCATCATGATGGACCAGATGGGCGAGGTGGACTACGCGCCGGGAGAGCCCAAGGGCACCCCGTGGCACCCGCACCGCGGCTTCGAGACCGTCACCTACCTCATCGAGGGTGAGTTCGACCACCAGGACTCCGCCGGGGGCGGCGGCAAGATCGGCCCCGGGGACACCCAGTGGATGACCGCGGGCTCCGGCCTCCTGCACATCGAGGCCCCGCCCGAGTCGCTGGTCATGAGCGGCGGGCTCTTCCACGGCCTGCAGCTGTGGGTGAACCTGCCCGCCAGGGACAAGATGATCGCGCCGCGCTACCAGGACATCGCGGGCGGCAACATCAAGCTCCTCACCACCCCTGACGGCGGAGCGCTGCTGCGCGTCGTCGCCGGCGAGCTCGACGGCCACCGCGGCCCCGGAGTCACCCACACGCCCATCACGTTCATCCACGCGACCGTGAGCCCGGGCGCGGAGGTGACCCTCCCGTGGAACCCGGCGTTCAACGCGCTCGCGTACGTCCTGTCGGGACACGGCACGGTAGGCGCCGCGCGCAGGCCGATCAAGGGAGGGCAGCTCGCTGTCTACGGCAAGGGCTCAAGCATCACCCTCGCGGCCGAGGGTCGGCAGGAGACCGACAGGCCCGACCTTGAAGTCGTCATCCTCGGCGGCCAGCCCATCGGCGAGCCGGTGGCGCACTACGGCCCGTTCGTCATGAACACCAAGGCCGAGCTCCAGCAGGCGTTCGAGGACTTCCAGGCCGGACGGCTCGGCGTGATCCCCGCCGACCGGGTCTGACCCTCCGGACGAAGGCGGGCTCCCAGAACCGGGGGTCCGCCTTCGTCGTTTCAAGCGCGCGCGCTTGGGCCCGCTACACGTGGGTGGAGACCCACGCCGCGAGATCGCGGGCGCAGTCGTCGAGCGACTCCTTCCACGTCTTGGCCGAGTCGCCGTCCGCGCCGTCGCTCACGTGCTTGACGAGCCTGACGGGCACGCCCGCCGCGTGCGCCGCGGCGGCGACCGCATAGCCCTCCATGTCTACGAGATGGGCGTCCTGGGCGAGCTTGACCCTGACGTCCTCGGAGGAGACGAACACGTCGCCGGTCGCCAGGACGAGGCCGTCGGCCTTCAGCTCGAACGGCTCACCCGTCGGGCGTCCGGTGAGTTCGCTGATGCCCTTGCCGTTCAGGTCGTGCTGGATGACCCGCGCGACCTCGTGGGTGCCGTGCACCCCGGCGCGCAGGGCGCCGGCAGTCCCGAGGTTGATGATCTCCAGGGGGGTGTGCCTTGCCAGGACCGCCGCGACCGCGACCGCCGCGTTGACCTTGCCGATGCCGGTGAGCAGGACGGGGAGGTCACGGTCGAGGTAGGCAGCCTCCTCGTCCGCCGCGACGACGAGCAGCGGACGGTCAGGGGCGATGATTCCGGTGAGCCGCATGGATCGCACGCTAGCGCGTGGACCTGCACGTTCGGGTCTCGATCCGCGGTCGGACCGGTACAGCCCCGGCGTCTGCCGCAGAAGATACCGAACTACACTCGGTTCCCGACGAGAGGGAGAGTCATGTCGAGGTTCGGGGCCGACACGACCAGCGGTGCGCCGGTCGAGGGGACGATCGCCGCGGAGGTGTCCGCGGAATGGGGCACGGGAGGTCCCGCGCCCAATGGCGGTTACCTTCTCGCACTTGTAGCGCGCGCTTTGGGCGGCACCCTTCCGCACCCGCACCCCCTGACGATCACCGCGCACTACCTGAGCGCGGCGCGGCCCGGCCCCGCGGTCATCGAGACCGAGACGCTGAGGGAGGGCCGCACCCAGACGACGGCGATGGCGCGCCTCGTCCAGGACGGCAAGGAGCGCATCCGTGTGCTCGCCGCGTACGGCGACCTCGCCGAACTCCCCGACGACGTGCGCACCACCGCCGAGCCCCCGGCGATCCCGCCCCTTGAGGAGTGCTACGCGCCGCCCAAGGACTTCGCCGACATCGTCACGATGATGCGGCACACCGACATCCGGGTGGACCCCGCGACGTCGGGCTGGGCGCTGGGCAAGCCGTCGGGCGTCGGCGCGCTGCGCGCCTGGCTCCGCCTCGCCGACGGCACCGAGCCCGACCCGTTCATGCTGCTCTACACCGTTGACGCGCTTCCGCCCGTCGCGTTCGAGATGTCGGTGAACGGGTGGGTCCCGACGGTCGAGATGACGGTCCACGTCCGCGCGTTGCCCGCGCCGGGATGGCTGCGGGTGCAGGCGGTGAGCCGCAACCTCGCGGGCGGCCTCATCGAGGAGGACATCGAGGTGTGGGACAGCCGCGACCGTCTCGTCGCGCAGGGCAGGCAGCTCGCGCGGGTCCGCCTCAACAAGCCGGTGACGGCCTCGGTCTGAGCCGCCCTTCCGAGACGTGAACGGCCGGTACGGGAGCTCCCGTACCGGCCGTCGTCATACGGACTTCGTATGGGCCGTTCAGCGCTCCTGCGTGAAGTGCGCGGGAGGCACCTCGACGAACAGGGCGGCGGCCTCCACCGCGACGGGTCCGTCGGGGGCGTCGAGCCGCCCTTCGGAGCGCAGGTAGATCTTGCGTCCCTCGACGCCCGTGCACCACGCCTTCAGGTAGACGGTCGAGCCGACGGGCACGGGCGTCCGGTAGTCGGTCTCCAGCCGGCCCGTGACGGCCATCCTGCCGAGGCTCCAGGCTGCGGTGCCGAGGATCTCGTCCATGGCGGTCGCGAGCAGGCCGCCGTGCGCGAGGCCGGGAGCGCCCTGGTGCCTTTCGCCGACGTGGAAGTGGCCGTACACGGCGGTGCCGTCCGAGGCGGTGCGTTCGACCTTGAGGCCGTCGGCGACGTCCTTGCCGCAGCCGAAGCAGCCTTCGTAGATGCCCGCCGATCTCAGGTCGTCCGGCGCGATGCGGCCGAGGTCCTGGTCGGGGATCTTCGCGCCGGGCGGCGGCGTGGTAACGGGCGAGGCGGTCATCGCTTGGGTCCTCCGTGAAAGTCCAGCACATATTACTGACCGGTACTCACGGACCTCCTGGTTCGCCCTGTGGGGTACGCCATAGTGCCCACCACACGAAACCGCCCACGAAGTTGTGACAAGTGGCCTTTATCCGTTCTCCACGGGTGCGTAGAGTGACGCGCGCGGAGGTGATCGTGGACCGAGAGCAGATCGCGCACAGCCTCGACTCCCTGCAGGAGCGGCTCGCGAAGATCCCCGGCGTGCCTCCGCCGCTGGAGCTGCGGGTCCGATGGCTGCTCACCACGGCCGTCCTGTGCGCCAACGCGGTCGGCGCGGCGGTGGTGCTCGTCTTCGTGCTCCTCGTGCTGCCCAACCCCGAGGAAGTCGACCGGCTCCACCCCAACGCGAACCTCGTCAACGCCATCGCGTTCGGCTCCTATCCCCTCTTCGCCGTGCCGTTCGCGGTGTGGTGGGCGCTCAAGGTGTTCGCGCCCATCCGTCGTCTGGTGCGGGAGAAGGGCACGCCCGACGAGGAGCAGCGCCACGCGGTCCTGCTGGGGCCCGCGCGGCTCAGCCTCATCCAGGGCGTGCTGTGGTGCGTCGGCGCGACGGGCTGGACCATCCTGAACGCCTTCTACGGGCCGCTCATGGCGCTGAAGATGGGCATGACGTGCCTGCTCGGCGGCATCACCACGATCGCGCTCGTCTACCTGATGACCGAACGGCTGCTGCGCCCCGCCGCCGCGCTCGTCCTGGCCACCAAGCCGCCGCGCGAGCACCTGTTCTCGCGGGTGCGCACCCGGGCGATGCTCGCGTGGGTCGTCGGCACCGCGGTGCCGATGCTCGGCCTCATCGTCATCGCGATCGTCGCGCTCACCGACCCCGACTTCGACGGCTACGAGGCCGCGAAGTCAGGACTCGTGCTCGGCTGCATCGCGCTCGCCATCAGCTTCCAGGTGACGTGGTGGGTCTCCCAGGCCCTCGGCGACCCGATCAGGACGGTGCGCGAGGGCATGGAACGCGTCGCGCGCGGCGACCTCGACACCCGGGTCGTCGTCTTCGACGCGAGCGAGCTCGGCCAGCTCCAGGCGGGCTTCAACACGATGGTGTCCGGGCTGCGCGCGCATGAGCGGCTCCAGGACCTGTTCTCCCGGCATGTCGGCAGCGACGTCGCCGAACTCGCGCTCAACTCCGACATCTCCCTCGGCGGCGAGGAGAAGGAGGTGGCCGTGGTGTTCGTCGACCTCGCCGGATCGACGCGCATGGCCGCCGAACGACCGCCCGACGAGGTCGTCGCGCTCCTCAACCTCTTCTTCGGCGTCGTCGTGGACTGCGTGAACCGCAACGCCGGCTGGATCAACAAGTTCGAGGGCGACGCGGCCCTCGCCATCTTCGGCGCGCCCGCCGAACTGCCCGGGGCGGGCGGCCACGCCCTCGCCGCGGGACGCGAGATGGCCGAGCAGCTGCGCGCGCGGGTGCCGGAGCTGACGGCCGGGATCGGCATCTCGCGCGGCCCCGTCGTCGCGGGGTACATCGGCGCGGAGCAGCGGTTCGAGTACACCGTCATCGGCGACCCGGTGAACGAGGCGGCGCGGCTCAGCGACCTCGCGAAGACCGCGCCGTCACGGGTGCTCGCCGCCGCGCAGGTGCTTGAGGACGCGTCGGAGCTCGAGGCGTACCGCTGGGAGACCGGCGCGCCCGTCACCCTGCGCGGACGGCCGCGTCCGACGGTGCTCGCCCATCCACGCGTGCCCGTGGACAACGCGATGCCGCTGCCCGAGCTCATCGTCAGGTCGCGGGGGCTGCGGCGTCGGCGGCGATTCCTCCCGTTGATCCCGCTTCTGCGGCCGAGCCGTCGCACGGACGACTGAGTTATCCACAGGCTCGGCGGGTTGTCCACAGGCTGAAAAGCGGGGGTGCGAAAAATTTCGGAGACTGGTCGCGGACGTCCGGGTGGGCGTCGCGGTCTGGTCTTCGGAGGTGGTGACGATGGAGTTCCGCGGTCGTGTCATGCGGTGGTTCCGGCGGGTCGGCGCGGTGGCGGCGGTGGGCGCGCGGGCGTCAGCGCAGCGCGCGTGCGGTGAGCGCGGCGGCGAGTTCCGGGCCGGAAGGGTCGAGTCCGGTCAGCGCGGCGATCCCGCGCAGCCGGTAGTCGAGGGTGTTGCGGTGGACCTGGAGCGTCTCTGCGGCCCGCCGCCGGTTGTGGCCCTGGTCGACGTACACCCGCAGCGTCTCCATCAGCTCCGGGCGGTCGTCGAGCGGGTCGAGGCGCGCGGCGAGCTGGGCGAGCCCGTTGCCCGGCCTGGCGATCTGGTACTCCAGCAGCACGTCGGTCATCCGGTACAGGCCGGGCGGCCTGCCGAGCCGCAGCACGAGTTCGGCGACCTCCGACGCCTCGCGCAGCGCCCCCGGGATCGCCTCCGCGCCGGTCGCGGGCGCGGTGGTGACGGTCACCGCCCGGTCCGTCGCGAGGACGATCCTGCCCACGAGGCTCTCCAGAGCGTCGGCGGGTCCGTCGCCGCCGCCCTGCCGCGCGGGCGTGCGCCCGGCCCGCGCGGAACGCCCGCAGGCGGCGTCGGGCGCGCCCTTGGCGGGCAGCAGCGCGGTGCCGGACATCCCGTCGAGCATCGCCAGCACATGGCCCCCGGCGTGCGCGTCGAGCACCGACTGGACCTGCCGGGTGAGCTGCCTGGTCACCGCAGGATCGGGGTCGGGGTCGCCGCGCAGCACGAGCACGTCGTAGGCGGCGGCGAGCGGCACCCCGGCGCGCAGCGCGGGCGCGTCGGCGGGCGCGCCCGCGAGCAGCGCGTCGAGCACCGCGCGGCGCGCCGCCCGCAGCTCCCCGTACCGCTCCCTGCCCTCCTGGGCGTGCGCGAGCGCCACCGCGGGGACCACCGAGCGCAGATAGCCGAAGAAGTGCAGCGCGAGCGCGCCGAGCTCCCTGGCCTCCTCCTCGTCGGCCTCCTCGACCAGCGCCTGCCAGCACAGCTCGATCGCCAGGTGGTAGGCGGTGAGCACCGCCTCGAGCGGCACCCCCTGCTCGGCCCTGCGCGCCGACCAGTCGATCACCTCGGCCCGCTCGTCGACGGTGAACGTGCGCTGCTGGCGGAGGGTCTTCACCGCGATCCTCAGGTTCGCCTCGATCGCCGGGCGCAGCTGGCCGTCGAGCACCTCGCGCGGCTGCTCGGCGTAGTACGGGACACGCCGGCCGAACTCGTCCACCAGCCGCGACGCCAGGTCCGGCAGCCGCTCGGCAAGCCACAGGTGAAGTCTCGGTTCGCTCATCGGTCCGATGCTGGCGCGCGCCGCCCGGCCGGTCCATGGCGGGCCGCACTCCCCTGAAGCGCCGGGTTGTGCCGCTGCCCAAAGACGTTCGGCAGCGCGCACATGAGGTTCGGCGGCGGCGCGGCGTCATGCCTGGTCGGCGGCGATCCACAGCCTGTGGATTGTGCGGACGCACAGGCCGTCCGGCGCATAGGGGTCGGGAGCCCATCGCTTCGGGAGGTTCCCGGCACGCATCATCCTCGCACCGTCTGTGAGGAGGATCATGGTGAACACGTCGGCCGTGCGAGACGGCACAGCCCTGTCCGTGCGCGACCTGACGGTCTCCTATGGCCGGGCGGTCCGGGCACTGCACGGCGTGTCGCTCCAGGTGCCGCGCGGCGAGATCGTCGCGGTCCTCGGCGCGAACGGCGCGGGCAAGACCACGCTGATGCGCGCGATCTCCGGGGTGCTGCGCTTCCACGGCGGCCTGGTGACCGGCGGGCACATCAGCTGCGCGGACGCGCGGCTCACCAAGTCGCCGCCGCACCGCATCGTCGCCGCGGGAGTCGTCCAGGCGCCCGAGGGACGCCGCATCTTCGGGCGGATGACCGTCGAGGAGAACCTGCGCGTCGGCGGGTTCCACGCCCCCGACGAGGTGCGCGGGAGGGTCTTCGACCTCTTCCCGATCCTCGCCGAACGCCGCGGCCAGCGCGCGTCGCTGCTGTCCGGCGGCGAACAGCAGATGCTCGCCATGGGCAGGGCCCTGATGGCACGGCCCAAGGTGCTGCTGCTGGACGAGCCGACCCTCGGGCTCGCCCCGAAGATGGCCGAGCACATCGCGCGGACCGTCGCCGAGATCAACCGCCAGGGCACCTCGGTGCTGCTCGTCGAGCAGAACGCCGCGCTCGCGCTCCGGCTGTCGAACTACGCCTACGTGCTCGACGTCGGCGAGGTCGCCCTCGAGGGGCCGTCGGCGGAGCTCGCGGCGAGCGACGAGGTGCGCCGCCGCTACCTGGGCGTCTCCGACGAGCCCACCCCGGTCTTCCGGACCCGGCGCGGCATCGCCAAGTGGGAGCCGCACGGGCCTGTGAGGGAGAGCACGTGAGCGAGCAGGAACGCGCCGCGCGCCAGCCGTCCCGGCAGGGGACGCGGCGGGCGCGGCGCGCGATGTCCGGCGTCCTCGGACGCCGGACGAGCCAGGGCCCGTCCGGGCCGTCGATCGCACTTCGGGGGAGAGGTGTCGCAGGTGAGTGAAGTGCCCGAACTCGTGGTCGACCGACTGACCGTCCGTTTCGCCGGAATCGTTGCGCTGGACTCGGTGAGCTTCACCGTCGCGCCCGGCACCCTGCACGCCGTCATCGGCCCCAATGGGGCAGGCAAGTCGACGTGCTTCAACGTCCTGTCGGGGGTGTACCGGGCGACGTCCGGGAAGGTCACCTTCGGCCGCCGCGAGCTGACCGCCATGGCCCCGCACCGGGTCGGCGCGCTCGGCATCGCCAGGACGTTCCAGAACCTCGCGCTGTCGCCGCTGCTCAGCGTCGAGGACAACCTGATGCTCGGCCGGCACAGGCTGATGCGGGCCGGGTTCGTCCGGGCCGGGCTGCGCTGGCCGGGCGCGCTGCGCGAGGAGAAGCTGCACCGCGAACGCGCCCGCGAGATCGCCGAGTTCGCCGGGATCGCGCACCGGCTCGCCATGCCCGTCGGCGCGCTGCCGTACGGCGACCAGAAGCGGGTCGAACTCGCCCGCGCGCTGTGCGGCGAACCCCGGCTGCTCATGCTCGACGAACCCGTCGCCGGCATGAACGCCACCGAACGGCTGGAGATGGCCGAACTCATCTACGCCGTCCGCGACTCACTCGGCATCTCGATCCTGCTGGTCGAGCACGACATGGGCCTCGTCATGCGCCTCGCCGACCACGTCACCGTCCTTGACTTCGGGCGCCGCATCGCCTCAGGCACCCCCGCCGAGGTGCAGCGCGACCCCGAGGTCCTCCGCGCCTACCTGGGAGAGGAGGCCGTATGACCAGGCTTCCCGCCACGCCACCGCACGCCCACGGCGACGCCGGGGAGGAGGGACCGTGACCCGGCTCATCGAACTCCTCATCAACGGGCTGAGCCTCGGCTCGGTCTACGCGCTCATCGCGCTCGGCTTCGTCGTCATCTTCCGCGCCACCGAGGTCGTGAACTTCGCGCACGCGTCGCTGCTGCTGCTCGGCGGGTACGTCACCGCGGTCCTGCACGACGACCTCGGCTTCCTCGGCGGCCTCGCCGTCGGGGTCCTCGCCGCGGCGGCGGCGGGGGCGCTCATCGAACTCGTGCTGCTGCGCCGCGCGAAGGCACGGCGCGACGTCGTCGCCATCGCGACCATCGGCATCGACATCGTGCTCATGGCCGAACTCAGCAGACGGCTCGGCACGTCGGTGATGTCCCTCGGCGACCCGTGGCAGGACCGCGTGGTCGTCCTCGGCGGCGTCACCATCGCGCAGACCCGGGTCGCCGCGCTCGTCGTCGCGGCGGTCCTCATCGCGCTGTTCCTGCTCGCCTTCAAGTACACGCCCTGGGGCGTGTCGATGCGCGCGGTGGCCGAGGACTCCGAGACGTCCGCGCTCATGGGCATCAGGCTCGGGCGGATCTCGATGTCGGCGTGGGCGGTCGCGGGCGCGCTCGCCGCCGTCGCCGCGGTCTTCATCACCGCGTTCCCCACGCCCGGCCTCGACCGCACGAGCTCGATCGCCGCGCTGAAGGCGTTCCCGGCGGCGATCCTCGGCGGACTCGACTCCGTCACCGGCGCGCTCGTCGGCGGGCTGCTGATCGGCGTCACCGAGGCGCTGGTGGGCGGCTACCAGAACGACCTGACGTTCCTCGGCCGCGGGCTCGGCGACGTCGCCCCGTACGTCGTCATGATCGTCATCCTGCTGGTGCGGCCGTCCGGCCTCTTCGGCACCCGGGAGGTCTCCCGTGTCTAAGGCCCGCTACCTGCCGCTGCTCCTGCTGCTGCTCCCGCCGTTCTACCTCGACCTGTTCTGGCTCCAGGCCGGCCTGTTCGTCATGGCCGCGGCGATCGGCGCGATCGGCCTCAACCTGCTGACCGGCTCCACCGGCCAGCTGTCCATGGGCCACTCGTTCTTCCTCGCCGTCGGCGCGTACGGCTACGTCTACTTCGCCGGAGACGAGACCGACGACCTCACCGGGCTCGGCCTGCCGCCGCTGCTCGCCGTCGTCTGCGCGGTCGCGCTCGCCGGGCTCGCGGGGTTGGCATTCAGCCCCATCGCGGGCCGTCTGTCCGGCGTCTACCTGGGCATCGCCTCACTCGCGCTGATCTTCCTCGGCCAGCACGTCCTGTTCAACGTGCACGACGTGACCGGCGGCTACAACGGCCGCGCGGTCCCGCCGATGGAGGCGTTCGGGTTCGCCTTCGACGGCACCGGCGACGTCGTCGTCCTCGGCATCGCGTTCGGGGCGCTGGAGAAGCTGTGGTTCCTCGGGCTGCTGCTGCTCGGCCTCGCCGCGCTGTTCGCCCTCGGCGTCCTCAAGGGCAGGCCGGGCCGCGCGATGAACCTCATCCGCGACCAGCAGACCGCCGCGGGAGTCCTCGGCATCCCCGTCGCGCGGACCCGCGCCGCGGTGTTCACCCTCTCGTCCATGTACGCCGGGCTCGGCGGGGTGCTGCTCGCGCTCACCTTCCAGCGGGCCGTCCCCGACTACTTCGGCATGCTCCTCGCGCTCGACTACCTCGCCATGATCGTCATCGGCGGCCTCGGCTCGGTGTCCGGCGCGGTCATCGGCGCGACCTTCGTGACGCTGCTCCCGCAGCTGCTCACCCGCTACAGCGACGCGCTGCCCCTCGTCGCCCCCACCGGAACCGGCGGCGTCAGCCCGTCGGACGCCGCCCGCTACCTGTACGGCGCGGCGGTCGTCGGCATCGTCCTCTTCCTCCCCGCGGGCCTGCGCGGCCTGCGAATCCCCTCCCTCACCCCCCGCAAGGAGTCCACCCCATGAAGATCAGGAACATGGTCGCCGGGATCGCCGTGCTCGCCGTGACCGCGACCGCGTGCAGCGGCAAGTCCACCGAAGGCGGCGACGGAACCGGCGCCGACGGCGTCAAGACCGGGCCCGGCGTGTCCGCCGACAAGATCACCCTCGGCGCGCTCACCGACCTCACCGGCGTCTACGCCACCCTCGGCAAGAGCATCACCCAGGCGCAGCAGCTCTACTTCGACGAGCTGAACGCCGCGGGCGGCGTCTGCGGCCGCGACGTCGAGATCCTCGTGCGCGACCACGGCTACGACGTGCAGAAGGCGGTCACCGCCTACACCGAGGTCCAGCCGAAGGTCGCCGGCCTCCCGCAGGTCATCGGCTCGCCCGTCATGGCCGCCATCGCCGCGAACGTCGCCACCGACAAGCTCCTGACGATCCCCGCCGCGTGGCCGTCGGCCCTGCTGAAGGCCCCGTACGTGCAGATCGTCGGCAGCACCTACGAGATCGAGATGATCAACGGCATCGACTTCCTGCTCAAGGAGAAGGGCATCAAGTCGGGCGACAAGATCGGCCACGTCTACTTCGAGGGCGAGTACGGCGAAAGCGCGCTCGCCGGGTCGAAGTACGCGGCCGAGAAGGCCGGGCTGAAGATCGTCGAGCAGCGGATCAAGCCGACCGACACCGACATGACCTCCCAGGTCAGCGCGCTCAAGGCCGAGGGCGTCAAGGCGATCCTGATCAGCGCGGGCCCGCGTCAGTCCGCCTCACTCGCGGGCGTCGCGGCCGCGGGCGGCTTCATGGTGCCGATCCTGTCGAACAACCCCGGCTACAGCCCGCAGCTGCTGGAGACCGCCGCCAAGCCCGCGCTCGAGGCCAACTTCCACCTCATCACCGCCGCCTACCCGAACGACTCCAAGGAGCCGGGCATGACGTCGCTCGTCTCGGCCTACGAGAAGAAGCACCCGGGCGAGCCCCTCGACGGCGGCGTCACCTTCGGATATATCTCCGCGCTGGTGTTCGGCGAGGCCCTGAAGAAGGCATGCGACGCCAAGGACCTCACCCGCGAGGGCATCTACAAGGCGCACCAGTCGCAGTCCGCGTTCGACAGCAAGGGCCTCATGCCCCCGCTGGACTTCTCCAAGCAGGGCGACGTCGGCACCCGCGTCTCCCTCATCCAGAAGCCGGACGCCAAGGTCAAGGGCGGTCTGACCGCCGAGGCCGGCCCCTTCACCGCCGACGCGGCCGCCGCCTACACCTTCGAGTGACGCCAGCGCCGGACGCCGCCCACGGCGTCCGGCCCAGGCCCAAGACGGCCAAGCCCCGGACGCCCTCATCGACGCCCGGGGCCCACCCACCCCCGGGGCCCGCCCACACCCGCGATCAGGCAGGGAGGGTGATCAGGTGAGGAGTTCGCGGTTCTGTGTGTCGAGCCGCAGGTCGGCGGCCGCCATGTTCTCCTCGAGGTGGGCGAGCGAGCCCGTCCCGGGGATGGCGAGCGCGACCGGCGAGGAGTCCAGGACCGCGGCGATCGCCGCCTGCGCGGGCGTCGCCCCGTGCCGGGCGGCGACCTCCGCGAGGCCGGGCGACGGCTCGCCCGCGCCGAGCGGGAAGAACGGCACGAACGCGATGCCGGACCGCTCGCACTCCTTGAGCAGGTCGTCGTGGCCTGCCGGGTTCTGCACCGCGGCGACGGGCGCGATCGCCCGCGCCTCGGCGAGCTGCTCCCCGTCCACGTTGCTCACCCCGAGGTGCCTGATCAGCCCCTCCTCCCGCAGGGCCGCGAGCGCCGCGAACCGCGCGGCGACCGACTCGCCGCCCGGCCCTCCCCGGCCGCCGACCCTGAGGTACACGAGGTCGAGCCGGTCAAGCCCGAGCGACGCGAGATCGGCCTCGACGAGCCCGCGCAGCCCGTCCGGCCCCGCCTGCCCGAACGGCCGCCCGTCCGGACCCCGCAGCGGCCCGACCTTCGTCGCGATGACGAGCCCCGGCGGGTAGGGGTACAGCGCGTCCTTTATCTGGCGGTTCGCCGGACTCTCGTCGGTCCCGTAGAACCCCGCGGTGTCGATGTGGTCGACACCGAGCTCGACCGCGCGCCGCAGCACGGAGATGCCCTGGTCGTAGGGGCGGGTGGGGCCGCCGAACGTGCCCATCGCCAGACGCATCGCGCCGAAACCCAGCCGCCGAACGGTGAGATCGCCCCCGAGGGCGAACGTCGAAGTACTCATACCGCCCACCCTTCCCCCGGGGCGTCCGGCCAGGCCAACCCATGGCAGCAACCTGCCAGACTTGAGGAATGCGGGACGAACAGGTCTTCACCGTGCGCGGTGACGCCGAACTCGTGGCACGCGCCGGACACCTCTTCACCGCGGTGCGGACCGAGTTCGTCTGCGCCGCCCTCGACCTCGCCACCTGGGCGCAGCCCGAGGCGCGCGCCGCCGTCCGCCGGGGGACGGAGCACGGCGATCTCACGGTCCGCAAGCTCCTCACCCCGCGCGCCCTCGCCGACGAGGCCGGCCGCGCCCACCTAGAAGCCGTCCAGGCCCACGGGGCCCGGGTGCGCATCAGCGCGGCCGCGCTCACCCACGAGACCATCGTCCTCGACCGCCGCGTCATGATCATGGCCGATCGCGAACGCCCGGGAACCCCGCGCTCCTACACGATCACCTCGTCCCCGACCCTTGTCGAGGGCGCGCTGTCCCTGTTCGAGGCGATCTGGTCCACCGCCGAACCCCCCGCCGCCTACCTCACCACCGAGTCACCCCGCCTCTCCCCGGACGACCGCCCCCTCCTCGACGCCCTGGCCTCCGGCCTCACCGACGAGTCCGCCGCCCGCCGCCTCGGCCTGTCCCTCCGCACCTACCGCCGCCGCGTCGCCACCCTCATGACCACCCTCTCCGCCACCTCCCGCTTCCAAGCCGGCTACAACGCCGCCACCAGGGACCGGGCGAACTCCTTGTCCCCGGACATCCACCCGCATCCACGCCCGTCGTTAGCACCAGCGTTAGCACTCGCCGCCTGGAGGTAAGAGGAGGGCGGGGCCGCTGGATCTCTTCGGCAGCCCGCGGGCAAGCCCGGGAGCGTCCTCCTCACCCGCCCTCCTTCGCCGCGCAACTCCCACACAGGGCGCTCTGGCCGGCCTGTGCGGGTGAGAGTACGGGATGCGTAGGACAAGTCGGCGGGTTGTCGGCGCGTGGGTTCATGGTGCTGGGGGAGGAGGCGGTTGTGGTTGAGGCGTATACGCGTGGCGTTGACTGCGGCTTCTCATGTTGGGGCGTATCTGCGGGTGTTCGCAGAGGTGAAGGGGTGGGCGGTCTTCGGTGGGGGGCGGTGGTTCTGGTGGAGCGGGCGGGGCTGGACCTGGCTGACGCCCTGAGGTCTAGACAGTGAATGATCATGGCTGACTGGCTTGCCTCGCCAATCCGACGGGTGTTCAGTCCCCTAGACGGATAGGCGGTGAAGGCTGTGGGCCGTGGTCTCGGATTTCGATGGGGTGAAGGCGGCGGATCTGTTCGCCGAAGCGATCGAGGAGGACGAAGAAGCCGAGTGAACCGCGGGTGTTAGCAAGAAGGCCCCTCCCGGATTGGGAGGGGCCTTCTGAGGTGGAGCCGCCTAAGGGAATCGAACCCTTGACCTACGCATTACGAGTGCGTCGCTCTGGCCGACTGAGCTAAGGCGGCAGCGCCGCGGTGAGCGGTGCGGGTAGCAGTCTACAGGGTTCGGGCGGGTTGTGGGCGGGGCGGGTGGATCAGGTGCATGTGGTGTTGGCGGCGGGCAGGGTGGTGGCGGTGAGATAGGCGTCGACGGCGTTTCTGATGCAGGGCGGGCCCGACAGGTAGGCGGTGTGGCCGTCGCCGTCGTAGGTGAGCAGGTGGCCGTTCTCCAGCTGGGACGCCAGGTTCTCGGACCACTGGTAGGGGGTCGCCGGGTCGCGGGTGGTGCCGACGACGAGGATCGGGGCGGAGCCCGCCGCGCGCAGGGCGCGTGGCTCCTCGGCGGCGGCGACCGGCCAGAAAGCGCAGGGCAGCGTGTTCCACACGATGAACTCGCCGAAGTTCGGGGCCGCGGCGGCTGCCTTCTGCGCCTCGGCCTTGAAGCCCGCGACGTCGGGGTTGGGCTTGTCGCGGCAGTTCACCGCCATGTTGCTCTCGGTCTGGCTGGAGAACGTGCCGTTCTGCTCCCGCTCGACGAGGAGGTCGGCGAAGCGCAGCAGCGCGGTGCCGTCGCCCTGCATGGCCTGGGCGAGCGCGCCGCGCAGCAGCGGCCACGCCTCCTTCTGGTACAGCGGCGTGGCCAGGCCCCAGGTGACGAGGGACTGGTCGACGTCGCGGGCGTCGGCGGAGTTCTTCAGCGCCTGGCGGTCGGCCTGGGTCAGCAGCGCGGTGACCTTCTTCATGCCGGCCTCGACGTCGGTGCCGAGCGGGCAGTCGGACTGCTTCACACAGTCCTCGGTGAAGGCGCGCAGCGCGGTTTCGAAGCCCTTGGCCTGCTGGATGTTGGTCTCGGCCGCGGTGAGGCTCGGGTCGAGCGCGCCGTCGAGCACGAGGGCGCGGACGTTTTGTGGGAACTGCTCGGCGTACCAGGCGCCCAGGTAGGTGCCGTAGGACGCGCCGTAGTACGTCAGCTTCTCGTCGCCGACGGCCGCGCGGATCGCGTCCATGTCGCGGGCGGCGTCCTTGGTGCCGACGTACGGCAGCAGGTCTCCGGACTTCTTCTCGCAGCCTTCGGCGAAGCCCCTGGATACCTTCTCCAGCTTGCTCATCTCGGCCTCGGTATCGGGCGACATGTCGGTTTCGAGATAGGCGTCGAGCTGGCCGTCGGTCAGGCACTCGACGGGATCGCTGGCCCCGACGCCGCGCGGGTCGAAGCCGATGATGTCGAAGTCGCGGCGCAGGCTGTCGCCGAAGGACCTGCCGGTCTGCCGGATGAAGTTGACGCCCGATCCGCCGGGACCGCCCGGGTTGGTCAGCAGGGATCCCTTTTTGGTGCCGCTCGCCGGAAGCTTGATCAGGGAAAGCGGGATCTTCCTGCCGCCGGGATCGGCGTAGTCGAGGGGGACCTCGAGCTTGCCGCACTGGAAGCCGTCGCCGCAGTCCTTCCAGGAGACCGCGGCGGGGGTGAACGCCCGCGACGGGGTGGCCGGCGCCGGCGTGTCCGTTGTGGTGCAGGCCATGGTCGTGGCCAGCGCCATGACCGCCACGCTCAGCGCCCTGGCCTTCGCCCTGCCGTTCACCCTGATCAGCCCCCTCGCTCGACTTCCGCCCATAGTCGCATCTTTCTCGACCCCAAAAATCAATTCGCCCCGAGCCTGTGGATAACTCGGCGAAAATCGCAGGGAATTGTCAATGCATGCGGGAAATGTCGGCAGCGGCGCAGGTCAGACGCGCGCGGCGGCGTCCAGCAGCGAGGCCCGGTAGGAGCCGCCGAAGAGGACGACGTGGACGGCGAGCGGGTGCAGTTGGTGCAGCGGGACCCGCTCCCGCCACCCGTCGGCGAGCGGCGCGGCCTCGTCATAGGCGGCGAGCACCTGGTCGAGGTGCGGCGCGCCGAACAGCGCGAGCATCGCGAGGTCGGTCTCCCGGTGGCCGCCGTGCGCGGCGGCGTCGACGAGATGAGCGCGCTCACCCGAGTACAGGACGTTGCCGCTCCACAGGTCGCCGTGGATGCGCGAAGGCGGCTCCGCGGGCTGACGGGCGCGGCCGAGCGCGTCCTCCACGGCGCGCACGTCCGACGGGGTCAGCGCGCCCGCGTCAAGCGCGCTTCGCAGGTACGGCAGAACCCTCCGCTCGGCGTACCAGGACGTCCACTCCTCGCCGGGGGTGTTGTCCAGGGGCAGGTCGGCGATGTGCCCCGGCCACGACGCGCCGAAGCACGGCGCGCCGCGCGCGTGCATCGCGGCGAGGTCGCGGCCGAGCCTTCGCGCCGCCTCCACGTCAGGACGGCCCGGAGGCAGCCAGGGCAGGACGAGCACGTCTCCTTCGGCTTCCAGTACGTCCGCGCAAGGAGAGCCCAGCCAACGCAGTCCGCGTGCCTCGGTAGAGAAGTCGTAGCCCTTCTTGACGAAGAGCTCACGGCCGTCCTCCAGCGTCACATGGTGGAGCGTCCAGGAGTGCCTGCTCCCCAGATCTCGTGTGCGGGCGACGGGTACGCCGAGCATCCTCACGCCTTGCGCACCTGGTCGATCAGTCCCGGCACGGCGGCCTCGATCAGCGCGAGGCACTCCTCGAAGCCCGCGTCGCCGCCGTAGTACGGGTCGGGGACGTTCAGGTCGTCGGCGTACGGGTCGAACGAGCGCAGCAGCCTGACCTTCTCCAACGCCGCCGCCGACGGAGCCATCGCCCGCAGCGCGCGCAGGTGCCCTTCGTCAAGGGCGAGGATGAGGTCGTAGTGCGCGAACCACTCGGCGCTGAACTGCCGCGCGGAATGCGCGCTCGTGTACCCGTGCCTGGCGAGCGTGCGGACCGTCCGGCGGTCGGCCGGATCGCCGACATGCCACCCGTCGGTGCCCGAGCTGTCGACCTCCGCGTCGAGCCCCTCGTCGGCGAGATGCCGTCGCAGGACGTGCTCGGCCATCGGCGACCGGCAGATGTTGCCGGTGCAGACGAAGGTGATCCGGTAGGTCATGGCCCCATTGTGCGGTACCGCCGCGTCGAGGCCCGACGGCGTGGTGGCGATATCCTGCGAGGTGCCCGGACCGGCATCTCCCAGAGGGAACCCGTTGTGACTGCTCAGAATGTGGTGGATCTCCACGCCAAGGCGCGCCAGGACTACGAGGCTTTCAAGGCCCGCGGCCTGAAGCTTGACCTGACCCGTGGCAAGCCCGCGCCCGCCCAGCTCGACCTGTCCAACGAGCTCCTCACGCTGCCCGGCGACGGCCTCTACAAGTCAGCCGACGGGACCGACCTTCGCAACTACGGCGGCCTCACCGGCATCCCCGAGATCGCCGAGATCTTCGCCGAGGGCCTGCAGGTCCCCGCCAAGCAGCTGCTGCCGCTCGGCAACGCGAGCCTCGCGATCATGCACGACACCCTCGTGTACGCCCTGTTCACCGGCGTGCCCGGCGGCGAGGGACGCTGGGTCGACCAGGACATCACCTTCCTGTGCCCCGTCCCCGGCTATGACAGGCACTTCACTCTCACCGAGCGTTACGGCATCAAGATGGTGACCGTACCCATGACCGACGAGGGTCCCGACATGGACGTCGTCGAAGGGCTCGTCGCGCAGGACGCGTCAATCAAGGGCATCTGGTGCGTGCCCAAGTACAGCAACCCCACGGGCGTCTCCTACTGCGACGAGGTAGTGCGCCGCCTCGCTGAGATGCCCACGGCCGCCGCGGACTTCCGGATCTTCTGGGACAACGCGTACGCCGTCCACCACCTCACCGAGGAGCACGACGAGATCCTCGACATCCTCGCCGCGGCCTCCGAGGCCGGGAACCCCGACCGCGTCTTCGTGTTCGGCTCCACCTCGAAGGTGACCTTCGCCGGCTCGGGCGTGGCGTTCTTCGGCTCGTCCGAGGCGAACGTCAAGTGGTTCACCGGGTTCCTCGGCAAGGGCACCATCGGGCCCGACAAGATCAACCAGCTGCGGCACGTGCAGTTCCTCAAGGACTCCAAGGGCCTCGCCGAGCACATGCGCAAGCACGCCGAGATCGTCAAGCCGAAGTTCGACGCGGTCGAGCGCATCCTCACCGAGCGGCTCGGCGGAACCGGCCTTGCGACGTGGACCCGTCCCAAGGGCGGTTACTTCGTCTCCTTGGACGTTCCCGAAGGCACCGCCAAGCGCGTCGTCGAACTCGCCAAGGAGGCGGGCGTCGCGCTGACCCCCGCCGGATCGACCCACCCTTACGGCGACGACCCGGCCGACCGGACTATCCGGATCGCCCCGACCTTCCCGGTTCTGTCCGAACTCGAGGTGGCCATCGAGGGGCTGGCGACCTGCGTCCTGGTCGCCGGGTACGAGAAGCAGGTCTGACGGATCCCACAGATCCGCCGATCACACAGGCGAAGGCCCGGGTTCGCCCCGGGCCTTTCTCATCGCTGAACGGAAGTGCTGCTCGGGGTCTCGATCGGCTGCGCGTAGCCCTTCGCCTGGCATCCGGTGGCCGTCACCGTGAGAGCCAGCAGGAGCGCCGCGAGACGCGAGGCGTTCATCAGATCCTCCAGTGTTTCGTATCACTGACGATCCTGCTCTTCGCCTGTTGTGAACCACTTGGGATTTCCTTGGGCGCTACCTTGGGACCGCCGCTCACATTGGAGGACCATGAAGATTCTCGTTACGGGTGGGGCCGGTTACATCGGATCGGTCGTCGCGGCCCAACTGATCGAGTCCGGACACACCGTGGTGGTTCTGGACAATCTGACGACGGGGTCGAGCGTCGGGGTGCCGCCCGGCGTCGAGTTCGTCCAGGGGGACGTGAAGCAGGCCGGGGACGTGCTCGGCAGGGGCGGTTTCGACGCCGTCATGCACTTCGCCGCGCGCTCACAGGTGGGCGAGTCGGTGCGCAAGCCCGAGATGTACTGGGACAACAACGTCGGCGGTACCCTCGCGCTGCTCGAGGCGATGCGCGGGCACGGGGTCCGGCGGATCGTGTTCTCCTCGACCGCCGCGACATACGGGGTCGTCGGGGACAAACCGATCACCGAGGACGCGCCCGTCGCGCCCATCAACCCCTACGGGCAGTCCAAGATCGCGGTGGACTTCGCGTTGCAGGGCGAGGCGACGGCGCACGGGCTCGCCGCGACGAGCCTGCGCTACTTCAACGTCGGCGGGGCCTACGCGGGCCTCGGCGAAAGGCACGACCCGGAGACGCACCTCATCCCGAACGTGCTGCGGGCCGCGGCCGGGCTGATCCCCGCCGTCGAGCTGTACGGCACCGACTACCCGACGCCCGACGGCACAGCGATCCGCGACTACCTGCACGTCGCCGACCTCGCCGAGGCGCACCTGCTCGCGTTGGACGCGGTCGAGCCCGGCATCCATACGATCTACAACCTCGGCAGCGGCACGGGCACCTCGGTGCGGGAGATCATCGACACCGCCGGCGAGGTGACGGGCCTGCCCATCCCCGTCAACGTGCACCCGCGCCGCCCCGGCGACCCGCCCTACCTCGTCGCCTCCGCGACCCGCATCGCCCACGACCTCGGCTGGAAGGCGCACCGCCCCCTCCCCCAGATCATCGCCGACGCCTGGACCTTCCTGAACTCCACCCTCTGACCCCACCGACCGGGCGTCACGCCGCTCGGACAGAGTCGCGACACCCGGACAAATTGCGTGAGGCCGGACAGAGTCGCGACACCGCGAAGATCCGCACGGCGGACGGCGAACATCGGTTGCGACGGCCGGACGGCGCCGAGTTCGCCGCCGCCCCACCCCTGATCGCGCGCTGCGCCCGGGTGGGGCGGTTATGCCTGGGTTGTGAGGGTGTGTCCGGCAGGGGCGGGCGCGGGCGACAGAGGTGCGCCCGGCCGTGCGGCCGGGTCAGGTCGTGCCGTCGGGTCGGGCGACCACGCGTCGGGTCAGGCCGTCGACCGCACCGCAGCCCCCGGGCGACGTCTCGAGTCAGGGGGAGCGGTAGGCGTCGGGCCAGGAACCGTCGGTGTCGGTGTCGGCCTCGGGAAGCCCGAGCTTGCCGCGCTGCTGCGGGGTGAGCCAGGCATCGGCGAGCCGCCGCGCCAGGTAGTCGGCCACCGAGGTCGTCGACGGCACCGCAGGGTCGTCCGTCTCCCCCTGCGGCAGGAACCGCAGATTCAGAAACTTCTCGATCAGATGCTCAGGCGGCACCCCCTGCCGGACCGCAAGGCTGACCGCCGCACCCAGCGCCTCAGCGAGCCCCGCCGCCGCCGAGTCAGTCTCCCCCCACCTGATCCGAACTTCCCGCTCACCGTCCGTCTCCACCCACACAGGCGTCCCGCCGATCATCATCACCCACCGAAGCTATCCCTCCCCCCTGACAGAACCCGCCCTTCAACCCACCCCCACCCCACCGCTCGCAAGACCACATACGCCACCCACCCCCGGCACCGTGCACCCTTGGGCGGTCTGCGTTCCGCCCCGACCGAGCCGACCCTGTCCTGACCCGCCCTGGCTCCGGCCGCTCGTGGGCGGTCCGCGCTGCGTCCCGGCTGAGCCGACCTCTGTCCTGACCCACCCGGCGGGCAGGACAGGAGAAGCGGGCGGCTTCGCCCGGGGAGAGGCGACGCAGTAGCGCGGCTCGGGGTGGGTGGGTTGTGGGCGCTTTTGGAAGGGCCCCGGGCGGTTGGCCCGGGGCGAGGGGGTGCGGCGGCTCGGCCTTGCGGGGTGGGTGGGGGTCAGCGCTTCCAGAAGGGGCGGCGGGGTGGGTGGGGGGTGGTGAGGGCGGTGAGGGCCTCTTCGAGGGGGCTCCAGAGGGTGAGGGGGTCAGGGAGGGTGGGGTAAGAGGCGAGGAGGTCGGCGAGGTCGGGGAGGGAGAGGGCCTCGAGGCGGGTGATGAGGTCGGTCAGGTGGGCCAGGCGGGTGGAGCGGGGGGCGTCGGCCAGGGCGCGGAGGCGCTGGAGTTCCAGGGCAAGCAGCGGGGTCAGGTCGGGGGTGGGCGGGGGTGGGGGCGGGGTGGCCATAGCGGGGCGGGGCATGGGCCTGCCCGCGGGGCGGGCGAAGGCTCCGGCGCGGGCCGGGGGCATGGGGCCGCCGGGAGGGGCCGGTGGCGGGGCCGCGCCGAAGGCGGGCGCGGAGCGGGACATCCGCTGCCGGGACGGGGCCGCGGCGGCAGGGGCGGGCATGGCGAGGGGGGCCGAGGCGGCCACCGGCCCGGCGGCGCTCTCGATGGCCCAGCCCTGGGGCAGCTCCACCGGCTGGACGACCTGCTGCGGGTCGCCGCCCTCGGTGACGAACCGGGAATCGACGGCGACATATGCGGTGAACCGGCACAGCACCCCGTGCCGCAGCGACGTCGCCACCACCTGCGCCTCACGGGCCTGGCTCGGGTCGCCGGCGTAGGCGTCCTCAAGGTCGCGCAGATGAGCCCGCGCCCACAGCGCGGTTGCCGGGGACGACGCCGCGGTGACGGCCTGGAAGGCGCGCTCCCAGGACTGCGCGGCGGCCACCGCCGTCAGGGAAGTGCCCGAGCCCCGGTAGCGCCCGGAGACGACGAGCGGGACGCCGGGGAACACCGAGGCAGGACGCGCCGGGGAGACCGTGTCGGCGAGGATCTCCAGCCCCTCGCCCGCGCGCAGCGTCACGCCGGTGAGGACGGGGGCGGCGATCCGGTGGTGGATGTGCTCCATCGCCGCGTCGAGCCTGTCTTCGGACTCGACGAGCTCGCAGCGGCCCTGGCCGTAGGCCGCGAGCCTGCCGAGGAAGCCCGCGTTGACGGCGCGGTCGATGCCGACGGTGTGCACTCGGACGCCGTCGAGCTCGGCCGGGGGCAGCGCGGCGAGGATCTGGTCCTCGTTGCCTACCTGGCCGTCGGTGACCAGCACCAGTACCCGGTCGCGGCCCGGCGCGCCGAGCAGGGTGAGGGCCTCGCGCAGGGGCTGCAGCATCTCCGTCGCGCCGCGCGCCTCGGTCTTGGCCAGGTGCTCGACCGCGCGGAACCGGTTGCGGTCGGTGGCCTCGGAGAGGCCAGCGGGCAGGCCGGGCGGGGTCTCCACGAGGTGGTCGAAGGCGATGACGGCGAAGCGATCGCGCCCGTGCAGGCTGTCGATGATCCGGGCTGCAGCCCGGCGCGCGGCGACCATCTTCCAGCCCTGCATGCTGCCCGATCTGTCGAGCACGAGCACGACGTCCTTGGGCCGTGGGTCGGCCTCGAGGGCGGGCAGCAGGGTGAGGGTGAAGGTGCCCTCGTCGCCTTCGGCATCAGGGGTGAACAGCAGCGACTCGGTGATGCCGGAGACCTGGTCTGCGGCTTCCCCGCCCGACTGGACGCCGTAGGGGAGCCGCAGCACGAAGTCGCGGTCGAGCCGCTGGCCGTGCCCGAGGGTGACCAGGCCCGACGCGTCCTGTGACAGCGGGTGGGTGCACTCCAGCGGGCCGAGCGGCAGCCCTGCGGCGTCGACGCGCGCGGTGAGCGAGAGCGTGACGGGATCGGGGAAGCCGGGCAGCAGCACGGGCGGGCTGATGCGCGAGGCGTCGGGGACCGCCGTGGTGTCCGGGTGGACGCCGAGGCCGGAGTCCGGCCCGGGCAGGGTCTCGCCGGGGATGTAGCGGGGCGCGACGACGAGCGGGAAGCGGAAGACCGCTGTGCCGTCCTCATACGGCAGCGGCTGGCTCAGCGTCAGCCGGACGGTGACGCGCTCGCCGGGCAGGATGTTGCCGACGCGCATCGAGAAGACATCGGGCCTGTCCTCCTCGGCGATGGACGCGCGCTGACCCGCCGCGATGGCCTCGTCGTATGCCTGGCGCGCCTCGCCGCGTTCGCGCAGCTCCGCCCGGACGGTGCGGCCGTCGGCGTGCATGACGAGGCCGGTGACCGCCGCCCGATCGGGCAGCGGGAAGACGTAGGTGGCCTCCAGCGGGACGCTGAAGGAGTTGCGGAACTCCTGCACCACCTCGACGGCCGCGGCGAGCCCCGCGATGTCGGCGTGGACGGCGAGGGACTCGAGGGGGAGTCCCCCCTCGGAGGTGGTGAGCGTGCCGACGCCGGATTCGGCGGGCGGGCGCTCTCCCGTGGCTTCTGTCTGCAGTGTCACTGTTACCTGCCTTCGCGCTGGCGTTCGTTCGGACGTCGGGTCGGGGCGAGCCGGGTCAGGAGGGGGTGGGGCCCACCTCCCCGGGTGGCATCAGGCCGAGCCGTGCCAGCTCGGCGAGCAGGGGGGCGGCCGCGCCGCGCAGCGCGGCCGCCTGATCGGGATCGAGCCGCTCGGTCTCCAGCAGCAGGGTGACGCCGGCGGCGAGCCTGATCCCTTGCAGCGTCGTGCTCGCCGGCTCTGACGGTTCCGGCATCGCGTCCGGCGGCGGGCAGGAGCCCACCGCGGGCGGCGCCGCCCAGAACCGCCGCGCGGGCGGCTCGCCTTCGACGGGCGCGGCGGGCGGCGGCCCGCTCCACGCGATGTCGACGTTCTCGCCGATCGGGGTGAGCCGCCGCTCGGGCGCGCTCAGCAGCTCGGCCTGGATCTCCGCGAGGCTCAGCCCGGCCGCTTGGCGGCGCTTGACCGCGACGAGCTGGTGCAGATGCCGCGGGGTGTAGCGCGCGGTCCTGCCCTGCCGCAGCGGCGGGTCGAGCAGGCCGAGCGTGGTGTACCAGCGGATCAACCGTACGTTCGGGACTTCCTGGACACGGCCGTTCACGTCGAGATCGGCCAGCGCCTCGGCGGCCTTCGACGCGAGCTGCGTGATCGTCCATTCATCCATGCTGCAACTATGACACTGTCATGTTTGCAGTGTCAAACGCGCCCGGCTTGTCCCGGTCTGGCGAGACGACACCTGCCCGCCGCGGTGAAGTCCTTGAATGCGGCCCCACCTGCCACGACTCTTGCCCCGGGGGTGAGCCGGGTGGGCCGGAGTGAACTTGGGGTCGCCGGGGCGTCGGCCTGGGCGCGATACAGGGCGCTTTCCTCGCGTTTCGAGCGCCTTGTCGTCGGAGGCGCGCTGGGGGGCGCGGCCGGCGTGATGACGGCGGGCTTCGTCGACTGGCGGATCGGCGCGTGCTCGGGCGCGTGCGTCGCGGTCCTGCACTACGGCGCCGGATACCTCGCGCCGGGGCCCGAGGCGGAGTGGCGACGCGGCGCGCGCGCTGAGCGGCGCACCGGACGCGACCTCGGAGGGCTCGGACGCGGCTACAGCGTCCTGCACGACCGCACGGTCCCGGATCTGTCGGCGACGAACCTCGACCATCTGGTGATCGGCCTGACGGGCGTCTACGCGATCGTGACGCGCCGTGTGCGGCGCGGGGTCCGCGTCTGGGCGGACGACGGACGCCTGTGGGCGGGCGAGGAGCCGGTGAGCGGAATCGAGGTGACGGCCGCGCGCGCGGCCGAACTCGTCGGCCGCCTCCTCGCCGAGGAACTCGACGAGGAGTTCGACGTGGTCCCGCTCGTCGCCGTCCAGTCGGGAAAGGTGGAACCCGAGGGTTTTCAGCACGAAGGGGTGGTCTTCCACCGGGGCAGGGAGATTCCGGAATTCGTGCGGTCGCACCCGGTCATCTTCACGTCGGCGCAGGTGACGGCTATCACCGCAGTGGCAGAACGCCTCTTTCCGCCCATGCGGCTGGAATTCTGATCATCCACGCGAAGCATCCCACGCGGTGCTTCGGGGAGAAAACGCATTGCGAAGATCGCGATGAATGACGTCTATTCCCGATGTGGCTTAGGGGAATGGCTGAGCAATTCCAGGGATTCGGTGGAGGGAAACATGGCGCTGCCTTTATTTTTCCCCCATGGATGACCGCCTGCTCGTCGAGGCCCTGCGCGCACGTGACCCCGGCGCGCTCGCCTCGGTCTACGACGCGTACGCCGCCCGCCTGTACGCGTACTGCTGGTTCCGGCTCACCGACGCCGAAGCCGCGCAGGTGGCTCTACGGGACACCTTCATCGTCGCCGAGGCGCACGCCGACCGCCTCCAGGACCCCGAGGCGTTCCTGCCGTGGCTGTTCGCGCTCGCCCGCGCCGAGTGCGCGCGCAGGCCCGAGGCCGCGTCCGCGTACGCCGATCCTCCGTCCGCCGAACCGGGCCGGCGCGACATGGACCAGAAGATGCTCGCCTGGCGTGCGGTGCGGGCGCTCGACCCGCTGCCGCGCGAGGCGCTCGAGCTCGAGGCCCGACACAGGCTTCCCGCCGCGCACGTCGCGCTGGTGCTCGACCAGCCCGAGCGCCAGACGGTCGAGCTGCTGACGGACGCCAAGGGCGACCTCAGGCGCGCGCTGACGGTGGAGATCCTCACCCACCTCGGCCCCGCGGGCTGCGCCGGACGCGCCGACCTCCTGGCCGCCCGGGTGGCGGGCGAGCTCGACGCCAACGTACGGGCGAACCTGCTTGCGCACGTGCGCGCCTGCCCGGAGTGCGCCGGCCACCGGCCCACCGACGCGATCTCGCCGACGAAGATCTTCGCGACGGTGCCGTGCGCGAGCGCGCCGGCTTCGCTGCGCGCCAAGGTGCTGAGCTGCTTCACCGATCCCGACCTCGTCGGCTATCGGCTGTTCGTCGCCACCCGTAGCACCGACTTCAACGCCCTCGGCTTTCCCGGGCGTGCTGTGCCCGAGCCCGTCGTGGTCGCCCCTGCGCGCGGCCGGTGGTGGCGCAAGGTGCTCGTCGTGGGCGTCCTGTCGGGGGGTCTCGTCGCGGGGACGACGTTCGTCGGCTGGCTGGTCGGCGACCCGAGGCAGGACGTGCGCACGATCGCGTCGGGCGGCTCGCCCACGCCCCGTCCGACGCCGTCGGAGACGGTGGACGACAGGCCGCGTCCCCCCGTCCCGCGTCACGGGCTGCTCACCGCGACGTTCCCCGCCGGGGCGTATGAGTCGGCCACCCCTGAGCCGATAGCCACCCCGCAGCAGGCACCTCCCGTACCGACGCCGCAGAGCGTCCAGCAGGGCGGCGTGTCCGCGGAGCCCGGTGGGCCTGGCCGTCTGACGGTCTCGCCGTTGCGGCTGGACATCGGGTCGGGCTCGGACGGCGAGCTGAAGCTGGAGGCCGACGGCGACCTCGTCTGGCGGGCGAAGGTGAAGGGACCGCTCAAGCTGTCGGAGCCGTCGGGCGAGTTGGCCAAGGACGAGAAGGCGACCGTCAAGGTGAAGGTGTTCCGTTCCGCCAAGGCGGGCCGCGGCCTTATCCGCATCGGCGGTGTCACCGTCACGGTCACCTGGGACGCGGCGGCTCCCACGCAGAGCCCTTCGCTCGGCCCTTCCGCGCCCTCGACGGGCGGCCCCCTCCCGTCGGTGCCTTTGCCGACGGAGCCGAACGCCACCCCCGCTCCGACGGCGGTGCCGCCGTCTCCCGGCGAGGGCGCTCCTCCGACGGGCGTGCCGGTTCCCGAGCCGACCCCTTCGGACTGCCCTCCGGAGGACGAGGACGACGCGTCGGACGACGACCTGAAGTTCGGGTCGTGGTCGTCGGCGACGAGCCTGTCCCTGCGCGTGCGGTGAGGTATGTCCGCCTCGTCCGGAACCGCGTCGGCGAACGCGCTTCGCGGGCCGCCGGAGTTGTCGGCACATAGTGGGGAATCGCCGGTCGGGCCTGGTCAGCGGCCAGGAAAGAAGGCGACAAGGCGGCGTGGCGGCGTAGGCGCGAGGGGTAGGGGGTGACCGTGTGACGGAGGTCCACAGGACGTGTTCGCAGCGTCGCCCGTCGGGCGGCGTGGCCTGCGTGGAGGTGGAGCATGCCGCGGTCGTCTCGAAGTCTCGTCGTGGTTGTCACGGGGGCGCTGCTCGCCGGTGCGACCCCGGTGCTCGCCGTGGAGCGTCCCGCGGTCGGCGACGCCGTCGTCAGCCGGGCGGGCGCGCGCGTCTCGGCCCTGGAGGCGGGCCGGATCAAGGCGCGCCTCGCCCAGGCCGACGCCGAGCTCGTGCGCTATGGCTCGGAGGCGCAGTGGGCGATGGAGCGGCACAACGGCCAGCGCGTCCTGCTCGCAAGGGCGCGGACCGCCGCGAAAGCCGCACGGGTACGCGCGAAGAAGGCGGAAGGCGCCTACCGCCAAGCGCGCGACGCCTACTCCGCTTACGCGCCCGGCGCTTACACGACCACGACGTCCTCGACCACACGGCTCGCCATGCTGTTCACGGGCGGCGGGGGAGCCAGGGGCATGCTCGACCGCGCGGGGATGCTCCAGGTGATGGCGACACAGCAGGAAGGTCTGCTGAAGCGGATGAAGGCCGCGCGCAAGGTGTCGCGCCTGCTGCGGTCGGAAGCCAAGAAGGCGTACAAGCGGCAGAAGGAGACCGCCGCTCTGGTGGCGCGTACACGACGTGACGCGATCGCCGCGGTCGAGGCGCAGAAGGACGCCGCCGCGCGCATCGGGGCGACGCGCAAGGACCTCGTCCGCAGGCTCGACAAGGTACGGCCGCGCGCCGAGCGGCTCGCCGAACGCCGTACCGAGGAGCTGCGCGCGCGCACGGAACGGCGGTTGGATCTCGAGGCCGTACGCAGACTCGAAGACGACGAGCTGAGCCCGCGCGGAGCCGGACGCGGCAAGACCGTCGTGCGTGAGGCGCTGAAGTGGATAGGCACGCCCTACTCGTGGGGAGGCGGGAACACCAAGGGCCCGTCCAAGGGCATCGCGCACGGCGCGAAGATCCGCGGGTTCGACTGTTCGGGCCTCGCTCTGTACGCGTGGGCCAAGGCGGGCATCGGCCTTGACCACTGGACGGGCAGCCAGTGGGCGGCGGGGCCGAAGGTGCCGACGACGATGCTGCGCGCGGGAGACCTCGTGTTCTTCGCCAAGAACACCAAAGATCCCGACACGATTCACCATGTCGGGATCTTCATCGGTGACGGGCGGATGGTCGAGGCTCCCTATACCGGGGCAAGGGTCCGCATCTCGTCCATCTGGCGCAACGGGCTCATCGGCGCCGTAAGGCCCGGATGAGCCCGCGTCACCCGCGGCGCGTCGGCTGCCGGATCAGTGGCCGTGCTCCTGGGCCCTCTTGCGGGAGCGGACGATCTCCTCCTCGGCCTCCACCCGGCCGACCCAGTTGGCGCCCTCGACGGACTTGCCGGGCTCGAGGTCCTTGTAGACCTCGAAGAAGTGCTGGATCTCGAGGCGGTCGAACTCGGGCACGTCGGTGATGTCACGGACGCGCTCGAAGCGCGGGTCGGTCGCCGGGACGCACAGCAGCTTGTCGTCGCCGCCCGCCTCGTCGGTCATCCGGAACATGCCGACGGTGCGGCACAGGATGAGGCAGCCGGGGAAGGTCGGCTCCTGGAGCAGGACGAGGGCGTCCAGCGGGTCGCCGTCCTCACCGAGGGTGCCCTCGATGAAGCCGTAGTCCGTGGGGTACTGCGTGGAGGTGAACAGCAGGCGGTCGAGCCGGATGCGGCCCGTCTCGTGGTCCACTTCGTACTTGTTGCGAGAGCCCTTGGGAATCTCGATGGTCACGTCGAATTCCACTGATTTCCTCCGTCGCCATGGTCCGAAGCTGCCGCGTTGATGCGTGGCTCATGGGGTGTTGTGTGTATACAAGGATCTCGCACTCACGTGGCAGACCTGGACGAGGGAGAGGCACGACATGGTGACCATTGACCGGCCGGTGGCCGTGGTCACGCTCTTCCTGCTTCAGGTCTTCGCGGTCAGTGCGAGCGCTGGTGTGGTGAAAATCACACCAGAACGGGAACTGTCTCCGCAACCGGCCGCGGTGGCCGAACGACGGGTCGTGAATCCCGGTGAGTCAGAGCAGGTTACCGGTGCCGGGAAGATTCCCGGAGCCGCACTCGCCTCCCGGCTGGGCGAGCTGAACGCCGACGGCAAGATCACCGGGGTCGTCCTTGACGCCAGAACAGGCAAGACGCTGTTCGACGCGGGCTCCGGACAGGCCGCGGTTCCGGCGTCGACAACGAAGATCGTCACCTCCACCGCCGTACTGGCCGCGGTGGGCCCGTCGACCACCTTGAGCACGCAGGTAGTCCGCAAGGGAAGCCGTCTGGTTCTGGTCGGCGGAGGCGATCCGACCCTCTCCTCCAAGGAGAAGCCCACCTCTTATCCCAGGCCCGCCTCCGTGGCCGACCTTGCACGGCAGACGGCCGACGCGCTCAAGACCGAGGGCGTAACGCGGATCACTGTCGACTACGACTCCTCCCTCTTCGACGGCTCCGCCATGGGACCTGGCTGGAAGCCCACGTACGTCACCGAAGGCAGCGTCGCGCCCATCAACGCGCTCATGGTCGACAACGGGCGCAGCACGCCGAACCCGTGTGAGGGCACCGTCACGCCGGTCGACAACGGGCCGAAAGCGGCCACCCAAGCCTTCGCCCGTTACCTTTCGCGGTACGGGGTCACGGCGGTCGTCGGGCGTCCCGCGTCGGGCAAGGGTGGGCAGGAACTCGCCGCGGTCTCCTCGCCGCCGATATCCGAACTCGTAGAGCACCTCATGCAGTGCAGCGACAACGAGGTCGCCGAGGCGATGGCCCGTCAGGTGGCGCTTAAGAAGAACCTGCCCGCGTCCTTCGAAGGGGCCGCGCAGGGCGTCCGGGAGACCCTGCAGTCGCTGGGCATGGGCGAGGGGGTCGCGGTCCAGGACGGCAGCGGTCTTTCCCCGCTGAACCGGATCACCCCGCAGGCGCTCGCCCGCATCGTCTCCCTCGCCGCGTCCGGCGAACACCCGGAGCTGAGCAGCGTCCTCACCGGCATGCCCGTCGGAGGGTTCAGCGGCACCCTCAGCGAACGCTTCATCGGGCTGCCCAGCGCCGGGCTGGTCAGGGCCAAGACCGGCACGCTCAACGGTGTCGCCACCCTCGCCGGCATCGCCTACGACTCCTCGGGACGCCTGCTTTCGTTCGCCTTCATGGCCAACGACGCCGCCGACCTCGCCGCGGCCCGCGCGGCCCTCGACAAGCTCGCCGACACCGTCGTCACCTGCGCCTGCTGACCCCGTAAGCAGGCCATGACCTGCGACGACGTCGCGGGCCCGCCGGTTGCGCGCCGGGCCGGGAGGGAACGTCTGTGGGGTGTCGGGCGTTGGTCGCATACGGTGGAGCAAGAACGCGAGTGAGTCCTATCCGGGGTTCCGGTCCCGGCGGAGGGAGCGGGCGTGGGCGGGATGATCGACTGGGGTACTGCGGTTCAAACCGGGGCCCGCCTCGTGCGTCCGGGGCCGCAGGTCTCCGCCGAGGAGGCCAGGGACGTGGTCCGCGAGCTGCGCGAGCTGTCCGCGGTGGCGCAGGAGCACGTACGCGAGTTCACCGGCATGGACGTCCTGCCGGACTCCAAGCCCGCGACGGTCGTGGACCGTCCCGGCTGGATCAAGGCCAACGTCGACGGCTTCCGGGTCGTCCTCGAACCGCTCGTGGACAAGCTGTCGGAGCGCAAGACGGCCACCGGCCCCGTGGGGATCGCGGTCGACCTCGTCGGGTCCCGCGTCACCGGCATGCAGATGGGCGCGATCCTCGCCTACATGGCGAGCCGGGTGCTCGGCCAGTACGAGCTCTTCCTTCCGCCCGACCCCTCCGGCCGCGCCCCGACGGGCCGCCTTACGCTCGTCGCGCCCAACATCGTGCAGACCGAGCGCGAGCTCGGCGTCGACACCCGCGACTTCCGGCTTTGGGTGTGCCTGCACGAGGAGACCCATCGCGCCCAGTTCACCGGCGTGCCCTGGCTGCGCGGGTACGTGCAGGACCAGATGACCCAGTTCCTGCTCGCCTCCGACATCGGACCGAGCGAGCTGCTCGACCGGATCAAGGACGCCGCCGAGGCCGTCGCCGACGCGGTGCGCGGCGGCGAGTCGACCCTGATCGACGCCATCCAGAGCCCCGAGCAGCGCGTCATCCTCGACCGGCTCACCGCGGTGATGACGCTGGTGGAGGGGCACGGCGACTTCGTGATGGACGCCGTCGGCCCCGGCGTCGTCCCGACCGTCGCGCAGATCCGCAGCAAGTTCAACGGCAGGCGCGGCGGCGGCTCGAAGCTCGACAAGACGATCCGCAGGCTCCTCGGCATCGAGATCAAGATGAAGCAGTACGCCGAAGGCTCCCGCTTCGTCAGGCGGGTGCACGCCGAGGTCGGCATGGCGGGCTTCAACCGGGTGTGGGACGCCCCGGAGAACCTGCCGACGGTCGCCGAGATCGCCGATCCGCAGGCGTGGATCGCGCGGGTGGTCAAGCCGGCGCTGCCCGGCGAGTTCCTCGAGCTGGAGAAGCCCAACGGCACCGAGCCCTGACCGGGGTCCGGCGGCCCGCGCCCCGGAAATGTCAGCGCCTCGTGGCACGCTGGCTCCGTGACGCCGTGCGGGCGTCGCCGAGGGCTTCGGGGAGGGGTTGACGGTGGGGCCTGATCCTGCGGTCGCACGGGTGCGCGCCGCGGTGCGGGCGGAACTTGCCGGGATCGGGCGGGGGTCGCTCGTCCTCGTCGCGTGCAGCGGCGGGGCGGATTCGCTCGCGCTCGCGGCGGCGCTGGCGCATGTGGCGCCGCGCGCCGGGCTGCGCGCGGGCGGCGTCACGATCGACCACGGGCTCCAGGAGGGGTCGGACGTGCGGGCCGTCGGTGTGGTCCGGGTGATGTGGGGGCTCGGGCTCGATCCGGCGGGGTCCGTCGCGGTGGACGTCACGGGCGCGGGGGGGCCGGAGGCGGCAGCGCGCGAGGCGCGTTACGCGGCGCTGGAGAAGACCGCGGCGGAGCTCGGCGCGCAGGCGGTCCTGGTCGGGCACACCAGGGACGACCAGGCGGAGACCGTGCTTCTCGGGCTGGCCAGGGGCTCGGGCGCGCGCTCGCTCGCGGGGATGCCCGCGCGCAACGGGCTCTACCGGCGTCCGCTGCTCGGCCTCGGCCGCGCGGAGGTGCGCCGCGCCTGCCTCGCCGAGGGCCTGACGCCCTGGGACGATCCGCACAACGCCGACCCCGCCTTCACCAGGTCGCGGGTGCGCTCCTCCCTCCTGCCCGCGATGACCGAGGTCCTGGGCCCGGGAGTGGCCGAGGCGCTGGCCCGTACCGCAGACCTGCTGCGCGCCGACGCCGACGCCCTCGACGGCTGGGCCGCGCGCGCCCTTGAGGAGGCGCGTGTCATCGGCCACACCTTCGACGTCTCGGCGTTGGAGGGTCTGCCAGCCGCGGTTCGGGGAAGGGTTCTGCGTGCAGCCGCGGTGGAGGCGGGCTGTCCGGCGGGGGCGCTGGGCTCGGTGCACGTCACGGCGATGGATCGGCTGGTCACGGCGTGGCACGGGCAGCGCGGCGCGGACCTCCCCGGCGGTCTCCGGGCGATCCGGAGGTATGGCAAGCTGCATTTGGGCCCGGCCGAAGCGGCGGGCCCGAGCCGCGAAGGAAGGCGTGAGGGTGGAAGAGAAGGATCTGGGCAACGACCTGGCCAAGGTGCTGATCCCGGAAGACCAGCTCCAGGCGAAGATCCGTGAGCTGGCCGCCCAGATCGACGAGGACTACGCGGGCAAGGACATCCTGCTCGTGGCAGTGCTCAAGGGCGCCGTCATGGTGATGGCCGACCTCGCCCGCGCGATGCGCTCACACGTCTCGGTCGACTTCATGGCGGTCTCGTCCTACGGGTCGGGCACGAAGTCCTCGGGCGTCGTCCGCATCCTCAAGGACCTGGACAGCGACATCACGGGCCGGCATGTCCTGATCGTCGAGGACATAGTGGACTCGGGACTGACGCTCTCCTGGCTCATCGACAACCTGCGCACCAGGCAGCCGGCCAGCCTTGAGGTCTGCACGATCCTGCGCAAGCCGGATGCGGTCAAGGCGGAACTGGACGTCAGGTACGTTGGGTTCGATATCCCCAATGAGTTCGTTGTGGGATATGGGCTGGATTATGCCGAGAAGTATAGAAATCTCCCTTTTGTGGGGACGCTCGCCCCACACGTGTATGGGAGCTGATCGCGGGGAACATCCCGGTCCACCCGATCGTTGGCAAGACGCTGGGGAGATCGCTGGCTGCATGCCCTGCATCGTCCGGTGTACCTTCAGTAGCTAGCTTTCCGCAGACGTTGGTCAGGAGGGACGGACCCCGTCCGGGGGTGCCGCACATATGGACGTGAAGCGATACTTCCGCGGACCACTGCTGTGGGTCCTTCTCTTCGGTCTGCTTGCCGCGATCGTGGTGTGGGGCATGAGCCCAGGTCAGACCTACGAGAAGGAAGACACCTCGACGGTCGTCAGCGCGATCGAGAAGGGCCAGGTCAAGTCGGCGAAGATCATCGACAAGGACCAGGTCGTCCAGATCACCACCACCGACGGCAAGCACATGCAGGCCAGCTGGGTGGGCAGCCAGGGCGCACGGCTCCAGCAGCAGCTCCAGGAGCAGGTGAACGCGGGCAAGACCGAGTCCTACCAGGTCGAGGTCCCCAAGCAGAGCCTGCTGCTGAGCTTCCTGTTCAGCCTCCTGCCGCTGATCATCATCGTCCTCATCTTCCTGTTCATCATGAACCAGATGCAGGGCGGCGGCTCGCGCGTGATGAACTTCGGCAAGTCCAAGGCCAAGCTCATCACCAAGGACACCCCCAAGACCACCTTCGCCGACGTCGCGGGCGCGGACGAGGCGATCGAGGAGCTCCAGGAGATCCGGGACTTCCTGCAGAACCCGGCCAAGTTCCAGGCCATCGGCGCGAAGATCCCCAAGGGCGTGCTGCTGTTCGGCCCTCCCGGAACCGGTAAGACGCTGCTCGCCAGGGCCGTCGCGGGTGAGGCGGGGGTGCCGTTCTACTCGATCTCCGGCTCCGACTTCGTGGAGATGTTCGTCGGCGTGGGCGCGTCCCGCGTGCGCGACCTGTTCGAGCAGGCCAAGGCCAACGCCCCCTCCATCATCTTCATCGACGAGATCGACGCCGTCGGCCGGCACCGCGGCGCGGGCCTGGGCGGCGGCCACGACGAGCGCGAGCAGACCCTCAACCAGCTGCTCGTCGAGATGGACGGCTTCGACGCCAAGGGCGGCGTCATCCTGATCGCCGCCACCAACCGCCCCGACATCCTCGACCCCGCGCTGCTGCGTCCCGGCCGGTTCGACCGTCAGGTGACCGTCGACCGCCCCGACCTCGAGGGCCGCAAGGGCATCCTGCGCGTCCACGGCCGCGGCAAGCCGTTCGCCCCCGACGTCGACCTCGACACCATCGCCCGGCGCACCCCCGGCTTCACCGGCGCGGACCTGGCGAACGTCATCAACGAGGCGGCGCTGCTGACCGCCCGCTTCGACCAGAAGCTGATCGATATGGCGACGCTCGAGGAGTCGATCGACCGCGTCATGGCCGGGCCCGAGCGCAAGACCCGCGTCATGTCCGACGCGGAGAAGAAGATCATCGCCTACCACGAGGGCGGTCACGCGCTGGTGGCGCACGCGCTGCCCAACGCCGACCCCGTGCACAAGGTGACGATCCTGCCGCGCGGCCGCGCCCTCGGCTACACGATGACCCTCCCGATGGAGGACAAGTTCCTCACCACCCGCTCGGAGATGAACGACCAGCTCGCCATGCTGCTGGGCGGCCGCACCGCTGAGGAGCTCGTCTTCCACGAGCCCACCACCGGCGCGTCCAACGACATCGAGAAGGCCACCGCGATCGCGCGGAACATGGTCACCGAGTACGGCATGAGCGAGCGCCTCGGCGCGCGCAAGTTCGGCTCCGGGCAGGGCGAGGTCTTCCTCGGCCGCGACATGGGCCACGAGCGCGACTACTCCGAGGACATCGCCTCCGCGATCGATGACGAGGTGCGCCGCCTGATCGAGGGCGCCCACGACGTCGCCTGGGAGATCCTCACCGAGTACCGGGACGTCCTCGACCACCTGGTGCTCGAGCTGATGGAGAAGGAGACGCTCAGCAAGGACCAGGTCCTCGACGTCTTCGCGCCCATCCGCAAGCGGCCCCACCAGAACTCCTACACCGGTTACGGGAAGCGCCTGCCGTCCGACCGTCCGCCCGTCATGACCCCGAAGGAGCTGTCGCTCAACGGGTCGAAGGACACCAAGGTCGTCGAACTCCCATCCGGCGAATCGGACGCGTAACAGCACCGCGTAGAGTGTCCGTTATGACTGCTGCCGCCCCGGAGTTCGATCACGCGCGGATCGAGAAAGCCGTTCGCGAGATCCTCTACGCGATCGGCGAGGACCCCGACCGTGACGGACTCCGGGCCACCCCCGCGAGGGTGGCCCGGGCCTATGCCGAGCAGTTCGCCGGCCTGGCCATGGGACCCGAAGACGCGCTGACGACGTCGTTCGAGGCCGACCACGACGAGATGGTCCTGGTCAAGGACATCGAGCTGTACTCGACCTGTGAACACCACCTCGTTCCCTTCCACGGCGTCGCGCACGTCGGTTACACCCCGGGGGAGAAGGGGCAGATCACGGGCCTGTCGAAACTTGCCCGTCTTGTCGACGTGTACGCGCGGCGCCCGCAGGTGCAGGAGCGGTTGACCAGCCAGGTGGCGGACGCGCTGATGGAGCACCTCGACCCCCGGGGCGTCATCGTCGTCATCGAGGCGGAACACCTCTGCATGACGATGCGCGGAGTACGCAAGCCGGGGGCCAAGACCATCACTTCCGCGGTCCGTGGGGACTTCCGCAATTCCGCGGAGACGCGCGCCGAGGCGATGAGCCTCATTCTCGGCCGTACCTGATGCCGCGAACGTCCTCGTGGAGCAGGGGGACTCCTCCACGAGGACGCCGCGTACGGTCTTTCAGCGGGTAGCCGCCTCGATGTTCGCCTGGGAACGGCGGATGTCGCCCGCGCCTTCCTCAAGGGCGACCGCCATTCTGTCGAATGCGGATTTGGCCTCCGCCCACGCGGCGCGGAAACGATCGGCGCCCGGACCCCACCAGATCTCACCTGACCCGACCGTGCGGCCGTTCAGATCTCTGATCAGGCTGTCCAGGTTCCTGGAGTGTCTGGAGAAGAGCCGCGACAGCTCCTCCATCTGCCCCAGATTCCCACCGCGCCGATCCGCGCCCATTGACGACAGTCCTTTCCGTGGAAGACCGATTGGGAAAGACCCTAGGGGCATTCAGAGATTCCCGCCGCCCGATCGTCTACTTGTGGAGAAAAGTCACGGCTGTCCCGGAGCGAATCCGGCTGATCGGTAACTTTCTCCTGTGGGCATGTGCGACTTTTCCCTTCGTACGCGGCATGCCGTGCATTCATTGACGCACTGCCTTAAAACCGCCGATGCGGGACGGGTGGTGCCGGGTGGGCCGGGTCAGGGGGAGGTCTTTCCACGGTCCCGGATCGGTCTTGCGGTGGCGCTGATCCCGTCAAGGGGCGGGCGCGGGGGCCGGACGGGCGCGGAGGATGCCGTCCGTCGGTGTGCGGCGGGGCGGGTCCAACGGCGTGTGACATGCCCTTTTCGGGTGCCTTCTGGCGGTTTGGGGTGCTCCGTGCCGTCCGTGTGCCGACGTGTCGGCGTGCGGAACGGGTGGGAGACCGGTGGTCACAGCGGACCAGGTGCGGCGGGCGGGGGCCGCGATCGCCGCGGCGGGGGCGGACGCCTGCGGTGCCGCGGCGGGGTGTTATCGGCTGCTCGGGGGAGGGGTTCTGGTCGGGCCCGCGGGCGGCGCGCTGTACGAGCGGCTCGCTGATCGGCATCGGGCGGTGCGGAAGGCCGTCGGTGACGCGGCATTCCGGGCGGACGAGGTGGGGCGGGCGCTCGCACCGCCCGTCAGGGTCTCGGAACCCGCGCTGCCAGGGCCCGCCGGAGCGCCCTCCTGGAAGGCCGGGACGGTCCAGGGAGACCCGGAGGGCATCAACGCGCTCTGCGGGGCGCTCAAGCGCGCTGGACACGCCTGGATGGACGCCGGACGTGAGATCTCCCGTCACCTCGCGGTCCTGGGGGCTCCGTCCGGGGTGGGGCAGCGGATCAGCCGAGCCGGCGCGGACCTTCTCGCCGAGCTCCCCGACCTGAACCGCCGGCGTGATCTGCTGCTGCGGCCCGACCCGTCCCAGGCCGCCTGGACGAAGACCGCCGACGCCCTCATGAAGGCGCTCATGACGGACGACCGCGCCCTCTACACGTCCCTCGTCTCGCAGGGCCTCCACCCGATGGACATCCCCCGCTCGGACCCGTCGGCCGCCGCCTCCTGGTGGAGATCCCTCACCCCCCGCCAACAGTCCCTCTACACCCGCGCCTTCCCCGCCGTCATCGGCTGGACCGACGGTCTCCCCGCCACCGCCCGCGACAAAGCCAACCGCCACGCCCTCACCACCCGCCTGACCCACCTCCAATCCCAACCCCCCGATTCCCTGACCCCTTTCGACCACCGAGACCTAACCCGCCTCCAATCCCTAGCGGCCCAAATTTCGAGACTCGAAAACTCTGGGCAGGATGTCAAACTACTGGGAATTGACTCCACGACCCCTGGGCCCTGGGATGTAAATAGTGGTGGAACATGGATTACCCGAAATATCCCGGGAGTGGTACGAGACGCTGCCCCAGGCCCGGATGGACGGCTAGTGCTGGCAGTGGGAAATCCGGATCTGGCGGAGAACGTCGCTGTCTACGTTCCCGGGACTACTGCACAATTGGATAGTATCGGTGGAGATATTGACCGAGTCGCAAACCTCTATCGCAGGAGTGAGAAGTATGGATCGGGTTCTGTGGCTACAATCATGTGGCTTGGATACGATGCTCCTGACACCATCATAAAAGATGCATCGATGGATAAATATGCAGAACGTGGCGCACCGGACCTCCTAAGTTTTCTAAATGGCCTGGAGGTGGATCAGGACAAGCACGTTACTGCGCTCGGTCATAGCTATGGCTCGGTGGTGATTGGTGAAGGAGCAAATCAAGGCGACCTGCGGGCGGATGAGATTATCGCGGTGGGAAGTCCAGGGATGCATGTGGGCCAGGCCAAGGACCTGGACGTAGGCGAGGATCATGTCTGGATTCAGAAGGCAGAAGGAGACCCCGTTCCCGCTTTGGGGAGGTTTGTACATGGTAGCTCGGCAGGAGTAGGCATCCCGACACTTCCTCTGGTTCCGTCGGACGATGGATTTGGTGGAACTATCCTTTCGACGGATACGCATGGGCACAGCGATTACTGGAAGGCCGAATCTGTCAGCCTTGATAATCAGGCTAAAGTGATAATGGGTGGCCATGAGACTAGGGAGGTTGGAGATGATCCCGAACTGGCTCCGCGGCCCATGCTGTATCGGTAGGAAGCGTCCGCTTGGTGCTGCGGTTGCCGCCGCCATTTGCATGCTGAGTCTTTTGGTCTCGTGTGCCGCTAGAGAGGAAAATCCCATGGATGGTTCGCATTCGGCTGCTACTCCAGAAGAGGTAGCCTCGGTAGTCGGTGAATATGCTCGTCAGGTCGGTGAGGCGGTACTTAAAGAGGATTCCCCCTTTGGCTTCGCCGTAGTGCCGGAGCCGTGCGGTTCTTTCCCGTCGACTCAGGTCCCATTGGCCTATTTGGATACAAACCCATGGGTGCCGAGTTATTCGCCTTATCGGGAGGTCGTCGACGGGTACGTGGAGATAGAAAAAGGGCTCGACCTCGAGGAGGTACTATTCGAAGCCGTGGATCGTCTGCGAAAACAAGGGTGGAATCCGGTTTCCGGTGGCGGGGGCGGCAGGCGAATTAGCCTCATGGCTCCGAAGCCTGGGTATGGAACGACGGTTGAAGGAATTGAAGGAAGTGGCGGGAGGCTGGCAAGAATAGGGATAAATGTCTATTCGCCTTGTTTTCGGGTGCCGGGGGTGGGTTAGGGGGCTGTGGGGTGGGGTGGGGGAGGGCATAGGGTGGGTGTATGAGGGTTCCTGGGCTGCCTGATGTTGATCGTTGTCTGGTCATGGGGGTGGTGAATGTCACTCCTGACTCGTTCAGTGATGGGGGGGAGTGGTTCGATCAGGAGCGGGCGGTTAAGCATGGGCTTGAGTTGGTGAAGGACGGGGCCGATGTCGTTGATGTCGGGGGGGAGTCGACGCGTCCGGGGGCGCAGCGGGTTTCGTTGAAGGAGGAACTGCGGCGGGTGGTGCCGGTGGTCGAGGCGTTGGCGGCCGAGGGGGTCGCGGTGAGCGTCGACACGATGCGGGCCGAGGTCGCGGAGGCTTCGGTGGCGGTGGGGGCGCGGCTGGTGAACGACGTGAGCGGTGGGCTCGCCGACCCGGACATGGCGCAGGTCGTGGCGGCGGCGCGGGTCCCGTATGTGGTGATGCACTGGCGTGGGCACGGGCACGAGATGCACACAAGGACGCAGTACCGGGACGTCGTGGCCGACGTGCGGCGGGAGCTGGGTGAGCGGGTCGACGCGGTGATCGCGCAGGGCGTGGACCCGTCGATGATCGTGTTGGACCCTGGGCTCGGGTTCGCCAAGCAGCCCGAGCACAACTGGGAGCTGCTCGTGGTCACCCGGGAGCTGGGGAGGGATTTCCCGGTGCTGATCGGCGCGTCGCGCAAACGGTTCCTCGGCAAGCTCCTCGCCGACCCCGACGGGCGGCCGCGCCCCTTCGCGGAGTGCGACGACGCGACCCTCGCGGTGACGGCGATAGCCGCGTTGGAGGGCGCGTGGTGCGTACGCGTGCACAACGTCAAGCCGAACGCGGACGCGGTGAGGGTCGCCGCCGCCGTAGGCTCAGCGCGTGGATGACGCCGCCGCGGTCGAGGCCGCCAACGCCAACTTCTATTCGGCATTCGAGAACGGGGACCTTGACCTCATGCATGAGGTCTGGGCCGACGGGGACTGGGCCGACACCGTCACCTGCGTGCACCCGGGCTGGACGATGCTCAGGGGCCGTGACGAGGTCATGCGCTCATGGGCCCTGATCATGGCCAACACGGCTTATATCCAGTTCGTCCTGACCGATGTGCAGACCGAGGTCCGCGGTGATCAGGCCGTGCTGACCTGCGAGGAGAACATCCTCACGGCCGATGAGGACGACGAGGGATTCATCGCCGGGGGAAGCGTGGTGTCCACCAAGGTGTTCGTACGTGAAGAGGGGCGTTGGCGCCTGTGGGTGAACCACGGTTCACCGGTGCTCGACGGAACGGACGACGATGGATCGGATTGAGCTGCGCGGACTGCGCGCGCGAGGGCACCACGGTGTGCTGCCTGCCGAGCGTGAGCTGGGGCAGGAGTTCGTCGTGGACGCCGTCCTCAGCCTTGATCTTCGTCCCGCGGCGGAGAAGGACGACGTCGCCCTCACGGTCCATTACGGGGAGCTGGCTTCGGCGCTGGTCGAGGTCGTCACGGGGGAGCCGGTGGATCTCATCGAGACGCTCGCGGAGCGGCTCGCCGAGGTGTGCCTGGCCGACCGGCGGGTACGCGGCGCGGAGGTCACGGTGCACAAGCCGGCCGCGCCGATCCCCCACCCGTTCGCCGACGTCGCCGTCACGATCTTCAGGAGCCGCGGATGAACGCCAAGGACGACCGCACTCTCACGGGCGGTCACATGCTCTCCGACCACCGGGTGGTGCTGTCGCTCGGCAGCAACCTCGGTGATCGGCTCGACAACCTCCAGGAGGCGGTCGACGCCCTGTTCGACGCCCCGGGCCTGACGTTGCGGGGCCTGTCGCGCGTGTACGAGACGGCCCCTTGGGGCGGCGTCGAGCAGGACGACTTCCTCAACATCATCGCCGTCGCCACAACGCGGCTCGCGCCGATGACGCTGCTCGACCGGGTCCTGTCGATCGAGGAGTCGATGCGCAGGGAGCGGGTGATCCGCTGGGGGCCGCGCACCCTTGACATCGACATCGTCGCCTACGAGGGCGTCACGTCGAACGATCCGCGGCTGATGCTGCCGCATCCGCGCGCGCACGAGCGGGCGTTCGTGCTCGCGCCGTGGGCGGAGGTCGATCCCGAGGCGGTGCTCGAGCCGCACGGCAGGGTCGTGGATCTGCTCGCCGGCCTGACCGATCAAGTCGTCACCGTGCGGGACGACCTGGCCCTCCAGCTCCCCTCGTGAGGGCGACACGGCCGGCGGTGCTGCTGGCGCTGGTCGCCGTGCCGGCGCTGGTGGTCTGGGCGGTTCTGCGCGGTTTCTACAGTCAGCTTCCCCCGCTGCCGTGGACCGCGGTGCCGACCTTCCTACTGCTGGCGATCGGCGAGGTCTTCGCGGGGTTCAGCACCCGGAACAAGATCCTGCACAAGTCGGCGGCCGAGGCGGCGCGTCCGGTCGATCCGCTGAGCGTCGCGCGGCTGGCGGTGCTCGGCAAGGCGAGCGCGCACGCGGCGGCGGCTCTCGCGGGTGTTTTCCTGGGGTTTGTGCTTTTTGTCGCGGGCGACCTCGACAAGCCGACGCTGCGGCACGACTTCTTCGTCAGCGGGGCGACGGCTTTGTCGGCGTTCGTGCTCGCGGGCGCGGGCCTGTTCCTCGAATGGTGCTGCCGCATCCCCAAGGATGACAACAGCGACAAGGACTAGCCGAGCGTCGCCGGGCACTCCCCGGCGTACGGGTGGGCGGCGAGGCCGATCAGCACGTCGAGCCTGCACCCGGCCTCCTGGAGCTCGCCGACCTTCGTGGTGATCCGCGCCCGCTCGGCGACCAGGCGCTCCAGCAGCTCCGGGCCGACGTGTTGGGCGTCGATGGCCGGGAGCAGCGTGACGATCAGGCGGCTGGCGAGCCCCGCGGTGAACAGCTGCTGGATCAGCGCGACGCGGTCCACGGCGGCCTCCGGGTAGTGCCGCTGTCCGCTCGCGCTGCGCTCGGGACGCAGCAGCCCCTGTTCCTCGTAGTAGCGCAGCGCGCGCGTCGAGACCCCGGCCCGCTCCGCGAGTTCGCCGATGCGCATGGCGGCCCCTTCTGATCGACTTGCCTTTGACGTCAACGTGAAGTTCTAGCGTAGGCGGAACACGGGGTCGGCGAACGTCGCATGCGCCCGGGAAGGGGAAGAACATGGAGATCGCGGGTTCGGTCGCGCTGGTGACCGGGGCGAACCGGGGGATCGGGCGGCGTTACGTCGCCGAGCTGCTCGCCCGGGGCGTCGCGCGGGTCTACGCGACCGCGCGACGGCCTGAGCTGATCGACGCGTCCGACAAGCGGGTCACGCCGCTGCGCCTCGACCTGCTGGACGAGAAGTCGATCATCGAGGCCGCCGACGCCGCCCGGGACGTCACGCTGCTGGTGAACAACGCGGGGATCTCGACGGGGGCGAACCTGCTCACCGACGACCTCGACCTGGTCCGCGAGGATCTGGAGACCCACCTTTTCGGGACGCTCAGGGTCATCCGGGCGTTCGCCCCGATTCTCGGATCCAACGGCGGCGGGGCGATCGTGAACGTGCTGTCCGTGCTGTCGTGGGTGGCGACGCCGGCAGCCGGGGCCTATTCCGTGGCGAAAGCGGCGGAGTGGGGCATGACGAACGGGGTGCGGCTCGAACTCGCCGGGCAGGGGACCCTGGTCCAGGGGGTGCATCTCGGCGCGGCGGACACCGACATGATGGCGGGCCGCGAGGGGCCGCGGATCGACCCCGACGACGTCGCGCGCGCGAGCCTCGACGGGGTCGCGACCGGCCAGATCGAGGTGCTCGTCGACGAGCCCGCGCGCTTCGTCAAGGCCGCGCTGTCGGGCGACCCCGCGCGGCTCTACGGGACACCTGAGCGCGCTTAGCGGTCGATGTCGCCGACCACGTTGCGATCCTCGGTCATATGACCGCCACGGAACGTAGTCTAACGGTCTACGTCGCCGACCACGAAGAACATGCTGCCGAGGATGGCGATCATGTCGGCGACAAGGAGGCCGTTGAGCATCTCCGGGAGGACCTGGATGTTGCTGAAGCTCGCGCTGCGGAGCTTGAGCCGCCACGGGGTCTTCTCGCCGCGTGAGACGAGGAAGTAGCCGTTCAGGCCGAGGGGGTTCTCGGTCCACGCGTAGGTGTGGCCGTAGGGGATCTTGAGGATCTTCGGCAGCCGCTGGTTGACGGGTCCGGGCGGCAGGTCGGCGAGCCGGTCGAGGCAGGCGTCGGCGAGGTCGAGCGAGACCCGCGTCTGGTCGAGCAGGCACTCGAAGCGGGCGAGGCAGTCGCCCTCGGTCCTGGTGACGACGGGGACGTCGAGTTCGCCGTACGCGAGGTAGGGCTCGTCGCGGCGCAGGTCGAAGTCGACGCCGGACGCCCGCGCGATCGGCCCGCTCACCCCGTACTGGAGGATCTGTTCGCGGCTGAGGACGCCGATGCCCCGGGTGCGCGCCCGGAAGATCTCGTTGCCGAGGATGAGGTCGGCGATGTCGTCGAGCCGGGACCTGACGAGCGCGACCGCCTGACGGGTCCGTCCCGTCCAGCCGAAGGGCAGATCCTCCTTCAGCCCGCCGACGCGGTTGAACATGAAGTGCATACGCCCGCCGGAAACCTCCTCGAGGACGCGCTGAATCTCCTCCCTTTCCCGGAACGCGTAGAACATCGGGGTGATCGCGCCGACCTCAAGCGGGTAGGACCCGAGGAACATGAGGTGGTTGAGGATCCGGTTCAGCTCGGCGAGGAGCGTGCGCGCCCACACGGCCCGCTCCGGCACCTCCATGCCGAGCATCCGTTCCGCGGCCATGACGACGCCGAGTTCGTTGGAGAACGCCGACAGCCAGTCGTGCCGGTTGGCCAGCATGATGATCTGGCGCAGGTCGCGCACCTCGAACAGCTTCTCCGCGCCGCGGTGCATGTATCCGAGGATCGGCTCGCACGCGGCGATGCGCTCGCCGTCGAGGGTGAGGCGCAGCCGGAGCACCCCGTGGGTCGACGGGTGCTGCGGCCCGATGTTGAGGACCATGTCCTCGGTGCCGAGTTCCTTGGCTCCTGCGCCGATCCCGACTGTGCGCGTCTCCATGGACGCCATGGTGACAGAAGCCGGGTCGGCGGTGCGCCGCGCGGCGGTGTCGCGCGGACGGCGTTTCGGGTTGACTGGGGCGCGATGAACGAGCAGCCGCAGATGATGCCGCCGGAGCCGTACCGTCAGCGCAGCCGTGAGGAGGCGTTCGGGCCTCCGCTCGGCACGCAGTGGTGGGGGTTGTCGCCGCGTTACCGGTGGCACCGCAGGATCTCCGCGCTCGCGGTCGCGGTGCTGGTCGGGCCGGTGGGCGCGCTCGTGGTGTCGCGGTCGGCGGGCGGCGTCGGGGTGCTGCTGTGGTCGGTGGTGGTGCTGCTCGGGCTCGCGGTCGCGTGGGTGGCGGCCGAGCAGGAGTACCGGGCGTGGGGGTTCCTTGAGCGGGCCGACGACCTCGTCATCACGTCGGGGGTTTTCGGGCGGCGCATCGTTGTCGTGCCTTATGGGCGGATGCAGTTCGTCGACGTGACGTCGGGGCCGTTGGAGCAGGTGCTCGGGCTCGCGACGGTGCGGCTGCACACGGCGGCGGCGACCACCGACGCGCGGGTGCCCGGCCTGCCGACGGCCGTGGCCGACCAGTTGCGCGACAGGCTCGCGCGGCGCGGCGACGAGGGGCAGGGCCTGTGACGCCGTACCTCGCGATGCCGCCGCGCCCCGCGTGGCCGACGGCCGGGGCGCGCCGCCTGCACTGGGCGACCGCCCCGCTGCGCGCGCTCAACATCTTCGTCGTCTACCTCGTGCTGCTCGGGCTGTGGCTGCTCGTCGTGCCCGCGCAGGACGGGACGCTGACGATCCCGATCGTCCGGGTCATCCTGTTCATCGCGGTCTCGGTGCCCGTCGCGGTGGTCGCGGCGGGCGTCGGGGTGTGGCACTGGTGGGCGCTGCGCTACTGGATCGAGGGCGACGACCTCGTCGTGGACGCCGGGATCGTGCGCAGCAGGATCCGGCGCATCCCGCTGTCGCGGATGCAGGGCGTCGACGTCGTGCGGCCGCTGGTCGGCAGGGCGCTCGGCCTCTCGGAGGTGCATCTCGAGCTCGCGGGCGGATCGTCGGCGCAGATCACGCTGCGTTATCTGGGCGAGCACGAGGCGCGCGCGTTGCGGGCCGAGCTGCTTGCGCTCGCGGCGGGGCTGCCGCCGCACACCCCCGAGGCCCCGGAGCGGCCGATCGGACGTGTGTCGCTCGGCGTGCTCTTCGCCTCGCTGATGCTGCGGGTCCCGGTGCTCGCCGCGATCGCCGCGTTCTTCGGGCTCGTGGCGTTCGGGATCGTCTTCAAGGAGCTCGCGGTGCTCGCCGTCGCGGTGCCGTTGCTGCTCGGGCTGCTGCGCGGGGTCATCGCGCCGCTCGTGCTGTACACGGAGTTCTCGGTGGCGGTCGCGCCCGACGGGATCCGGCTGCGTTACGGGCTCTTCGAGACGCGTTCGCAGACTGTGCCGCCCGGCAGGATTCAGGCGGTGCGGGTGGTGGAGCCGCTGATGTGGCGGTCGTTCGGCTGGGCGCGGGTCGAGGTGACCGTCGCGGGGTACAGCGGGGACCGTCAGGCGCTGTCGTCGACGCTTGTGCCGGTCGCGCCCACGTTCGCGGCTTTCGACCTGGTCTCCGAGGTTTTTCCCGGGGTGTCGGTGCAGAAGGTCGCGCTGACGGACTCGCTGTCCGGACGCGCGGCCGCCGGCGTCTCGCGCGACGTGTTCGTGACGCGGCGCGGGCTCGCCTGCCGGACATGGGACGTCGTCGCGCTCGCGCGCGCGCAGTCCGTCCGGATGACGGCGTCGCCGTGGCAGCGGCTGACGGGCCGGGCGACCGTGCACGTCGACGTGCCGCCGGGGCCCGTGCACGTCGCGGCGGTCGACCGTGGGGTGGTCGAGGCACGCGAGCTCACCGACGACGCGGTGACGCGCGCGGCCCTGGCGCGCACGGGCGCGGCGCGGACCGAGCGGTGGGCGCGGTAGGCGCCGGATAAGCGAACGGCCGGCGGCCCCGTGGGGACCGCCGGCCGTGTCGGAGCGACTTAGAAGTCGTTCTTGACCGCGACGCCGCTGTCGGAGCAGGAGCCGCTGGCGATGCCCAGGACCGCGATGCCGTTGCCGCAGAGGTTGACCGGGATCGAGATCGGGGCGATCAGCTGGATGCCCGTGAGGAGGCCGGTGTTGTTGTTGTTCTCCGGCCCGTCGTTACCGCCGTTGCTGGCGAACGCCTGGCCGGCGCCGCCGAGCACGCCGAAGGCGGTGAGGGCGAGCAGACCGGTGCCGGCGATTTTCTTGAGCGACATTGAAGGAGATCCTCCTGGTACGTGGACGAAGCATCGGAGCAATGCCGCCCCGAACTCTCACGTGGAGTAGTTATTCAGCTACTCGCCGGTAGTGGGTCGCATATTCGAGCACGATTACTCGATTAGGAGGCAAGGATCACCATCCCTTTACCTTCCGTGGTCGGTATGTCATGGAATCTGGGGGGTCCACGGCGACACGGGTGTGTCACGCTTGTGGCGTGAACGGGTGGCGCGAGGCGATGGAAGCGGCCCTGTACGGTCCGGACGGCTTCTACCGGACGCAGAGTCCCAGGCGACATTTCCGGACTTCGGTGCACGCGTCGTCGCTGTTCGCGGAGGCCGTCGCACGGCTGCTCCGCGAGGTCGACGACGCGCTCGGCAAGCCCGCTCAGCTCGACTTCGTGGACATGGGCGCGGGTGACGGGGCCCTCGCCGAAGGGGTCCTCGAGGCGCTGCCCGAGCAGGTTCGGCGACGGGTTCTGGCGACCGCCGTGGAGGTCGCGCCGAGGCCGTCACGGACGGTGACCGGGCTGGTCTGGACGACCGAGCCGCCCGAGCGCGTCACGGGGTTGATCTTCGCGAACGAGTGGCTCGACAACGTGCCGCTCGACGTGGTCGTGCGCACGCCGGACGGGCCGAGGCTCGTCCTCGTGGACGCCTCGGGCACGGAACGGCTCGGCCCCGAGCCCGCCGAGGCCGACCTCGCGTGGCTCGCGCGCTGGTGGCCGCACGGCGACCGCGCCGAGATCGGACGCACCCGCGACGCCGCCTGGACGGCCCTCGTCGGCCGCCTGGACGCGGGCGTCGCCGTCGCCGCCGACTATGCCCACACGGCGGCGACCCGCCGCCCGACCCTGACCGCCTACCGCGACGGCCTCCTCACCTCCCCGACCCCCGACGGCACCTGCGACCTCACCGCCCACGTGGCCCTCGACTCCGCCGCCGCAGCCGCCCAGACCGCCTCGAACCCCCCAGCGCCTCCGGCCCGGCCACCCACGCCAGACCGTCAGGCGTCCGCGCCGGACTGTCAGGCGGATTCGGGCTCGGTGGGTGCGCCTGACGACGCCGCCCCTGGGTACGTCAGCCGGAACGGCGGTGCCGTCCCGCCGGGCGCCAGGTCGGCCGGCGGGACGGCGGCCGAGGCCGCCTCGCGGGGCGTCGCGGAGGCTGGGGGCGTGCCCGCGACGGCCTCTCCGAGGACTCCCCTGGCGACGGTGCGGACCACTCAGCGCGCGGCGCTGCGCGCTCTTGGCGTCACCGGCGTCCGGCCGCCGCGGGAGCTCGCGGTGGCCGATCCCCGCGCCTATCTGCGGAGCCTGGCGCGGGCCGGGGAGTGCGCCGAGCTGACCGACCCCGGAGGGCTCGGCGGCTTCGGCTGGCTGATGCAGTCGAGGGGGGTGTGCCTCGACGGGTTCGGGGAGGCCGAACCCAGGGCGACCGCCGCCCACGGCCTGACCGGGTGAGTACCGGACCGGCGGTCGCCGGGACCCCTGAATCCATCCGGAGAACTCGCCTTAGGCGCCTCCCTTCACCGTGTGTGATGGTGGTGTCGCAGAAACCACCTTGGCCTGTGCGGACCCGGGGCGGCTATGGCCTCGGGGCGACCTTTTGGTGACCGATCAGCTACCACGGGTCAGGACGGGTGTCAGGAGAGCAGCCGGAGGCGTTGGGTACCCTTGGCTGTCGCAACCGTCCGGTACCCCTTGCGAGGACTGGAACGTTCATGGATATGCCTTCTCAGCGACCCGGCAGGCTCAAGGTCGGCGTCGTCGGCGCGGGCCGCGTCGGCTCCGTCCTGGCCGCGGCGCTCCAGCGCGCCGGGCACACCGTCGTGGCGGCCTCGGCCGTCTCGTCGCGTCAGCGCGCTCAGACGGTCCTGCCCGGGGTGCCTTTCGTGCCCGCGCAGGAGGTCGTCAAGGCCGCCGACCTCGTGCTCCTCACCGTCCCCGATGACGCGCTCGCCGGGCTCGCCGCGGGGATCGTCGCGGCGGGCGAGCCCGTCCAAGGCAAGCTGTTCGCTCACGCGAGCGGACGGCATGGCGCGGGCGTCCTCGACCCTCTGACGCGTGCGGGCGGCCTGCCTTTGGCGCTGCACCCCGTCATGACCTTCACCGGACGCCCTGACGACGTCGCCCGCCTCGCCGGCATCTCGTTCGGCGTCACGTCCCCCGGCCCTCTGCGCCCGATAGCCGAGGCCCTCGTTGTCGAGATGGGTGCGGAGCCCGTCTGGATCGAGGAGGAGAACCGCACCCTGTACCACGCGGCTTTGGCGGCGGGAGCGAACCACTTGGTAACGCTGGTGGTGGAGGCGTCGGGGCTGCTGCGCAAGGCGGGGGTCGCCGAGCCCGGCCGGATGCTCGGTCCGCTCCTGGGGGCCGCCCTCGACAACGGCCTGCGCCTGGGCGGACAGGGCCTGACGGGCCCGGTCGCGCGCGGTGACGCGGGCACCGTCGCGGGGCACGTCGCGGCCCTTGCGGAGGCCGAGCCCGACGCCGTCGCGGCCTACCTGGCGCTGGCGCGGCGCACCGCCGATCTCGCCCTCGACGCGGGCCTGCTGAAGCCGGAGGACGCCGAGCGCCTGCTCGGCGCGCTGTCGGACCCCCGATGAACGGAAGGACCCCGATGATCGTTCACACAGTCGCCGACCTGCGCCGGGAACGCCGGAAACTGCCGGGCCGGGTCGCATTCGTCCCGACAATGGGGGCTTTGCACGAGGGGCACCGCGCGCTCATCCGGGCGGCGAAGGAGTCCGCCGAGCACGTCGTGGTGAGCGTTTTTGTGAACCCGCTCCAGTTCGGCGAACAGGCCGATCTCGACAGATACCCCCGCACCCTCGACGCCGACGCCGCCATCTGCGCCGAGGAGGGCGCGGAGCTCGTGTTCGCGCCCTCGGCGGCCGAGGTCTACCCCCGTCCCCTCGAGGTCTCGGTGCAGACCGGGCGGATGGGCGAGATCGTCGAGGGGGCGGCGCGGCCCGGTCACTTCGACGGGATGGCGACAGTCGTCGCGAAGCTTTTTGGAATGGTCAGTCCGGATCTGGCGTTTTTCGGACAGAAGGACGCGCAGCAGCTCGCGATCGTTCGTCGGCTTTCTGAGGATCTGAACCTCGACGTGGAGATCGTCGCGGTTCCGACGGTCCGCGAGCCCGACGGGTTCGCCCTGTCGAGCCGCAACCGGTTCCTGTCGCCCGAGGAGCGGGTGACGGGCCTCGCCTTGTCCCGCGCGCTCTTCGCGGGCCGTGACGCGGTCGCCGAGGGCCCCGAGGCGGTATTGGCCGCCGCAGGGCCGGTCCTCGAAGCCGCCGCCAAGGCCGACCCCCCGCTTGCGCTCGACTATCTGGTGCTCGCCGACCCGGCGACGTTCACGCAAGTCCCCTCCGGACACCGAGGTCCGGCTGTCCTCGCCGTCGCCGGACGCGTCGGCGCCACCCGGCTGATCGACAACCTCCCCCTGGAGTTCTGATGTTCCGCACCATGTTCAAGTCCAAGATCCACCGCGCCACGGTGACCCAGGCCGACCTGCACTACGTCGGGTCGGTCACCATCGACGCCGATCTCATGGACGCGGCCGACCTGCTGCCCGGCGAGCAGGTGCAGATCGTGGACATCACCAACGGCGCGCGCCTTGAGACCTATGTGATCGAGGGGCCGCGCGGCACCGGCGTCATCGGGATCAACGGGGCCGCGGCGCACCTTGTGCACCCGGGCGACCTGGTGATCGTCATCAGCTACGCGGCGATGAGCGACGCCGACGCGCGCGCGTTCCGGCCGTCGGTGGTGCACGTGGACGGCGACAACCGGATCGTGCTGCTCGGCGACGACCCGGCCGAGCCCGTCCCCGGCACTGACACGCGGCGTCCCGACCTCGTCGGCTGATACGTAGCGGACGTCCGGCAAGGTTCCGGACTTCGTGTGACACCCCCGGAGGAATGCCTCGAAAGGGTTTAGTGTCATACTGACGAAAACCCCCGAGGAGGGCCCGATGATCGAGGAGCTCGCGGCAGGAGTGCCGGGCTGGAGTGTGGACACCGACGTCGTCGTGATCGGTTCCGGCATCGCCGGGCTCGTCGCGGCCATCCGCGCGTCCGGGCAGGGCAGGGTGCTGCTCGTCACCAAGGCGCTGCTCGACGCGGGCTCCACCCGGTGGGCGCAGGGCGGCATCGCCGCCGCGCTCGCGCCCGAGGACAGCCCCGAGGAGCACCTCGCCGACACCCTCACCGCGGGGGTCGGCCTGTGCGACGCCGACGCCGTGCGCGCGCTCGTCACCGAGGGCCCCGACGCCGTCCGGCGGCTGATCGAGGCGGGCGCGCACTTCGACGTCGGCCCCGACGGAACCGTCTCGCTGACGCGCGAGGGCGGCCACCACAGACGCCGCATCGCGCACGCGGGCGGCGACGCGACGGGCGCGGAGATCAGCCGCGCGCTGCTCGCCGCGCTCAAGCAGACCGACGGCGTCGAGGTCATCGAGAACGCGCTCGTGCTCGACCTCCTCATGGCCGGGGGCCGCGCGGCGGGCGTCACCCTGCACGTGATGGGCGAGGGCACCCGTGACGGCGTCGGCGCGGTCCGCGCGCGGGCCGTGGTCCTGGCGACGGGCGGGCTCGGCCAGGTGTTCGCCGCGACGACCAACCCCGAGGTCTCCACCGGCGACGGCGTCGCGCTCGCGATGCGCGCCGGGGCCGAGGTCGCCGACCTCGAGTTCGTGCAGTTCCACCCGACGGTCATGTGGCTCGGACCCGACGCCCAAGGCCAGCAGCCGCTCATCTCCGAGGCCGTGCGCGGTGAAGGCGCGCACCTCGTGGACGCGCAAGGCGAGCGCTTCATGGTCGGCCGTCACGAACTCGCCGAACTGGCTCCGCGTGACGTCGTCGCCAAGGGCATCATGAACCGGATGCGCGAGACGGGCGAGCCCTGCATGTGGCTCGACGGACGCCACCTCGGGGCCGACTTCTGGGAGTCGCGCTTCCCCAACATCCTTGCGAGCTGCCGTCAGCACGGCGTCGACCCCGTAACCGACCCGATCCCTGTGGTCCCCGCAGCGCACTACGCCAGCGGAGGCGTACGGACCGACCTCTACGGCCGCACCTCTATCCCCGGCCTGTACGCGTGCGGGGAAGTGGCCTGCACGGGCGTTCACGGGGCCAACCGCTTGGCGTCCAACTCGCTGCTCGAAGGGCTCGTCTTCGCCGAGCGCATAGGACAGGCCGTCAAGGACGACCTCACGCTGCCGGTCCCGAGGCCCGAGCCGTCGGACCGTTCCGTTGGGCTCCTCGACCCTTCGGTGCGCGCGGACGTCCAGAAGACGATGAGCGCGTACTGCGGCGTCCTGCGCAACGCGGAAGGGCTCGCAGAGGCCGAGCGCGAGCTTGCGCGGCTCGCCGGACGCACGTCTGCGCAGCCGTGCGTCGAGGCGTGGGAGGCCACCAACCTCCACCAGGTCGCCACCGCCGTCGTGGCGGCCGCCGCTCAGCGCGCTGAGACGCGCGGCAGCCACTGGCGCGAGGACTTCCCCGACAGAGACGACGCGGCCTGGCTCGGCCGCCTCGTCGGACGTGCCGCCGGACAGGGCTACCGGCTGGCCTTCCACCCCACGACCGCATCGAAGGGCGAGTGATGACACCGGAGCTTCAGGGACGCCTGCGCGCCGAGGGACTTGATCCGGAACGGGTCGCCGGGCTCGTGCGCGTCGCGCTCGCCGAGGACGGCGACGCCGACGTCACCAGCGAGCCCATCTTCGACCCCGGGCAGGTGTCGACGGCCGACTTCACCGCGCGCGCCGAGGGCGTCGTCGCGGGACTGCTCGTGGCCGAGACGGTCTGCGAGATCCTGCTCGGCGACCGTGCCGTGCTCGAGCCGAAGGTGAAGGACGGCGAACGCGTCGGCAAGGGCGACGTCCTGCTGACGGTCACCGCGCCCACGGTCGGGCTGCTGCGCGCCGAGCGGATAGCGCTCAACTTCCTCACGCACCTGTCCGGCATCGCCACCCAGACCGCGCGGTGGGTGGCGGCGCTGGAGGGCACCAAGGCGCGCGTGCGCGACAGCCGCAAGACGCTGCCCGGCCTGCGCGCGTTGCAGAAGTGGGCGGTGCGCTGCGGAGGCGGCGTCAACCACCGGATGTCCCTTGCGGACGCCGCCCTCATCAAGGACAACCACGTCGCGGCTGCCGGGGGCGTCACCGCGGCGTTCGAGGCGGTCCGCGCGCGTTACCCCGAGCTGCACATCCAGGTCGAAGTGGACACCCTTGACCAGCTTCGTGAGGCATTGACGGCCGGAGCGACCGACATTCTGCTGGACAATATGACGGACTCCACGATGGCCGAGGCGGTTCGCCTGACGGCCGGTCGAGCGACCCTCGAAGCGTCCGGCGGTCTCTCCCTTGACAGGGCCCGAGACGCCGCCGTGACCGGTGTGGACTACCTTGCGGTCGGCGGGTTGACGCATTCCGCGTCCGCCCTCGACATCGGCCTTGACTTCCGTCCAGTAGCGGGGACCTGATGCTTCTCACCATCGACGTCGGCAACACCCACACCGTGCTCGGCCTTTTTGAGGGCGACGAGGTGATCGAGCACTGGCGCATCAACACTGATCCGCGGCGCACCGCCGACGAGATCGCCGTGGTGCTCCAGGGCCTGGTCAACCAGAGCCCGCTGCTCGTGGACACCGACATCAGCGGAATCGCCCTGTGTTCGACGGTTCCGTCGGTGCTGCACGAGATGCGTGAGATGTGCCGTCGGTACTACGGCGACGTGCCCGCCGTCATCGTCGAGCCGGGTGTGAAGACGGGCGTCCCGGTCAGGATGGACAACCCTAAGGAAGTCGGGTCCGACCGGATCGTCAACTCCCTCGCGGCGATCAACCTCTACGGCGGGCCCGCGATCGTCGTGGACTTCGGCACGGCCACCACGTTCGACTGCATCTCCGCCAAGGGCGAGTACGTCGGCGGCGCGATCGCCCCCGGCATCGAGATCTCCATCGACGCCCTGTCCGTGCGCGGCGCACAACTCCACAAGATCGAACTCGTCCGCCCCCGGCACGTCATCGCCAAGAACACCGTCGAAGCCCTCCAGTCCGGCATCATCTTCGGCTTCGCCGGCCAGGTCGACGGCCTCGTAGACCGCATGGCAGAAGAACTCTCCGACAACCCCGACGAAGTCAAAGTCGTCGCCACCGGCGGCCTGGCCCCCCTAGTCCTAGAAGAAGCCCGCAGCATCGACGCCTTCGAACCCTGGCTAACCCTCCACGGCCTCCGCCTAATCTACGAACGCAACATCGGCGGCTCGTAATACTGGCCCGCCCTCCGGCCCTGGGGGCCTACGGGCGGGCTGTGATCGGGCGCTTCGCGAACCTGGGCTGCCCCTCCGGCCCTGGGGGGCCTCCGGGGCAGCCCAGGGCGCCCGATCACGTGAGGGGCCGCGCCTGGCGGCGCTCCCTTAGACCCGCGGTCCGCTTGGGCCGCGCCTGGCGGCGCTCCCTGGAACGTGTCCCGAGGGTGTGGCGTGGGGCGCTTGGGGCGCTTCCTTGAAGCAGCGAGCGCGTTGGGTCGCGCTTGGCGGCGCTCGCTTAGACCCCCGGTTCGCTTGGGTCGCGCTTGGCGGCGCTTCCTGGAACGTGTCCCGAGGTGTGACGTGGCGCGATTGGGGTCGCTTCCTTGAAACTGGGGGTGCGTTGGGTCGCGGCTTGGTGGTGCTTTCTGGGGGCCGGGCGGGTGAGGGTTGAGGCTTCTTCTCTTCCCCGCAGTCCCGAAGGGACTGCGGGGTTGGGTTTTCCACATAGCGCGTTCGCCTTAAAAATCAGTCGTCGGTAGCCTGACACCGTGAGTGAGCAGAGCTATGACGCGGGCCAGGGCGGCGGCTATGCCGATGTGCCCGAGCAGATGCGTGTGCGCCTGGAGAAGGTGGCGCGGCTGCGGGAGAGCGGCGTCGACCCCTACCCGGTGAACTTTCCGCGCACGCACACCATCGCGGAGGTGCGCGCCAAATACCCCGACCTTGAGCCGGGGACCGAGACGGGGGAGAAAGTCGCGATCGCGGGGCGGGTCATGCTCTCGCGGATCGGCGGCAAGCTGTGCTTCGCGACGCTGCGCGACGGCACCGGCGACCTGCAGGTGATGGTCTCGCTCGCCGGGGTCGGCGAGGAGGCCCTGGCGGCCTGGAAGGGCGACGTCGACCTGGGCGACCACGTGGGCGTCGAGGGCGAGGTGATCTCGTCCAAGCGCGGTGAGCTCTCGGTCATGGCCGAGCGCTGGGTGCTGACGTCCAAGTGCCTGCGGCCGCTGCCGGAGAAGCACGCGGGGCTCACCGACCCCGAGGCGCGCGTCAGGTACCGGTATGTCGACCTCATCGTCAACGACGAGGCGCGCAAGATGGCGCGGCTGCGCAGCGACACCGTGCGCGCGGTCCGCGACTTCTGGCACGAGGAGGGCTACCTCGAGGTCGAGACGCCGATGCTGCAGCCGATCCACGGCGGCGCGACGGCGCGTCCGTTCAAGACGCACATCAACGCCTACGACATGGAGCTGTACCTCCGTATCGCGATCGAGCTGTACCTGAAGCGGCTCGTCGTGGGCGGCGTGGAGAAGGTCTTCGAGATCAACCGCAACTTCCGCAACGAGGGCGCGGACTCCACGCACAACCCCGAGTTCACCATGCTCGAGGCGTACGGCACGTACCTCGACTACAACGACATGGCCGACCTCACCCAGCGCATGTACCAGAAGGCCGTGGTCGCCGCGCTCGGCCACTCGGTCGTGGTGCACGACGGCAAGGAGTACGACCTAAGCCTTCCGGTGTGGCCGCGCATCACCCTGTACGGGTCGGTGTCGGAGGCGCTGGGCGAGGAGATCACCCCGCACACGCCGATCGAGCAGGTGCGCAAGCTCGCCGACGGGCGCGAGATCCACTGGGACCCCAAGTGGGGCCAGGGCAAGCTGGTCCAGGAGATCTTCGAGGAACTCGTCGAGCACACCCTGCTGCAGCCGACGTTCGTCATGGACTACCCGCTGGAGACGTCGCCGCTCACCAGGCAGCACCGCGCCGAGCCGCTGCTGACCGAGAAGTGGGACCTCATCGGGTTCGGCACGGAGCTGGGCACCGCCTACTCCGAGCTGGTCGACCCGATCGAGCAGCGCCGCCGCCTCACCGAGCAGTCGTTGCTGGCCGCCGGCGGCGACCCGGAGGCGATGCAGCTCGACGAGGACTTCCTGCGCGCGCTGGAGTACGCGATGCCGCCCACGGGCGGCATGGGCGCCGGGATCGACCGGATGATCATGGCGTTCACCGGCAAGAACATCCGCGAGACGATCCTGTTCCCGCTGGTCAAGCCGGGATCCTAGGTCACGAGGCGGATTCCCGGACCACCAGTTCCGGGTTCAGCACCACGTTCTTGCCTTCGACGCCGGTGAGCGCCAGCTCCGTCGCGATCCTTCCGAGGTCGCGGCGGGGTTGGCGCACCGTCGTCAGCGGGACCACCGCCGTGGCGGCGGGCGCGATGTCGTCGTAGCCGACCACGGCCACCTCCTGCGGGATCTTCACCCCGCCGCGCACGAGCTCGTTGACGACGCCGATCGCCATGAGGTCGTTGGCGCACAGGATGCCGTCGGGGAGCGTTCCAAAGTCCATGAGGCGCTGCGCCGCGCTGCGGCCGGCGGCGGTGGTCAGCGCGGTCTCGGCGATGGTGAGCGGAGGGGCGTGCCCCGCCCTGGTCAGGGCGCGCAGCGCGCCCGCGCGACGCTGCCGCAGCGGCGGCGTCTCCGGCTCGACGGTGACGACGGCGAGGTCGTGCCTGCCGAGCGCGGTGAGGTGTTCGGCGGCGAGCCGCCCGCCCTCCACATGGTCGACCCCGACGGAGCTCGCGCCCGCCCCGGGGACCTTCCGGTCGACGAGGACGACGGCGATCCCGTGCGCGCGCAGCCGTCCGATCCGGCGCGCGTCGAGCCCGACGGGCGTCACGATGAGCCCCGAGACGCCCTGCTCCTCGAGGAAGTCGACGCAGCGCCGCTCCTTCTCCGGTGAGCCGTCGCTCGTGCACCACAGGACGTCGAAGCCGCCTTCGTTCAGCGCGGCCTCCGCGCCGCGTGCGACGTCGGTGAAATAGGGGTTCGCGATGTCCTCGACGAGTACTCCGAGTGTTCGCCCGGAGCCCTTGCGGAGGGCGCGCGCCGCCTCGTTGCGGACGAAGCCGAGCTCCTCGATGGCCGCGAGCACCCGAACTCTGGTCGCTTCGGCTACCTGCTCTGGCCGGTTTAGGACATTCGAAACGGTCCCAACTGAGACTCCCGCGCGTCGAGCCACCTCACGAATACTCGCTCGCATCAGCCCACTCCCCTCCGGTACGGGACGTGTTCTCGCAGGTTAACGCCATATCGTTCGCGAAAGGCCGTCTTGGACGGCACGGGACGTGGTGGGATGATCACTTTTAGCGCTCTTTGGGACCTTGACGGTCCAGATCCGGCCGCCTAGCGTTCCGGACCGTAGGGACCTTGAAACGATTCACGGAACGGGAAGGGGAAGGCTGCAACCGATGTCCCCTCTCTCAAGCCGACGTTACTCACAGTTCCCCGCGAACGGCCCGCAAACGACGCATCGGCCGAGTCCGGCCACCGACAGAACCGAGACCGAGAACCATTGCCCGTGCAGCCGCCAGGCTGCGCCCCCGCGGTCGCCCATCGACGAGGGAGGAATGGAGTGGAACAGGCCATGCTCGCACGCAGGGCGTTCGACGAACCTCGGCTGAGCGAGGACGAACTCAAGTTGCTCGCCCAGATCGCCAGCGGAGTCACCGCCGACGTCGCGGCGCGCAAGCTTGAGCTGAGCGCCAGGACCCTGCGCCGCAGGCTCCGGACCATCTGCGACCGGCTCGACGTCAACACCCCCATCGAGGCCGTCGTCTGGGCGGCCCGCAGGCAGCTCATCTGATCCGCCCGCCGCCCGTGGGAACCCCTCAGGTCCCGCGGGCGGCGTCATGCCGTCCGCGCGGCCGGGGCGGACGCGTCGCTCAGGCGATGCGGACGGCCCCCGCCCAGGGGCGGCCGGCGATCGGCGCGATCTTCACCACGTCGCCGGTCCGCGGCGCGTGCACCATCTGGCCGTCGCCGATGTACAGGCCGACGTGGTGCAGGTCGTTGTAGAAGAAGACGAGGTCGCCCGGCTGGAGGTCCTCGCGTGAGATGTGGGTGCCGGCGTTCCACTGGCTGCCGGTGTAGTGCGGCAGGCTGATGCCGACCCGCGCGTAGGCCCACATGACGAGGCCCGAGCAGTCGTAGGAGCTCGGCCCGGCCGCGCCCCACACGTACGGCTTGCCGAGCTGGCCGAGCGCGTACCGCAGCGCCTCGGCGGCCTTGCCCGCGCCCGGAACGGGCGGGATGTCCACGACCTTGCCCGGGTCCTCCCGGACGATCTTGTCGCGGATCTTCGTGTACTGCTTCTTCAGGTCGTCCTGGCGCTCGGTGAGCTGCTGCTTGAGATCCCTGACCTGCTTGGCGCGGTCGTCGGCGGACTTCTGCGCCCGGTTGGCCGACTGCATCGCCGACAGCAGCGTCATGACGCGGGTGCCGTCCTGGTTGGCGAAGTAGCTGAGGGTCGCGCTCTGGTCGAGGAACGCCTGGGGGTCGTCGGAGGTCGCGAGCAGGAACGCCTGGTCCGACGTCGTGCCGCCGGTCATGTAGCTCGTCGCGGCGAGCGTGCCGACGCGCTCGGCCGCGTTGTCCATGGCCTTCTGCTGCCGCCTGGCGTTCTCCCTGGCGACCTTCGCCGCGCGCTCGGCCTGCTTCAGCTTGACCTTGAGACCGTTGATCTCCTCGCTGACGGTCTCCAGTTCCTCGTGGATCTCCTCGATCTTCTTCATCGGGTCGGGCTCGGCGTGGGCGACGCCGGGGGCCGCGACGCCGGGGACGACGAGGGCGGAGACGAGCAGGGCGCTGGCGACGGCGAGCAGACGGCTTCGGGCGTGCTTCACGGTCTTCCTCTCCTGGGCCGCCTAGGGCTCGGCGAGGAGACTAACGAAAACCCCGGTCCGTGCCAACCGGAACCGTGCACGGGTCGGCGAAAGCGCTGTCCTGCGGATAGTCTCGGCGTCACTATGGAGTTGACGATCCGGAGGGCGCGCACGCCCGACGTCCGCGCTATCCGGCGGCTGGTCGACACCTATGGCGGGCAGGGCCGCCGCCTCCTCCAGAAGAGCACGGTCAAGCTCTATGAGGACATGCAGGAGTTCTGGGTGGCGGACGCCCCCGGAAACGGCGGAGTCATCGGCTGCGGGGCCCTGCATGTGATCTGGGAGGACCTCGCCGAGGTGCGGACCGTCGCAATCGACCCCGAATGCAGGGGTCTGGGCATCGGCCACCAGATCGTCGAGCGGCTGCTGGAGACCGCGCGGGATCTCGGGATCAGGCGGGTTTTCTGCCTCACCTTCGAAGTGGACTTCTTCGCGCGCCACGGCTTCACCGAGATCCAGGGCACCCCGGTGTCCCACGACGTCTATGAAGAGCTCCTTCGCTCCTATGACGACGGCGTCGCGGAGTTCCTGGATCTGGACCGGGTGAAGCCGAACACCCTGGGCAACACCCGGATGCTGCTTCGCTTGGAGGAATGACGTCATCATGAGTGGACCCCCCAACCCGTATGGCCCCGGAGGGGGATATGGGCCTCCCCAGCCGCAAGGCGGACCTCCGCAGGGGCAGGGATTTCAAGGACGTCCCGGATTTTCCGATCCGGGACGCGCCCAAGGCGGCCGTTCGCCCGAGCCGCCCCGTCCGCCGGTGCGTCCGGCGGGCCCGCATCCGGCCGAGAGCCTTCCGCTCGCGGCATTCCGTCCTCGCGCGCTCGCCCGGCTGATCGACGCCGGACTGGTGTGGGCGCTCGGATTCGCCGTGCTGTTCCCGATCGTGCTCGCCTCGATCGGCGTGAACAAGGAAGAGGACGGCGTCTGGTCCGGCCCGGTGCTGTGGACCACATTCATCGTCGTCGCCGTCATCCCGTTCCTGTACGAGGCCGTCCAGTTGGCGGTGTGGGGGCGGACCCTCGGCAAACGGCAGATCGGGCTGCGGGTGGTGCTGGCCGACCCGGCCGGCGAGCCGCTGCCCATCATGACCGCGGTCTACCGCGCGGCGATCAACAATCTCGGCTACATGCTGGGCATTTTTCTGTTCCTCCTCCTGGGCGTGAAGGTGTGGTCCTTCTTCGTCTTCTTGATGTTCGTGGCCGCGGCCGGGGTCTTCATGGCCTACGCCTGGTCCGTCTGGGACAGGCCGCTCTTCCAGTCCATCCATGACCGTTACGCCGGTACTGTCGTGGTCGATGACCGCGCCGACTGGTCATAGGGTCAGGCCATAACGTTCCCCCCTAAGGGGAGATGCTCATCACACGAAGGCCGTCCGGAAGCATCTTCCGGACGGCCTTCGTCGCGTCCGGGCGGATCAAGCAATTCTCACCCCATATCTCCGGGTATATCTGGTGTGGGAGGCGCCGCGGAGCCACGGTGATGGGTTAAAGGTGGCATCTGCGTTGGATTCGGGTGGGAATCCATGATCGACTTGTCGCCCGAGATGGCCTCGGCATGAATCTTCCGTTGGAATCCGGCACGATTACGGTCCGTCACATCCCGGGAGCGAAAACTCAGGCGGGCGCTGAATTGTCATCGGCAGTCGTCGGGTATATCTTTGGCAACCGAATGAACTATCGCCGGGCTCGCCCGATCGGTGCGCGACCCTATCGGTGTCCGACTCGAGTGCCCCGGCTCTACCGATTGCTGAAAGGCCAGCCCCATGGCACGCGAAACTATTGTTCGTCTGGTCGACGATCTCGACGGCGGCGCGGCGGACGAGACCGTGTCGTTCTCGCTCGATGGCGCGGCCTATGAGATCGACCTGAGCTCCGAGAACGCCAAGAAGCTGCGCGATTCTCTCGCCGCGTTCGTGGAGCACTCACGCCGCGCCGGCGCGGCCAAGCGCGGCCGTGCCGCAGGGCCCGCCAAGCGCGGCGCGTCCAACCGCGAGCGCAGCGCCGACATCAGGGCCTGGGCCAAGGGCCAGGGCATCAAGGTCAACGAGCGGGGCCGCATCCCGGCCTCCGTGGTGGAGCAGTACGACGCCGCACACTGAGCGCGCGGCGCACATCAGCGAACGGCCCGTCCCGCCCTGTGCGGAGGCGGGCCGTTCGCTTGTGGCGTACCCGAAAGTCCCAACAGAAGCGGGAAACTGCGCGTCTTCAGGGGTAGTCGTGGGAGGAGAGCCCCAATAGGTCGTTCGCCTGTGGCGTATCGGGAACACGGCACGCTCAGTCGGTAGTTGGATGAGGATGAACAGCCCCAGCACTGGGAAGGTCTTCACCTGAAGACCTCCTGCGGGGCGGTGTGAGGGAGCGACGAGATGTTCGAAAGGTTCACCGACCGTGCACGGCGGGTGGTCGTCCTGGCCCAAGAAGAGGCCAGGATGCTCAACCACAACTACATCGGCACCGAGCACATCCTCCTTGGCTTGATCCACGAGGGTGAAGGTGTCGCCGCCAAGGCCCTCGAGAGCCTGGGGATCAGTCTCGAAGCCGTGCGCCAGCAGGTCGAGGAGATCATCGGCCAGGGTCAGCAGGCGCCGTCGGGGCACATCCCCTTCACCCCGCGCGCCAAGAAGGTGCTTGAGCTGTCGCTGCGCGAGGCGCTGCAACTCGGCCACAACTACATCGGCACCGAGCACATCCTGCTCGGCCTGATCCGCGAGGGCGAAGGCGTCGCGGCGCAGGTCCTGGTGAAGCTGGGCGCCGATCTCAACCGGGTCCGCCAGCAGGTCATCCAGTTGCTGCACGGCTACCAGGGGAAGGAGGCGACGGCGACCGGCACCGCTACGGAGTCCGCTCCCTCCACGTCCCTGGTGCTCGACCAGTTCGGCCGCAACCTGACCCAGGCCGCCCGCGAGGGCAAGCTCGACCCGGTGATCGGCCGGGACAAGGAGATCGAGCGGGTCATGCAGGTGCTGTCCCGCCGCACCAAGAACAACCCAGTGCTGATCGGCGAGCCGGGCGTCGGCAAGACCGCGGTGGTCGAGGGGCTGTCCCAGAAGATCGTCAAGGGCGAGGTCCCCGAGACGCTCAAGGACAAGCAGCTCTACACGCTCGACCTCGGCGCGCTGGTCGCCGGTTCCCGCTACCGCGGTGACTTCGAGGAGCGCCTGAAGAAGGTGCTCAAGGAGATCCGCACCCGCGGCGACATCATCCTGTTCATCGACGAGCTGCACACCCTCGTCGGAGCGGGCGCGGCCGAGGGCGCGATCGACGCCGCCAGCATCCTCAAGCCGATGCTGGCCCGCGGTGAGCTGCAGACCATCGGCGCGACCACGCTTGACGAGTACCGCAAGTACCTGGAGAAGGACGCGGCCCTCGAGCGCCGCTTCCAGCCGATCCAGGTCGCGGAGCCGTCGCTGTCGCACACGATCGAGATCCTCAAGGGCCTGCGCGACAGGTACGAGGCGCACCACCGCGTCTCGATCACCGACGGCGCGCTCGTCGCGGCCGCGCAGCTGGCCGACCGCTACATCTCCGACAGGTTCCTGCCGGACAAGGCGATCGACCTCATCGACGAGGCGGGCTCGCGCATGCGCATCCGCCGGATGACCGCGCCGCCGGACCTGCGCGAGTACGACGAGAAGATCGCCGACGTCCGTCGCGAGAAGGAGTCCGCGATCGACGCGCAGGACTTCGAGAAGGCCGCGGCGCTGCGCGACAAGGAGAAGCAGCTCCTGGCCGCCAAGGCGCAGCGGGAGAAGGAGTGGAAGGCCGGCGACATGGACGTCGTCGCCGAGGTCACCGAGGAGCTCATCGCCGAGGTCCTGGCGACCGCCACCGGCATCCCGGTCTTCAAGCTGACCGAGGAGGAGTCCGCGCGGCTGCTGCGCATGGAGGACGAGCTGCACCGGCGCGTCATCGGCCAGGAGGACGCCATCAGGGCGCTGTCCCAGTCGATCCGGCGTACCCGTGCGGGTCTGAAGGACCCCAAGCGTCCCGGCGGCTCGTTCATCTTCGCCGGCCCGTCCGGCGTCGGTAAGACCGAGCTCTCCAAGACCGTCGCGGAGTTCCTGTTCGGCGACGAAGAGGCACTGATCTCGCTTGACATGTCCGAGTACATGGAGAAGCACACGGTGTCGCGGCTGTTCGGCTCTCCGCCCGGATACGTCGGGTACGAGGAGGGCGGCCAGCTCACCGAGAAGGTGCGGCGCAAGCCGTTCTCGGTGGTCCTGTTCGACGAGATCGAGAAGGCCCACCCGGACATCTTCAACTCGCTGCTGCAGATCCTGGAGGACGGTCGCCTGACCGACGCCCAGGGCCGGGTCGTGGACTTCAAGAACACCGTCATCATCATGACGACCAACCTCGGCACCCGGGACATCTCCAAGGGCCTGTCCATCGGCTTCGGCCGCGCGGACGACGCCAAGGGCGACTACGAGCGGATGAAGGCCAAGGTCGGCGAGGAGCTCAAGACCCACTTCCGGCCCGAGTTCCTCAACCGTGTCGACGACATCGTGGTCTTCCACCAGCTCACGCCGAAGGAGATCATCCAGATCGTCGACCTGATGATCGCCCGCCTCGACGAGCGGCTGCGCGACCGCGACATGGGCATCGAGCTCAAGCAGTCCGCCAAGGACCTGCTGGCCGAGCGCGGTTACGACCCCGTCCTGGGCGCCAGGCCGCTGCGCCGGACGATCCAGCGGGAGATCGAGGACACGCTGTCGGAGAAGATCCTGTACGGCGACCTCAAGGCCGGCCAGATCGTCGTGGTCGACACCGAGGGCACCGGCGAGAACGCGAAGTTCACGTTCAAGGGCATGCCGAAGCCGTCGTCCGTGCCGGACGTCGCGGTGATCGAGGAAGCCTCGCCGCTGAACCTCAACAAGGACTGACGCAAGTCCCGAGCCACGGGCCCGCGACCCTTCGGGGTGCGGGCCCTTCGGCTTTCCCGGGCTTGCTTCCGGGGGTTCAGGCGTCGGCGGGGGCGATGGTGCCGGGCAGGGCGTACCTGCCGTCGTCCAGGGGGTCAACGAGGGCGTCGGTGATGAGGCCGTCGAGGGCGCGTTCGCGTTGGACGGCGTCGGCCCACACCACGTCGAGGGCGGCCTTCTCCACGGGGTGCGGGGAGTCCCTGAGGACCGCCAGGAGCCGTCCCCGGCACTGCCGGTCGGTGCCCGCATAGGTCTGGCCGCGCCGCGGCGGGCCGTCGTAGGCGGGCTTTCCTGCGCGGTACCAGGCGCACTGGGAGATCACCGGGCAGTCGGCGCAGCGGGGTGAGCGCGCGGTGCAGATCAGCGCGCCGAGCTCCATGACGGCCACGGCCCAGGTGGCCGCCGTTTCCGGGTCGTCGGGGAGCAGGGACTCGGCGAGGCGGAGCTCGGCCGTCGTCTGGGACTTCGGCGGGTGCTCGGCACCGGACTTCAGGCGGGACAGGACGCGTCTGACGTTGGTGTCCAGGACGGCGTGCCGCTGGCGGAAGGCGAAACTGGCGACGGCCGCGGCCGTGTACGCGCCGACGCCGGGCAGCGCGAGCAGCTCGGCGTGGTCGGAGGGCACCTGGCCGCCGTGCCGTTCGGTGATCGCCACGGCGCAGGCGTGCAGCCGCAGGGCGCGGCGCGGGTAGCCGAGGCGTCCCCAGGCGCGGACGGCCTCGCCGGACGGCTCCGCGGCGAGGCTCGCGGGCGTCGGCCAGCGCGCCATCCAGACGGTCCACACGGGCAGCACCCGGTTGACCGGCGTCTGCTGGAGCATCAGCTCGCTCACCAGGATGGACCAGGGCGAGGCGGACGGCGCGCGCCACGGCAGATCGCGGGCGTGGACGGCGTACCAGTCGAGAATCGGTTGGGAGGGCATCGCCCGTCAGCTTAGGGGGTGCGCGTGTCGCACGGCACGGCGGAAGATCCAAAAAGCATACTGTCGGCATGGATTCGGGCACGCCGGGTTACGAGGATGACGGTTACGCCGAGGCGTACTGGCGGCGCAGGGCGCTCGCGCTGGGCGCGGTGCTGCTTGTCGTAGGCGGTGTGGCGTGGAGCTGCATGGGCGAGGACGCGCCGGTCCAGAAGGCGGCGGGGACGGGCACGGCCAGCGCCGCGCCCAGCGCGTCGCCGAGCCCGGGGCCGAGCGCGAGCGAGAGCCCGACCGACGCGTTCGTGATCCCGACGGTGACGTTCACCGCCACGGTCACCGCGACGGTCGCGGCCCCGCGCAGGCCGGGCGACAGATGCGCCAAGAACACCGTGGTCGCGACGATCACCCCGGACAAGCCGCAGTTCCGGCCCGGTGAGCGGCCGACGTTCCGGGTGACCGTGGTGAACACCGGGGAGCTCGACTGCACCTTCGACGTGGGGGCCGAGCGGTTCGTCGCGCGGATCACGACGGGGCCGTACAAGATCTGGTCGTCGGCGCACTGCCCGGCCGGGGGCGGCTCGTCGATCCAGCTGCTGCGCAGGGGCGTCCCGTACACGACGACGCTGGAGTGGAACCGGCGGCGCAGCAGCGCGAGCGCGTGCGCGTCGCGGCTGGACAAGGTGTCGCCCGGCGACTACACCGTGCGGGCGACCGCGCCCGGCGTGAAGACGCCCAAGCAGACGTTCACCCTGCTCGCGCCGAACTGAACCGCAGGTCAGAGCCCATTTCTCGAAGTTGTCCACAGGCTCGGAAAAAATTGTCGGCGGTTCGGCCTAGGGTCGTGCCATGGCCAAGGCAGTGAAGACCGCGTACAGGTGCGGCGAGTGCGGATGGCGGACCGCCAAGTGGGTCGGCCGGTGCGGTGAGTGCCAGGCGTGGGGCACCGTCGGCGAGGCGGGCGCGGCCGCCACGCCGCCGCGGGTGGTGGTCGCGGGGCCCGTCACCACGCCCGCGCGGCCGATCGGCGAGGTCGACGTGCGGTCGTCGGCGAGCAGGCCGACGGGGATGGACGAGCTCGACAGGGTGCTGGGCGGCGGGCTCGTGCCGGGGGCGGTGGTGCTGATGGCGGGGGAGCCGGGCATCGGCAAGTCGACGCTGCTGCTCGAGGTGGCGGCGCTGGCGGCGGATCAGGGGGCGGTGCTGTATGTGACGGGTGAGGAGTCGGCCGAGCAGGTGCGGCTGCGGGCCGATCGGGTGGGCGCGATCACCGAGCGGCTGTATCTGGCGGCGGAGACGGATCTCGGGGCGCTGCTCGGGCATGTGGAGGCGGTCGAGCCACGGCTGCTGATCGTGGACTCCATCCAGACGGTCGGCTCGGCCGAGGCCGACGGCGCGCCGGGCGGGGTGACCCAGATCCGGGAGGTCACGGCGAACCTGATCCGGGTGGCCAAGGAGCGGGCGATCACCACGGTGCTGGTCGGGCACGTCACCAAGGAGGGGGCGATCGCGGGGCCGCGGCTGCTGGAGCACCTTGTGGACGTCGTCCTGTACTTCGAGGGAGACCGGCACAGCAGGCTCCGGATGATCCGCGCGGTGAAGAACCGCTACGGGCCGACGGATGAGCTCGGCTGCTTCGACCTGTCGGAGGTCGGCATCGTGGGGCTCGCCGACCCCAGCGGGCTGTTCCTGACCCGGCGGGAGGAGCCGGTGCCGGGCACCTGCGTGACCGTCACGCTGGAGGGCAGACGGCCCCTGGTGGCCGAGGTGCAGGCGCTGGTCGGGCAGAGCTTCCTGCCGTCGCCGCGGCGGGCGACGTCGGGGCTCGACTCGACGCGTGTGTCGATGGTGCTCGCGGTGCTGCAGCAGCGGGCGCGGATGAAGATGCACGAGAAGGACGTCTACGTCTCGACCGTGGGCGGGGTGCGGCTCACCGAGACGTCGGTGGACCTCGCCGTCGCGCTGGCGGTGGCCGGGTCGAGTTCGGAGCAGCCGCTGTCGCCGACGTTGATCGCGGTCGGCGAGGTCGGGCTCGCCGGGGAGGTGCGCGCGGTGCCGGGGGCGCAGCGGCGGCTGAGCGAGGCGGCGCGGCTCGGCTTCCGCAGCGCGATCGTGCCACGCGGGGCCCTGGAGCTGGGGAAACGCGGTCCGCTGCGGGAAATCGGGGCAGTCGAGTTCGAGGGAATGAAGGTGATCGAAGTGGACACGCTCGCCGAAGCCACACGTGTCGCGTTCACCGCGCCTTGATCGCGATGAACATCTCATATCCATCACTTCAGCAAAAAAGGGGAACCAAGGGGGTGAGCAGCACGTCCGATCGAACGGAGAAGGGTTCTCGGTAAACTGTCTTCGCCCGAATCTCTTCCCAGGGGCGTAGAACGGTGGAGATCTTCCGGTCCCGCCGCGTTCCCTCTGACGACCGGCGACCTGCGGGGGTCCAGTGCCAGCACCAGAGAAGACCGTCGACGACCGACGCCGTACGACCCTGGGCGCGGTGGCTCCGGGGACGCAGTTGCGCGACGGGTTGGAACGCATCCTGCGCGGCCATACCGGCGGCCTGATCGTCCTGGGCTACGACAAGCTGGTGCAGGAGCTGTGCACCGGCGGGTTCGAGCTCGACGTGGAGTTCTCCGCGACCCGGCTGCGCGAGCTGGCGAAGATGGACGGCGCGATCGTGGTGGACTCCTCGTGCACCAGGATCGTGCGGGCCGCGGTGCACCTCGTGCCCGATCCGGCGATCCCCACCGAGGAGTCGGGGACCCGGCACCGGACCGCCGAGCGCGTCGCGAAGCAGACCGGCCACCCGGTCATCACGGTGAGCCAGTCGATGCGGATCATCGCGCTGTACCTCGACGGGCGCTATGTCCTCGAGGACTCCGCGGCGATCCTGTCGAAGGCGAACCAGGCCCTCGCCACGCTGGAGAGGTACAAGCTCCGGCTTGACGAGGTCTCCGGCACGCTGTCGGCGCTGGAGATCGAGGACCTGGTGACGGTCCGGGACGTCACGGCCGTCGTGCAGCGGCTCGAGATGGTCCGGCGCATCGCCGACGAGATCGACGGCTACGTCGTGGAGCTCGGCACCGACGGGCGGCTGCTGTCGCTCCAGCTCGACGAGCTCGTCTCGGGCGTCGAGGAGGAGCGCGAGCTGATCGTGCGGGACTACCGGCCCACCCAGCGGCCGGTCGCCGCGGTGCTCGAGGCGCTCGACGCGCTCACGGCCGCCGATCTCATCGACCTCGGCGACGTCGCCCGCACCATGGACTTCACCGGCACCGACGCCCTCGACCTGCCGGTGAGCCCCAAGGGCTACCGCCTCCTGGCGAAGGTGCCCCGGCTGCCCAACACCGTCGTGGAGCGCCTCGTGGAGCACTTCGGCGGCCTCCAGAAGCTCCTGGCGGCCACCACCGACGACCTCCAGGCCGTCGGCGGCGTCGGCGAGTCCCGTGCCCGCTCCGTCCGCGAGGGCCTGTCCCGCCTCGCCGAGTCCAGCATCCTGGAACGCTACGTCTGACCCGCCCGCCCGCCGCGTCGTCCCGCGAACGCGGCGGGGTCGGGGGGCCGGATCAGATGTGGGTGAGCAGGGTCCTGAGGTGGTCGGTCAGGGGGGTGGGGCGCTCCAGCATGGCCATGTGGCCCGCGGTGGGGATGACCTCCAGGCGGGCCTTGGGGCACTTGGTGGCGATGGTGAGGCTGTGCTCGACGGGGGTGAGGCGGTCGTTCTCGGCGGCGACGATGAGGGTCTCGATGTCGGCGAGGGGGGTGCAGGGGGAGATCTCGGGGGTGGTGATCATCGAGTGGAGGAAGCCGGTGAGGGCGTCGAGCCGGGTCTCGGCCATCATGTCCTCGGCGAAGCGGACCGCGGTGGGGCTGGCGTCGGGGCCGAAGGCGATGAAGTCCTCGATCAGCAGTGACGCGGTGCGGCCGTGCCGGCGCACCCGCTCCAGCGGCAGGACGCGCGGGGTGGCCGAGCGCAGGCCCGTCGGCAGGAGGCGCTGGGTGATCCTGGCGAGCGCGGCGGGCAGTCCCAGGGTGACCTCGCCGAGGCCGCCGCTCGACGTGCACACCAGCGCCGCCGCCTTGATGCGGGAGCCCATCAGCTCGGGGTAGGAGTCGGCGAACCGCATGATCGTCATGCCGCCCATGGAGTGGCCGACGAGGACGACGGGCGTGTGCTCGGGCACCGTCGCGTCGAGGACGGCGCGCAGGTCGTGGCCGAGTTGCGGCAGCCCGTAGGTGCCGTGCGCGGCCGATCCCGACCTGCCGTGGCCGCGCTGGTCCCAGACGACGACGCGGGCGCTGTCCTGCAGGGCCTCGCGCTGGAAGTGCCAGGAGCCGCCGGTGAGGGTCCAGCCGTGGCAGAAGACGACGGCGACGTCGTCGCGGTCGGGGTTGTCGATCTCGGCGTGCAGGATCGTGCCGTCGTCGGCGGTGACCTCGACGGGCGTGCCGCGGCGGCGGCCCAGGGGTTCGCCCGCGTAAGGGTCGGGGCGCAGGGCAAGGCGGCGTGCGGCGTGCCGTTGGACGGCGGCCCCGGCGACTGCTGCCCCGGCCGTGGTCGCGCCGAGGGCGGCGGCGGTCCACAGTGTGGTGCGACGGCTCATGGATCGACCTCCTCTTCCCGCATTGTTATACATCTTGTCCAGCAATGGGAAGCGCCGGGGTCATGCCCCGCGGGCCCGGTCAGCCCGGTCAGTAGGCGCGGTGCCAGAGGTTGACGGCGTAGTCGACCTCGAGGCCCGGGGTCTCGGCGAGGAAGCGTTCGGCGAGGTCGGCGGGGAACTCGATGCCGAGGACCGCGGCGAGGTCGTCGCGTGAGGTGAACGACCAGCGCAGCATCAGGGGTTCCCGCGCGAACCCGTGACGGTTCCAGAACCGTTCGACGGCCTCGGGGTCGTAGGCGGGCAGCCACTGACGGAACCAGCGCCCGAAGGTCGAGCGCGTCGCGTCGTTGTCGATCACCAGGGCCGCGCCGCCGCGCCGCAGCACGCGGGAGACCTCGCGCAGGCCGGGTTCGCAGCCTGGCCCGAAGAAGTACGCCCACCGTGCGTGCACGACGTCCACCGACGCGTCCGGCAGCGGGATCTTCTGGGCCGAGCCCGTCCGGACCGAGACGTGCCCGAGGCCGGCGACGCGTCTGCGGGCCGTCGCGGCGAGCCCGGCGTGCGGCTCGACGCCCACGACGCGCCCGGCCCGCTCGGCGAAGAACGGCAGGTGGAACCCGGTTCCGCAGCCGAGGTCGAGCACCGTCGCGCCGTCCCAGGGGCGGATCCGCCACATCGCCTCGGCGAGCAGCCCGTCGGGGTCGACCGCCTTGTTCTCGAGTTCGTAGATCTGCGGCGTGTTCCAGATGTTGGGACTGGGTACGGCTCCGGGGGCGATCTCCATCACGCCACCGAGGGTAACCGCGTCCGCCGGTTTCTCCGCCCCGTCGGAGGTGGGGGCCTTGTGCTTCGCGCCACGCGGCGCGCTTCCGCGCGAGAAAGCGCATAGGCTTTCACTGCTAGGAACGGCCAGGGAGGCGCAGCCTTGTCCCGTAACGACATAGCCAATTCGATCAGGGTGCCCGACGCCCCGATCACGCTCTCGACGGCCTCGGTCTACCCGGAGAAGGTGCCGAGCGCGTTCGAGACGGCCTCCTGGCTGGGTTATGACGGCGTCGAGGTGATGGTGACCCTCGACGCGGCCTCGCAGGACCTGAACGTGCTGCGGCGGCTGTCGGAGTACCACCAGATGCCGATCAAGTCGATCCACGCGCCATGCCTGATCTTCACGCAGATGGTGTGGGGGCGTGATCCCTGGGTGAAGCTGATGCGCTCGAAGGACATCGCCGAGCAGCTCGGGGCCGAGGTCGTCGTGGTGCATCCGCCGTTCCGCTGGCAGCGCGAGTACGCCCGCGAGTTCGAGGTGGGGCTCGCCAGGATGCAGGACGAGACCGACGTGATCTTCGCGGTCGAGAACATGTTCCCGGCGAAGGCGCGCGGCACGGAGCTGGGCATGTACTCGCCGCACTGGGATCCGAGCGGCTACGACTACCCGCACCTGACCTTGGACATGTCGCACACCGCGGTGTCCGGCAGCGACTCGCTGGCGATGGCCGACAAGTTCGGCGACCGGCTGCGGCACCTGCACCTCGCCGACGGCGTAGGCATCCCGAACAAGGATGAGCACCTTGTCCCCGGCCGTGGCACGCAGCCTTGTGGGGAGATGCTTGAGCGCCTTGCCCTTGAGGGCTACCGGGGCCATGTGGTGCTCGAGGTCAACACCCGCAAGGTGACGTCGCGGTCTGAGCGCGTTGAGGATCTCGCCGAGGCGCTGGCGTTCGCGCGGCTGCACCTTGCGGCGAGCCGGACCTGGGAGGTCTCGGCGTCCGGTGAGGTCTCCCGGCAGTCCGGCCGCTAGGGCCGCTGGGGGCCGTGGGGCTCCCGGGGGTGGGCTGGGGCGCGCCACGCGGTGTGCCGCCTTCTGCACGGATCTGAGCGGCCCGCAGGGGCCTTCCCGGCCGCGTCGGCGCGGGCGCGCGCGGTGGGCGCGGCCTAGGGTGGTGGGCGGGGGAGTGCCAGACCGGGAAGGGGACCCGATGCTGCGCCGGACACTTCAGGCTGCCGCACGCAGGGGCGGACCGCTGCGCAAGGCCGTCGAACGGATGCCTTCGGCGCGCGCGGCCGCCGGGAGGTACGTCGCGGGGGAGACGGTCGGCGAGGTGCTGCTCGCCACCAGGATTCTGCGCAGCGAGGGCATGCTGGTGAGCGTCGACAGGCTCGGCGACGACGTCACCGACCGGGCGGAAGCCGAGTCGACCGTCCAGGCGTATGAGCGGCTGCTCCAGGAGCTGCCCGAGGGCGCGGAGGTGTCCCTGCGGCTCGGCGCGTTGGGGGTGCGCTTCGACGAGGCGCTCGCCTATGCGTGCGCCGAGCGGATCTGCGAGGCGGCCGCCGCGGCGGGCACGACAGTCACGATCGACATGGAGGACCACGGGAGCCTCGAGGCGACGCGGCGCGTGGTGGACGGCCTGCGGTTCGGTTATCCGGCGACGGGCGCGGTGGTGCAGTCGTCGCTGCGCAGGTCGGAGGAGTACTGCGCGGAGCTGTCGCACGCCGAGTCGCGGGTGCGGCTGTGCAAGGGGTCGTTCCCCGCCTCGTCCGACGTCGCGTTCACCGACCGCGAGGAGATCGACAGGTCGTTCGTCAGGTGCCTGCGCGTCCTCATGGCGGGGGAGGGCTATCCGATGATCGCCACGCACGACCCCCGGCTGCTGGAGATAGTCGACGCCCTGCGGATCATCCACGACAGGCCGTACGACTCCTTCGAGTACCAGATGTTCTACGGCGTCCGTCCCGACGAACAGAGGCGTCTGGCGGACTCGGGGGCGCGTATGCGCGTCTACGTGCCGTACGGAGGCAACTGGTACCCCTACGTGATGCGCAGGATGTCCGAGCACCCGGCCGATCTGCGGTTCCTGCTGCGCGGCGCTCCCACCTGATCGGGAGGGGGGTCCGCGGCCGCACTAGGCTGGGACGTCGGATGACTCCCCTCAGCTCGTGACCAGGTCAGGTGTGTGATGATCGCGATACTCGGTACCGGCAAGATGGGCGAAGCGCTGCTTTCCGGGCTGCTCCGGGCGGGGCGCACGCCCGACGAGGTGCTGGTGACGGCACGCCGTCGCGAACGCGCTGAGCTGCTGCGCGAGCGGTACGGGGTCGGCGCGGTGTCCAACGCCGAGGCCGCGGCGAAGGCGTCGGTGCTGGTCCTGGCGGTCAAGCCGCAGGACATGGGCGCGCTGCTCGACGAGGTCGGCGGGCACGTCGCGGCGTCCACGCTCGTGGTCTCGATGGCGGCGGGGATCACCTCGGGCTTCATCGAGCAGCGGCTCGGCTCGGACGCGCCGGTCGTGCGCGTCATGTCGAACACGCCGGTGCTCGTGGACGAGGCGATGAGCGTCATCTCGGCCGGGTCGCACGCGTCGGAGGAGCATCTGCGGCTCGCCGAGCAGCTGCTCGAGCCCGTCGGCAAGGTGACGCGCATCCCCGAGTCGCTGCAGGACGCCGCGACCGCGCTGTCCGGCTCGGGACCCGCGTACTTCTACTACCTGGTCGAGGCGATGGTCGACGCGGGCATCCTGCTGGGGATGCCGCGCGCGGCGGCGCTTGACATGGTGATCCAGTCGGCGGTGGGCGCGGCGGTCATGCTGCGCGATTCGGGCGAGCACCCGGTTCTGCTGCGCGAGGCGGTCACCTCGCCGGGCGGCACGACGATCGCGGCGATCCGCGAGCTTGAGCGGCACGGGGTGCGGGCGGCGGTCCTGGAGGCGATCGAGGCGGCGCGCAACCGGGGCAGGGAGCTCGCCGGGGGCTGAGGCCCGCTACGTACCGGCCTCCTGTGATTCGGGGGGTCTGTGCTTTTTCGGGGGACCCAAGGGGATTGCGCGGTATGCGCACCTAGCATGCGCTTGTGACGATGCGGCGTTTCGTCCCCCCGGCGCTTGCCCTCGCCCTCGCGCTCGGCTCGCTGAGCGGCTGCTCGGACGACGGGGACACCGGCAGGATCAGGCTCGGCGTCGTCGAGCGCGGCGGGGTCGCCGAGACCGTCGAGGCCCCGGCGACGCTGACGGCCAAGGCGAACGCGACGCTGCGCAGCCCGGCCGACGGGACCGTCGCGAAGCTGCGGGTCAGGGACGGCGACCGGGTGAAGGAGGGGCAGGTCCTCGCAAGGATTGCCTCGCCCTCCGCCCAGGAGCAGCTCGACCAGGCCGAGGAGGCCGACCGGCAGGCCGCCGACGGCGTCGCGCGGCCCTCGGGGCTGAGCATCGCGGCGTTCAAGGACGAGATCGACAAGATCGCCAAGCGCGGCTTCAAGAAGGCGCGTGAGGTCGCGATGACGATCGAGGACCCGAAGGAGCGCGCGAAGGCGCTCGCGGAGATCACCCAGGCCGAGGGCGACTACGCCAGCGCGGCGGGCGCGGCCGAGGCCGCGGTGGAACGGCTGAACGCGGGAATCGGCGGGGTGACCGCCGCGCTGTCGTCCATCGGCGCGGCGAGCAGGGTGCAGACGAAGGCCGCGGTGAAGGCGGCGCGCAGGACCGTCGACGGGCTTGTGCTGCGCGCGCCGTTCGCGGGAGTGGTGAGCCTCGGCGGGCCGTCGGGGGGCAGCAATGACGCGCTGGCGGGGTTGCTTCCGTCGCAGCTCGCCGGGCTGACCGGGGACCTGGCGGTGCCGGGGGCGGCGACCGACGGGGCTGCGGTCGCGGTCGGCGCGCCGGTGACGTCGGGGGCCGCGGTCGTCACCGTCACCGACGTGTCCGAGCTGCGGCTGACCGCCGACATCGACGAGTCCGACGTGCTCAAGGTCGAACGCGGACGCAGCGCCGACGCCGACTTCGACGCGCTTCCCGAGGCCGTGTACACGGCGAAGGTCTACAGCGTCGGGGTGACGCCCAAGGCCGGGACGGGAGGCGGCGTCACGTACCAGGTCCAGCTTGAACTCGCCGGGGGGACCCTCCCTGACGGGGCCGAAGCGCCCGAGCCGAAGCCGGGGATGAGCGCGGTCGTGCGCATCACCGTCAGGGAGGTGGACGACGTTCTTGTGATCCCCGTGGCGGCCGTCGTCAGCAGTGGGCGTGACAGCGTCGTGTGGGTGAACGACGGGGGCAAGGCCGTACGGCGGGTCGTGAAGCTGGGGGCTGAGGGGGACGGAAGGGTTGAGGTCGTGTCCGGGCTCGGGGAGGGCGACGCGATCGTCGTCTCGGGGGCCGACTCGGTCGAGGCGGGACAGGACCTGACGTGAGCGGGACGCCCGCCTTGGAGGCCGTGGACGTCACCCGTACTTATGAGTTGGACGGCGTCAGCGTGCAGGCGCTGAAGGGGGTGAGCCTGCGGATAGCGCAAGGCGAGTACGCGGCGATCCTCGGGCCTTCGGGGTCGGGGAAGTCCACGCTCATGCATCTGCTCGGCGCGTTGGACCGGCCGACGACGGGGACCCTGCGCGTCGCGGGACGCGACATCTCCGCGCTCAGCCCGGATGAGCTCGCCGAGCTGCGCAACACGCACATCGGGTTCGTCTTCCAGTCGTTCCACCTTCTGGCCCGCACCAGCGCGCTGGACAACGTCGGGCTTCCGCTCGCGTACCGGGGCGTGCCGAAGGCCGAGCGCCGCGAGCGCGCGGCGGCCGCGCTGGAGACCGTCGGCCTCGCCCACCGGCTCGGCCACCGCCCCAACCAGCTGTCGGGCGGCGAACAGCAGCGCGTCGCGATCGCGCGGGCGCTGGTCGGCAACCCCCGCCTCCTGCTGGCCGACGAGCCCACCGGCAACCTCGACACCCGTACCGGCCACGAGGTGATGGACCTCTTGGAACGCCTGAACGCCGAAACCGGCGCGGCGGTCATCCTGGTCACCCACGAACCCGACGTCGCCGAACGCGCCCCCCGCCGCCTCCACGTCCGCGACGGCCTCCTCGCCCACGACACCGCCCCCGACCCCACCCCCGCCCCCGACCGCAACCGCGCCACCGACCGCGACCCCGGGACCGGCCGCGACCCCGGAATCAGCCGCGACGCCGGAATCGAGCGCGACGCCGGGATCGGCTGCGACGCCGGAATCGAGCGCGACGCTGGGATCGAGCGCGACGCTGGGATCGGGCGCGACGCTGGGATCTGGCGCGACGCTGGGATCTGGCGCGACGCCGGGATCGGGCGCGACGGCGGGATCGGCCGCGACGGCGGAATCGAGCGTGATGCCGGAATCGACCGCGACGCTGGGATCGACCGCGACGCTGGGATCGGCCGCGACGGCGGAATTGGGCGTGATGCCGGGATCGGCCGCGACGGCGGGATCGGGCGTGATGCCGGGATTGAGCGCGACGGTGAGAGTGGGCGTGATGTCGGGGTTGAGGGTGAGGGGGTGGAGGGCGCGTGAAGGTGGGGGAGTTGGTTGCGGTGGCGGTTGAGGCGTTGCGGGTGAATCGGGTGCGGAGTGGGCTGACGATGTTGGGGGTGGTCATTGGGGTTTGGGCGGTCGTGGTGCTCGTGGCGATCGGCGGGGGCGCGCGGGACATGGTCGAGGGGGAGATCGAGGGGCTCGGGTCGAACATCATCTTTGTGGTGCCGGGGGAGTTCGGGCTGGGGTCGGCGCCGACCGTCAGCCGGATGACGGCCGAGGACGTGGCGCTGCTGCGCGGGGTGGCGGGGCAGGGGGCGGTGACCGCGGCGCTGACGTCGGGGGAGGCGGTGCGCAACGGGCGCGCCGAGCTGTTCACCACGCTCACCGGCGCGGACGAGAACGGGCTGCGCGTGTTCGACCGGCCGCTCGACCGTGGGCGGTACCTGTCGGAGATCGACGTGGAGACGGCGCGGCGGGTCGCCGTCCTCGGGCCTGACGCCGCCGCGCGGCTGTTCGGGGACGTCGATCCGCTGGGGCGTCAGGTGAGCGTCGCGGGCGCGCGGTTCCGGGTGGTCGGGGTGTTCGCGCCGGTCGGCCAGACGTTCGGGCAGTCGCGCGACGCCGAGGTGCAGATCCCGCTGACCGCCGCGCACCGGCTCCTCGGCGTGAACCGGGTCGACCTCGTCGCGGTGCGCGCGCCCGACGCCGACGCCGTCACCGCGCTCCAACCGAGGATCGTCAGCGCGCTAGAGGACGCCCACCCTGGCGAGCGCTTCTCCGCGGTAACGCAGACCCAGCTACTCGGCACGATCGGCACGGTTCTCAGCGTGCTAACGGCCGTCCTGGCGGCGATTGCGGCGATCTCCCTGCTGGTCGGCGGCGTCGGCGTCTCCAACATCATGCTGGTCGGCGTCCGCGAACGGACCCGCGAGATCGGCCTCCGCAAGGCCCTCGGCGCACGCCAACGCGACATAGTCGGCCAGTTCCTCGTGGAAGCGGTCCTTCTGACCTCGGTGGGCGGCCTCACCGGCATAGCCCTTGGCGCTGCCACGTCCCTGGCGATCGCCGCCCTGTCCCCGGTCCCCGCCACCATCGCCTGGTGGTCCCCGGCCCTGGCCTTCACCGTCTCGGCCGCCGTCGGCATCTTCTTCGGCGTCATGCCAGCCCGCCGCGCCGGCCGCCTCGACCCCGTAACCGCCCTCCGCACCGACTGACCCCACCCGCGTTGCACCCTGCGCGCTCTACCTCCCGCACCGCGCGCTTTGCGCCCTGCGCCCTGCGCCGCGTGCTTCACATCCCTGCGTCCCGCACCGCGCGCTTTGCGCCCTGCGCCCAGCGCCGCGCGCTTCACATCCCTGCGTCCCGCACCGCGCGCTTTGCGCCCTGCGCGCAGCGCCGCGCGCTTCGCGTCCCTGCGTCCCGCACCGCGCACTTTGCGTCCTGCGTCGCGTGCGTCGTGTGCGTCGCGTGCGTCGCGTCCATGCGTCCCGCGCCGCGCGCTTTGCGTCCTGCGCCCTGCGTCGCGTGCTTTGCGCCTTGCGTTCTGCGTTGCGTGCTGGGTGCGTTTCGCGTGTTGTGCTTGTGTTTGGGGGTGTGGGTTGGGGTTAGGCGACGACGGTTAGGCCCTGGTCGGGTTGGGTGTCGGGGGTGGTGAGGGCTTGGGTGATGAAGGTGGCGGTTTGGCGCATGGCTTCGTCGGCGTCGGGGAGGAGGCGGTTGAGGAGTTGGAAGACGTGGATCTGGCCGGGCCAGATCTGGAGGTCGACGCGGCCGCCGGCGGCGGTGAGGAGGCGGGCGAGCTCTTCGGCCTCGGGGCGGAGGACCTCGTCGCCGCCGACCTGGATGAGGACGGGCGGGAGCGCGGTCCAGTCGGCGGTGAGGAGGTGCAGGCGGGGGTCGATCTCCAGACCGGCGACCAGCTTGCCGACGCGGCGGGCCGCGAAGGGGCTGATGAAGGAGTCGCGGACCTGCTTGTCGTGCGGGACGGACAGCTCGCACAACAGGTCGACCCACGGGGAGTACAGGACGATGCCGACGGGCTCGGGAAGGCCGGTCCTGGTGATCTCCCCGGCGAGCCCGGCGGCGAGGTGGCCGCCCGCGGAGTCGCCCATGATCACGATCTTCTGGTGGCCGCGGTCGAGGAGCCACTGGTAGGCGGCGAGGGCGTCCTCAAGGGCGGCGGGGAAGGGGTGCTCGGGGGCGAGCCGGTAGTGCGGGGCAAGCACGGGAAGCCCGGTGTCGAGGGCGACGCGGCTGGTGAGGGGCCGGTGCGTCTGCGGGGAGCACAGGATGTAGCCTCCGCCGTGCAGGTAAAGCACGGCTCCGGAGTCGTCGGCGGACTCGGGGATGATCCACTCGGCCCGCATGACGTGCCCGGTGCGCAGGTGCGGGTCGCGTACCCGCTCGACCCGGACGCGCCGGTCGGTCGGCAGGAGGGCCGCGGCCCTGTCCAGTGCGCGGCGCGCGACCCGGATGGGCACGGGGTGGCTCGGGGCGCGGTGGATGAGGGGGCGCATGGTGAGGCGGAGCGCCCCGCCCAGCACGCGGCTCTGCAGGCTGGGACGCCACTCCCAGTCCCCGTCGGAGGCGCGCGGGACGGGCACCGATGAGACGAGGTTCTCAGTCATGGCCACCCCAAGTGTTTCCGCTTTGTTAAAGGTTACCCATTCTGACAACAGAGTTACCCTACGAAAAGCGTCAAATTGGTACGCTCCATGTCACGCTCCGTATAACACGCTACGGTGGGATCATCGGGCGGTCGACGAGGCGGCGGAGTGATCAATGAGCGGCGAACTGCGGGTCTACTGGGACGACAAGCTGCTGTCCTACGACTTCGGCCCGACCCACCCGCTCAACCCGATCAGGGTGGATCTGACCATGCGGCTCGCCCGCGCGCTTGGCGTCTTCGACCACGCGGAGGTCGCCGGGTTCACCTCGGCCGGTGACGGGCTCATCTCGCTCGTCCACGACCGCGCCTACATGGAGGCGGTCAAGGCGGCCGGGCACACCCTGAAGCCCGACTACCGGTACGGGCTCGGCACCGCCGACAATCCGCTCTTCGCGGGCATGCACGAGGCGTCCGCGCTGGTCGTGGGCGCGTCGGTGGCCGCCGCGCGCGCGGTGTGGGAGGGCGAGGTGCCGCACGCGGCGAACATCGCGGGCGGCCTGCACCACGCGATGCCGGACGCCGCCGCCGGCTTCTGCGTCTACAACGACCCGGCCGTCGCGATCGCCTGGCTGCTCGAGCACGGCGCGCAGCGGGTCGCCTACGTGGACGTCGACGTGCATCACGGCGACGGCGTCCAGAAGGCGTTCTACGACGACCCGCGCGTCCTCACCATCAGCCTGCACGAGACGCCCAGAACGCTCTTTCCGGGCACCGGGTTCCCGCACGAGACCGGCGCGGAGGGCAGCGCGGTCAACGTCGCGCTGCCGCCCGGCACGGGGGACCGCGCGTGGATGCGCGCCTTCCAGGCCATCGTCCCCCAGCTTCTTGAGGCGTTCCAGCCGCAGGTCCTGGTGACCCAGCAGGGCTGCGACACGCACGTCCAGGACCCGCTCGCGCACCTGTCCCTGAGCGTCGACGGCCAGCGCGCCATCTACGGCGAGCTGCACAGGCTCGCGCACGAGACGGCGGGCGGCAGATGGGTGCTCACCGGGGGCGGCGGCTACGAACTCGTGCGGGTCGTCCCGCGCGCGTGGACGCACCTGCTCGCCGAGGCGTCGGGACGGCCGATCGACCCGCAGACGGCGTGCCCGGAAGACTGGCGCGCGTACACGCTGGAGCGGACGGGCGAGGTCGCGCCCAAGGTGATGACCGACGGTTTCCAAGTGGAGGTGCAGACGTGGGGCGAGGGCTTCGACCCGGCCAACCCGATCGACCAGGCGATCCTGGCGACCCGCAAGGCGGTCTTCCCCGAGCACGGCCTGCTCCCCCTGTGACCGGACCCGAATCCGCAGCCGAACCCGTGCCGACGCGCGCGGAGCTGCGCGCGCACCTGCTGCGCCACTACATCGCGGGCGACGTCGCCACGCCGAGGCACAACAACCTCAGGCACTTCCGCAAGATGGCAGAAGGCGACCCGTACTACCAGTTCGGCCTCGACCTCGGTTCCTGGACGTACGAGCGCACCGTCGCGATGATGGCCGACCTCGCCGGGACGAGCCCCGACCTCGACCACTGGTACGGCGACGACACCATCGACGTCGACCGCACCCTCGACGCCCTCGACGCGATGGGCGACCGGATCGGGAAGGCGGCGCGGGAACGTCAGACGGTCGTGCTCGCGACCGGCCACCCCGCCGCGCTCCTCGACGTCCTGTACGCGCCGCTCGCCGACGCGTTGCGCGCCGCGGGCTGCACTGTCCCGACGCCCGCCGACGGCTGGTCATACCTGTCGTTCGAGGGCAGACACGGCCCCGAGACCAGGACGATCCGGTACACCAAGGGCGTCGCCGCGCTCGAGGGAGAAGGCGAGTTGCGGCACACGCATCACTCCGCTCCCATGGAAGAGATGCTGGCAAACCTCGCAGGTGAATCCCGGTATTGGCCGGACCTGGTCATCGCCGACCACGGGTGGGCTGGAGCGGCGGGAGAGGCGGGCGTTTCGACGGTGGGATTCGCCGACTGCAACGATCCCGCCCTGTTCGCGGGGCATGTCCTGGGGAAAATAGAGGTCTGTGTGCCGCTGGACGACTTCGTGCTCCCCCGGCACTACACCCCTCTGACGCGCTATCTGATGGCCCGCGCTGACCTGTCGGCCTGAAGAACCCCTTGCGACTTGCGGTACGCGATTTACGCTGGATGAAGAACACGTGCGGTGATCGAAGTCACCCGAAGGGCAGGTGCGCGGCACGTGTGGGAGAGGGCGACCCATGGGCGCAGGCGAACGACCCCTCAGTGAGGTGAGGTTCCTGACCGTCGCCGAGGTGGCGTCGGTGATGCGGGTGTCCAAGATGACCGTCTACCGACTGGTGCACTCGGGCGAACTACCGGCCATCCGGGTCGGGCGCTCGTTCCGGGTTCCCGAGCAGGCTGTCCACGACTACCTGCGAGAGGCATACATCGAGGCCGGGTAGTCCAAGCCCGCGCCTTTGACGGGGACGGGGACACCACCGACACCGGCGGCCGAGAGGCCGCCGGTACTACTCAAGGGACGACCACCGGTAGTGTTAGGCGCTGGACCGCTGTCTAGCGGCCCTTTCCTGCACACCCCGCAACGGTCATCCGGGCGATGGCCGGGGATCGTCTGAGTGAGGTTTCGTGGGTTCCGTTATCAAGAAGCGTCGTAAGCGGATGGCCAAGAAGAAGCACCGCAAGCTGCTGAAGAAGACCCGCGTGCAGCGTCGCAACAAGAAGTAGGCCGCAGCTCGCAGCGACTTCCAGCCGTGAGGGGTGGGCCGCACCATGGGTTCTACACCCGCGTCATCTCCGCGTGCGTCTTCTGCGCGTACCGGTTCCTCCCCCTCAGGGGGAGCGGCCCGCGTCGTCCTGGTCACCGGGGTCTCCAGGTTCCTGGGCGCGCGGGTCGCGAACACCCTTCAGGCCGATCCGGGGATCGAGCGGGTCATCGGCGTCGACACGGTTCCGCCCGCGCACCGGCTCGGTCGCACCGAGTTCGTCAGGGTGGACATCCGCACCCCGAGCATCGCCAAGGTGATCGACACCGCGGAGGTCGACACCGTGGTGCACCTGAGCCTCGTGACGTCTCCGTCGGGGCAGCGCGCCGCCGCCAAGGAGATCAACGTCATCGGGGCGATGCAGCTGCTCGCGGCGTGCCAGCGTTCGCCGCACATGCGCAAGCTCGTGGTGCGCTCGTCGGCGTCGGTGTACGGGTCGTCGCCGCGTGATCCCGCGGTCTTCACCGAGGACACCGAGCCGGTGGAGCCTCCGGTGTCGGGTTACGCCAAGGACGCCGCCGAGGTCGAGGGCTATGTGCGCGGGCTGCAACGCCGCAGGTCCGATCTCGTCGTGTCGGTGCTGCGGTTCGTGAACTTCCTCGGCGCGGGCGTCGACTCGCCGCTGACGCGGGTGCTGCGCATGCCCGCGGTGCCGACGGTGCTCGGGTACGACCCGCGGCTGCAGTTCCTGCACGAGGACGACGGCGTCGAGGTGCTGCGCAGGATGACCCTTGAGGACCATCCCGGCGTGTACAACGTCGCGGGCGACGGCGTCCTGCTGCTGTCGCAGTGTCTGCGCAGGGCCGGGCGCGCGGCGGTGCCGTTGCCGTCGCCCGCCTACGCGCTCGTCGGGGACGCCGGGCGCAGGGCGGGCACCCTTCCCGGCTTCTCCAGCGAGCTGCAACGCTGGCTCACCTACGGGAGGGTCGTGGACACCGCACGGATCGAGGCGGAGCTGGGGTGGCGTCCCAAGTTCGACACCGCCGCCGCCTTCGCCGAGTTCGCCCAGGCCCACGGGCTGTCCAACGAGCTGCCGCTCGGTCTCTTCGACATGCTCGCCGCGGGCCTGCCGGGCGGGGGTGCCGCACGATGATGAACGCCTCCGACGGCCGCGACGACGCCGACACCGCCGAGCCGATGGCGCGGGTCATCCCGCTGCACGGCTACCGCGAACCCGACGACGAGCGCGGCTCGCTGGAGAAGGCGGTCGCGTCGGGCCTCGCGTTCCTGCGCCGCCGCGTCGCCGGCGACTACGAGGTCGACGAGTTCGGCTACGACCCCGACTTCACCGACTCCGTGCTCGTCCCGCTCGCGCGGCTGCTGTACCGGCACTGGTTCCGGGTCGAACTGCACGGCCTGGACAACGTGCCAGATACCGGCCCCGCACTGCTGGCCGCCAACCACTCGGGCGTGCTCCCGCTCGACGCGATCATGCTCCAGGTCGGGCTGCGCGACGCGCTCGACCGGCATCTGCGGCTGCTCGGCGCGGACCTTGTCTACCAGGTGCCGTTCCTCGGGCATCTGTCCCGCAAGTCGGGCCACACCCTCGCCACCCCGCCGGACGCGCTGCGGCTGCTGGCCAAGGGCGAACTTGTCGGGGTGTTCCCCGAAGGCTTCAAGGGCGTCGGCAAGCCGTTCAGCGAGCGCTACCGGTTGCAGCGGTTCGGCCGTGGCGGGTTCGTCGTGACGGCTTTGCGGGCCCGTGTCCCGATCATCCCGACGGCGATCGTCGGGGCCGAGGAGATCTATCCGAAGATCGGCGACCTCAAGCCGCTCGCGCGGCTGCTCGGGTTCCCGTACTTCCCGGTGACGCCCACGTTCCCCTTGCTCGGGCCGCTCGGCGTGGTGCCGCTGCCGTCGAAGTGGATGATCCAGGTCGGCGAGCCGATCAGCGTCGAGGACTACGACCCCGACCAGGCCGACGACCCGATGGCGGTCTACGAGCTCACCGACCGGGTGCGCGAGACAGTCCAGCAGATGGTGTACGACCTGCTGTTGCGGCGAGGACCGGCCTTCTAGCCGTCTCAGACGCGGCTTACGGGCGCGCGGTAGTGGCGGCGCAGCGCGATGCCCGCCGCGACGCCCCCGGCCAGCGCGCCCGCGCCCGCCGCCGCGGGCAGGGTCACCAGGGCGACCTTGCGGCCGGTGCGGAAGTCGTGGATGGGCCAGTCGTCGGCCTTGGCGCGGTCGCGCAGCTCGCCGTCGGGGTTGACCGCGTGCGGCTCGCCGACGGCCGTCAGCATCGGCAGGTCGTTGGCCGAGTCGCTGTAGGCGGCGCAGCGGGCGAGGTCGAGCCCTTCCCGCTCGGCGAGCGCGCGCACGGCCTCGGCCTTGGCGGGCCCGTGCAGGAGGTTGCCGACGAGGCGGCCGGTGTAGTGGCCGTCGACGGTCTCCGCGACGGTCCCCAGCGCGCCCGTCAGGCCCAGCCTGCGCGCGATCACCCTGGCGATCTCCACCGGCGTGGCGGTGACCAGCCAGACCTGCTGGCCCGCGTCGAGGTGGTTCATGGCGAGGCTGCGGGTGCCCTGCCAGATCCTGTCCTCCATGACGTCGTCGTAGATCTCCTCGCACAGGGTGACGAGCTCTTCGACGGACTTGCCCGCGACGAACCCGAGCGCGGTCTCGCGCGCGGTGCCGATGTGGTCGGCGTTCTCGGTGCCGCGCACCCGGAAGACCGCCTGGCCCCAGGCGAACAGCAGGAGGTCGCGGCTGGTGAACATGCGGCGCTTGGCCAGCCCGCGCGCGAAGTGGTAGATCGACGCGCCGCGCATCATCGTGTTGTCGACGTCGAAGAAGGCTGCGGCGGAGGGGTCCTCCGCGAGCGGCAGGCGTTCGACGGCCTCGACGGCAGCCTTGCCCGCGTCCACCGGGTCGTCCTCGTGCCTGTGCCAGAACCGCCGCATGCTGGTGACCATCTCCGCTCCCCGTCGCCTGTCAAGGAAGCCTAGTTGGGCCCGCGCCCGATTCCGAGTCCGTGTCTCCGATTCGGGACCGTCGTCACAGAACGCCCGGGGGCGCTCCCGACGAAGTCGGGGTGGCCCAAAGCGCCCCCGGGCCAAATCGAACACCGCCCGGAGCTCAGCTGGCGCGGGGGTCGTGGGGGAGGGTGCGGGCGAGGGTGCGGACCGCGCGGTGCTGGAGCGCCTTGACGGCCCCGGCGTTCTTGCCCATCGCCTCGGCGGTCTCGGCGACGGACATGCCCTGGAGGAAGCGGAGCGAGACGCACAGCCGCTGGTCGGGGCCGAGCCGTCGGACTGCCTGGAACAGGGTCTGGTTGGCCAGGGCGTCGAGTACGGCGTTCTCGGGGCCGTCCAGGGGGGTCTCGGGGGGTTCGTCGGTGACGAGTTCCCACCGGTACCTGCCCGACTTGTAGTGGTCGGCGACGAGGTTGCGGGCGATCGTGACGAGCCATGCCCCGAAGTCGCGGCCCTGCCAGGTGAAGTCGCCTATCCGGCGCAGGGCGCGGGCGAACGTCTCGCTCGTGAGGTCCTCGGCGAGGGGGTGCGCGCCGACGCGGGCGTGGACGTACCGGTAGATCAGATCGACGTACTGGCCGTAAAGATCGGCGAAGGCGTCCCGGCAGCCTTTGCGGGCGCGTTCGACAAGCGGCTCCGGGCTCGATGGCTCCGCACGTACGGCTCCGACGTGCATGGGAGGTCTCCTAGGGGCTGCTTGTGACCTTCGGCACGAAGGCCACACTAGGGAGTCGGACAGAGCCCGGCAATGCCGCGTTACATGGAAAAACCGTGAGAAATTGCCCTCCCGGTACGCCCCATCGCGGTTCATCGGGCACCATGGGGGCGCGATGGTCGAAGGAATGCTGGCTCTTGTGGCGACTTTGGCAGCCCTCGTGGGCGCCGGGTTGCTCGTTCAGAGCGCCCTCAAAGAGCGGCGGGCGCATCTCGCCGTGTGGTCGGCGGCCCTTGTCCTGATGGGGCTCGGGCTCGCGGGCATGGCGCTCGGCTCCTTCGCCGGATTCAGCGGACCGGCGTTCCGGCTTTCGGCGGTCACCGCCGGGCTGCTCGCCCCGCTGTGCACGGCCGTCGGGCTGATCGAGCTCGCGGCCAAGCCCGTCCAGGTCAGGTTCGCCGCGCGGCTCGTCGGCGTCTCCTACGGGCTCGTCGCGCTCGTGGTGCTGCTGCTCGACCCGCTGTCGACCAAGAAGCAGGACAGCGGCCTGCCCAACCCCGGCGACGCCTACGGCCCGCTGCCCGGGACCCTGCTCACCGGCGCCACGGTGCTGACCGTGCTCGCGCTCATCGCGGGCGTGGCGACCACCGTCGTGCGCACCCAGAAGCGCGACAAGGCCGCCTACCCGCTGATGCTGCCGGCCGCGCTGGCGACGGTCGCGGGGATGATCAACGTGATCGCCGTCGGCTGGCTGCCCGGTCTGCTTAAGATCGTCGGGCTGGCCGCCGCCGCGGGGCTGATCTTCTTCGCCGCCTCCAAGACGACGGCCGAGTCCGCCGACTCCGACGAGGACGACAGGCACGACGAAGCGGGCAGCACGGCCCCCAGGGGCGCGACAGGCCCACATGACTACGGCTCGGCAGACCAGGAAGCAGAGGACGAGATGGCCTTCGACCCGCCGCACCGCCCGCAGCAGCCGCCCCGCAACACCCAGGGCATGCGCAGGCCCGAGCCGCCGCAGCCGCCGCTGCCCCCGCAGGGCGGCAGGCACACCGGCCAGCGCCCGATGCCGCCGCAGCCCCCGGCGGGCCCGCCCACCCAGGCGATGCCGCCGATGCAGTCCACCGGCCCGGTCGCGCCGGACGACTGGTTCGCCACCCCGCCGCCGCCCCAGCCGCAGCCGCCGACGGGCCCGTACGGCCAGATCGTCGTCTACACCCTGCTCGACGGCCGGGAGCAGGCGTTCGACCGGCAGGTCAACCAGCTGATCGGCGAGGCCGTGCGCGCCGAGGACGGCATCCTGATCTTCACCTGCCACGAGGTGGAGGGCGCGCCGACCCAGCGCATCTCCTACCAGCTGTTCCGCGACCGCGCCTCCTACAACGAGCACCAGGGCCGCCCGTACGTGCACCGCTTCCACGGTGAGAGCCGCACGCACGTGCTGGCCACCAACGTCATCGACCTGAAGCTGACCGGCGGCAGCCTGCCGGTCCTGCGATGATCACCCTGCTCTCCCGGCCCGGCTGCCACCTGTGCGACGACGCCCGCGCGGTGATCGAGCGGGTGGCGGCCGACTGCGCCGAGCCCTGGGAGGAGCGGGACATCACCCGGGACGAGGCGCTGCTGCGCGAGTACCACGACCACATCCCGGTGACCCTGGTCGACGGCCGCCAGATCGACTTCTGGCGGGTGGATGAAGATCGTTTGAGGCGCGCGCTAGCCTCTAGGTGAGTGTCTCGTCCGTCACACTCTCCGAGCCGGTGGCCACTGCCCACCAGGGACAACCGGCCGGACACCGATTCCCCGACTTTGTGCATTCGTTCACGACCGGGTTAACCTGGTGGAAATACGCCTCTCCCGGGGTGGGAGGGGCTGCTCAGGAGAGGCCAACCCACCCGCGATGAGCCCCCGGCAGGCGCACGACTCGGACCCCTCGGCCGGCAAAGACGTCTCCGGACGGGACCGCGCTCCCCGGGAGACCCATCGGGAGAGCAGCACTCGTGACGGCCCTACGAAGGCAGGCGTGAAAGGCATCCCCGAGGCGACCGTGGCACGGCTCCCGGTCTACCTCCGGGCGCTGAACGGGCTGGCCGAGCGCGGCGTGATGACCGTCTCTTCCGAGGAGCTCGCCGCGGCGGCGGGCGTGAACTCCGCCAAGCTCCGTAAAGACCTGTCACACCTCGGCTCGTACGGCACGCGCGGGGTCGGATACGAGGTTGAGTACCTCGTGTACCAGATCTCCCGCGAGCTCGGCCTCACCCAGGACTGGGTCGTGGCCATCATCGGAGTGGGTAACCTTGGCCGGGCTCTCGCCGGTTACGGCGGGTTCGCGTCCAGGGGTTTCCGGGTGGCCGGACTGCTCGACGCCGACGCCGCGACCGTCGGCCAGCGCATCGCCGGGCTCACCGTGGAGCACATAGACGAGCTGGAGACCATCATCAAGGACCATGGCGTGTCCATCGCCGTCATCGCCACCCCGGCGTCGGCGGCGCAGTCGGTGTGCGACCGGGTGGTCGCCGCCGGGGTCACCAGCGTGCTCAACTTCGCCCCCGTCGTCCTCACCGTCCCCGAGGGCGTCGACGTCCGCAAGGTCGACCTGTCGATCGAACTCCAGATCCTGGCGTTCCACGAGCAGCGCAAAGCCGGCGGACCGCACGAAGAGTACGTAGAGGTACATCCATGAGCCTGCTCGTCGTCGGCCTGAGCCACCGATCCGCCCCCGTCACGCTGCTGGAGCGCGCCTCCATCACCGGCGACGACCTGGTGAAGCTGCTCCACGAGATCCACGACGCGGTCCGCGAGACCATGATCGTCTCGACCTGCAACCGGGTCGAGGTCTACGCGGCGGTCGACAAGTTCCACGGCGGCGTCCAGGTGATCTCCGAGGCGCTGGCCAGGCGCTCGGGCATCGCCCTTGAGGAGCTGACCCGCCACCTTTACGTGCACTACGAGGACCGGGCCGTCCAGCACGCGTTCTCGGTCGCCTGCGGCCTTGAGTCCATGGTCGTCGGCGAGGGGCAGATCCTCGGCCAGATCAGGTCGGCGTTCAAGCTCGGCCAGGACGAGGGCACGATCGGGCGGGCGCTGCACGAGGTCGTCCAGCGGGCCCTGCGGGTCGGCAAGCGGGCGCACTCCGACACCGGCATCGACAAGGCGGGTGCGTCGCTCGTCAGCGTCGGGCTCCAGGTCGCCGCCGCGCACCTCGGCGAGCTCGAGGGCCGCAGCGCGCTGGTGATCGGCGCGGGCGCGATGAGCGGCCTCGCGGTCGCCACGCTGGCCCGCAGCGGGGTCGGCGAGATCGCCGTCGCCAACCGGACCTACTCGCGCGCGGTGCGCCTTGCCGAATCGGCGGCCGCCGAGGGCGTCCCGGCGCGGCCGCTCGAACTCGAACAGCTGGACGCCGAGCTGAACCGCGCCGACCTGATCGTCTCCTGCACCGGGGCCGGGCGGATCATCACGCCCGCCCAGCTCGAGCCGGGCCGCAGGTTCATCCTCGACCTCGCGCTGCCGCACGACGTCGACCCGGCCGTCCGCGACGTGGAGGGCGTCGGCCTCGCGGGCCTGGATGACCTGCGCACCGCCGAGGAGGCGGCGCGGGCGATCGGGCCCGAGGCCGTCGAGGCGGTGCGCCGGATCGTCGCCGACGAGGTCGCCGCGTTCCTGTCGGCCGAGCGGGCCGCCGCCGTCGCGCCGACCGTCGTCGCGCTGCGCACCAAGGCCGCCGAGGTGGTGGAGCTGGAACTCGCGCGGCTGCGCGCCAAGCTGCCCGACCTCGACCCCAAGACCGAGCACGAGCTGGCCATGACCGTCCGGCGGGTGGCCGACAAGCTCATGCACGCGCCGACCGTCAGGGTGAAGGAGCTCGCGGCCTCGCCGGGCGGCGACTCCTACGCCGACGCCCTGCGCGAACTGTTCGACCTCGACCCCGCGGCGCCCGAGGCAGTGACCCGCGCGGACATGCCGCGCCAGGAACGGAGGCCGTCGTGACCCAGCGAGCCCTGCGCCTCGGGACCCGCAAGAGCCTGATGGCGACGACCCAGTCGGGCCTGGTGGCCGACGCGTTGACCGCCGCGACCGGGCATGCCGTCGAACTCGTCGGGGTAACGACCGAGGGTGACGTCTCCAAGGCACTGCTCGCCCAGATGGGCGGCACCGGCGTGTTCGTCAACGCGCTGCGCGAGAAGATCCTCGCCGGTGAGGTGGACTTCGCCGTGCACTCGCTGAAGGACCTGCCCACCGGCCCCGCCGACGGCATCGCGCTCGCCGCGATCCCGTCGCGCGACGACCCGCGTGACGCGCTGTGCGGCCCCGGCAAGCTGAGCGAGCTGCCGCAGGGCGCGCGCGTCGGCACCGGCTCGCCGCGCAGGATCGCCCAGCTGCGCGCGATGCGCCCGGACCTCGAGGTCGTGGAGATCCGCGGCAACGCCGACACCCGCCTGGGCAAGGTGACCGCGGGAGAGCTCGACGCGATCGTGCTCGCGCACGCCGGGCTCGTGCGGATCAGGCGCACCGGCGACATCGGCGAGGTCTTCCAGCCCGACCAGATGCTGCCGGCCCCCGGCCAGGGCGCGCTCGCGCTTGAGTGCCGGGCCGACGACGCAAGGATGATCGAGATCCTCAGCGCGCTGGACGACCCGGCCAGCCGGGCGGCCGTCACCGCGGAACGCACCGTGCTCGCGGTGCTGGAGGCGGGATGTTCCGCGCCGGTGGGCACGTTCGCGTACCTGGAGGACGAGCAGAACCTGAGCCTGACGGCGGCCGTCGTGTCGGTCGACGGAACCCGCCAGATCAGGCTCACCGCGAGCGGCCACCCCGACCGGGCCGAGGATCTGGGCCGTGGACTCGCGGCCCGGCTCCTCGCCGAGGGGGCCGACAAGCTGATGGAGGTGCCATGACCGTCACATTCGTGGGCTTGGGCCCGGGCGATCCCGGCCTGCTCACCCTGCGAGCGGCCGAGGTACTGGGGAAGGTCGACACGGTCGTGGTGAACCGTTCGTCCTGCCCCAAGGAGGTGCTCGCGCTGTGCGGCGCCGCCGAGATCGTCGACGCCGACGACAGGGACGCGGCCAAGCTCGTCCTCGCCGCGGCCAAGACGGGCGAGGTGGCGCGGCTGGTGTCGGGCGACTCGGGCCTCGGCGGCAAGACCGCGAGGGAGGCCGAGCAGTGCGCCGCCGAAGGCGTGCCGTTCGAGATCGTGCCGGGGGTGTCGGCGGTCACGGCGGTGCCGCAGTACGCGGGCATCCCGCTGCGCGACGACCGCACCCGCGAGGTCCGCGTGATCGACGCGGCCGGCGGCGGCGTCGACTGGGACACGGTGGCCTCGGGCGAGGCGACCCTGGTGATCCTGGGCGCGGACGGCATGATCAGCGAGATCGCCAAGGGCATCATGTCGGCGGGCCGTCCGGACTCCACGCCGGTCGCCTACACCGCGCTGGGCAGCACGACCGAGCAGGAGACGGTCGTCACCACGCTCAACCGGCTGTACGCCGAGACCAAGGGCATGGACACCCCCGCGATGATCATCGTCGGCGAGGTCGTCCGGTGGCGGGACCGGCTGTCGTGGTTCGAGACCAAGCCGCTGTTCGGCTGGCGGGTCCTGGTGCCGCGCACCAAGGAGCAGGCCGCCGACCTGTCGGAGCAGCTGCGCTCCTACGGCGCGGTGCCCGACGAAGTGCCGACGATCTCGGTGGAGCCGCCGCGCACCCCGCAGCAGATGGACCGGGCCATCAAGGGCCTGGTGACCGGCCGTTACGAGTGGGTGGTCTTCACCTCAGTGAACGCGGTCAAGGCGGTGCGCGAGAAGTTCGTGGAGTACGGGCTCGACGCGCGTGCTTACGCGGGCCTGAAGGTCGCGGCCGTGGGTGAGCAGACGTCGGCGGCGCTTGTCGAGTTCGGCGTCGTGCCCGACCTTGTGCCGTCCGGGGAGCAGTCCAGCGAGGGCCTCCTGGAGGTCTGGCCGCCCTACGACGAGGACCTCGACCCGATCAACCGGGTGCTGCTGCCGCGCGCCGACATCGCCACAGACCGCCTCATCTCGGGCCTGACGGACCTCGGGTGGGAGTGCGACGACGTCACCGCCTACCGGACGGTCAGGGCCGCCCCGCCGCCCCAGCCGATCCGCGAGGCCATCAAGGGCGGCGGCTTCGACGCCGTGCTGTTCACCTCGTCCTCGACGGTGAAGAACCTGATCGGCATCGCGGGCAAGCCGCACAACGTGACGGTGATCGCGGTGATCGGCCCGCAGACCGCCAAGACCGCCGAGGAATACGGGCTGCGCGTCGACGTTATGGCTGAGAAGCCGTCGGTGTCGGCGCTGGCCGAGGCGCTGGCGGAGTACGGGTCGAAGCGGCGCGCCGCCCAGGTCGAGGCGGGCGAGCCGCTGCGCAAGCCCAGTCAGATGCGGCGCGGAGCGAGGAAGAAGAGGTTCACCTGATGATCGAACGTCCCCGCAGGCTCCGCAGGACCCCGGCCCTGCGCAGGCTGGTCGCCGAGACCCGGCTCGACCCCGCCGACCTGATCCTGCCGATGTTCGTCAAGGAGGGCATCGCCGAGCCCGCCGAGATCGTCTCGATGCCCGGCGTGTACCAGCACACCCGCGACAGCCTGCGCAAGGCCGCCCACGAGGCGGCCGAGGCGGGCGTGGGCGGCGTCGTGCTGTTCGGCATCCCCGCCGACAAGGACGAGCGCGGCTCGGCGGCCGACGACCCGAACGGGATCATGCAGGTCGCCCTGCGCGATCTGTCCGCCGATCTCGGCGACGCCCTGGTCCTGATGACCGATCTGTGCCTCGACGAGTACACCTCGCACGGACACTGCGGGCTGCTGACCCCGTCGGGCGAGGTCGACAACGACCCGACCCTCGAGCGGTACGCGTCGATCGCCGTCGCGCAGGCGCAGGCGGGCGCCCAGGTCGTCGCGCCGAGCGGCATGATGGACGGCCAGGTCGCGGCGATCCGCGCGGCGCTCGACGGCGCGGGCTTCACCAATCTGCCGATCATGGCCTACTCGGCAAAGTACGCCTCCGCGCTGTACGGGCCGTTCCGCGACGCCGCCGAGTGCGCCCCCCAGTTCGGCGACCGCGCCGCCTACCAGCAGGACCCGGCCAACGCCCGCGAGTCGCTGCGCGAGGTCGGCCTCGACCTCGTCGAGGGCGCGGACATCGTCATGGTCAAGCCCGCCGGGCTCTACCTCGACGTCGTCCGGCAGGTGAAGGACTCCGTCGAGGTGCCCGTCGCGGCCTACCAGGTGAGCGGCGAGTACGCGATGATCGAGGCGGCGGCGGCCAACGGCTGGATCGACCGCGACAGGGCGATCCTCGAGTCGCTGGTGTCGATCAAGCGCGCCGGGGCCGACCTGACCCTGACGTACTGGGCCACCGAGGTCGCGCGACGGCTTCGGTAGGGTCCGTGCCCGGTTCGGCCGGGTGATCTCCTTTGTAGTTATCCGGCTAGTCATTTGGAACCGTATCCGGGGGTCGGCGCGCAGGCCCGGGGAGGCTTTCGCCATCATCGGGGGAAGGGCGGTTCTCTCCTCGGGGGGCGGTACATGTTGGCGGTGACGCGCTATTCACGCACGAAGAACCGGTTGGCCGACGCGGCACGGGACTACGCGCGGCGGGGCTGGACCGTCGTGGCGGGCGCGTCCGCCGGGGTGGACCGGGCGTGTTCGTGCGACAGGATCGGCTGTCCCGACCCCGGCGCGCATCCGGTGTCGGCGGCCTGGGGCATCCAGGCGACCGCCGAGGCCGAGACCCTGAACCGCTGGTGGTCGCGCACGCCGGCCGCCAACGTCATCCTGCCGACCGGCCTGGTCTTCGACGTGTTCGACGTCCCCGCCGCCACCGGCCGGGCCGCCCTCGAGGCGATGGCCGCCGCCGGCGTGCCGACCGGTCCCGTCGCCGGGGTGGGCGACGACAGGCTGCTGTTCTTCGTCGCCACCCGGGGCAACCCCGAGGACGAGGCCGAATGGTGGTCCTGCCACCTCGACTCCACCCCCGAGACCATCGCCGACAACCCGGGCATGCGCTGGCACTGCCGCGACAGCTACGTCGTCGCGCCCCCGTCCGTCCTCCCCTCCGGCCGCGAGGTCTTCTGGGTCCGCCCCCCCGACGGCGCGCCGCTGCCCGACCCCCTGCGCATCCTCGAGTACCTGGCCGAGTAGCCGGGACCCGAGAAGACCGAGGCGCGGCCCATGGGCCGCGCCTTTCGCCGTTGCCTGACCTTTCCCCGCCCGTTGCCGTGTCCTGGGCAGGCGTATCGGCGTCGAGAATCTCCTGATGGAAAGATCATTTCAGGGTCTTTCAGCCCTGGAAGGAGAAGACCCATGGAGATCATCAGGACCATCCCCGCACTGCGGGCCGCGCTGCGGGCGGCGGGGGGAAGCGTGGGGTTCGTCCCCACGATGGGCGCGTTCCATGACGGGCACGCCTCCCTGATGCGGCGGGCGCGCGAGGAGTGCGACACCGTCGTGGTGTCGCTGTTCGTCAACCCCGCGCAGTTCCCCGACCGCTCGGTGTTCGAGGCGTATCCGCGCGACGAGGCGCGCGACGCGCGGATCGCCGGGGAGCAGGGCGTCGACCTCCTGTTCGCGCCCGAAGCCGCCGAGATGTACCCCGACGGCTTCGCCACCGAGGTCCGGATCGACGGGCCGCTGTCCCAGACGCTGATCCGGTCGGGTCTGAGCGGGGACGGGCAGCTCACCGGGATGTGCACGGTGATCGTCAAGCTGCTCAACATCGTCGGCCCGGACATCGTGTACTTCGGGGAGAAGGACCTGCCGCACTGGATCGCGGTCGAGCGCATGGCCGGTGATCTGAACGTGCCCGCCGAGATCCGGGTTCTGCCGACGGTCCGGGAGGCCGACGGGCTCGCGATGTCGAGCCGCAACGTCCACCTCGGCCCGCACCGGGCCCGCGCGGCGTGCGTGCCGCGCGCCCTGAACGCCGCGCTCGCCGTGGTCGCCGAGGGCGGACGCGACCCGCGCGACGCCCGTGCGCGTGCCCTCGCCGAGCTCGCGGCCGAAGGTGTCGACGTCGAGTACTTCGAGATCCTCGACGGCCGGACCCTCTGCCCCGTCGACGACCTCGCCACGCCCGCGGTCGTCGCGATCGGCGCGCGCGTGGGCGCGGTGTCCCTGCTGGACATCGCCCGCACCGCCCCGCCGACCCACGACGCGGCAGCCGGCCGGACCACCGCCGCGCACGTCAGCTGACACCCGACCGCACCCAGGAGACGCATCGTGTCCAGCCATCCCGTCCCACCCGAGCAGAACAGCCCGGCGCGACCCGAACCCGTCCGACGGCGCGGGCCCGTCACGCTGACCGACGTGGCGGCCATGCACCGACGCGGTGAGCCGCTCGTCATGGTGACCGCCTACGACCACCCCGGCGCGCAGGTGGCCGACTCGGCGGGCGTCGATCTGGTCCTCGCCGGGGACTCCGCGGCGATGACGGTCCTGGGCTACCCCTCGACCGTCGAGGTGTCGGTGGAGGAGATGCTGATGCTCACCGCGGCGGTCCGCCGCGGCCTCACCACCGCGCTGCTCGTCGGCGACCTGCCCTTCGGCTCCTACGAGGTCTCCGACGAACAGGCCGTGGGCACCGCCCAGCGGTTCGTGAAGGAGGCGGGCTGCGCCGCGGTGAAGCTCGAGGGCGGCGGCGCGATGGCGGTCAGCCGCGCCCGCGCCATCGTGCAGGCGGGCATCCCGGTGATGGGGCACGTGGGGCTCACCCCGCAGACCGCGCACGCTCTGGGCGGCTTCAAGGCGCAGGGCCTCAGCGCGGAGCGCGCGCGGGAGATCCTCGCCGAGGCGCTCGCGCTCCAGGACGCAGGCTGCTTCGCGCTCGTCTTCGAGGCGATCCCCACCGAGCTCACCGAGGCGGTGATGCCCAGGTTCACCGTGCCCGTCATCGGCATCGGGGCCGGGGCCGCCACCGACGGCCAGGTCCTCGTGTTCCACGACCTGCTCGGCATCTTCCACGACTTCACGCCGCGCTTCACCAAGCGGTACGGCGACCTGCGCACCGATATGACCGACGCCATCCGCGCGTTCGCCGACGAGGTGCGCGACCGGGCCTTCCCCGGCCCCGAGCACTGCTACCACATGCCCGAGGACGAGCTCGCCGCCTTCAGCCGGTCATTGCTCCCGCAGAGCCGCAGGGCCGCTACTTCTTCGGGGGCTTGATGGTGATCTTGCCGCCCCACTTGCTGTAGGTGGTGATGACGGTGATCTTGGGCTTGCCCTCGGCGGTGATGACGAGCTTGAGCTGGCGGGGGAGCCACGAGGTGCCGATGGTGAGGTCGTAGGAGACCTTGGCCTTCTTGTAGCCGGGGGCGACGTCGTCGAGGCCGGAGACGTCGGTGGCGGTGCCGAGCCAGCGGGTGTTGCCCTTGCGGCTCAGGGTCTCGGTGGCGTCCAGGAGGTCGGTGAGGGCCGCGACGGAGCCGCCCCAGCGGGCGTGCGCGGCGAGGACGCCGTAGGTCCGTGCCTTGCCCACGGGGAACTTCTGCCAGTTCGCGCCGACCTGGACGTGCGCGGTCCCGCCGATGACGATCGCGGGACGCTTGGCGAACGGCTTGGGCCCGGCGAGGTTGATCTTCAGATCGCCGTTCTTGACCCAGCCCGAGGCGTTCGTGCTCTCCTTGCCGGAGGTCCGCTTGAAGCCGAGCGCGAAGCTGTCCTTGCCGTCGACGGCCGTGGTGATCTTCCCGGCGAGGCCGGGTCCGTCGAGCTGCTCGATGGTCGGAGTCGGCAGCGGCGTCGCGGTGGCGAGCGGGGTCGAGGCGGCGGGGGTGCTCGTGGGGGAGACGACGACCTCGGGGTCGCCGCCCTGGTTCGCCGCGTACGCGACGCCCCCGACGACCAGAACAGCCGCCACGCCGCCGCTCAGGAGCAGCAGGGGACCCCTGCGCGCCCCGCCCTGCGACAGGCCGTTGGCGTCCTTCTTGGGGGCCAGGAACGACCGCTGCTGCGGCGGCGGGGGCGGCGCGTCGGCCGCGCGCTTGGCGAGCTCGCGTACGCGGGCGCGTCCGCGCTTCTCCCAGTCGGCCCCGAAGACGGGGCTGACGGCGTCGTCGAGCTCGGCGAGGAAGTCCGCGGCCGACCCGGGACGGTCGTCGGGCGACTTGGCGAGGCCGTGCAGGACGAGCGGGCGCAGCGGGCCCGGCACGTCGGTGACGGGGACCGCCATGTTGTTGTGCGCCTTGCCCAGGCCGCTCGTGGACGTGGCCGGGAACAGCCGCCGCCCGGTCAGGCACTCCACGAACACCGCGGTCGCGGCGTAGATGTCGGCGCGGTCGCTCTGCGGCGAGCCGTGCCAGCGCTCCGGCGCCTGGTAGGCGGGGTTGCCCGCGGGCGCGCCCCTGCCCTGCACGACCGCGATGCCGAGGTCGCTCAGCTTGGCGCGGCCGTCGGGCGCGATGAGGACGCGGTCGGGCGTCACGTCGCCGTGGTGCACGCCCTTGGCGTGCGCGGCGGCAAGGCCCAGCAGGATGTCGCTGAGGACGACCACCGCCGACTCCGGGTCGAGCGGGTCGGTCAGCAGCCTGCGCAGCGCCACCCCCTCGAAGTACTCCGAGACGATCGCCGCCTCGTCGCCCTCGGTGACCAGCTGGTAGACCTGGACGAGGTTGTCGTCCTCCAGTTGGGAGAGGGTCTCCATCCGGTGGGCGAAGGCCCCGTCCCGAGGCAGCGCAGGAGGCAGGTACCGGATCGCGACGTTCGTCCCGGTGAGCTCGTCGGTGGCGAGCACCTGCCGCCCGGACGCGTCGGTCCCCAGCTCGCGGACGAGCGAGAACCCCGGTACCGCCCAGCCGTCAGTCACTTCAGTCCAGCCCCTTAACGCACGTGCATTTCCAATGCCCTCATGGGTGGATATCGGCAGTTGCGGTGCGTGGTCAAGCGAGTTACCGGATTGTGTCGGGGTCGGCGCATATGTGCGGCCGAAAGGCCACGGCGCGCGCATCCGGCGGTGACCTTCCGTGATCTTCTGACGGACCTGGGCACGCTCACCCGAGGGGTGCTGGCAGACTGAGTCCGTGACTTCCACCGAGCGATCCCAAGCCCTGTTCGAGCGGGCCCAGAGCGTCGTGCCGGGTGGTGTGAACTCGCCGGTCCGGGCGTTCCGGGCCGTCGGCGGAACGCCCCGGTTCATGGCCTCGGCCAAGGGCGCCTACCTGACCGACGCCGACGGCAACACCTACGTCGACATGATCTGCTCGTGGGGGCCGATGATCCTCGGCCACGCCCATCCCGACGTCGTCGCGGCGGTCACCGCGGCCGCCGCGTCCGGGACGTCGTACGGCGCGCCGACCCAGGGTGAGGTGGATCTCGCCGAGGAGATCGTCGCGCGCACGGCCGTCGACAAGGTGCGGCTGGTCAACTCCGGCACCGAGGCGACGATGTCGGCGATCAGGCTGGCGCGCGGGTTCACCGGGCGGGCCAAGATCGTCAAGTTCGCCGGGTGCTACCACGGGCACGTGGACGCGCTGCTGGCCTCGGCCGGGTCGGGCGTGGTCACCCTCGGGCTGCCGGACACTCCCGGCGTCACGGGGGCGTCCACCGAGGACACCGTCGTGCTGCCGTACAACGACGCGCTCGCCGTCGAGAAGGTCTTCGCCGAGTTCGGCCACGAGATCGCCTGTGTGATCACCGAGGCGTGCCCGTCGAACATGGGCGTGGTCCCGCCGATCGACGGCTTCAACGAGCTGCTGCGCCGCCTGTGCGCCAAGCACGGGGCCCTGCTGATCCTGGATGAGGTGCTCACCGGCTTCCGCGTCACGAAGTCCGGCTGGTACGGGCGTGAGGGCGTCAAGGCCGACCTGTTCACGTTCGGCAAGGTGATGGGCGGCGGCCTGCCCGCCGCGGCGTTCGGCGGCCGCGCCGACGTCATGGACCACCTCGCCCCGGCCGGGCCGGTCTACCAGGCGGGCACCCTGTCGGGGAACCCGCTGGCGACCGCCGCGGGCCTGGCGACGCTGCGCGGCTGCACCGACGAGGTCTACGCCAAGGTCGACAGGTCTGCAAGGCTCGTCGGCGAGTGGGCGTCGGACGCGCTCAGCCGCGAGGGCGTCCCGCACCGGCTGCAGACCGCGGGGAACCTCTTCTCCGTCTTCTTCACCGACGAGCGCGTCCTCGACTTCGAGGCCGCGCGCAAGCAGAACTCCGCCGCCTACGCCGCCTTCTTCCACGAGGCCCTGGAGCGCGGCGTGTACCTGCCGCCGTCGTCGTACGAGGCGTGGTTCCTCAGCGCCGCCCACGACGACGCGGCGCTCGACCGGATCGCCGAGGCACTGCCGCACGCCGCCCGCGCGGCCGCGCGGGCAGTCTGAGTCGCCCGCACGGGTACCCTGGGGCCGCCATGACTGAGACCACGATCGTCCACCTGCTGCGCCACGGCGAGGTCCACAACCCGCGTGGTGTGCTCTACGGCCGGCTGCCCGACTTCCACCTCAGCGAGGACGGGCACCTCATGGCCAAGGCCGCGGCCGACTTCCTGGGTCGCCGCGACATCGCCGCCGTCTACACCTCGCCGCTCGAGCGCGCGCAGGAGACCGCGGCGCCGCTCGCCGAGGCCACCGGGCTCACCCCGATCGTCGACGACCGGCTCATCGAGGCCGAGAACGTCTTCGAGGGCGAGGTCTTCACGATGGGCCGGCTCGCCGACCCGCGCGTGTGGCCGCGCTTCCGCAACCCGTTCAGCCCGTCGTGGGGCGAGCCGTTCGAGGTCGTCGCGCGGCGCATGAACTCGCTGACCGAGGACGCGCGGCGCGCCGCGCGCGGCCACGAGGCGGTGTGCGTGAGCCACCAGCTGCCCATCTACACCGCGCGGCGGCGGGCCGAGGGCCTGCGGCTGTGGCACGATCCGCGCCGCCGCCAGTGCGGCCTGGCCAGCGTCACGAGCCTCATCTTCGAGGGCGAGACGCTGGCGCGCGTGGACTACCACGAGCCCGCCGCGCATCTGATCAAGGGTCCCACCGTCCCCGGCGCCTGAGTCGCCGGTACAGTCGGGTACTACAGCCCGTAGTACTTCAGGAGTGTTCATGATCCCCCGTGCCGTCGCCGCGTCCGGTGCCGCCCTCGCGCTGCTGCTGGCCGCGGCGTGCGGATCGGGCGGCGGCGGGACCGCGCCGGGCGCGCCGATCCCCGTCGGCGAGCGCAAGACGCCGTCGACGGTCACGGGCGAGGACCTCGAGGGCAAGCCGCTCGACCTGGCGTCCTTCAAGGGCAAGGTCACCGTCGTGAACTTCTGGGCGTCGTGGTGCGGCCCCTGCCGGGGCGAGGCCGAGACGCTGGAGTACGTCTACAAGGAGAACAAGGACAAGGGCGTCGAGTTCGTCGGCGTGGACATCGAGGACACCCGCGACGGTGCCAAGGCGTTCACCCGCACGTTCGGCACGACCTACCCGAGCTTCTTCGACCCAGAAGGCAAGATCACCCAGGCGTTCTCGACGGTCAACCCGAGCGCGCTGCCGACCACCCTGATCCTCGACCGCAAGGGCCGGGTCGCCGTGCAGTTCCCCGGCCTTGTGACGACGACGAAGCTCGAACCGGCGCTCGCTGAGATCGTCGCGGAACAGTGAGCGTCGCGGCCGTCGGCATCGAGCAGACCATCACCAGCGGGACCCTGGTGCTGGCGCTGCCGCTCGCCGCGCTCGCGGGCATGGTGTCGTTCCTCAGCCCCTGCGTGCTGCCTCTTGTCCCCGGCTACCTGTCCTATGTGACGGGCATGACCGGCGAGGACCTGGCCGAGCAGCGCAAGGGCAGGCTCGTCGGCGGGGTCGCGCTGTTCGTCCTCGGCTTCACGTTCGTCTTCATGGCCTACGGCTTCTTCTTCGGCGGGCTCGGCCGCTGGCTGCACGCCTACGAGGACGTCATCACCCGGACCCTCGGCGCGGTCACGATCGTCATGGGCCTGCTGTTCATGGGCATGTTCACGCGGTTGCAGCGCACGGTGAAGTCCGCGCGGCTGCCCAGCGCGGGCATCGCGGGCGCGCCGCTGCTCGGCGCGCTGTTCGGCCTCGGCTGGACCCCGTGCATCGGCCCGACGCTCGCCGCGATCCAGGCGCTCGCGGTCACCGAGGCCACCCCGATACGCGGCGGTCTGCTGTCGTTCGTCTACTGCGTCGGGCTCGGCCTGCCGTTCCTGGTGACCGCGCTGGCCTACCGCCGCGCGCTGGGCGTCTTCGGGTGGGTGAAGCGGCACTACCTGCTGGTGATGCGGCTCGGCGGAGGGATGCTCGTCGCGATCGGCGTGCTGCTGCTGACGGGGCTGTGGACCGAACTCAACAACGAGCTGCGCGTCTGGATCGGCGGCTTCGGGACGGTGATCTAGATGGGACTGACCGGCTGGCTCCGCTGGGGCTGGCGGCAACTGACGTCGATGCGGACGGCGCTCGTGCTGCTGTTCCTCGTCGCGCTCGCGTCGGTGCCCGGCTCGATCTTCCCGCAGCGCGGCATGTCGCCGGAGAAGGTCCAGGAGTACTTCACGAACAACCCCGACCTCGCGGTCTGGCTCGACCGGCTCTCGCTGTTCGACGTGTTCGCCGCGCCCTGGTTCGCCGCGATCTACCTGCTGCTGTTCACGTCGCTCGCGGGCTGTGTGGTGCCGCGCGCCTGGCAGCTGTTCCAGCATGTGCGGGCGCGGCCGCCGAAGGCCCCCAAACGGTTCGGACGGCTTCCGCAGCACGCGGAGTTCACGTCGGAGGCGGCGCCGTCGGAGGTCGTCGAGGCGGCGCGTACGGCACTGCGGGGGCGGCGGTTCCGTACCGTCGTGGACTCCGGTGCGGGCGGCGAGTCCGTCGCGTCGGAGAAGGGGTATCTGGGCGAGGCGGGGAACCTGCTGTTCCACCTCGCGCTGCTCGCGCTGCTGTTCGCGGTCGGACTCGGCGCGCTGTTCGGCTACCGGGGCAACCTCCTGCTCACCGAGGGCAAGGGCTTCAGCAACTCCCTCGCCTTCTACGACGAGTATCAGCCGGGCCACTTCGTTGACCCCGAGGACCTCGCGCCCTTCCAGCTCACCCTTGACGACTTCGAGGCGTCGTTCATCTCCTCGGGCCCGCAGACCGGGCAGCCCAAAGGCTTCTCCGCGAAGGTGACGTACCAGGAGGAGCCCGGAGGCGAGGGGAAGAAGTACGACATCCGGGTGAACCACCCGCTTCAGGTGGACGGCGCGAAGGTCTACCTCCTCGGCCACGGCTACGCCCCCACCTTCAAGATCACCGACTCCGAGGGGAACGTCGCGTTCGACGACGCCGTCCAGTTCCTCCCGCGCGAGACCGGCAACCTCACCTCCGAGGGCGTCCTGAAGGCCCCGGACGCCAAGCCGCAGCTGGCGTTCCAGATGATGTTCTGGCCGACCGCCGGCGCGTCCGGCGACGGGACCGCGATCGTCTCCACGTTCCCCGGCCCGCTCAACCCGACGGTCGCGGTCATGGCCGCGTTCAAGGGCGACCTGAACATGGACGGTGGCGCGCCCCAGTCCGTCTTCGAGATCGACTCCACCAAGCTGGAGATGGTCAAGCTCGCCGAGGACGCCAAGGTGCTGAAACTCGGCGACAAGCTCGAGCTGCCCGACGGCGCGGGCACGTTGGAGTTCACCGGCTTCAAGGAGTACGGGGCCATCACCGTCACCTACGACCCGGGTCGCGTGCCCGCGCTGGTCGCGGGGGCCCTGGCGATCCTCGGGCTCGTCGGCTCGTTCATGATCCGGCGGCGCAGGGTGTGGGTCCGTGCGAGCGTCGGGAAGGACGGGCGTACCTTGGTCGAGGTCGGCGGCCTCACCCTGGGCGCGGCCACCGCCGAGTTCGACGAGATCGTGCGCGAACTGCGGCCAGACGACGACGGGCGCGACACGCGTCCGCAGGACAGCGAGCCGGTCGCGACCGGCCCGATCAAGGAGTGACACGGTGGTCGACGCCGATCTGGCCGGCCTGAGCAACAACCTCGTGCTCGGCGCGGTGCTCTTGTACGTCGTCGCGATGTTCGGCTACGCGGCCGACCTCGTCGCCTCGCCCACCCGGGCCGAGCGCCGCGCGCTGGTCGGCGCGGGCGCGCCGGCGTCGGACGAGGCGCCCGAGGAGGGCAAGAGGCGGGTCGACTGGGGCCGCTTCGCCGTCCTCATCACCTGCCTCGGCTGGCTCGCGCACGCCGCGGCGATGATCGCCAGGGGCGTCGCGGTCGAGCGGTGGCCGTGGGCGAACATGTACGAGTTCGTCGTCGCGATCTGCCTCGCGGCGGTGACCGCGTACCTCGTGCTGCTGTACAAGGCCAAGGCGCGGTTCCTCGGCGCGTTCGTCATGGTCGCGGTCGTGATCGGTCTTGGCGCGGCGACGATCTGGCTGTACCAGGAGGCGGGCGCGGTCGTCCCGGCCCTCGAGTCGTACTGGATCGCGATCCACGTCAGCGCGGCGATCATCGCGTCGGGCGGCTTCACCGTCGGGTGCGTCGCGAGCGTGCTGTACCTCGCGGCGGCGCGGCGCGAGGCGGCCGGGCCGGAGAAGAGCAAGCCCGGCCTGCTCGACCGGCTCCCGTCCGCCGACGTCTTCGACGGCCTCGCCTACAAGTCCGTCATGTTCGTCTTCCCGATCTGGACGTTCGCCATCATCGCGGGCGCGATCTGGGCCGACTCGGCGTGGGGCCGCTACTGGGGCTGGGACCCCAAGGAGACGTGGTCGTTCATCGTCTTCGCCATCTACGCCGGATACCTGCACGCCCGCGCCACCGCGGGCTGGAAGGGCAAGAAGGCGGCGGCGGTGTCGCTCGTCGGTTACGCGGCGCTGCTGTTCAACCTCGTCGGCGTGAACATCTTCTTCGAGGGACTGCACTCCTACTCCGGCATGTGATGTGATCTTGCCCCGTTCCGCGCTTGAATGGTCCGCGTTGTCCGGCTACGCGGGAGATTGCGAATGCGGTGGGGTAGACACCGGAAGACCGCCGAGGCGATCCCCGCGGCCCCGGTCCGTCCAGACGCGGTACGCGCCCGTGAGGTGCAGCCGCGCGACGGCCGGGGCCGCTTCCGTCGCGCGGGACGCGACGACGCCTCGGTCGGCCTGCGGGACGCCGCGGCCTACGAGCTGTACGACGCGGTGGACGCCATCGTCGCGGTGCCCCCGCACCCGCCCGACCACCCGTGGGGCGGCGACGGACGCGTCAACTGCGGGCCGCTCGAGGACGTCCTGGTCCGGCAGTGGGACGCGGGACTCGGGCCACCGCCCGAGGCGATCGTCCGGGCCGTGGAGAGCCTCGCGGCGCTGCCCGCACGGCTGAAGGAGAAGCTCGCCCGCGGCCTCGACGCCATCTACGTCGGCCCCGGCGGCGTGCCCGACCTCGACCACATGGGTGAGCTCAAAGGCCGGGCACTGCCGTCCGGCGCGGCCACGTGGGACATCTGCGCGGGCGCGTACGGCCACCGCAAGATCGTCGTGGGCGACCGTCCGTCGCCCACCCCCGACGTGATGATGCACGAGGTCGGCCACGCCCTCGACGACGTGGACGACCCCACCGGCGGCTGGGCGTCGGACTCCCCCGAGTTCCAGACGCTGTTCCGCGCGTGCTCGCCCTTCCTGCGCAGCGGGTTCCACCGCCAGGAGGGGGTGCTCGGACGCCGGGAGTTCTTCGCCGACGCGTTCGCGGCGATCGCCTCGCACCAGCGTCCCGCCCTTGTCGACATGCTGGGCGGCAACATCCGCCTGGCACTCGACGTGATGCTGTTCTTCAACCGCAGGTATGGAATCTGAGGAGTACGAGGATGTACGTGATCAGACTCGCCAATGGGAGATTGCGGGTGCCGCACAGCGAACTCACCGAGAACGACGAGATCGTTCAGACCTATCGCGAAATAGGGCCGGAAGACGAGGAATACTCAGCACTGATGGCCGAGGCGGTCAGTGAAGAGGAACTCGTCAGGATCAAGGAGCGCTGGCGCAGGGACGACGAGGCGTTGCGCGCGAGCTTCGAGGCTTGGAAGGCCGAAGCTCCGGAGGAATAAGCCGGAACGGCCGTCACTTCCTAGCGGACTTCGGCGAGCGGCTCTTCGCCGCGCAGGAGTGCGTGCACCTCGGACTCGCGGAACCGGCGGTGGCCGCCGGGCGTGCGGATGCTGCTGATGCGGCCTGCGGCGGCCCAGCGGGTGACCGTCTTCGGGTCGACCCGGAACAGCGCGGCGACCTCACCAGGTGTCAACAGACGCTCACTAGTGCTTTCCACGGATTCTCTCCCCTTTTGTCCCGCTCTGGTGACGGGTGGTTGGATTCCAAGTCTGACGGGTCAAGACCGATTCATGCCTTGTTTTCGGAAAAGATGACTTTCCGTGACGCCCTGACCAGGGGCTATGTCGGAAAGTAACCGATGCATGTCTCACAGCAGCAACGTGGGTGTCACTGACACCGCCCTTGACCTTCGCAGACCCCGTCTGATGACGGTTTCCGGTGGTTGGTTCGGAGCCGGGGGAGTGCCCTCGGCTAGGGTTCGCCTCATGTCGGATCTGGTCACTTTGTCGGAAATCGAAGAGGCGGCGCGTCGGCTCGTCGGCGTCGCCGTGCGCACCCCTCTGGTCCGTCTCCCCGGGACCGAATTGTCGATCAAGCCGGAATCGCTGCAACCGATCGGCGCGTTCAAAATCCGCGGCGCATATGCGGCGATGACCGCTGGACCGGTCCCGTCGGGGGTGGTCGCGCATTCCAGCGGCAATCATGCCCAGGCCGTCGCGTACGCGGCGCGGGAACTCGGCATTCCGGCGGTACTCGTCATTCCGCATACCGCGCCGGAGCTGAAAGTCCAGGCGTGTCTCGACCTCGGGGCCGAGGTCGTTCTGGTCGAGCCGAACATGGAGGCCCGTGTGGGGACTGCCGCGCGCCTCGCCGAGGCCCACGGCTACGACCTGATCCCGCCCTTCGACGACCTCAGGGTCATCGCGGGCCAGGCCACCATCGGCCTCGAGATCGTCGCCGACGACCCCCACGTGGACGTCGTCCTGGTCCCGGTCGGGGGCGGCGGCCTCATCGCAGGCGTCGCGACGGCCGTCAAGCTCCTGGCCCCTCGCGCGAAGGTAATCGGAGTAGAGCCCTCCCTGGCCGCCGACGCCCGCGAATCCCTCCGCAGCGGCGTCCCCATCGCCTGGGACCCCGCCGACACCGCCCGCACCATGGCCGACGCCCTCCGCGCCGAACGCGTGGGCGACATCCCCTTCCGCCACATCCTCAAGTACGTGGACGACATCATCACCGTCACCGAAGAAGAGATCTTCGAAGCCACCCGCCGCATAGCCGCCGCCGCCCACCTCATCGCCGAACCCGCCGGCGCCGTAGCCACCGCCGCCTACCTCTCCCACCGCCCCAAACTCCCCGACGGCACCCGCTACACCGCAATCCTCTCCGGCGGCAACACCGACCCCGCCCTCCTCTTCGACTAACCCCGGCCCCCCAGCGCCCGAAGCCGAAAGCACAGTCCCTCCCGCGAGGTCCCCGGCGCGCGGAGCCGGGGCGCGGGCGGAGGGCCCGCTTCGGTGGGTCAGATCGCGGTGCGGAACGGCCCCTCGACGGGCCGGGCCAGCGGGTGCCCGGCGGCCCCGAGGAGCTCGTTGAGCACGTCCCGAAGCGCGGCGGCGCCGTCGAGGTCGAAGACGAGGGTGTCCACCGGCCGGTACGGCCACGGCGAAACCTGCGGCAGCAGGATGATCTGATCCCCCGCCCGCCCCTCGCGCCCACGCTCAAGCCCGACAAGCACCGGATCGTCCCCAAGGTTCACCGCCGCGACATCGGCGCACGGCCCATAGTGCGCCTCGTCGTCCCGGTGGGGGAGCGTGCACCAGTCCGGACACGACGGCCAGTTCTTCTCCTCCTCCTCACCACCTGACGGCATCGGGCTCCGGGGAGCGCCCCGCCACAGCCCCACCGTCAAGCGCCGCCACCTGTCACGCGCCCTGCGCGAACTCCGCGAGACCCGAGGTCACACCGCAGACTGGGTCACCAAACGCCTCGAATGGTCCACCGGCAAACTCAGCGGCATCGAGAACAACAAGTGGAAGCGCCCCAACCCCCGCGACATCCGAGACCTCTGCGAACTCTACGAAACCGACCAGGAAACCTGCGACACCCTCATGCAACTCGCCCGCGATTCCCGCAAGCGCGGCTGGTGGGAGGACTACAACGACGTCTACGGCAGCATCTACATCGGTTTCGAGCAGGAGGCCCGTCGAATGCGGGTGTACCAGCCGCTGGTGATCCCTGGGCTACTTCAGACACCCGCGTACATGCGCGAACTGATGCGGGCGGCGCTGATTCGCGGCTCGGAGGTCGAACGGCGGGTCGAGATTCGGCTGCAACGCCAGAAGGCGCTCAGCCACGAGGACCCGCTTAGGGTCTGGGCAGTGATCGACGAGGGTGCGCTACGCAGGCCATTCGGCAGCACGAAGGACCAACGAGAGCAACTTGCTCGGTTGATCGAGACTGAGGACTCGGACAGCGTGACCGTCCAGATTCTCCCGTTCAGTAAGGGGCTGCACGCGGGCCACGGTGCCAGCTTCGTGATCCTGGACTACCAGGAAGATCCGTCCCTCGTTTACATCGAGGTCGGGGCGCGCACGCTGTACGTGGAGTCTGAGGAGGACTTGGACTATTACGACGAAAGGTTCCAACACCTCCAGGCCACGGCTCTTTCTCCGGCAGAGTCCATCCGATTCCTGCATGACATGAGCGCACTGCTGTAGGCCAGATATAGGCTGACTTCGTGTCCCACCTGGCGTTCCGCCCGCAGCCGACCTCGGATCCGGCCGATACTTTCGTCAGGGTCACCTGGCGTAAGTCCTCCCACAGCACCGGCGACCACATCGAGTGCGTCGAACTGGCGAAGGCTTCAAGCCTGGTCGGCGTCCGCGACTCCAAGCACCCCGAGGCGGGTCACCTGACCCTCGGCCAAGCGACCTTCGCCCGCCTCACCGCCAGCATCAAGACCGGCTCCCTCGACCTCTGACGCGGGTGGGCGGCGGCTGGTCTCCTGTGGGGTGACCTTGCCTTCGCCGGACACTATGGGGGCTTGCTGGCCGTAGGTGGTCCTGCGGGTTTCCGGTAGCGGGCGAGGGTCAGACTCCTGGGCAAGTTCGGGCACACTGCGAGGGAGGGTGATGGCGGTGGCTCTACGCTTCATCGGGAAGGACGACGAGTCGAAGTCGGGCGGAAGCCCGGCGGTGTTCGTGGACGAGGAGACCAACGAGCTGGTCTTCCAGGGGCTCACGGTGACGGACGTCGAGGAGCTCGCCGTGATCGACGGGCACAGCCGGACGATGCCGGGGGAGTCGTCGTTGCGAATGCCCGCGCGGATGGCCGCGACGATCATGGAGGCGCTTGATGTCATCAGGGATCGTTCCGCCTGACGACGACTTCTTTCCCGGTTTGTTCCGCAGGACGCGGTCGTCGGCCGTGCACCTGGAGATGCGCGACGGCTACATGGCCGACGCGGACTTCGACAGGTGGCTGGCCGAGGGACGTCCCGCGAGCGTCGATCCCGTTCCCGGAGACGAGGGGTGGATGTCCACGGTCGCCGAGGCGGTGCGCCGGGGCGTCGAGGTGCGGCGTGCCCGGATCGTCTCGACCGATCCCGTCAGCGACTACACGGCCTGGCTGCACGCGGTGACCGCCCGGTTCAACGTGGCAGCCGGGGAACAGGTGAGGTGGCTGCCACGTCGGCGGGCTTCCATGCTCTGCCTGCCCGGGAACGACTTCTGGGTCTTCGACGACACCGTCGTGTGGAACCACTTCACCGGCGACGGCGAGTGGCTGGGCGTTGAGGTGACGGACGACCCGGCTGCCTCCGCGTTCTGCCGTAAGGCGTTCGACGGCGTCTGGACGGTGGCCGTTGAGCATGGGGAGTTTTGCGTCTGAGTGGGTGTGCATCCTTCGTCGGCGGTGCAGGCGGCGCGTGAGGTCGTCGCCGGGAGGCTGCGTGATCTGCGGCTTGATGTAGTGCCCAAGTTGACGGGGCGGGCGTTGGCGGCGGCGTGCGGGTGGCACGAGTCCAAGGTGTCGAAGATCGAGTCGGGCAGGCAGGGGGTGTCCGATGACGACATCCGGGCCTGGTGCCGGGCGTGCGGCGTCGACGGGGAGGCAGCGGGGCTCGTCGCGTTGAACCGTCGTGCGGACCAGTCCTACGTGGAGTGGCGGCGTGCCCTGCGCGGCGGGCTGGCGCACGTGCAGGACTCGTTCATGCCCAGGTGGACGAGCACCCGGCACTTCAAGGTCTACGAGCCGGGCGTGATTCCGGGGCTCTGCCAGACACCCGCCTACGGGCGCGCGATTCTCAGCGCGGTGTCTCGCTTCTACGGGGTCGCTTCCGATGTGGAAGAGGGCGCGCGGGCCCGGGCGGCGCGGACGCGTCTGCTGCGGGAGGGCGGCCGCCGCTTCGCCTTCCTAATCGAGGAGACAGCGTTGCGCTCACGGATGGGCACCGCCGAGATTATGGCCGAACAACTCGGCCACCTCCTTTCGGTCGCCGCCCTGCCCAACGTCTCCCTGGGCGTGATCCCCTTCGACGCCCCGCGCCCGCTCTACCCCGTCGAGGGCTTCTGGATCTACGACGACGCCGAAGTACTCGTAGAGACCGTGTCGGCACAGCTCAGCATCGTCGCCCACCAGGAAGTCCACCTCTACACCCGCACCTTCGAAACCCTCTCCACCATCGCCGCCCACGGCCCCACCGCCCGCACCCTCATAACCAGAGCCCTAACCACCCTGGACCCCTAGCAAGCCCGCGCAAGTTCCGGAACCTCGCGGGACCCGGATTCGCAAGACGGGGACGCTTTCGGCGAGCCCCGGCGCGGAGTCGGCAAGTCCGTCCACAGTCGTGGATCGGGAGCGCGCTTTGCCTTCACCGTCGTGAGGACACGTCTTCGCACCTCGCGAACGTGTTCACGGCGTCGAGAGGGAGGCCGAGATGTCCGCGTCCACGCCACGGCCCAGGGCGGTCGATCTGCCCGTGCCGAGTGCCGCGAAGTTGACGGTTCCGGAGCTGCTGCGCCTCGGCGTGCTCCGCGACGGCGTCCAGTTGACCACGACGGGAATCCGGTTGCCGCTGCTGGGCCAGGTGGTCCCCCGCGTCGAGATCGAGATCTCGGACGGCGACTACGTCCGGAAGGTCACCGTGCGCGTCGACCAGCGGTCCCCGTTCCGGTTCGACGGAACCCGGCTGAGCGCGCGCGTCAACGGCACGGACCACGAGGTCGCCTGCCGTCAGTGCGTCGACGAGGACAGGGCCCCGACCGGCATGTACAACTTCGGGCTGCTGCGTGAGAACGGTGTGCGCAGCTTTGTCTTCGATTACCACACGTACTGCGCGTACTCCTGCGACTTCTGCTTCAAGGAGTCCGAGTGGGAGATCCTCGCGGTCAGGGAAAGCGGTCCGGCGAACTACACGGCGAACTTCGACGCGTGTCTTGCCTACGTCCAGGACCACGCCGACGACTTCCGCACAAAGTACGACATCGTCTGGCTGTGCACGGGAAGCATCCGGGACACCGATCTCGAACTCGAACGGCACTGCCGCCTGGCCACCGCCCTGCGCTCGATCGGCTACGAGCAGGGCATCTACGTCTCCCAGGTGATCCCGCAAGGAATCCGCGGTGACACGGCCCGTCGCCTCGACTACCTGCACGCCCTCAAAGAGTCCGGCGTGTCCCGGTTCAACAGTGGGGTGGAGATCGTGAACGACGCGTACCGCCGCCGCTACGTCCACGGTTACAAGGGCACGCTCACCTTCGACGACTACGTCACGGTGTTCACCGACGCCGTCAGCGTCTTCGGCGGCCACCAGGTCGGAAGCTGCCTGCTCGCGGGCATCGAACCCGCGACGGACACGCTGCGCGGCCTGGAGACCATCGCGGCGCTCGGCGTCGTGCCCTCCCCGACGGTGCTGACCCCGTTCGTCGTCAAGCAGCAGGACATCCCGTTCCACTACGACATCGAGGGCTTGGTCAACGTCCACCTCGGGTTCCGCAGGATCATCGAGGCGCACGGGCTGCCGGTGTTCTCCGGGGTCTTCAGCCTGGCCTGACACACGGGAAAGTCGGTGCCTGTCGGCGTCGGGTCGGTTACGCTGTGGCCCGTCCCCGCAGGCGGCCGTCTACCGCCCTGCTCACCGGCGCGAACAACGCGCCAGCAACCAAGGGAGTTGCCGATGCCGCGCACCCTGATTCGCGACCTTCCAGGCCATCCGGACGAGTCGGTCACCGTCTGCGGATGGGTTCAGGCGCTGCGGCTTCAGCGCCGCATCCAGTTCGTCATCGTCCGCGACCACACCGGGTCGGCGCAGGTCACGCACGTGCGGGACGGGGGCGCCATCGAGGCGGCCTTCGAGGACGCGACCGCCGAGTCCGCGGTGCGGATCACCGGGAAGGTCGTCCGGAACGGCAAGGTCAAGCTCGGCGGTCTGGAGATCGTTCCAGAACGCGTCGAGATCGTCGCGGCGGCCGAGGCCCCGCTGCCGATCGACGAGCACACCAACCTCGACCAGCGCCTTGACCGGCGGTTCCTTGACCTGCGCCGCCCCGCACAGCAGCTCGTGTTCCGGGTGCAGAGCACCGTCGAGCGCGCCATGCGGGAGATCGCGGAGGCCGAGGGATTCACCGAGCTGCACACGCCCAAGCTGATGGGGACGGCGTCGGAGTCGGGCGCGGAGGTCTTCGAGGTCGGCTACTTCGGCCGCACCGCCTACCTGGCCCAGTCGCCGCAGTTCTACAAGCAGATGGCGATCGCCGGCGGCATCGACCGCGTCTTCGAGATCGGGCCCGTCTTCCGCGCCGAGCCTTCCTTCACCTCGCGGCACGCCACCGAGTTCACCGGCGTCGACCTGGAGATCGCGTGGATCGACTCCGTCGAGGACGTCATGGCGGTCGAGGAACGGATGCTCCACCACGTCCTCACCGAGGTGCACCGCCGTCACGCCGCCGAGATCGGGGAGCGCTTCGGCGTCGTGGTGGCCGTCCCGGAGCTGCCGTTCCCGCGCATCACCATGGCCGACGCCCTGACCCGGCTGCGCGCGACGGGCTGGGACCCCGAAGGCGTCAAGGACGACCTCGACCCCGAAGGCGAACGCGCCCTCTCCGCGCTGATCGCCGCCGAGACCGGGCACGAGTTCGTCTTCGTCACCCGCTACCCCGCCGCCGTCCGCCCGTTCTACCACCTGCGTCCGGCCGACGACCCGACCGTCACCGAGAGCTTCGACCTCCTGTGGAAGGGCGTCGAGATCACCACCGGCGCCCAACGCGAACACCGCCACGACGTCCTCACCGCCCAAGCCGAAGAGAAGGGCATGGCCCTGGAGCCGCTCCGGGACTACCTCGACTGCTTCCGCTACGGCACCCCACCCCACGGCGGCCTGGGCCTGGGCCTCGCCCGCCTCCTTATGCTCCTGCTCGCCCTCCCCTCAATCCGCGAGACCACCTTCCTCTTCCGAGGCCCCAACCGCCTCAACCCCTGACCCCGGTCGCCCGACGGGCCTGGAGTTCCCCGCGCGGCGTGGTTTCGAGGGCGTGTTGGCGGGGGGCGGGGTCGCCGCTTGATCTTGTCGGGAGGGGCGGGGTGGGTGGGGGTTGGGGGTTTGGGGTGGGTCGGGGGGGAGGGTGGCTGAGCAGGGGATACCCTCGGAAGACCATGCGTCCAGTCATTGCGTATACCGCGTCCAGGTTCTTGCTGTTCGCCGCGACTGCGGCGATTCTGTTGTTGATTGGGGTGACCGGGCTGTTGAATCTTGCGCTGTCCGTGTTGATCTCTGGGATCGTCAGTTATGTCGTGCTGTCCAAGCAGCGGGACGCGGTGTCCACCGCGGTGGTGGAGCGGACGCAGCGGCAGGGGCACGGGCACGGCGAGGGTGACGGGGGAGCCGCGCCCTCCGCGGAATAGGCTGCACCCATGACCCGTGCCGATCTGGACAAGAAACCCTCGGACGTCGCCGCGATGTTCGACGACACCGCCGAGCGGTACGACCTGCTCAACACCCTGATGACGGGCGGGCAGGACCGCGTGTGGCGCAAGGCGGTCGCCCGGGCGGTGGACGCCAGGCGCGGCCAGCGGGTCCTCGATCTCGCGGCCGGCACCGGGACGTCCTCGGCGGTCCTCGCCGAGGAGGGCGCCGACGTCGTCGCGTGCGACTTCTCCCTCGGCATGCTCCAGGTCGGCACCCGCCGCCAGGCCGGAAAGGCGGGGCTGACGTTCGTCGCCGGCGACGCCCTGCGCCTCCCCTTCGCCGACGGCTCCTTCGACACCGTGACGATCTCGTTCGGCCTGCGCAACGTCGCCGACGTCACCGCCGCCCTGACGGAGATGCTCCGGGTAACCAAACCGGGCGGAAAACTGGTGATATGTGAGGTGAGCCACCCGGGCAACCCGCTCCTGCGCACCGGGCACCGCCTCCACCTGAAGGTCGGCCTGCCTCTTCTCGCCCGCTTCAGCTCCAACAAGGACTCCTACAACTACCTCGCCGAGTCCACCCTCAAGTGGCCCGACCAGCGGGGCCTCGCCGCGCTGCTGCGCGAGGCGGGCTGGGACCGGGTCCAGTGGCGCGACCTGACCTTCGGGGTGGCCGCCATTCACCGCGCGTGGAAGCCGGAGATCATTACCGAAGGGGGGTAACCTCCTCTGCCGCTCGTGAGCACGGCGGGTGTAGCCTCGCCTCGAGAGAGTTTGTGAAGTTGTTCACAAACGCACTTGAAGCGGAGCGAAGAAGGTCGGCAGTTGAGCGAGCACTCCCCCGAAGCCGCGGACGTCATCGTCGTGGGAGCCGGTCCCGCCGGTTCGACGACGGCGTACTACCTCGCGCAGACGGGCCTGAAGGTCCTCCTGCTGGAGAAGGCGACCTTTCCCCGCGACAAGATCTGCGGCGACGGGCTCACCCCCCGCGCCGTCCGCCAGCTGATCGCCATGGGCGTGGACATCAACGCGCCGGGCTGGATCAGGAACAAGGGCCTGCGCATCTACGGCGGCGGCGTCAAGATCGAACTGCCCTGGCCCGAACTCGCGACGTTCCCCGACTTCGGCCTCGTCCGTCCCCGCATGGACCTCGACGCCCTGCTCGCCGAGCACGCCGTCAAGGCCGGGGCCACCCTGATGCAGGGCACGACGGTCACCGAACCCGTCATCGACGAGCGCAGCGACCGCGTCATCGGCGTCCGCACGAAGGACGGCCGCGAGTACCGCGCGCCCCTGGTCGTCGCGGCCGACGGCAACTCCGCGCGCCTCGCCCTCGCGCTCGGCATCCGCAAGCGCGAGGACAGGCCGATGGGCGTGGCGGTCCGCCGCTACTTCGAGACCCCCCGCCACGACGACGACTACCTCGAGTCGTGGCTCGAACTGTGGGACGGCGAAAAACTGCTGCCCGGCTACGGCTGGGTCTTCGGCTGCGGGAACGGCACGTCCAACGTTGGACTCGGCCTGCTCAACACCTCGAAGTCGTTCCAGAACACCGACTACCGCGAGATGCTCCGCCGCTGGACCGCCGGAATGCCCAAGGAGTGGCAGTTCGACGAGGCCCACGCGACAGGTCCGGTCCGCGGCGCGGCACTGCCGATGGGCTTCAACCGGCAGCCGCACTACTCCCGGGGCCTGCTGCTGGTGGGCGACGCCGGGGGCATGATCAACCCGTTCAACGGCGAGGGCATCGACTACGCGATGGAATCCGGCCACCTGGCCGCCGACATCATCGTGCAGGCGCTGGCCAGGCCGACCGCCGCACAGCGGGAACGGGCGCTGTACGAGTACCCGCGCGTCCTCAAGGAGGAGCACGGGGGGTACTTCACGATCGGGCGCGTGTTCGTGAATGCCATCGGCGACCCGCGGGTGATGAAGTTCGCCACCCGGCACGGGCTGCCCCACCCGACGCTGATGCGGTTCACGCTGAAGCTCCTGGCCAACCTCACCGATCCGCGCGGGGGAGACGCGATGGACCGGATCATCAACGCGATGACCCGGATCGCACCGTCGGCCTGACCTTCCCCGCCCCACAACAGAAACCCCACTGGTACGGACCAATGCGCGTTCTCACTAGGATGATGCAGCTCACAACGGTGAGATGTGTCACGAACTCTGAGGGGGGTGTGTGATCCCGTGGACCTCTACTTGCCGATCGTCGTGCTCGGGGCGCTGGCGGCGGCCTTCGCCGTCGGCTCAGTGATCATGGCGGCGTTCACCGGCCCCAAACGCTGGAACAGGGCCAAGCTCGAATCCTACGAATGCGGTATCGAGCCGACGCCACAACCGGTCGGCGGCGGCCGGTTCCCCATCAAGTACTACCTCACGGCGATGCTGTTCATCGTCTTCGACATTGAGATCATCTTCCTGTACCCCTGGGCGGCCTCGTTCGACCGCCTCGGGCTCTTCGGACTCGTCGAAATGGTGTTGTTCATCGCCACCGTCCTCGTCGCGTACGCCTATGTCTGGCGGCGCGGCGGCCTGGAGTGGGACTGATTCACAATGGGTCTTGAAGAGAAACTCCCGAGCGGCTTCCTGCTCAGCACCGTCGAACAGGTCGCGGGCTGGGCACGGCGCAGCTCCACCTGGCCGGCGACGTTCGGCCTCGCGTGTTGCGCCATCGAGCTGATGGCGACCGGCGACCCGAGGCACGACATGTCCCGCTGGGGCATGGAGCGCGCCGCGGCCACGCCGAGACAGGCCGACCTGATGATCGTCGCGGGGCGGGTGAGCCAGAAGATGGCGCCCGTCCTGAGGCAGGTCTACGACCAGATGACCGAACCCAAGTGGGTCATCGCGATGGGGGTCTGCGCCTCTTCGGGTGGCATGTTCAACAACTATGCGATCGTCCAGGGCGTCGACCACATCGTACCAGTGGACATTTACCTGCCCGGATGCCCCCCGCGTCCGGAGATGCTGCTCGACGCGATCCTGAAACTGCACGACAAGATGCAGAACACCAAGCTCGGCGTGCAGCGCGAACGGCAGATCCAGGAACTGGAGAAGGCGAAGCTGCGACAGCTTCCGCTCCTCGGACAGTCCGGAGCGCGGTCATGAGCGAGCAGGACGCCGCGCGCCGCGGCATGTTCGGCGCGAAGACCACCGGCGACACCTCCGGCTACGGCGGCCTGGTCGTCAGGGCTCCCGTCGCGGCCTCGTCGCCGCGCCCCTTCGGCGGGTACTTCGACGACATCGCCGACCACCTGGAGCGGTCCGGCTTCGGCGACGCGATCGAACGCACCGTCGTGGACCGGGGCGAGCTGACGTTCTTCGTCAAGCGCGACCGGCTCAAGGAGGTCGCCGCGATCCTGCGCGACTCCCCCGAGCTGCGGTTCGAGCTGCTGTCGGGCGTCTCGGGCGTGCACTACCCGCAGGAGGAGGGACGCGAGCTGCACGCCGTGTACCACCTGCTGTCGATGACGCACAACCGACGCGTCCGCCTCGAGGTCGCCGTCCCCGACGCCGACCCGCACGTGCCGTCGGTGGTCGAGGTCTACCCGACGGCCGACTGGCACGAGCGTGAGACCTGGGACTTCTTCGGCATCATCTTCGACGGCCACCCCGCGCTGACCCGGATCGAGATGCCTGACGACTGGGTCGGACACCCGCAGCGCAAGGACTACCCCCTCGGCGGCATCCCCGTCGAGTACCGCGGCGCGGAGGTCCCGCCGCCCGACGAGCGGAGGTCGTACTCATGACCACCACATATGACGCCTACAAGGCCGGGGCGACCGACGACGGCACCACCGAGGGCAAGGTGTTCAACCTCGCCGGCGCCGACTGGGACGACGTCGTCGCCGGGGCCAAGGACGCCGCCGACGACGAACGCCTCGTCATCAATATGGGCCCGCAGCACCCCTCGACGCACGGCGTGCTGAGGCTCATCCTCACCCTCGACGGCGAGTCCGTCGACGAGGTGCGGGTGGGCATCGGCTACCTGCACACCGGCATCGAGAAGAACATGGAGTACCGCACCTGGACGCAGGGCACCACGTTCTGCACCCGGATGGACTACCTCGCGCCGATCTTCAACGAGACGGCGTACTGCCTCGCGGTGGAGAAGCTGCTCGGCGTCACCGACCGCATCCCCGAGCGGGCCAACGTCATCCGCGTGCTGATGATGGAGCTGAACCGCATCTCCTCGCACCTCGTCGCGATCGCCACGTTCGGTCTCGAACTCGGCGCGACGACGGTGATGCTGAACGGCTTCGTGGAGCGCGAGTACACCCTCGACCTGTTCGAGGAGATCACCGGCCTGCGGATGAACATGGCCTATGTCCGGCCGGGCGGCGTCGCCCAGGACATCGGCCCCGCGGCCATCGCGAAGCTGCGCGCCTACCTCGAGCGCATGCCCGAGCGCTTCCGCACGATGCGCAAGCTGCTCGACGCCAACCCGGTCTACCTGGCCCGTACCAAGGACGTGGCCTACCTTGACCTCACCGGCTGCATGGCGCTCGGCATCACCGGCCCGGTGCTGCGCAGCGCAGGTCTTCCGTGGGACCTGCGCAAGTCGCAGCCTTACTGCGGCTACGAGACGTACGACTTCAAGGTGCACACGCAGGACACCTGCGACGTGTACGGCCGCTATCTCGTCCGGATGGCCGAGATGGAGGAGTCGCTGAAGATCGTGGAGCAGTGCGTCGAGCGGCTCACCAAGGGCTCGGCCAAGGACGGCCCGGTGATGATCGACGACAAGAAGATCGGCTGGCCCGCACAGCTGGCGATCGGCACCGACGGCATGGGCAACTCCCCGGCCCACATCGGGCACATCATGGGCGAGTCCATGGAGGCGCTGATCCACCACTTCAAGCTGGTGACCGAGGGCTTCCGGGTCCCGGCCGGGCAGGTCTACGCGGCGGTGGAGTCGCCGCGCGGCGAGCTCGGCGCGCACCTGGTCTCCGACGGCGGCACCCGCCCCTACCGGGCCCACTTCCGCGAGCCCTCCTTCGTGAACCTTCAGGCCACCGCCGCGATGTGCGAGGGCGGCTACGTCGCCGACGTCATCGCCGCGGTCGCCTCCATCGACCCCGTGATGGGAGGTGTCGACCGTTGACTTCCTCCGTCGCCCCGAAGGGCGGGGATTCCAGCGGTCACCCGCTGGGGTTCCTGCTTCACAGGGCAGTGCCGCCCCCGCTCGCGCGGAGTCGGTCTTACCTCCCCTCGACAGGCGTTTCAGCTCTCCGCCAGCCCGGCGGCGAGCAGGTTCTTCGCTGCGTTGACGTCCCGGTCGTGGGTCGCACCGCAACCTCCACAGGTCCAGTCACGAACGTGGAGCGGCATCGTGTCCGCTCGGCGCCCGCACGCGGAGCACAGCTTGCTGGAGGGGAACCGACGGGCCACGACCACGAGCCGTCGCCCGTACCAGTCGGACTTGTACTCCAGCATGGTCCGCAGCTCACTCCATGCCGCGTCGCTGATGGCGCGGGCGAGCGTGCGGCAGCCGAACAGATCGCCGACGGCGAGGTCCTCGATCACGACCGTTTGGTTCTCGCGGACGAGTCGGGTGGTCAGCTTGTGCAGGAAGTCGCGCCTGCGATCGGCGACCCGGGCATGGGCACGGGCAACCTTGAGGCGCGCTTTCTGCCGATTCTTCGATCCTCTGGCCTTACGGGACAACTCCCGCTGGGCCTTGGCCAGACGGTGCCGGTCCCGGCGTTCATGCCGGGGGTTGGCGATCTTCTCTCCAGTGGAGAGGGTCACCAGGGAGGTGATCCCGGCGTCGACACCGACCGTGGACCTTGCGGGACCGAGGTGAGTGACGGTTTCGCGGCAGAGGACGGACACGAACCAGCGGCCTGCGGCGTCGCGGGAGACGGTCACGGTCGTGGGCTCCGCGCCGTTGGGCAGGGGCCGGGACCACACGATGTCCAGCGGTTCGGCGATCTTGGCGAGGGTCAGGCACCGGTCCTTGAGCCTGAACGCCGACCGGGTGTACTCGGCGGAGGCACGGGACTTCCTCTTCGACTTGAACACGGGATGGCCGGCGCGTTTGGCCCAGAAGTTCACGAACGCGCTCTGCAGATGACGCAGTGCTTGCTGCAACGGCACCGACGACACCTCGTTGAGGAAGGCAAGGTCCTCGGTTCGCTTCCACTGGGTGAGGAGCGCGGAGGACTCTCCGTAGGAGATGCTGCGCCCCTCACACCGGTAGGCGCGGGTGCGTTCTTCGAGCATCCGGTTGTAGACCAGGCGCACACAGCCGAACGTCCGAGAGAGGTCTTCGGCTTGTTCGGGAGTGGGATAGAAGCGGAACTTGAACGCCCGCGTCACGGTGCGCGCCATGCCTCATGTTTTACCAAAGGCTCACGCAAGAACACGCAACGTGAAGGGAGGGAGCGGTGCTTTCTCCCCCGCATGAGCGCGGGAGCCTCGACACCGCACACCCGATGACCGGTATTCCTGTCGGCTTCACGGGGCATTTCCCCGAGGGCTCGGCGTATGACGTGGAGACCAGGCAGCGCCTGGAGCAGGACGCCAAGGAGATCATCGCCAAGTACCCCAAGACGCGCAGCGCGTTGCTGCCGCTGCTGCACCTCGTGCAGTCCGTCGACGGGTGCGTGACGCAGGTCGGGGTGGAGTTCTGCGCCTCGATGCTTGACATCACGCCCGCGCAGGTGACGGGTGTGGCGACGTTCTACACCCAGTACAAGCGCCGCCCGATGGGCGACTACCACGTGGGCGTGTGCATCAACACGCTGTGCGCGGTGCTCGGCGGCGACGAGATCTGGGACGCGCTGAGCGAGCACGTCGGCGTCGGCCATGACGAGGTCACCGACGACGGCAAGGTGTCGCTCGAGCGGCTCGAGTGCAACGCCGCCTGCGACTTCGCGCCGGTGATGATGGTGAACTGGGAGTTCTACGACAACCAGACCCCCGACTCGGCCAAGCAGCTGGTCGACGACCTGCGCGCGGGCCGCCAGGTGCCGCCGACGCGCGGGCCGAACGGCCTGTGCACGTTCAAGGAGGCGTCCCGGGTGCTCGCCGGCATCAACGACGGACGCGCGGGCGAGGGCGTCCAGGCGGGTCCCGAGTCGCTGGTCGGCCTCGAGATCGCCAAGGAGAAGGGCTGGGAGGCGCCATGACGACCCTCACCCCCGTCCTCACCAGGCACTGGGACCAGGCTGATTCGTTCACCCGCGCGGGCTACGAGCGGGAAGGCGGCTACTCCTCCCTGCGCAAGGCCCTCACGATGGAGCCTTCCGCGATTGTCGACGCGGTCAAGGACTCGGGGCTGCGCGGCCGCGGCGGCGCGGGCTTCCCCACGGGTATGAAGTGGGGATTCCTCGCGCAGGGCACCGGCAAACCCACCTACCTGGTGGTCAACGCCGACGAGTCAGAGCCGGGCACCTGCAAGGACATCCCGCTCATGCTCGCCAACCCGCACGTGCTGGTCGAGGGCGTGATCATCAGCTCCTTCGCGATCGGCGCGCACCAGGCGTTCATCTATGTGCGCGGTGAGGTCCTGCACGTCATCCGACGGCTTCAGCAGGCCGTCGCCGAGGCGTACGAGGCCGGGTATCTCGGCACGGACATCCTCGGGTCGGGCTTCGACCTCGAACTCGTCGTCCACGCGGGCGCGGGCGCCTACATCTGCGGCGAGGAGACCGCGCTGCTCGACTCGCTTGAGGGCTTCCGGGGCCAGCCCCGGCTGAAGCCTCCCTTCCCCGCGGTGGCGGGCCTTTACGGCGGGCCCACCGTGGTGAACAACGTCGAGTCGATCGCGTCGGTTCCCTCGATCGTCGGCAAGGGCGCGGACTGGTTCGCCTCGATGGGCACCGAGAAGTCGAAGGGCTTCGGCATCTTCTCGCTCTCGGGCCACGTCACGCGGCCTGGCCAGTACGAGGCCCCGCTGGGGATCACGCTGCGCGAGCTGCTGGAGATGGCGGGCGGCATCCGCGAGGGCCACGAGCTGAAGTTCTGGACCCCCGGCGGATCGTCAACCCCGATCTTCACCGCCGAGCACCTCGACGTGCCGCTGGACTTCGAGTCGGTGGGCGCGGCGGGGTCGATGCTCGGCACCCGCGCGTTGCAGATCTTCGACGAGACGACCTGCGTGGTGCGGGCCGTCTCCCGGTGGACGGACTTCTACGCGCACGAGTCCTGCGGCAAGTGCACGCCGTGCCGCGAGGGCACCTACTGGCTCAAGCAGATGCTGAAGCGCCTCGACGCCGGACAGGGCACAGAAGAGGACCTGTCCACGATGAACGACATCGCCGACAACATCCTCGGCAGGTCGTTCTGCGCGCTCGGCGACGGCGCGACGAGCCCGATCCACTCCTCGATCAAGTACTTCCGTGAGGAGTACCTGGCGCACTTCACCCACGGCGGGTGCCCGTTCGACCCCGCCAAGTCCACGAAGTGGGGCGCATAAATGACCGCGACATCCGAGACGGGCGTCGTTCCCCAGGAGGACCTCGTCTCCCTCACCATCGACGGCTTCGAGATCTCCGTCCCGAAGGGGACGCTGGTCATCAGAGCCGCCGAACTGCTCGGCATCCAGATCCCCCGGTTCTGCGACCACCCGCTGCTCGACCCGGTCGGCGCGTGCCGTCAGTGCCTTGTGGACATCCCCGACGCCGGCAACGGCAGGGGCTTCCCCAAGCCGCAGGCGTCGTGCACGATCCCCGTCGCTGACGGCATGGTCGTCAACACCCAGCTCACGTCCCCGGTCGCCGACAAGGCGCAGAAGGGCGTGATGGAGTTCCTGCTCATCAACCATCCGCTCGACTGCCCGGTCTGCGACAAGGGCGGCGAGTGCCCGTTGCAGAACCAGGCGATGTCGAACGGGCGGGGCGAGTCGCGGTTCGTCGAGCGCAAGCGCACGTTCGCCAAGCCGCTGCCGCTGTCGTCGCAGGTGCTGCTGGACCGTGAACGCTGCATCCAGTGCGCGCGCTGCACCCGGTTCTCCGAGCAGATCGCGGGCGACCCGTTCATCGACCTGTTCGAGCGGGGGGCCAAGGAGCAGGTCGGTACCGCCGACGGCGAGCCGTTCTCCTCCTACTTCTCCGGCAACACCGTGCAGATCTGCCCGGTCGGCGCGCTGACCGGCGCGGCCTACCGGTTCCGGGCGCGGCCGTTCGACCTGGTGTCGTCGCCGTCGGTGTGCGAGCACTGCTCGTCGGGCTGCGCGCTGCGGACCGACCACCGGCGCGGCAAGGTCACCCGGCGGCTGGCCGGTGACGACCCGCAGGTGAACGAGGAGTGGAACTGCGACAAGGGCAGGTGGGCGTTCACCTACGCCACCGAGCCCGACCGCCTGCGCTACCCGCTCGTGCGCAACGAGGACGGCGTCCTCGAGCCCGCGTCCTGGCCCGAGGCGCTGCGCGCCGCGGCCGAGGGCCTCGGCTGGAAGAGCGCCGCGGTCCTGGCCGGTGGACGCCTCACCCTTGAGGACTCCTACGCCTACGCGAAGTTCGCGCGGATCGCGCTCGGCACGAACGACCTCGACTTCCGGGCCCGTCCGCACAGCGCCGAGGAGGCCGACTTCCTGGCCTGGGGCGTCGCGGGGCACGGGATCGAGGTGTCCTTCAGCGCGCTGGAGAAGGCCCCGGTCGTCCTGCTCGCGGGCCTCGAGCCCGAGGAGGAGGCCGCCGCGGTCTTCCTGCGGCTGCGCAAGGCGGTGCGCAAGCACGGCCTGAAGGTGCTGGCGATCGCGCCGTTCGCCACGCGCGGCCTCACCAAGCTGAACGGACGGCTTCTGCAGGCCGGTCCCGGCGGTGAGCCGGAGGCGCTGAGCATCTCCGGTGAGGCCGCCGAGGCGCTGGCCGCAGAAGGCTCGGTCATCCTTGTCGGCGAACGCCTGGCCGAGGTGCCCGGCGCGCTCAGCGCGGCGGTGCGGCTCGCCCAGTCCACGGGCGCGAAGCTCGCCTGGGTGCCGCGCAGGGCGGGCGAGCGCGGCGCGGTCGAAGCCGGTCTGCTGCCGGGGCTGCTGCCCATCGGACGGCCGCTCACCGACCCGCAGGCGCGCGCCGAGGTCGCCAGGGTGTGGGGCGTCAGCTCCATCCCCGACGCCCCCGGCCGCGACACCGCCCACATCCTCGCCGCCGCGTACGCGGGCGAGATCGAGGCGCTCGTCGTCGGCGGCGTCGACCCCTACGACCTGCCGGACCCGGCGTTCGCGCTCGCGGCGCTGGACAAGACGCCGTTCATCGTCAGCCTCGAGCAGCGCGCGAGCGCGGTCACCGACCGCGCGGACGTGGTGCTGCCGGTCGCGGCCGTCGCGGAGAAGGCGGGCACCTTCGTCAACTGGGAGGGCCGCGGACGGTCCTTCGAGGCGGCGCTGAAGGTCCCCGGCGTGCTCAGCGACCTGGCTGTGCTCGGCGCGCTGGCCGACGAGCTCGACTTCCACCTCGGTCTGCCCGACGCCGCAGCGGCCCGCCGCGAACTCGGCGAACTGGGCTCCTACCGGGGCGAGCGGTCGGGCGCGCCCGGCACGCTGACGGAGTTCACCTACACCCCCGGCGACGGCGAGGCGCTGCTGGCCACCTGGCGGCAGCTCCTCGACGACGGCCGCCTCCAGGACGGCGAGCCGCACCTGAAGGGCACCGCACGTCCGGCCGTCGCCCGGATGTCGGCGGCCACCGCCGAGGCCAACGGCCTGCGCGGCGTCGTGACGGTCTCGACGGATCGGGGCGCGGTCACCGTGCCGCTCGTCATAGACGACCTTCCCGACGGCGTCGTCTGGCTGCCCGGCAACAGCTCGGGGATCAACCTTGCCCGCGACCTCGGCGCGGCCTCCGGCAGCGTCGTGAAGATCGGAGGCGTCGGCTGATGGACAGCTACCCCTACCCGACCCTCGCCGACTTCGGCAAGGACCCCTGGTGGCTGATGCTGGGCAAGTGCGTGGCCATCTTCGTGTTCCTGGTCCTGACCGTCCTGCTGTCCATGTGGGTGGAGCGCCGGATCATCGGCCGGATGCAGCTGCGCATCGGCCCGAACCGCGCCGGGCCGTTCGGCCTGCTCCAGGGTCTTGCCGACGGCATCAAGCTGGCCCTGAAGGAGGACATCGTCCCCTCCGGGGTCGACAAGCTCGTCTTCTGGACGGCCCCGGTGATCTCCGCGATCCCGGCGTTCATCTCCTTCATCATCATCCCGTTCGGCCCGACGGTGTCGGTCTTCGGCCACAAGACGCCGCTGCAGGGCACCGACCTTCCGGTCGCGGTCCTGCTGGTGCTGGCGATGGCGTCGATCGGCGTCTACGGGATCGTGCTGGCGGGCTGGGCGTCGATGTCGCCCTACTCGCTGCTGGGCGGGCTGCGCTCCAGCGCCCAGGTCATCTCCTACGAGATCGCGATGGGCCTGTCGTTCGTCGCGGTGTTCCTGTTCGCCGGGTCGCTGTCGACGTCGGAGATCGTCGCCGCGCAGCACGACCGGTGGTTCGCGGTGATGCTGCTGCCGTCGTTCGTGGTCTACGTGATCACGATGATGGGCGAGTCGAACCGCATCCCGTTCGACCTGCCCGAGGGTGAGGGCGAACTCGTCGGCGGGTTCCACACCGAGTACTCGTCGCTGAAGTTCGCGATGTTCTTCCTCGCCGAGTACATCAACCTCGCGACGCTGTCGGCGCTGGCGACCACGCTGTTCCTCGGCGGCTGGCGCGCCCCCGCCCCGATCTCGACGGTCTGGGCCGGCGCGAACGAGGGCTGGTGGCCGATCCTGTGGTTCCTGGTGAAGATGTGGATGTTCATCTTCTTCTTCATCTGGCTGCGCGCCTCGCTCCCGCGCGTCCGCTACGACCAGCTGATGAAGCTCGGCTGGAAGGTCCTCATGCCGTTCTCCCTCGGCTGGATCCTCCTCGTCGCCACCTTCCGCGCGCTGCGCAACGAGGGCTACAGCTCCACCGCGTTCGTCATCGGCGCGGCGGTCCTGGTGGCCATCGCGCTCGGGATCTCGGTGGTGGTCGACATGCTGAAGCGCGACAAGCAGGCCAAGGGCGGGCCCGGCGGAGCCGAGACCGAGCCCGCGCGGCCGGGCGGCAAGCCCGACCCGTACGCGGGCGGTTTCCCCGTCCCGCCGCTCGACGCCCCGCACTACCACGGGGTCGTTCCGAGCCCCGCGACCGAGCAGTCCGCGACCGAGAAGAAGGAGGTCGAAAGTGGGATTCACTGACTTCCTGAACCCGGTCAAGGGGTTCGGAGTCGCCTTCCACCAGTTGTTCACCAAGGTGGAGACGGTCCAGTACCCCGAGGTGAAGGTGGCCACCGCGCCGCGCTTCCACGGCAGGCACCAGCTGAACCGCTGGCCCGACGGCCTGGAGAAGTGCATCGGCTGCGAGCTGTGCGCCTGGGCGTGTCCGGCCGACGCGATCTACGTCGAGGCCGGGGACAACACCGACGAGGAGCGCTTCTCGCCGGGCGAGCGTTACGGCCGCGTCTACCAGATCAACTACCTGCGCTGCATCCTGTGCGGCCTGTGCATCGAGGCGTGCCCGACCAGGGCGCTCACGATGACCAACGAGTACGAGCTGGCCGACGACAGCCGCGAGTCGCTGATCTACACCAAGGAGATGCTGCTCGCCCCGCTGCGCGAGGGCATGAACCAGCCGCCGCACCCGATGGAGCTCGGCGAGACCGAAGAGGACTACTACCGGCTCGGTCTCGGCGCGAAGGACGGTGACTTCTGATGGTCGCCTTCTGGATTCTCGCGGTGGTGTCCGTGGCCGCCGCGCTCGGCATGATCTTCCAGAAGAAGGCCGTGTACTCGGCGCTTCTGCTGGCGGTCGTCATGCTCAGCCTCGCCGCGCTCTACGCCGTCCAGGACGCGCCGTTCCTCGCGTTCGTGCAGGTGATCGTCTACACCGGCGCGGTGCTGATGCTGTTCCTGTTCGTGCTGATGCTCGTCGGCGTCGCCTCCACCGACTCGCTCGTGGAGACGATCTCCGGCCAGCGGCTGTGGGCGGCGATCGCCGGACTCGGCTTCGGCGGCCTGCTCGTCTTCGGGTTCGGCTCCGCGGCCTTCTCCGACGACATCGGCCTCGCCGGCGCGAACGCAGAAGGCAACGTCATCGGCCTGGCCAGGCTGCTGTTCGGCAAGTACGTGTTCGCCTTCGAGGTGACCAGCGCGCTGCTGATCACCGCCGCGCTCGGCGCGATGGTGCTGGCGCACAAGGAGCGGATCACGCCGAAGCCGACCCAGCGGGAGATGTCGGAGGAGCGGTTCAAGTCCGGGACGCACCCGGGCAACCTGCCGCCGTCCGGCACGTACGCCCGCCACAACGCGGTCGACATGCCCGCGCTGCTGCCCGACGGCTCCATCTCGGAGCTGTCGCTCAACCCCGTCCTCACCGGCCGTGGCGACGACGCCGCCGAACGGCACACCGACCTCGCCGGAGCCTCCGAGGCCGAGGCCGTCGAAGAGGACGTCAAGGCCGTGCGGGAGGCCCAGCAGTGAGCCACTACCTGATCCTGTCGACGCTGCTGTTCACCATCGGCGCGGTCGGCGTGCTCGTCCGGCGCAACGCGATCGTGGTGTTCATGTGCGTCGAGCTGATGCTCAACGCCACGAACCTCGCGTTCGTCAGCTTCTCCAAGCTGCACGGCAACCTCGACGGCCAGATCATCGCGTTCTTCGTGATGGTCGTCGCCGCGGCCGAGGTCGTGGTCGGACTGGCGATCATCATGACCATCTTCCGATCCCGCAGGTCCTCGTCGGTCGACGACGCGAACCTGCTGAAGTACTAGGAGCGGGGCATGGAGAGCCACATCCTCGCCGCGACCGGACTCCAGTCCTGGGCCGGACTGCTGATCGCGCTCCCCCTCCTGGGGGCCGCGGTCCTGCTGCTGGGCGGGCGCGCCACCGACAAGTGGGGCCACTACCTGGCCACGCTGCTGTCCGGCGGCGCGTTCGTGCTCGGCTTCGCGATGTTCTGGCAGATGCTCGGCTACGGCGCTGAGGAACGCGCCCGCAGTGTGCACCTCTACCAGTTCTTCAAGACCGGTGACCTGAGCTTCGACCTCGGCATCCTGCTCGACCAGCTGTCCATCAGCTTCGTCCTGCTGATCACCTTCGTCGGCACGCTCATCCACATCTACTCCATCGGCTACATGGCGCACGACGCGAACCGTCGGCGCTTCTTCGCCTACCTCAACCTGTTCATCTCGGCCATGCTGCTGCTGGTCCTGTCGGACAACTACCTCGGCCTGTTCATCGGCTGGGAGGGCGTCGGCCTGGCGTCCTACCTGCTGATCGGGTTCTGGCAGCACAAGCCGACCGCCGCCGTCGCGGCCAAGAAGGCGTTCGTCGTCAACCGCGTCGGCGACATCGGCCTGGTCATCGCGCTCGGCATCATGGTCGCCACGTTCGGGTCGCTGGCGTTCGAGGAGGTCTTCGGCGCGGTGTCGGGGGCGTCCCAGGGAGTCATGACGGCGCTCGGGCTGATGCTGCTGCTCGGCGCGTGCGGCAAGTCCGCGCAGCTCCCGCTGCAGTCCTGGCTCCTCGACGCGATGGAGGGCCCGACCCCGGTGTCGGCGCTCATCCACGCGGCGACGATGGTCACCGCGGGCGTCTACCTGATCGTCCGCTCCGGCGTCATCTTCGAGGCGTCCGCCGCCGCGCAGACCGTCGTCGCCATCGTCGGCGCGGCCACGCTGCTGGCCGGTGCGATCATCGGTTGCGCCAAGGACGACATCAAGAAGGCCCTCGCCGGGTCCACGATGTCGCAGATCGGCTACATGGTCCTCGCCGCGGGCCTCGGCCCCGTCGGGTACGTCGTGGCCATCGCCCACCTCATCGCGCACGGGTTCTTCAAGGCCGGGATGTTCCTCGGCGCGGGCTCGGTGATGCACGCGATGAAGGACGACGTGGACATGCGCAAGTACGGCGCGCTCCGCACCAGCCTGAAGATCACCTTCGTGACGTTCTTCTTCGGCTACCTCGCCATCATCGGCGTCCCGCCGTTCTCGGGCTTCTTCACCAAGGACGGCATCATCGAGGCCGCCTGGCACGAGAACACCGTCCTGGGGATCTGCACGATCGTCGGCGCGGCCATCACCGCGTTCTACATGTCGCGCCTGATCTTCATGACGTTCTTCGGCAAGGCCCGCTGGGACGACGACGCGCACCCGCACGAGTCCCCGCCCGTCATGTGGATCCCGCTCGTGGTCCTGGCGGTCGGCTCGATCGGGATGGGCGGGTTCCTCATGCTCGGCGACAGGTTCGGGGCGTTCCTCGAACCCGTCACGCGCACCCCGCACACCGAGCACGACTACTTCAGCGCCGTCGGCATCGTGACGCTGGCGCTCGTCGTCGTCGGCGTCGTCATCGCCTGGTTCAAGTACGGCGCCGCGCCGGTGCCGCGCGAGGCCCCGCGCGGGTCGTGGCTCACCACGTTCGCGCGCCGCGACCTGTACGGCGACGCCCTGAACGAGTCGCTGCTCATGCGGCCCGGCCAGTGGCTGACCCGCCTTTCGGTCTGGTTCGACAACCGGGGCGTCGACGGCGTCGTCAACGGCCTCGCGGCCGGGATCGGCGGCACGTCGGGACGCGTCCGGCGGCTCCAGACCGGGTTCGTGCGGTCCTACGCACTGTCCATGTTCCTGGGCGCGGGCCTCCTGGTCGCCGCGCTCCTGGTGGTGAGGATCTGATGCTCTCCGCACTCATCGCCCTCCCCGCGCTCGGCGCGCTTGTCGTCGCCCTGCTGCCCAAGGGCAGGGACGAGCTCGCCAAGCAGATCGGGCTCGGCGTCGCACTCCTCGTCCTCGTCTTCGGCGTCACCCTCGCCGCTGGCTGGGACACCGGCTCCACCGCCCGCTACCAGTTCGCCGAGACCTACTGGTGGATCAAGGACTTCGGCGTCCACTGGGCCGTCGGACTCGACGGCATGGCGCTCGTCCTCGTCCTGCTGTCGCTCATCCTCGTCCCGCTGGTCATGCTGGCCAGCTGGACCGCCGCCGACCGCTACGGCGGCGCGTTCGAGGAGGTCGCGGCGGCCCGCGCCGAGCAGGCCAAGGCCGCCGAGGAGGCGGGCAAGCCCGGCAAGACCCCGTTCGGGGTCGTCGGGTCGCGCTCGGCGAAGACGTACTTCGCGCTCATCCTCCTCATGGAGTCGATGATGATCGGCGTCTTCGCGGCGACCGACGTCTTCCTCTTCTACGTGTTCTTCGAGGCCATCCTCATCCCGGTGTACTTCCTGGTCGGCCTGTTCGGCGGGCCGCAGCGGTCGTACGCGGCGGTGAAGTTCCTGCTGTACTCCCTGTTCGGCGGGCTGCTGATGCTGGTCGCCGTCATCGGGCTGTACGTGGTGGCGGACAAGAACACCTTCCTCATCACCGAGCTGACCGGGGTGAACATCGACCCGGCGACGGCCAAGTGGCTGTTCCTCGGCTTCTTCATCGCCTTCGCGATCAAGGCGCCGATGTTCCCCGTCCACACCTGGCTGCCGGACACGGCCGCGCAGGCTCCGGCGGGCGCGCTGGTCCTCATCGTCGGGGTGCTCGACAAGATCGGCACCTACGGCATGATCCGGTTCTGCCTCGAGCTGTTCCCCGGGGCGTCCAAGTGGGCGACGCCGGTGGTGATCGTCTTCGCGGTGATCAGCATCGTGTACGGGGCCGTCCTGGCGATCGGCCAGGTCGACCTCAAGCGGCTCATCGCCTACACCTCGATCAGCCACTTCGGGTTCATCGTCCTCGGCATCTTCGCGATGACGTCGATGGCGCAGTCCGGCGCGATCCTCTACATGGTGAACCACGGGTTCTCCACGGGCGCGCTGTTCCTCGCCGCCGGCTACCTCATCGTCCGGCGCGGCTCGGCACGCATCGACGCCTACGGCGGCGTGCAGAAGGTCGCGCCGCTGCTGGCCGGGACGTTCCTCATCGCGGGCCTTTCGGCGCTGTCGCTGCCGGGCCTGTCGACGTTCGTCTCGGAGTTCATGGTCCTCGTCGGCACGTTCACCCGGTACCAGGTCGCGGCGATCATCGCCGTGTCCGGCATCGTGCTTGCCGCGCTGTACGTCCTGTGGGCCTACCAGCGGATCGCGGGCGGCCCGGCCGCCGAGGCGATCTCCCGCAAGGGCGCGTTCCCCGACCTCAGCCGACGGGAACTCGCCGCGATCGGCCCGATCCTCGCCGTCATCGTCCTGCTCGGCTTCTTCCCCGGGCCGATCGTGAACGTGATCAACCCGACGGTGGAGCACACCCTCTCGGTCGTCGACATGCACGACCCTGAGCCCACCGTGGCGGAAGCCCCTGGAGGCCAGCCGTGATTAGTGAAACTGCGGTGTTGGCCGCGGAGAACTTCCGCGCGCCGCACATCGAGTACTCCCACCTCGCGCCGATGCTCATCGTCCTCGGCGTGGCTGTCGCGGGCGTGCTCGTCGAAGCCGTCGTCGGACGGGGCTGGCGCGGCCGCGTCCAGATCCCGCTCGCGTTCGCCGGACTCGGCTCTGCGCTGATCTGGCTGATCATGCTCGCGGTCAACCAGAAGCCGCACAGCGTCGACGCCGAAGGCGCGCTCGCCACCGACGGGCCCACCCTGTTCATGCAGGGCACCATCCTGGTGATGGCGATCCTCAGCCTCCTGCTCGTCGCCGACCGGCAGCAGGAGACGTTCGCCGCCCAGGCGGCGGCGGTCCCCGGCAGCGAGGCCGAGGCGCAGGCGCTGGCGAAGGGCTCGGTGCAGACCGAGATCTTCCCGCTCGTCATGTTCGCCGTCGCGGGCATGCTCATGTTCCCCGCCTCCAACGACCTCCTCACCATGTTCGTGGCGCTCGAGGTCATGTCGCTGCCGCTGTACCTGCTGTGCGGGCTCGCGCGACGCCGTCGTCTCCTCTCGCAGGAGGCGGCCGTCAAGTACTTCCTGCTCGGCGCGTTCTCCTCGGCGTTCTTCCTCTTCGGAATCGCCCTGGTCTACGGGTACGCGGGCAGCGTCAAGCTCGGGGACATCGCCCTCGCGGTGCAGTCCGGGCCGGGTGCGGCTGCGGGCGCGCCCGTCGAGGTGCCGTCGCTCGTGCTGTACATCGGGTTCGCGCTCATGGCCGTCGGGCTGCTGTTCAAGCTCGGCGCGGTTCCGTTCCACTCGTGGAAGCCCGACGTCTACCAGGGCGCGCCGACCCCCGTCACCGCGCTCATGGCGTCCGGGACGCTCGTGTCGGCCGTCGGCGCGACCATGCGGGTGTTCTACGTGTCGTTCGAGACGCTGCGCTGGGACTGGCGGCCGATGATGTGGGCCGTCGCGATCCTGACGATGATCGTCGGCGCCATCGTCGCGATCACCCAGACCGACATCAAGCGGCTGCTGGCCTACTCGTCGGTCGCGCACGCGGGGTTCCTGCTGACCGGCATCGTCGCGATGTCCGAGGCCGGGCTGTCGGCGGTCATGTTCTACCTCGCCGCCTACGGGGCCGCGACCATCGGCGCGTTCGCCGTCGTCAGCATGGTCCGGGACACCGGGGGCGAGGCGGGACACCTGTCGCGCTGGGCGGGGCTCGGGCGTCGGTCGCCGGTCGTCGCGGGGATCTTCGCGTTCTTCCTGCTCGCCTTCGCGGGCATCCCGCTCACGAGCGGGTTCAGCGGGAAGTTCGCGGTCTTCACCGCCGCCGTCGAGGGCGGGGCCACCCCGCTCGTCATCGTGGGCGTGCTGTCGTCGGCGATCGCGGCGTTCTTCTACGTCCGTGTGATCGTCGTCATGTTCTTCAGCGACCCCGAGCCCGACGGCCCGTCCATCGTGGTCGCCCCGGCGACCGCGGCGGCGGTGGCCCTCGGGCTTGCGGCTACTGTGGTACTCGGTGTGCTTCCGCAGCCACTGCTCGACCTGGCCAACACGGCGGCAGGTCAGCTTTTCGTCCGTTAGCCAGAAGGGGGCGCTTACGTGAGTGCTGCCGTTCCGTTCGATCTGCGGGTGGACGACGCGCTCGCCGCCCAGGTGCAGCAGGGGCTCGGCGACGTCGAGTCCCTGCTGCTGGAGACGGTGCACAGCGACTACGCACTGCTCACCGAGGCGTCCGAACACCTGCTGAACGCGGGCGGCAAGCGGTTCCGGCCCATGCTGGTCCTGCTCGCCGCCCAGTTCGGCGACCCCACCGCGCCGGACGTCGTCCCCGCCGCGGTGGTGCTCGAACTGACCCACCTCGCGACCCTGTACCACGACGACGTCATGGACGAGGCCCCGCTCCGGCGGGGCGCGGCCTCGGCGAACTCCCGGTGGAACAACAGCGTCGCGGTGCTCACCGGGGACTACCTGTTCGCCCGGGCCTCGGACCTGCTGGCCGACCTCGGGCCCGAGGCCGTCCGGGTGCAGGCGCGGACGTTCGCGCGGCTCGTGCGCGGACAGATCCAGGAGACCGTGGGCGTCCCGGAGGGCGGCGACGAGCTCAAGCACTACCTCCAGGTCGTGGCGGACAAGACAGCCTCCCTGATCGCGACCTCGGGGCAGTTCGGGGCGATGATGGCGGGGGCGTCACAGCATGTGGTGGACACGCTGACGTCGGCGTGCGAGAAGATCGGCGTCGCGTTCCAGCTGTCGGACGACATCCTCGACGTCGCGTCGGAGTCGTTCCAGTCGGGCAAGACGCCGGGGACCGACCTGCGCGAGGGCGTCCGCACCCTCCCGATGCTCCATGTCCTGAGCGGCGAGTCCGCGGGCGACGACCGCCTCCGCACCCTCCTGTCCGGCCCCATCGCCGACGACGCCGACCACGCCGAGGCCCTCGCCCTGCTGCGCGCCCACCCGGCCATGGAACGCGCCCGCTCCGACACCCGCCGCTGGGTCGAAGACGCCCGCACCCAGCTCCTCACCCTCCCCGACATCCCCGCCCGCCAAGCCCTAACCGGCCTCTGCGACTACGTAGTCTCCCGAACCGGCTGACCCCGCGAACCTCAACAAAGGGGACGGGCCACCGCCCGCCCCCTTCCCCCTTGTCCGGGGTCACGCCCACCGCGCCCGGAACCAACCGCCGACGCGAGCTAGCACCCCCGCCTTCCGCGGCCTGGGGGTTCTGCGCGGCAGGGGAAGACCGGGCCAGTAGTCGTCGTCCGTGGCGGGCACTTCGGGCCGCACCTGCCGCCCGCCCTGCGCCCGCACAGGTGGCCGTGCCGCGGGGGGCCGGGCGGGTGGTCTGGAAGGCCGAGGCCGCGACGTCGGCGGCCGAGATCCCGGCGGCCCAGCCGCGCCCGACGCCCCGGAAGCCCCCCGCCGAAGCGACCCACCCGCCCCCGAGAGAGCCAACACCCCGGCCTGCCGCCGCACCGCCCCGGCAGCCCCGGACGCCGCACCACGCGCCCCGCCGCTGGGCGCGCGGCGCGAGGCGGGGGAGCGCAGCAGCCGCCACAGAAAATGCCCAAGCCCGTCAAGGTTCTCGGCCTCGGCCCACATGTCCCGCCCGCCCACCCGGACGAGCGCCCGCCAGACCCCGGTGGACGCCCCCCACCAGAGCGTCACGACCTCCGGAAAGGAGCCGAGAATCCCTACGATCCGCTCCTGCTCCGCACCCTGGCAATCCGGCCGGGTGCGCGTCGGGCCGGGGGAGGAGGCGTTGCCGTCGAGGGGAACACCGTCATGTTCGCGCATAGCTGGGGACTCGCTTCCTGACCAGGACCACTCCCGCAGGTCGGGTCCGTGCTTGATGTGCGGTGATCGCGACAGGCGGCCCGGCAAGGGCCCCGCCCGTCACCCGTCGGCTTTGGCGTCGATCTCGAACCAGACGAGAGTCCCCCGCCCATCGGGCCCGGGGTCGTGCCCCCACGAGTGCGCGAGCACGTCGAGCAGGAATAGCCCCCGCCCGTCCTCGTCGTCTTCTCTCGCGACCCGCCGACAGGGCACCCCACCCCCCTCGTCATAAACCTCGACGCGGACGCGCCCCTCCCCCTCCCGCCGCAACACGGCGACCCGCACGATCCCCCGCGCACCCCCATGTTGCAGCGCGTTCGTAGCGACCTCCGACGTGAGCAGCCGCAACGTGTCCAACGCCGCCTCCGTCGCCCACGTCTTCGACACCCCCGCCGCCCACTTCCGCGCCCGCCCCGGCATCAACTCATCAGCCCGAAGCCGCGCAAACCCCACAAGCTCAAGTCCCGCCCGGCTCGTACGCGTTCTTTGGAATTCCTCGTCCATGACCGCTCCGTCGTTGGTAGCTTGCAGTGACCGGATGTACCGAGATAGTGGCTGTTGTTATCCCTAAAGTCCAGTGATAACAACAAACTTGATGTCCCTATCCGGCCGCTGAAACCTGTAACTCTGGACAGATCGTGAGGAATGCGCCATGGCGACGCCGACTTACATCCCGTCCGTGCGGGCCCGACGCCTCGCGAGGATCCTCAAGGACTCACGTGAGACAGCGGGGCTAAGCCAGACATCGGTAGCCGGACGCTTCGGCTGGTCCCAGCAGAAGCTCTCCTACATCGAGTCGGCACGGAACAAAGTGAGCGAACAGGACGTCGCGAACCTTCTCGACGTCTACGGCGTCGAGAGCCCCGACCGCGACGCCGTTCTGACCCTCGCCCGCGAAGCCGACCAGCGAAACTGGTGGACCGACTTCACCGGCATCCTCACCGGCCCCTATGTGGCCCTAGAAGACGAAGCCTCCGAAATCATCGAGTGGGCTCCCTACATCGTCCCCGGCCTGCTCCAGACGGCCGACTACGCCCGCGCCCTGATGGCGACCACCGAGGTGTCCGACCTGGAGTTCGAACAGAAACTGCGGGCGCGGATGGCGCGGCAGACAGTCTTGTCCCGTAATCCCGCGCCCCGGCTCCACGTCATTCTCGACGAGGCGGTCCTCGAAAGGCCGATCGGAGGACCTGAAGTCTTGCAGGGCCAACTCCTCCGCCTCCTGGCCGAGGCCGAGCGACCGACCGTCACAATCCAGATCTTGCCCAAGGCGGTCGGTGCCCATCCCGGCGTCGACGGGCCATGCATCCTTCTCCGTTTCGCTTCAGATTTGGACCCGGACGTCGCTTATGTCGAGGGCTTCATGGGCGGTGCATATCTTGAACAACCACGCAAAGTCACCTGTTGTAGGGTTGCTCTAGAGCGACTGCACAAGATCGCTCTGCCACCCGACGAGTCGGCGGCCCTGATCAGGGCTGCCGCGCACCCTTAGAGGTCCAGGCCATGAACCCTTTGAACTGGCGCAAGAGCAGCTACAGCAACGCCACCGGCGACGCGTGCGTGGAGCTCGCCAACCTACGCGGACATGTCGGGATTCGTGACAGCAAGAACCCCAACACCGCCCCCTTGACCGTCACCCGCTCCCAGCTGAGCCACCTCACCACCCGAATCCGCACCAACACCCTCTAACCCCCCACCCCCCGACAGCCACCCTGCCGGGGGTTCCGCATCTCCACACCCTTCCGAACACCACGCACTCGCGTGGTGCCCGTCAGGGCTGGGCGGGCAGGTAGAGCGTCTGTCCGGTCGCGCGGGCGGTGCGGGCGGCGGGGATCCTGGCCGCAGTCGCCGTCGGCAGCAGTGCGGCGGCTTCGTCCCAGGCGAAGAACCCGTGGCCGTCGAGCTCCGCGTTCTGGACGCGGATCTGGGCGGGGTCGGTGACGGTGCCGCCGTCGAACAGGAAGTTCATCATGGGCCTGGGCCTGTCGCCGTGGGCTGGGACGAAGTCGATCACCAGAAGCCGCCCGATATCAGGCTTGAGGCCGAGCTCTTCGACGACCTCGCGTTCGGCGGTCTCGTGGGGGGCCTCGCCGTGTTCGATGATGCCGCCGGGGATCTGCCAGTAGCCGCGGTAGTTGGGTTTGACCATGAGGACCTGGTCGTCGGCGTCGGTGAGCAGGACGACGACCGACACGTACACGGTCGGGAGCGTCTCATACCACTGTGCGGGCGGCAGGTAGGGCTGGGTCATCTCTTTGACGGTACTCCGCAGGAGCCAGGCCGGTGAGAGATCCGCGTCATCTGGGACGTGGCAGGTCAGTTCCGGCCTGGTCGAGGAAGTCACCGACCTCCGCGATGTCCCGGTGAGGGGTGAGGGCGGCGGCGAGCAGGCTGATCCGGTCCTGGGCGCGTCGGGAGCGGATTCGCTGGGCGAGGGCCAGGGCCTCCAGCGCGCGGTGGGCGGCGGCGTCGATGTGCCCGGCCTGGGCGAGGGCAGTGGCGGTGAGCGCGGTGTGCAGGGCCCGGGTGCGGACGTTTCCTGAGGGCAGGTTCATCACCTGGTTCTGGTGGGTGAGGGCTTCGCCGGGACGTCCGAGGTCCAGCAGGGATCGCATGGCGCTTCCGGCGAGGTGGGCGGAGCTGAAGTAGCGGGCCCAGGAGGGGCCGGTGCCGTCGGCTCGGTCCAGGGCGTCCGCGGCTTTCCCGATCGCGGCCTGAAAGCCGCGCAGGTCGCCGGCGACGGCGTGGGCGGTGGCCTGGCTGGACAACAGCCGGGCCGCGACGGTGGGAGTGGGGCGGCGGCCGGCTCCGTCGGTCGCGGCGCGCGCCAGCCGGACGGCCTCGCCGGGCAGGCGGAGGTAGACGGCCTGGGTGGCGAGGTTGGCGAGGATGTGGGCGCCGTAGGTGCGGTCGCCGGATGCCTTGGACAGGCGCAGCGCCTGGATGAAGGAGCGTTGCGCGGCTCCCTGCTGGGAGATGTCGTAGGACATGAATCCGGCCACCCCGGTGAGCTCGGCGGCGATGGAGAACAGGTCGCGGCCGACCGGGTCGGTGTAGGAGCCGCGCAGCAGCGGGGCGACGTCGCGGGTGAGGAAGTCGGCCAGGAAGGTCCGGGCGTGACCGCCGCCGTGCCGTCGGTCGAGGTCGAGGAACTGCTCGAAGCAGTCCCGTAGCGCCGTGACATCCTGCGCGGTGACGTTCCGGCCCGCGGTCCGGGCGACCGAGGTGTCCGGTGGGTCGAAGTGCCAGCGCCAGCCGGCCTCGGCTGCCGCGGCGGTGACGAACGGCGCGGTGCTCGCGGGCGCGTCCCGCTGGCCGAACCGGCGCCATAGCCCGGCGGCGGTCTCGACCGCTTCGGGCACCGTGACGGGAAAGGCGAGGGCATCACGATCAGTGTCGCGGCCGGTGAATCCGAGCTCGGCGACCGACACCTGTCGGTGCAGCCGCGCCCCCAGCACGCGCGCGATGAGCTCGGGACCGGGCTGCTCGGGGTGACGGCCACGCAGCCACCAGTACACCGACGCACCGTCGTACTTGAGGATCAGCCCGTGTTCACGGGCGGCGGCGCGGTTGACCTGGCGGGCGAACGCGGCGTGAGAGCGGTCGAAGGCGGCCTCGGCCAGCAGGTCGGCCAAGCTGTGGTTGCTGACCGGTCTACTCGCCACGTTGACCTTCCCACCGTCGGAACGGGTCGACTCAGCCCGCCCCCACAGTAAGCGGACAGGAACAGTCCCGTCACTGACCGCGCAAGAACACGCAAGGTGCGCACGGTCGCCGCAACCGCGCACATGCCGTCTCCTGTGCGGTCTGTGGCGTCTTCGGGGTGAGGTGGGAGTCCTGGCCCAACCGTGGAGGTGACCAGCCCATGGACGAGATCTCCGAAGAGATCAGCCAGTACATCGGCCGGATGAAGGCCGCTGCCGCGTCCGCCGAGATAACGCTCCACCCGCCGCTGCTTATGCTGGGCACCAGCGAGCGGGTCGGATCCAACTGGCTGTCGGACACCCTGCGGGCCGTATCCGGCCAGCACAATGAGCCGTTCCGGCAGCAGCTCGGCCCCGACCACCCGCTGTCGGCGCTCAACGTCCACGTCGGAGACCTCAAGTGCGCCGCTGGACGGCTCGGCCCCTACGGACGGCTGTGGTTGGCGGAGTTCGTCGCAAGCAAGTACGGGCCGGTCCGGCAGACGGTGAAGGAGACCAACCTGTTCTTCGCCCTGTCGAACCTGCTCGCCCTGTTCCCCGACGCGCCGATCACCGTCCTGACCCGCAGCCCGCTGGGCGTCGCCTCCTCCTTCGCGCGCGGATGCCTCTATCGCCGGTGGGACTACCCGGCGCGGTACCAGCAGATGGTCGCCACCACCCGCCGGATCCGGCACGCCCGGTATGCGCCGCTCGTCCCCGACGACCAGCCCACCGACCTCGTCGCCCTCGTCCGTCTCCAGGTTCTCAACGCTCTCCTGCTCGCCGAAGCCCTCGGCGACCGCGACATCCTGGTCTTCCCCTACGAGAGCGCGCTGTCCGGCCAGCGCACCGCGCTCCGGCTCCTGACCGAGGCACTGCCCGACCTGGCGGCCGACCTCGCCCCGCCCGCCGCACCCGCCCGCTTCGGTGAAGGCGACGACACCTTCGCTACGAACCGGCCGAAGACCGACCCGGTCGCCTACCTCGACCCCGCCGGCGCTGAACTCGTCCGCTCCACCACCGCGATCACCCTCAAGATCGCCCGCGACGTCGCTCCCGCGGCATCGGCTGAGCGGGCCGCCTGCTGGCTGGCCGGCGACCACCGGTACCTCCTGAAAAGCCCCGCCGCCAAGCGCCGACCGGCCGCCCGACGGAGCACTCCCGGGAGCCCGCGGTCTGCGATCGGCGTCACCTACGTCCGGCACGGGCCTGTGGAGTGGCGGAACCTGCTGGTCGGCAACGCCGAGTTCGCCGCGTTCCTCAACGCATTGTCCGACGCCGGGCTCGACAACAGCCATGAAGGCACGCACCTGCTGGTGTGCCCGATGCCGCACGAGCGCGGCGGACGCCTGCATCGCGACCCGTCCGACGGCCGGTGGACCGTGCGCCCCGGCTACGACGACCACCCGGCCTACTGGGTCACCTGGATCGGTGCCGCGCTGTTCGCCCTGGCCGACGGCGGGCGGCTCCCGACCCGCACGGAGATGATCGACGGGTCTGGCCGCGACCCACGCGCGACGAACTCCGACTACGCCCACGGCGACGTCACCCCGATCACCGAAGCGGGCCGCTCCGGCACCGACATCCACCACCTCGTCGGCAACCTTCAAGTCTGGTGCTCAGACGGCCCTGGACCAAACACCCTCCTAGAGGGGCCTGCGGCCCGATGGATCCACGGTGCCGCCTGGAACACCCCCTCCACAGCCCGCGAGATCCACCGCGCCCGCCACCGCCACCTCACCGGCAGCTCGCGCGGCGTCGGAATCCGCGTCGTGCGTGACCGTCCCGCCGCGCCGCTCCGATCAGACGCCCTCGCCAACCTGGCACGGGACTGGCTGGACTACCTCTCCCGCCCCGAGGCGCAACTCATCAGGCGCGGCGCGACCTTCACGCACATGATCGGCCTGGCCACCGCGTCACAGGCCGATGTTGGACTTGGCGCCCTGATAGGACCCGGCCTCCGGAAACCCGTCCCGGACCAGACCGGCGAACCTCTCGCTGAACCCCAGCGAGGGCAGATCGTCGACCTTCACGAACTCCACGCCCCGGATGGGCCGCGTGTCGGCACCGGCAGCGACCTCGCCCAGGACGCCGCCCGTCCGGCGGGCTTCGAAGGTGATGTGGACGACATGGGCGCTGTTGCCCGGCAGGTGATCGCAGACGTAGAGCAGCCGGCCGGGCGCTACCTCGACACCGGTCTCCTCGCGCATCTCCCGCACCAGCGCCTCGGCCAGGCTCTCCCCGGCCTCGACCTTCCCACCGGGCAGGGACCACGCCCGGCCTGTGTCGGTGTCCTGGTTGAGCAGCAGGATCTCGTCGTCCTCGACGACGACTCCGGTCACCCGAACGTTCAGCATCCCCGCAAGCTATCCCAGGGAGCAGCCCAGTGACCCACGACCAGCCGATACAGGTTGTGATCGCGGCAGGAGGGCTCGGCACCCGCGTTCACGCCTGGTCCCGCTACCTGCCCAAGGAGTTCTATCCCGTCAACGGACGGCCCGGACTCCTCCACCTCCTCGAAGAGATCGCCCAGTCCGGGCCCGCGCACGTCGTCATCGTCTACCACCGCTACTACGAGGCGTACGCGGCCTGGGCACGCCATGCCCTCAGCGCCCATGGCCGAGCCCGCTACCAGCGAGCCTCCGGACTCCGGCTCCCCGGCGCAGACCCCCTCAGAGATCTGCTCGTCGAGTTCATCGCCCAAGACGGTCCCTACGCCGACCTCAGCTCGGTGATCAACGGAGCCGACCACCTCGCCCGCGCCGCCCAGATCTCCTCGATGTACGTCGCTTTCGGCGACAACCTCTACCTCGACGCCAACCCGATCACCGCCCTCAGCCGCACGCCCGCCGAAGACATCGCGGTCTACGCCCGGCCCTACCAGGCAGAGCTCGCGGGCCGCCGAGGAGTCCTCATCACCTCGGCCAGCGGCGGAGTCCGCCACATGGCGGCCCTGATCGAGAAGCCGGACCCCGCTAAAGCCCGCACACTTGAGCAGATCCACGGAGCCGAAAACCTCTGCCTCCTGGAAGGCCGCTTCCGACTGACGGCGGACTTCATCGACTTCACCCGGCGCTACCGAACGCCGGCAGGGGACGAACCGAAGCTCTCCAGGGCCATCAGCGCCTTCGCCCGGGACAACCTCGTACACGTGATCCACACGAGCGGAGAAACCACCGATCTCGGCTGGCCGACCTGCACGCCCGACCCAGTCCGACAACCGGTCTAGCCACCCGAACCCCCGAATGGCCCGGGATCGACGCCGTCGCCTTCTTCCCCGCCACTACACCTGCGCTTCTTCGGCACTGCCCAATTAGGCACTCCGAAGTTCGGCGGTGAGCCGGTTTCTGGCGGGGGTGGGCGTGGGGGGTGGTGAGGTTCGGCCGGTGGAAGTGGATTGGGCTGATGGGGTTTGTGGGGTTTAGGGGAGAGAGTCGATTGAGATGTTTCCGGCGGTTGTGGAGGCGTGGATGGTTCGGGGGGCGTCGGGGGTGTGGGGGATTGTCGAGCGGGGGGTGCCGGTGCTGGTTTGGGCGTCGAGTTGGTAGGTGTCGGGTGGGAGGTGGATTTGGATGTTGCCGGTGGTTGTGGTGGCGTGGACGGATTGTGGGGGGTTGGTGAAGTGGAGGGTGAGGTCGCCGACCTGGGCTTCGGCTTGGGTGGTGGGGGATGTGGCGTTGGTGAGGTCGATGGTGCCGGTGCGGACCTTTGCTGTTATCGGGCCTGTGATGTCGCGGGCCATGATGGAGCCGGTGTCGGTGGTGAGGTCAAGGGTGCCGGTCAGGGCGGTGACGGTGATGGGGGCTGTTGAGGCGCGGATTTTCAGGTGGGTGGTCGGGGGGATTCTGAGGGTGTAGGAGGCGTCGCAGGCGCCGATTCTGGTGGGGCAGTGGACGCGTAGGCGGAGGGTTCCGTCGGTCCATTCCTCGGTGATCTCGGGGCGGGTCAGGGCCCATCTGACGGTGCGCTCGATGGAGATCTTGCCGGGTTCGCCCGGGGAGATGTCGAGGCCGTTGAGTGTGTCGGCGTCGATTTGCAGGAGGGAAGGGACGGAGTTGTGGACGCTGTCGGTGATCTCGCTGCGCAGGAACAGGGGGCTGAGGATCGCGAGGGCTCCGGCGAGGATGGCCAGGACGGTGAGCGCGATGCCCGGGCCAAGCCAGCGGGGACGGGGGCGACGGTCGGCGGGGTCGGTCAAGGGGGGTGTCCTCTCAGGGGCGGTCGCCGAGGTGGGCCAGCACGGCGAGGACTCGGCGGTGGTCGTTGTCGGCGTGCGCGAGGCCGAGCTTGGCGAAGATGTTGTTGATGTGCTTGGCGACGGCGCTCTCGCCGATGTGCAGCGCGGCCGCGATCCCGGCGTTCGATCTGCCCTCGGCCATCGTCGCGAGGACCTCGCGTTCGCGCGGGGTGAGGGCGTCGAGCCGGTCGCCGCGCCGGCGTACCAGGAGCTGCGAGACGACCTCGGGGTCGAGGACGGTGCCGCCCGCGGCGACCCGGCGGAGCGCGTCAAGGAACTCGGTGACGTCGGCGATCCGGTCTTTCAGCAGGTAGCCGACGCCCGTCGTCTGGCCGGCCAGCAGCTCGGTCGCGTACTGCTCCTCCACGTACTGCGACAGCACGAGCACCGCCACCTCGGGCCACGACCTCCGGATGACGAGCGCGGCCCGCAACCCCTCGTCGGTGTGCGACGGCGGCATCCGCACATCGGTGACGACGACGTCGGGCCGCTCCCGGTCAAGTTCGGCGAGGAGCCCTTCGGCGGTGCCGACGGAGGCCGTCACGGTGCACCCGTCGCGCTCCAGGAGCCGGACCAGGCCCTCCCGCAGCAGCACCGAGTCCTCGGCGATGACTACCCGCATGGCAGCTCCGCGGTGATCGTCGTGGGCCCGCCCACGGGGCTGTGGACGGCCAGCGCCCCGTCGACCGACCGCGCCCGGTCGGCCAACCCGCGCAACCCACTCCCACGTGACGGGTCCGCCCCGCCCGTCCCGTCATCGCGGACGGTGATCCGCAGGAGGTCCCCAGCCCGTCCGACGGCCACGTCGGCACGCGTCGCCCCCGAGTGTTTCGCGGTGTTCGTCAGGGATTCCGACACGATGAAATAAGCGACCGACTCCACGACCGCCGACGGCCGCCGCGCGATGGCCACGTCGAGCGTCACCGGGACGGGCGAGCGCGCCGCGATCCCCGAGAGCGCGGCGGCGAGGCCCCGGTCGTCGAGCACGGCCGGGTGCAGCCCCCGGACGACGTCGCGCAGCTCGGCCAGCGCCTGCTTGGCCTCCTCATGCGCCTCGGCGATTTCTGGGAGATCAGGATGGGATGCCCGCATCATCCCCAGGTTCATCGCGAGCGCGACGAGCCGCTGCTGTGTCCCGTCGTGCAGGTCGCGTTCGATGCGGCGGCGTTCGGCGTCGGTCGCCGCGACGACGGCCGTGCGGCTGCGCGTCAGCGTCTCCACCCTCCGGTGCAGCCGCGCGGCCCGGTCTTGGCCGAGGAGCGCCCTGGCCAGCGCGACGTCGAGCACGGCGAGCCCCCGCGCGATCCACGGCGTGACCCAGAGCAGGACGACCCCCGTACCGGCCGCGACCCAGACGACGGGCCCGCCGAGCACGTCACCCAGCACGGAGTGCTCGGGCAGCCACCCGGACGCACCGAGCAACGCGAACACCGGCAGCGCGAAAGCCGCACTCCAAAGCCCGACGACCACCACCGCAGCCGACGGATGCAGCACCCCGGCCAGCAGGTGAAACGTGATCCTCCGCCACACATACCTGTCGGCCAGAGCCTCCCGCACAGGACGCCCCGCCTTGGGCCGCTCACCCGGCGAAGGAATGATCACCTCCCCGAGCACCTCACGAATCCGCCCCCGCTGCGCCCGCGCCAACGCCCCCGACGCCGCAAGCACCGCCCCGACGGCGAACGGCAAGGCCACCACCGCCACCGCGGGCGCAGCCGCGACCCCGAGCACGGCAAGCCCCACAAGCGCGACCGGCCCGCCCGTCACCAGATGCACGGTGGCCCGCCACCCCCGCCCCGAGAACGGCCCAGCCAGCCCCTGCCACCACCCGGTCCCTGTCATGCCCCAAACCCTAGGCACACCCCCCCAGAAACCACGATCCCCCCACTTACCCCCTCAGGGGTGGCACCAACACCACCCCGCGAGGCTGCGGGTGGGTCAGCGTTGGTCTAGGTAGAACATGCCGGCTCGGTTGTCGACGGACTGGGTGGCCTTGGCGAGGCGTTTGACCTTGATGGTGTGGGTTCCGCCGGTGAAGTAGTAGTTGTACGGGTCCCAGACCTTGATGGTCTTGTTCTTCTTGTTGTAGCCGTAGGCGACGATGATGTGGCCGGGGTTGCCCTTGCTGATCTGGCCCTTGTACCAGGGGAGTTTGCGCATGTAGACCTGCAACGGCACGGCCTTGCGCAGCACGCCGACGTTGTGGATGACGCGTTCGGCGAGCTTCGCCGGGTCGTCGACGTCGTAGACGAGGGTGTAGGCGTACCCCTTGCGCGCCGCGTAGCTGTTCAGGACCTTGACGGCGACGTTGTCGTACGTCCCCGCGGGGGCCTTCGTCTTCATCTTCTTGGCGAGGACGCGCTGGGAGACGCTGATCCCCATCGTCCCCAGCGAGATGGACGAACCCGCAGGATTGCACCAGAGCGGGTCGCTTTGGAACACCTTCTTGATGTCGAGCGTGATCCGCGCCGGCGACGCGGCGACCGCCTTGGCCGTCGAGTCGGCGGAGACGGCCGAGACGGCGACCGCGTCGACGGCGACGGGCCGCGCCGCCGCGACCGCAGGGGCGGCCGGGACGACGAGGATCGACGCGATGAGGGCGGTGCCTGGCACCAAGCTCGCGAGTACCTTGTTCACCTGGTGGGACTCCGGGCGTTCGGGGTGGTTTCGAGTAAGAGTGCCGAACGATGCCGACCGGTGCAAGTGTCTCAAGCGCCCACGGTGACTGGTGTGGCGGTCCGTGACCTGCGTGCCGTGCGGAACGCGTCGAAAGTGAGGATCGCCAGCGCGAACCAGACGAGTCCGAAGCCCGCCCAGCGGCTTCCCGGCATCAGCTCGTGCTGCACGAACAGGCCAACGAGGAACTGCAGAACCGGCGCGACGTACTGGAGGAGCCCGACCGTGCTGAGCGGCAGGGCCTGCGCGGCGACGTTGAACAGCATCAGCGGCGCGGCCGTCACGACGCCGAGGCCGAGCATCAGCGCGACGTTCAGGGCGCCCTCGTGGCCGAACGCGGCGGACCCGTCGACCTGGGTCCAGAGCATGAATCCGACAGCCGGGACGAACAGGACAGCCGACTCCACCGCCATGCTCTCCGCCGACGCCATCGCCGCCTTCTTCTTCAACAGCCCGTACACGCCGAACGTGAACGTCAGCGTCAAGGCGACCCAAGGCGGCCGCCCGTAGTCGACCGCAAGGATCAGCACCGCTACGGTCCCGATCCCGACCGCGATCCACTGCCACTTCCGCAGCCGCTCACGCAGCAGGACGACGCCGAGCAGCACGGAGAACAGCGGTGTGATGAAGTAGCCGAGGCTCGCCTCGATCGTCTGCCCGCTGTTGACGGCGACGATGTAGGTGCCCCAGTTGACGGCGATGAGGACCGCCGCCGCGGACAGCGTCTTCCACTGCGCGGGGGTGGTCCTGCGCACCCACGCCCACTTGCGGACGACGGTGAGCAGGAGGCCGACGGTGACCAGCGTCCAGATGATGCGGTGCGCGAGGATCTCCCCCGCGCCCGCGGGCTTGAGAAGGGGGAAGTAAAGGGGGAAAAGTCCCCAGAGTACGTAGGCCGCGAACCCTGCCGCGAGCCCCCGCCGAGATTCCATGACGGGCAGCGTACCAAGGTGTAATCAGCCAAGCTCGGTTGAGTCCTGTCTTGACCGGGCGGATATCCTTACCACATGTTCGGATTCGCGAAGACGTCGATGGTCAGCCCAGACAAGGCACTCCCCGGACGCGACACCCCCGTCCCCGTCGCGCCACGGCACACGGTCCTCGACGCGCCCCTCGCGCCCCCGTTCCCCGAGGGCGCGGAGATCGCGGAGTTCGCCATGGGCTGCTTCTGGGGGGCCGAGCGCGTCTTCTGGCGCACGCCCGGCGTGATCTCCACGTCCGTGGGCTACGAGGGCGGCTACACCCCCAACCCCACCTACGAGGAGGTCTGCTCGGGCCGCACCGGCCACACCGAGACCGTCCGGGTGGTCTTCGACCCCGCCGAGGTCTCCTACGAGACCCTCCTCAAGGTCTTCTGGGAGAACCACGACCCCACCCAGGGCATGCGCCAGGGCAACGACGTCGGCACCCAGTACCGCAGCGCCATCTTCACCCACTCCGACGCCCAGGCCGCGGCCGCCAAGTCCTCCCGCGACGCCTACCAACAGGTCCTCACCACCGCCGGCCTCCCCGACATCACTACCGAAATCACCCCCGCCCCCGCCTACTACTACGCCGAGGACTACCACCAGCAATACCTCTCCGACGCCAAAAACCCCAACGGCTACTGCGGCCTAGGCGGCACCGGCCTCAGCTGCCCCATCGGCATCGCCCCGGCGGAATGACCCGGACGGATCGCGACGAACTCGCGATCCTCTGGGCCGAACACCGCGGTCGCACGTTCCCCGACGACCTCAAATTCACCGACGGCCTTGACGACACGGTCCTCCTGGATCTGCACATAGCAGGCGCGGTGATGAACACCCTCCGCGGTGATCGTCTACCCCCGTTCACTGTCGGGGCCTTGAAGGAAGGCATCACCCTGCTCCGCCGATCCTTCCGAAAGATTCCGAAGGGGCCGGCCCGTCCCTACGCTGCCCGGCTGATCCAGATGTCCACATTGGCGCTCAACGAGCACTACAGAGCCGTCAGAGGATGAACGTTCGCGATCGGCCTCCTGCGTGAGCTCGCCTGCGAACCAGACGCCTCCGGAACCCTGTGGTGGTTTGGGTCTGGACGGGCCCCGACCGCTTCAGCACCCCGGACCTCGAACCGCCCTGCCCGGCCGCCGACGTGGAACACGCGGCGGCGCGGGTGGCGAGCGCCCGGCGCGAGCTGGCTGGCACCGCTGTCAGCAGGATCAGGCGGTGCGGCGTGTGCGTGGCCAGTTCGGGTCGTGCTGCGCCCCTCGGCTATGCCTGATCGCGGATTAGGCCGGTTGGGCCGCCCTCTCGCAGAACCAGGGAGGCCAGCGTTACACCTACCAGTGGGGGTTACCGCAGGACTGGCCACGCACAGCGCGACGGTAGCGAACCCCACTGACAACAACAGCATGGGAAGCAGCCCAAACCACCGCCCCTGACCTAACCGCCTGCCCATGAATAGGTGCAGATCAGGCGGCGGGCTTGCGGGAAGGCGTTATTCGGGCGGATCCGGCTCCGTCTCCTGACCACGGCGGCACCCGGCGCTCTTGGGTGCGGACCGGTCGATCTTTTGAGGAGGCTGTCCATGGTCGGTTCACAACGTGCAGCGCGGCAGCATCCTGGTCGGATGCTCGGGCAAGCAGCAGACGAACGACACAGCGTTCGACCCGAAGAGCTTCTACTCCTACCGGCTCGACCCCGCCGCCGACGTCCCGGCCCTGGTGAAGACCCACGGCGGTCCCCAGACGAAGATCGGAGGCTGACCGATGGCACGTCATGTCGGAATCATCGTGAAGTCGGTGCTCACGGCGGCGGCCGTGGCGGTGCGTCGAGGTGTCGGGTCTGTGGTCGAGGGTGAGAAGGTGGGGTTCTCTTTTGTGACTGTCCGTACGGGCATGTGCACTCGCTTATAGCATCCGTGCTATGGCTTGGGGTGCTGTGGAGGTGCTGTGGAATTGGGGCCGGAGGTATGGGGGTGTGCGTCGCGGAGGCGCACATGGTGGACGTGGAGGAAGGGTGGAGTGATGGGTGGGCGGACTGATTGGGATGGGCTTCGCGAAAGGCGTATGGCGGAGCCGGGGGCTGCCGAGGCGTACGAGGCGGCTCGGCGCGCTTACGAGCTCGGGCGTGTGGTCAGGGGGTTGCGTGAGGGGCGGGGGTGGAGCCAGAGCCGCCTCGCTGAAGCCGCCGGGATGACGCAGTCGGCGGTCGCTCGGTTCGAGGCCGGTGGGACGGTTCCGACCCTGCAGGTTCTTGAGCGTCTGGCGACGGCGTTGGAGGTTGAGCTTGTGGTTCAGCTCCGCACTCGTGCCACCTGATCCGGGCGGTTGTAGTAGTTGATGCTGGCGGCGAGATCGCGGTCTGCGTAGATCTTCGGCCAGGTGAATGACCTTGAAGGCCCGCGTATTCACGGGGCGGGGCCGGCGGGGGTGGGGAAGTTTGTGGGTGTTCGTCGCATTGATCGTGTTGTGGGGGGAAGGGGGGTTATGTAAGGGATTTGGCTAAGGGGGCACCATGGGATTCCTGGACAAGATGAAGAATCGGGCCGAGCAGATGAAGGGGCGTGCGAAGGAGGCCGTCGGGCGGGACAACAGGGACCGGTCGATGGAGGCCGAGGGGCGTGCTGATCGGCTCAAGGGCAGCGCCAAGCAGGCCGGGGAGCATATGAAGGACGCGGTGCGCGACATCAGGCATCGGGGGAAGTAGCAGCGGGGCATGACGGCCGGGGCGGGCAGACCGCCCCGGCCGTCGCCATGCCCGGTCCGGTTGGGCGGCGGGGGACGGGGTAAGGGTGTCCGATATCCCCCGCTGGACGTGTCCGCTTTGTGGTGGGGTTCGGCGGAGGGCCCGGTGGCTGCGTCAAAACGGACATGGGGGTTGATGTGGAGCGCAGGATGTACGGGGCCGGGACCGGGGCCGCGGTGCTCGGGTTCCTGTTGGTGCTGGCGTCGGGCGGCGACGGGTGGGCGGCGTGGCTGGGCGCGGTGTTCGGGATCGCCGGGTTCCTCACGCTGTTCGAGGCGCTTGTGGTGCGCGGGGTGCGGCCCCGCAAGGTGATCGACGGTCTCGCGCCGCTCGCCGTCCTCGGGCTGTTCGTGGAGTCCGCGCTGTGGCTGCTGCTCTGAGCGGGCCCTGAGAACAACGGAATCCCCGCCCGGTGGACCGGGCGGGGATTTGTGCGTCCGGGCTAGCGGAGGTGGTTGGTGAAGGAGAGGAAGACGGTTTCGCCGGTGGCGTTCTGGACCGCGTCGTTGTCGGTGGCGATCCAGGGCCGGCCCGTGGTGGTGACGGCGAAGCCCTCGACCTTCTCCTGGACCCAGCCGTTCAGCGAGGCCAGGTCGGGCAGGAGGTCGCGGACGAGGGTCTTCTTGAGGATCGGCAGCCCCGTCGACGCGGCCTTGGGCACCGGCACCGAGTACAGCTTCTTGTGCGCGGCGAGGGTGCCGGACGCCTTGTCGCGCTCGACGAGGATCAGCTTCCCGTTGTGGAGGGTGATCTCCGAGAGCCCGTTCCAGTTGGCCGCCGACGCCGAAGGCGCGATCGGGTACCCGAACCAGGACCACGAGCCCGTCGCCGGAACATAACGCCCGATCCGGACGACGTTCTCCGGGTCCCCGGTCAGCGGCCGCTGCAGCGTCACCCACACGGTCTCGGACTTCCCGGTCCCGCTGACGGTCACCCCCTCGAGCCCCTGCGACCCGGCCCGCGAGGACACGTCGGCGGGAAGCGGGATCTCCTCGACGACCTCCCCCTTGGCCGAGACCCTGACGAGAAGGTTCTCCGGTCCCTTCGCCCCCTCATGCGCGATCCAGAACCCCCCGGCAGGACGCGCCGCGATGCCCTCGGCGTCATAGGAAGCGGGCGAGCCCCCCTTGGTGACGGTCAGGGCAGCGGTGATCCGCGCCGGGGTCGTCCAGGTGTCGATCGTGAAGATCCGCGTCGGCGAGTACGCGTTGTCGGAGATCGCGTAGAGCCCGTTCAGGCTCCACGGCTTGGCCGACAGCCCGGAGATCGCGCCCCAGCCGATGGGCGTGCCGTCCTTGGCGGTGTCGGACACGAGGCCCAGCGTCCGGGGCTTGCCGATCTTGAAGACCTGCACCCCGGCGCGCACGCCCACGGACGCATCGTCGTTCTCGGAGGAGACGATGAACAGCCCGCGCGACGGCACCGCAAGCAGGCCCTCGGGCCCCGCGTTCGTCGCGAGGAACTGCACGAACACGGGCTTGGCCGGACGGCTCACGTCGTAGACCGCGACGAAGTTCGACCGCTCCGACCCCACGAAGGCGTACCGCTTGCCCTGGAAGGTCGCGACGGTCAGCCCCTCGGGCTCGGTGCCCTTGTTGGCGGCCCTGTCCTCGTTGTGGTGCCCGTACTTGATGGCGAGGCGCTCGAAGCTGTTCCCGGCGTCCCACAGCACCTTGCCGCGCGCGTCGAAGACGGTCCAGCCCCGGCTGCCGCCCTTCCAGTCGCCCTCGTTGGCGGTGGCGAGGGTGTTGTCGTCAATCCAGGAGATCGCGTCCGGCTCGCGCGGCACGTCGGTGATCGTCCCGGTCGGCGAGATGACGCCTTCCTCGACGGTGTCGACGCCGGAGACCGTCACCTTCCCGGCGGACCAGACGTCCTCGATCCGCCCGGAGGCGAGGTCGACGATCGCGACCCCGTTGTTCTCCTGAAGCGTCACCGCGACGCGTCCACGCCCGTTGATCGTGACGAACTCGGGCTCAGGGTCGGTCGGCGCGGCGATGCCGGAGGCGGCGAAGATGGGAAGGGCGCTCCCGTCGTCCTTGGTGAAGGCGACCTTGCGCAGCTTCCACGAAGCCGGGTCCTTGGCCTTGACGTCGAGGATCTGCAGGAACCCTGCGGGGGCCTGCGGAAGGTCGCCCTTCTTGCCGCCGGGCGGCGTCGCGTCCTCGTCGCGCTGGTTCTCGATGGCGATGGCCGCGTACCCGCCGCGCACGGCGATCGAGTCGGGCTGTCCGCCGAGTTCGACGCTGCGGACGATCTTCCGGTCGGCGACGCGCACGACGTCGACCCGCCCGGACGGCGCGGTGAAGCTCGTGCTGGTGTCGACCACGATCAGCGCGTAGGCCCCGACGACGGCGACGGACGTCGGCTGCCCGCCCTTGACGTCGAGGGTCCCGAGCCCCTTGGGGGAGCCGGGCTTGGACAGGTCGAGGAAGCCGACCCGCTCGCCGGGGGCGTCGGTGTAGATGAGGGTCCTGCCGTCCTCGGTGACGGCGCTGATCTCCGCGACTGTCTCGTCGGCGGGATCGACGCCCTTGGGCAGGTTCTGGAAGACCGGGTAGGTGGCGGCCCGCTCGAAGAGCGGTTTCGCGCCGCCGGCCTGGGCGGCGGGGGCGAGGCCGGCGATCAGCGCCGCGCCCGCGAGGGCTCCGGCGGTCCAGCGCATGCGAGGTCGCAAGGGTTACTCCGTTCCGTGTCAAACGGAACGACCCTCGCAGCGGCCGGAGACGCCGGGGTGAACGCAGCGCGTCGGCGTCCTGAAGGGCCGGGGAGTACCTTCAGATCATGAAAGTCTGCTGTGCGGACATGCGTTACCACTTGACCCCCCGGTGCGACCAGCACGACGACCCGTTCGACTGCCCGGATCAGCTCATCTGGCACAGCGCGAAGCGCCGCCGGTGGGGGTTGATCATCCACGACGGCGGAGCCTCGATGATCAAGATCAAGTTCTGTCCGTGGTGCGGGGCGAAGCTCAGGGGGGACGCGCCTCAGTAGGGCAGGACGCGGCCGGACGGGGTGCGGAGGTCGAGGTCGGTGCTTGGCTTACGGGGGACACGCGGAAGCTTGACGATCTGCTGCTGCCTTGCCATTTCGATCATCTCCCCTCGGAGACAGGCCGCTAATCGGCCGGGATGTTCACCCTCGGCGGAATCCCGCGTTCGTCCACTGGACCGCCGTGGGTTGTGCCGAGCTTACGCACGCTTTGCTGCTGCTTCATCCGATTTTGCGGTGGGCGGTATCACACAAGGTGATCGTATGGTCTCTTCCCGTCATTGTGCAGGGGGTTCCGTGATGATCCCCGAGAGGTCTTTTGCCGTGGGATACCCCGCAGACGCCTCTTCATAAACAGGAGAATGCCCGGGCTTCTTCCGTGCAGGGAAGGACCCGGGCTTCGCGAGGGCGTTCAGGGACGGGGTTTACGAGGTGATGTCCTTGGCCCGGAACCGCCGGAAGGCGATCGCGAACAGCACAAGCGCATACGAGACGGACAAAGCCGCCCCCTTGGCCATGCCTGTCCACTGGATGTCCGGCTGGAGGGCGTCCATCCACGCGTACATGTAACGGGTCGGCAGGACGTCGCGCCAGGAGCCGAGCGCCTCGACCGCCTCGAGGATGTTGCAGACGATCACCATGCCGACCGCGCCGCCGACCGCGCCCAGCGGCGAGTCCGTGCTCACCGACAGCAGGAACGCCACGGCCGCGACGACGAGCTGCGAGATGAGCGCATAAGCGGCGATGATCCCCATCCGCCCGAACGCCGCCTCCGCCGGGAATGTGCCGCCCGTCGGGATCGTCACGTCCGACCAGCCGAACACCAGCGTGCCCGCGAGCAGCGCCATCAGCGGCAGCGTCAGCACCGCGGCGGCGGCGTACCCGAGCGCGACGATCAGCTTCTGCCGCAGCAGCCTGTCGCGCGGGACGGGCGCGGCGAGCAGGTACCGCAGCGACGACCACCCCGCCTCGCTGGCGACGGTGTCGCCGCAGAACAGCGCGACCGCGACGACCAGCAGGAACCCGGTCGCGACGAACAGCGCGAACAGCGCGAAGTTCAGCCCGCCCGTGGTGGCCGCGTCGACCAGCGAGGGACGGCCGTCGTCGTCGCCCTCGCCGCCGATCTGGAACGCCACGATCAGCACCCAGGGCAGCGCGAGCAGCAGCCCGAACGTGACGAGGGTGCGGCGGCGGCGGAACTGCCGCACCGCCTCCACCCGCAGCGGAAGCGCCCGGCTCATACCCCGCCTCCGATGATCTCGAGGAACACGTTCTCCAGCCCACGGCCCCCGACGATCTCCCCGACGGGCCCGTCGGCGACCTTGGCCCCGCGCGTCATCACCACGACGTGCGTGCAGGTCTGCTCGACCTCGCTCAGCAGATGGCTGGAGACGATCACGGTACGGCCGCGCGCGGCGTAGTCCACGAGGACCTCGCGCATCTGCCTGATCTGGGGCGGGTCGAGCCCGTTGGTGGGCTCGTCGAGGACGAGGAGGTCGGGAAGGCCGAGCATCGCCTGGGCGATCGCCAGCCGCGCCCGCATACCTTGCGAGTACGTCCGGACGGGACGGGCCAGCGCCTCCTCGCCGAGGGCGGCCACCTCCAGGGCCTCCTCAAGGTGCGCCTCGGAAAGCGGCCGTCCGGTGGCCCGCCAGTACAGGGTCAGGTTGTCGCGCCCGGAAAGGTGCGGAAGGAACCCGGGCCCTTCGACGAACGAGCCGAGCCTGCGCAGCACGTCGGCCCCCGGCGTCACCTTGTGGCCGAAGATCCGGATCTCGCCGCCCTCGGGGTGGATGAGGCCCATGAGCATGCGCAGGGTCGTCGTCTTCCCCGCGCCGTTGGGGCCGAGCAGGCCGAGCACCTGCCCCTTCTCGACCTTGAACGACAGGTCGTCCACTGCCTTGAACCCGTTGGAGTAGGTCTTGGTCAGGCCCTCGATCCGCAGCGGCACCTCGGCGAGCGCGGGGTCGAAGCTGTCCTTGGGCCTGCGCCGGTACAGCAGCGCCCCCGCGACGACCAGGGCCGCGACGGGCAGCGCCCACACCCACGCCGGGGGCCGCCCGGCCGGGGTCGCCAGGCCGGGAACGGTCGGCAGCGTCAGCGCCGAACCCGCCGAGATCTTGTACGTCGCCGGGGCGAGCGGCCCCGCGAAGCCCTGGTCGGTCGTGGACAGCGTGATCCTGATCCGGTGCCCGCGCGCGAAGTCGTAGTCGATCGCCGGGAGGACGACCTCGGCCTCGCCCGCCTCGGTGAACCTGACGGGCGCGGCGATCCGCCTGGCCAGCGCCGCGTTCCCCTCCGGCGTCACGTCGTAGACCTTCGCGAAGAGCGTTGCCGCCTTGTCGACCTTGACGGTCAGGCGCGGCGATCCCGTCACCCGAAGGGAGGCCGCCAAGGGCTCGGTGGTGAAGGACGCGCTCTGCCCCGGCATGTCGAAGTCCGCGCCGAGCGAGCCCAGCGACGAGCCCAGCGCGCTCAGGCCGCCCAGGCCGGGCAGCGCCGAGATCGCGGCGGGGACCCCGCCCGCCGGGTTCTGCACGGCCTGCTCACCGCCCTCCACTGGCATCTCGCGCGGCGTCGAGGACAGGCCGGGGTAGGCGTCGGCGGTGGCCGCGCGCAGCCACGTGCGGCCGTTCGTGGAGTCCACGCCCGTCGCCCGCGTGACGGTGAAGGCCGCGGCGGGCTCGGCGTCGAGCCCCTTCAGATGGTCGTCGAACCATGACGCGGTCAGCTCGGTGAGCAACGGGGTCTCGGCCTCGCCGCCGTCATGCCCGCCCTGGTACCAGACGACGGAGACGGGCCCCGCAGCGCGCTCGGCGTTGGCGTCGGCGTGGTCGAGGGGGAAGAGCGAGTCGCTCTGGCCCTGGATAAGCAAAGTCGGCGCCTTGACGGGCGGTGCCGTCGCCGGAGACGACTTCCGCAGGAGCGCGACGTCCTCGTCGGTGTGCTCGCCGGTCTGCGCGATCCGCTGGTACATCGCGCACAGCTCGGGACGGAACCGTCCACAGGCTGTGGACCCGTCGGACTCGCCGGTGAAGAACAGCCCCGCCCACAGCTTCTTGAACACCCCGTCCGGAAGCAGCGCGTCCGAAAGGTCATGCCACGTGATCGACGGGACGAGCGCGTCCACCCGCGTGTCGTAGGCCGCCGTCAGCAACGAGATCGCCCCGCCGTACGACGGCCCGGCCATCCCCACCCGGGGGTCGCCTGGCCCGTCCTGGAGGACCTCGGGCCGCTTCCCGAGCCAGTCGATCAGCTGCCGGGTGTCCTTCACCTCGTAGTCCGGCGAGTTCAGCGCGATCTGGCCGCCCGACTCGCCGAAACCGCGTGCCGACCACGTCAGCACCGCGTACCCGCGCCCCGCGAGCTCGCGCGCCGCCGCGGCCTGCGACCGCTTCGAGCCGCCGAACCCGTGCGCGAGCAGCACCGCCGGGACGCGTCCCGCGCCCTCCGGCCGGTAGAACGTCGCGTCAAGGGTGATCTTCTCGTCGTCGCGCGGACCGTCGACGACGTCGATCCGCACGTCCTCGCGCGCCACTGCCGGGGCGTCGTCGCGCACCAGGAGGAACCCGCCCCCGGCCGCCGCGACGAGGCCCGCCACGGCCGCGCCCGCGACCCACCGCCTCATGCGGGCGATGCTACGCGGGCACGCGTAAGCCGGAGATCAAGGACGCGACGGGCTCAGTGGCGGTGCCGGTGCGTGCCGAGCAGGCCCTTGCGCTGGCTGTGCCCGACCTCGCCGGTGTGCCCGCTGCCGGGCCCCTGGTGCGAGCCGTGGTCCATGCCGGACTGCGCCCTTGACTGCTTGCGCTTGGCCATCGCCGCGCTCACCGCGCTGATCACCACGGGCGCGGCGGCCGTCAGGATCATCTGGACCTGGCCGCGCGGAATCCCCGTCTTGCGGGCGAGCCGCTTGGCGAGCGGGCTCAGCGCCTTGCCGAGGACGGCGGTGCCGACGAGCCCACCGCCCGCCATCGCCGCCATCTTCTTGCCGCTGGAGTGCGCGCCGCCGCCTGACGACTCCTCTTCGAGCCACATCAGGGTCTCTTCGTCGAACCTCTGGGTCATACAACGAGCGATGCCCCGCGGCGCGGACGCCCAGCCCCAAGGGCCGGTCACTTTCCGGTGAGCTCGAAGGCCAGGCGGTCGGCGTCGGGCTCGGTGAACTGGCCGGTCAGCATGACCCTGCCGCCCTTGATCGGCGCGTCGACGGTCGGCGCGGTCACCACCCGGCCCGCGACGACGAGGACGAGCTGTTTGCCGGACGCCTTGGCCGTCAGCTCCTCGAACTCGCCGCGATCGCCCGACAGCAGGTGCAGCACGACCCCGTAGGTGCCGTCCGGCAGCGCCTGCACGTCGACGGAGCTGACCCGCTTGACCTCGATCCCGTCCTCCACCACCTGGTAGCAGGACGGCTCGGGCCCGGCGAACCCCAGGATGTCGGCCGTGCACGCGGCGGGCACATGCTGGGCGACCGGGTAGATCAGCAGCGGCGCGGCGAGATCGACGCGCGGCTGGCGCGCCACCGACAGCAGGACGGCGGTGAGCGCCACCGCGCAGGCGGCCAACGCGATCACGACGACCGACGCGATCATCAGTGTCCTCGGCGGTCTGCGCATCGGCCGATTGTCGCAGAACCCCGAGGGGTCGCCGCAACACCGAAGATCGCCGGAAACGCCCGGGCGGACGGCCCGGAGCCCGCGTTCCGGGCCTAACGGGCAGGGCCCGGACCCCCTTCGCGGAAGGAGATCCGGGCCCTGTAAGGGTCCCTCAGAGGGTCTAGTCGACCCGCCAGGTGTCGCCGCTGGCCAGCAGCGCGGCGAGGTCGCCCTTGCCCTGCTTGGCCTTGGCCTCGGCCACCTGCGCGTTCAGCAGGGAGTCGTAGGACGGCCGCGGCGCGGAACGGAACACGCCGATCGGGACATGGGTGAACGCCGGCTGGTCGAGCCGCGACAGCGCGAACGCCAGCGACGGGTCGGTCGCGTGCGCGTCGTGGATGACGACGTCCGGGTCGTCCGGGCTGCCGACCTTGAAGCCGAAACCGTCGCGGACGAGGGCCTTGTCGCGGTCCTTGCCGTACACGAGCGGCTGGCCGTGCTCCAGCCGCAGCGTGATGTCGTCGCGCTGTTCGGCGTCCTTCAGCGGCTCGTACGCTCCGTCGTTGAAGATGTTGCAGTTCTGGTAGATCTCCACCAGCGCCGCACCAGGGTGCTCGGCCGCCGCCCGCAGCACCGACTGCAGGTGCTGGCGGTCGGAGTCGATGGTCCGCGCGACGAACGCGCCCTCCGCGCCGATCGCCAGGGAGATCGGGTTGAACGGGGCGTCCACCGAGCCCATCGGGCTCGACTTGGTGACCTTGCCGGTCTCGGAGGTCGGCGAGTACTGGCCCTTGGTCAGCCCGTAGATCCGGTTGTTGAACAGCAGGATCTTGATGTTGACGTTGCGGCGCAGCGCGTGGATCAGGTGGTTGCCGCCGATCGACAGCGAGTCGCCGTCACCGGTGACGACCCACACCGACAGGTCCTGCCTGGCCGAGGCCAGGCCGGTCGCGATCGCCGGGGCGCGCCCGTGGATCGAGTGGAACCCGTAGGTGTTCATGTAGTACGGGAACCGCGAGGAGCAGCCGATGCCCGAGATGAACACGGTGTTCTCGCGCTTGATCCCCAGCTCGGGCATGAAGCCCTGGACGGCGGCCAGGATCGCGTAGTCCCCGCATCCGGGGCACCACCTGACCTCCTGGTCAGATTTGAAGTCCTTCATCTTGAGGGGGACTTCGGACTTGGGGACGAGGGAGAGGGCGTCAAGCACTGTGGATCACATCCCGGATCACGTCGGCGAGTTCCTCGGCCTTGAAGGGGAGGCCGCGGACGCGGTTGTAGCTGACCACGTCGATCAGGTACTTGCTGCGCAGCAGCGTGGCGAGCTGCCCGAGGTTGATCTCGGGCACGATCACCTTGTCGTAGGACTTGAGCACCTCGCCCATGTTCGCCGGGAACGGGTTGAGATGCCTGACGTGCGCCTGGGCGACCTTCCCGCCCGCGCGGCGGACCCGTCGGACGGCGGCGGAGATCGCCCCGTAGGTGCCGCCCCAGCCGAGGACCAGGACGCGCGCGTCGCCGTCGGGGTCCTCGACCCGCAGCGGCTCCACGTCGTTGGCGATCCCGTCGACCTTGGCCTGACGCAGCCGCGTCATGAGGTCGTGGTTGGCCGGGTCGTAGGAGATGTTGCCCGAGCCGTCGGCCTTCTCCAGACCGCCGATGCGGTGCTCGAGACCCGCGGTCCCCGGGACGGCCCAGGGGCGGGCCAGCGTCTCCGGGTCGCGCTTGAACGGCTGGAAGTCCTCCTGGTTCGGCGCGGCGAAGTCCGCCTCGATCACCGGGAGGTCGGCGACCTCAGGCAGCTTCCACGGCTCGGAGCCGTTGGCGAGGTAGCCGTCCGAGAGGATGAACACCGGGGTCCGGTACTTCACCGCGATCCGTGCGGCCTCGATCGCGGCGTAGAAGCAGTCGGCGGGGGACAGCGGCGCCACGATCGGCACCGGGGACTCGCCGTTGCGGCCGAACATGGCCTGCAGCAGGTCGGCCTGCTCGGTCTTGGTCGGCATGCCCGTGGACGGCCCGGAACGCTGCACGTTGACGATCAGCAGCGGCAGCTCGACGGAGACCGCCAGGCCGATCGTCTCGGCCTTCAGCGCCACACCCGGGCCCGACGTGGTGGTCAGGCCGAGCGCGCCGCCGAACGACGCGCCGAGCGCCGCGCCGATCGCCGCGATCTCGTCCTCGGCCTGGAACGTGCGGACGCCGAAGTTCTTGAACTTCGACAGCTCGTGCAGGATGTCCGAGGCGGGGGTGATCGGGTAGGAGCCGAGGAAGACGTCGAGGCCGGAGCGGTCGCCCGCCGCCACGAGGCCCCACGCGAGCGCGGTGTTGCCGGTGATCTGGCGGTACAGGCCGGGCTCCAGCGTCGCCGGCTTGACCTCGTAGGAGGTCGCGAAGTCCTCGGTGGTCTCCCCGAAGCTCCAGCCCGCCTGGAACGCCGCGACGTTCGCCTTCATGATCTCGGGCTTCTTGGCGAACTTCTTCTCGAGGAAGCCGATCGTGCCCTCGACCGGACGGTGGTACAGCCAGGACAGCAGCCCGAGGGCGAACATGTTCTTGGCCCGCTCGGCGTCCTTCTTGGACAGGTCGAAGTCCTCGAGGGCCTTGACCGTCATCGAGGTGAGCGGCAGCGCGTGCACCCGGTAGTCGTCGAGCGAGCCGTCCTCCACGGGGCTCGTCGCGTAGCCGACCTTGACCAGGTTGCGCTTGGAGAACTCGTCGGTGTTGACGATGAGGTCGGCGCCCTTGGGGAGGTCGCCGATGTTCGCCTTGAGCGCCGCCGGGTTCATCGCCACAAGGACGTTGGGCGCGTCGCCCGGCGTCATGATGTCGTGGTCGGCGAAGTGGAGCTGGAAGCTCGAGACACCGGGGATGGTCCCGGCGGGAGCGCGGATCTCCGCCGGGTAGTTGGGCAGGGTCGAGATGTCGTTGCCGAACTCGGCGGTCTCTGCCGTGAACCTGTCGCCGGTCAGCTGCATGCCGTCGCCGGAGTCACCGGCGAAGCGGATGATGACGCGGTCGAGCTGCTTGACCTGTTTGGTGGTCACTGCGCCTCCTTGGCAGCAGGCACTGTGAGCGCTGAGGGCGCTGTTGGCGCGTCGGGCACAGAAGGCACAGTGGGCACCGTGACGTTGAGTGCTGGGTGTGCGGGGTACTCGCTCCGCTCGGTCAACGGAGGACGGCCTTTCTCGACGGCGCAGCTCTGCCGCCGCGGGCTTGAGGGATTCCCGGGGCGGGAGGGCTACTAGGGCTTTGTGCTTATGGTACGACGACCCGGATGAGCAGGGATCGGCCACGCCGCGGCCGTGCTTCACCCGGGCACTGAGGACCCCGCGCCGAGAGCCGGACAGTGCAGTTACCAATGTACCGAACCGACGGTGTGGGGTACCTGCCCGCCCTGCCCGCAAGCCCGTCCCGAGTGTGATCTGCGTCGCTTCTGTTGCGGAGCGTGATCAGGCCGGGGAATTTACCTGCAATTTTCGGTATGAGTCCGGCGCGCGGGGGGTGGCGATCTTAGTGTGCGTTCCATGATCGCCCTTATCACCGGTGCAAGCAGAGGCATCGGATATGAGACCGCGCGGGGACTTCTCGCGCAGGACGTCACAGTCGTCATCGGGGCACGCGACGAGACCCGGGGCCGTAAGGCGGCCGCCGAGCTCGGGGCGGAGTTCGTCGCGCTGGACGTGACGTCTCCCGAGTCCGTCGCCGCCGCGGCCGCCGAGGTCGAACGGGTCCACGGCGGGCTCGACATCCTCGTCAACAACGCAGCGATCCTGCGGATGGAGAACAACACGGTCCCGAGCCAGGTCCCCCTGGACGACCTCAGGGACACCTTCGAGACCAACGTGCTGGGCCTCGTCTCGGTCACCAACGCGATGCTGCCGCTGCTGCGCGCGTCGGCGGCGGGCCGGATCGTCAACCTCTCCAGCGAGCTGGGGTCCATGGCCCGGATGTCCGACCCGGACCACCCGTACTACGGGTTCAACCTCCTCGCCTACAACACCTCGAAGGCGGCGGTAAACATGATCACCGTCTCCTACGCCAAGGAACTCGCCGACACCCCCATCCGGGTCAACGCGGTCAACCCCGGTTACTGCGCCACCGACCTGCACGGCCTCCCCGGCCCCCGCACCGCCGCCCAGGGCGCCGCCATCGCCATCGCCCTGTCCCTGTCCCCCGACGCCCCCACCGGCACCCACCAGGAAGACACCGGCCCCGTCCCCTGGTAACCCCCCACGGACGCGCACCCCCTTACCCCCAAGGCAGCTCCCATGCACACCCCCGCCCAACCCCCGAAGCCCCCAAGCGCTCAAAGGAAGCCGCCTAAGGCCCAAAGCGCCCGAACGAAGTCGCCGAAGGCTCAAAGCGCCCGCAGGAGGCCCCCGAAGGCCCTGAGGGCTCGCAGGAGGCGCAACCCGCTCCCGACAGGACCGGGCAGGCTCCGACAGCCCCCGTTCCCCCTCCAAAATCTGTGTGGCCGGACCCGAAGGGTCCGGCCACACAGATTTTTCTGTGTTTTAGGTCTTGCTCAGGGGCCTTAGTCAGCCGCGTTCCTTCGTTATCTGGTCAGTGATCGTCGCCGCGCGGGCCGCGGAGACCGACTCCACCTGGACCCAGGCGTAGCTGTAGAAGTTGCCCTGGCCGTTGTTGAGGGAGCGGACCCACTTCTTCCACGCCGCGCCGACGACCGAGCAGCGCAGCGTCGTCTTGCCCTTGGGGATCTTCACCGACTTGTGGCACTCGCCGATGAGCTTCGTCCCGGCCTTGTCGGTGGTCGCCGTCGCGTGGTAGCGGACCCATGCCGTCGCGCCGTCGTTCTGGAACGCCTGCTCGACCTCGCAGCGCGCCTCGGTGCAGCCGTTGGCGCGGGACGTCCCGGACGCCTGGATCGGCGAGTACGGGTCGAGTGCGCCGACGAGGTTGTTCTTCACCTTGTCGAGGACGCCGTCGTAGAGGGTGTTGAGCTCGCTCGCGCCGAGTTCGGCGACGGTGAAGGTGAAGGAGTCCTCGCCGCCGGCCTTCACCTGAAGGAGCCGGTGCGGCGCGACGTCGGTGACGAGGTACTGCGCGTTGCCGCCCTCGAACGACAGCGCCTGCTGCCCGGAGACGGGCTGGGTCGTCGGCTGGCCGGTCGGCACGACGGTCGGCTTGGCCTGGCCGAGGTTCTGGCTGAGCGCGGAGGGGATCAGCAGCGCGCGGATGTCGAAGCCGCGCAGCGACTTGGGCGCCTTGGACCACTTGTCGGCGTAGTCGCCGGCGATAGCGTTGCGTGTCTCGGGCTGGCTCGTCCAGAACGCGAGCGGGCCCTTCACGTACATGTCGCCGTCGAGGAGCATCATCTCGACGCGCTGGCCGAAGACGGTGAGCGTGCCCGACGCGGTACCGGCGTGCGTAACCGACAGGTCGGCTTGCACGGGCGTAGAGCCGGACGTGAAGTCGCCGGTGTAACGCAGTCCGCGTACGTCGCCGAGAGCCGTCGCGGCGGCGGTGCCCTTCTCCTGCGCGGTGAGGCGCTTGGGCGGGTCCTCCTTGCCCGACCACACGGCTATCGCGACGACGGCGAGCACGATGACGAGCGCGCCGACCGCCGACAGCAGCGCGACGAGCGGCTTACGGCTCGCGCGCGGTCCAGGAGCGCCGGGCGGGAACTGGCCGGGGCCGCCGGGGAAGCCGCCCTGGCCGAAGGGAGCGCCCTGCGGGTACTGCCCCGGGGGGTACTGCCCGCCCTGCGGGTACTGGCCGCCCTGCGGCGGATACTGGCCACCTGGCGGGTACTGGCCGGGCGGCGGCTGCTGGAACGGCGGCGGCGTGCCCTGCTGAAACGGCGGCGGAGTGCCCTGTCCCGGCTGGCCGTATTGCCCCGGCTGTCCCTGTGGGTTCTGCGGCTGGTCGGACGGCGGCTGGCCAGGCTGGCCGCCCTGCCCGCCCCAACCCTGGGGCGGCGGCTGCCAACCCTGCTGTTCCGGACCCTGTCCCATCAGCGCACCACCCCGTATAACGCGTGTTCCTGGCGAGACCCTATGTTCGTCTCATTGATCCGTAAAGATGGATGCATCGCGCGCGGCGTTGGTTCCCCACGACGGTCTACAGTGCCTGAGTGTGCGCGACTACTACGGCTCCTACGTCCTCGTCGCGGTCCTCTTCCTTATCGGTGCGGGGATCGTCGCGGGAGGGCTTGCCGCGAACCGGCTGCTGCGGCCCGACCGGCCCACCGCCGAGAAGCTCACGACCTACGAGTGCGGCGTCGACCCGGTCGGTGAAGGCTGGGCCCAGTCTTATGTCCGGTACTACGTCTTCACCTACCTGTACGTGGTGTTCGCCGTAGACGCCATCTTCCTGTTCCCGTGGGCGACGGTGTTCAGCGCCGACGGTTACGGCGGCCTGACGCTCGGGGAGATGTTCGTCTTCCTCGGCTTCCTGTTCACGGGACTCCTGTACGCCTACAAGAAGGGAGTGCTCACGTGGGTGTAGTGGACCTCCCGGAGCCGTCCGTAGGGCCGCTGTCGAAGCTCGCGCCCAAGCCGGTCAAGTTCGTGCTCAACTGGGGCCGCAGGTACTCGCTGTGGGTGTTCAACTTCGGCCTCGCCTGCTGCGCGATCGAGTTCATCGCCGCGTCGATGGCACGGCACGACTTCATGCGGCTCGGCGTCATCCCGTTCGCGCCGGGTCCCCGTCAGGCGGACCTGATGGTGGTGTCGGGGACGGTCACCGACAAGATGGCCCCCGCCATCCGGCGGCTGTACGAGCAGATGCCCGAGCCGAAGTACGTCATCTCGTTCGGGTCGTGCGCGAACTGCGGCGGGCCGTACTGGGACTCGTACTGTGTGACCAAGGGCGTCGACCAGATCATCCCCGTCGACGTCTATGTGCCGGGTTGCCCGCCGCGTCCCGAAGCGCTGTTGCACGGGATCGTGCGGCTCCAGGAGAAGATCGCGGGCGAGTCGCTGGGCGACAGGTACTCCGGTCCGCCCGCGCCGCCCCCGGTCTGGGACGCGCCCGCCAGCGTGCTGCGCCGCCCGCTCCAGCCGGTGCCCGAGATGCTCCGGGAGAACGACACGCCGACGCAGGGCATCACCGCCGTCACGCAGGCGACGGAGACCCTGCGGACGCGGCCGATGCCGGTCAGCGACTACTCGATCATCCCGGGGATGGCCGACGAATGACCCCTGCGGAACTCCAGGAGCGCATCACCGCCGCGCTCCCCGACGCCGCGGTCTCGGTGTCGCTTGACGAGATGACCGTCGACGTGCCCGCCGCGGCGTGGGTCGAGGCGCTCACGTTCGCGCGCGACGACCTCGGCTGCGCGTTCTTCGACTTCCTCACCGGCGTGGACGAGCTCGACGACGGCTTCCGCGTCGTCGTCCACGTCTACTCGCTCGAAGGCGGCCACCATCTCCTGCTGCGCGCGCTCGTCCAGCGCGACGAGCCGGTGATCGCCTCGGCCGTCGGGGTGTACCGGGGCGCGGACTGGCACGAGCGCGAGACGTTCGAGATGTTCGGCGTCGTCTTCGAGGGCCACCCGAACCTGCGTCCGCTGCTGCTGCCCGACGGGTTCGAGGGCAATCCGCTGCGCAAGGACTTCGTGCTCGCCGCGCGTGTGGCCAAGCCGTGGCCGGGCGCTAAGGAGCCGGGCGAAAGCGGGGGCGCGCCTTCGCGGCGTAAGAACCTGCCGCCCGGCGTCCCGCAAGGATGGGGGCCCAATGCGTGACGTCGTCGCGCTCGCCCTCGTCACCGTCGCGTTCCTCACGCTGCCGCTGCTGATCGGGCAGACCGAGCACAAGGTGATGGCGCACATGCAGAGCCGCCTCGGCCCGATGTACGCGGGCGGCTTCCACGGCTGGGCGCAGCTCATAGCCGACGGCGTCAAGTTCGCGCAGAAGGAGGACGTGGTCCCGGCGAACGCGGACCGCAGGGTCTTCCTGCTCGCGCCGGGCGTCGCGCTCGTGCCTTATCTGGTGGTGCTGGCCGTCATCCCGGTCGGTCCCGGCCAGGTGGCGGTGGACCTGTCACTCGGGCTGTTCTTCGCCCTCGCGGTCATGGGGATCGGCGTGATCGGCTCGATCATGGCCGGGTGGGCGTCGGCGAACAAGTACTCGCTGCTCGGCGGGATGCGGGCGGCGGCCCAGCTCGTCTCCTACGAGCTGCCGATCGTGCTGGCGGCCGCGTCGTTCGCGATGGCGGCGGGGACGCTCAGCCTGAGCGGGATCGTCGAGGAGTGGCGCTGGTACTGGCTGTTCTGGCAGGCGGGCGCGGCGGCGGTCTTCTTCATCGCGGGTCTCGCGGAGCTGCGCAGGCCGCCGTTCGACATGCCGGTCGCCGACTCCGAGGTCATCTTCGGCCCGTACACCGAGTACGGCGGACTTCGCTTCGCGTTCTTCCTGCTCGCGGAATACGCCGGAATCCTTGTGCTCTGCTCGCTCACGACGGTTCTGTACCTGGGCGGGTGGAAGGGGCCGCTTCTTCCCGACGCGGTCTGGACGCTCATCAAGGTCTTCGCGCTCGCGTTCGTCGTCATCTGGGTCAGGGTGTCGGTCCCGCGCATGCGCGAGGACCAGCTCCAGAAGCTGGCCTGGGTGTGGCTCGTCCCGATCTCCCTTGCGCAGCTCGCGCTTACCGGTGTGGTGAAGGTGGTGATGGCATGAAGCTCGGCCTGGCCAAGGGCCTCGCGGTGACCTTGCGGACGATGACGCGGCGGTCGGTCACCCGGCAGTACCCGGACGTTTCCCCCGACCTGCCTCCCCGCTCGCGCGGCGTCATCGCGCTGTTCGAGGAGAACTGCACGGTCTGCATGCTGTGCGCGCGCGAGTGCCCCGACTGGTGCATCTACATCGACTCGCACAAGGAGACGCTCCCGGCCGAGGGCTCGGCCCGCGCGCGGTCGCGCAACGTCCTCGACAGGTTCGCCATCGACTACTCGCTGTGCATGTACTGCGGGATCTGCGTCGAGGTGTGCCCGTTCGACGCGCTGTTCTGGACGCCGGAGTTCGAGTACGCCGCCTACGACATCGCCGAGCTCACCCACGAGCGCGAACGGCTGCGCGAGTGGATGTGGACGGTGCCGCCGCCGCCCGCGCACGAGCCGAACGCCGACCCGCCGAAGGAGCTGCGTTGACCGGCTTTCTCCAGGCCGACGCGGGGGGTGGGCGGTGACCGTTCCCGAGATCGTGTTCACCGCGCTCGGCGTCGTCGCGGTCGCGTCGGGCGTGCTCACGGTGACCACGCGGCAGATCGTGCACGCGGCGCTGTGGCTCGTGGTGAGCTTCGGCGCGGTCGCCGGGATGTACCTCGTGCTCACCGCCGAGTTCGTCGCGTGGGTGCAGGTGCTCATCTACGTCGGGTCGATCGTGGTGCTGCTGCTGTTCGGCATCATGCTCACCCGCGCGCCCGTGGGCCGCTCTGACGGCCTCGACTCGCGGAACCGTCCGTGGGCCCTCGCCGTCGCCGTCGGGACCGCCGTGGTGCTCGTGACGGTCCTGTGGCGCGGGTTCCGCGACGCGCGCATCGACCTCGAGCCGGGCGGCGGCTCGGGCGAGGAGATCGGCGCGGCGGTGTTCCGGCAGTGGGTGCTTCCGTTCGAGGTGCTCTCTGTGCTGCTGCTGGCCGCGCTCGTCGGCGCGATCGTGCTGTCGAAGGCCCGTAGGGCCGACGGCTCCCGGACGCCGGAGGAGGGCTGATGTCCGTCGCCTACCCCGCGGTGTTCGCCGCGCTGCTGTTCTCCGTCGGCGTGTACGGGGTGCTCGCGCGGCGCAACGCGATCCTCGTGCTGATGTCGGCCGAGCTGATGCTGAACGCCGTCAACATCAACCTCGTCGCGTTCGACGTGTGGCTGAAGGACGTGCTGCACGGCGGCCAGGTGCTCGCGCTGTTCACCATCGTCATCGCCGCCGCGGAGGTCGGCCTCGGCCTGGCGATCGTGCTTCTGCTGTTCCGCAACCGGGGGAACATCGACGTGGACAGGCAGGACACCTTGCGCGAGACGGACGAGCCGTCCGATGCGGCGTCCGACGAGCCCGTCGTGACGGGGGAGGCGCGGTGACCGTCCTCGCGGCGCAGGCGATCGCGCTGCCGTTCCTCGGCGCGCTGTTCGGGCTGCTGCTCGGGCCGTGGACCACCCGGCGGCTCGCCGAACTCGGGCTGCGGACCGCCGCGCCCGTCCCGCCCGTGCGGCCGACCGAGGCGCGCGGCGCGGAGGCGCACGTCGAGGCCGAACCCGACGTCCCGGGCGGCGACGTGCCCGCCGAAGGGCTACCCGCTCCCGGCTACGCGCCGGGCGGCGGCTCCCGGGGGGCGCTGGGGCCCGTCCTCTTCGCGGTCCTGCCCACGGTGTTCGCGGCAGGGCTCACCATCGTCATCGGCCTTACGGCATGGCTCAGCCCCGGCGTACGCCAGAGCACCCTCACCACGATCCCCACGGGCGGCCCCGAGATCTCCGTGGGGGTGTCGATAGACGGGCTCGCCGCCCTCCTCGGCGTCCTCGTCGGGATCGTCGCGCTCGCCGTGCAGGTCTACTCCGTCGCGTACATGCGCGACGAGCCCAGGTACTCGTCTTACGCGGCGTTCGTGTCGCTGTTCACTGCGGCGATGCTGCTCGTCGTCTACGCGAGCGACCTCCTCGTGCTGTACGTCGGCTGGGAGGTCATGGGCATCTGCTCGTACTTCCTCGTCGGCCACCACTGGGAGGAGAAGACCGGCTCGCGGGCGGCGGTCAAGGCGTTCCTCGTCACCCGGATCGGAGACGCGGGACTTCTCCTCGGCGTCATCGTGCTCGGCGTGGGCGCGGGCAGCTTCGACATCGCGACGGTCCTGGCCAAGGCGGGTTCACTGCCTGACGGGACGGTCCTCGCCGCCGCGCTGCTCCTGCTGTGCGGCGTCGCGGGCAAGAGCGCCCTGTTCCCGCTGCACACCTGGCTCCCCGACGCGATGGCCGGCCCCACCCCGATCAGCGCGCTCATCCACGCGGCCACGATGGTCGCCGCGGGCGTCTACCTCGTCGCCCGGCTGTACGAGGTGTTCCTCGCCGCGCCCGCGTCGCTGGCCGTCCTCGGCGTGCTCGCGGCGGTGTCGATGCTCGGCTCGGCCTGCGCGGCGCTCGCCCAGGCCGACCTCAAGAGGGTGCTCGCCTACTCGACCATCAGCCAGCTCGCCGTCATGGCGGCGGGACTGGCCGTCGGAGCCAAGTCGGCGGCCATGTTCCACCTGGTGACGCACGGGGCCTTCAAGGCGCTGCTGTTCCTCGCCGCCGGGTGCGTCATCCACGCCGTGGGGTCCAACCTGCTCGCCGACATGGGCGGGCTCGCCAAGGCGATGCCGTACACGTTCGTGTCCATGACGATCGGATACCTCGCCCTTGCCGGGGTGCCTCCGACGTCGGGCTTCTTCTCCAAGGACGCGGTGCTCGAGCACGTCCAGGACAACGCGCTGCACGGCGGCGAAGGCATCCCCGGGTGGGTGGCGTGGGCGCTGTACCTCAGCCTCCTGGCGACCGTCGCACTGACCGCGGCGTACGCCACCCGGGCCTGGCTGCTGACGTTCCTCGGGCCCGCGCGCGAGGCGCACGAGGCCCCGGGGGCGATGAAGTGGCCCGTGGTCCTGCTGGCGGGGGCGTCCGCCGTCCTGGGGTTCTTCGCGCTCGGGGACGAGGAGCTGCGGCCGCACCTCGCGCCCGCGGCCATGAGCCTGCTGTTCACCGCGGCGGGCGTCGCGGCCGTCTACCTCGTGTGGCGCGACGACCCCGCCCGCGACCCGGCGTCCCGGCTCGGATTCCTGCGCAAGCCGTTCGAGCGGGCCTTCTACGTGGACGAGCTGTACGACCTTACGATCGTCCGTCCTGTGCGGCTGCTGGCGAAGGGCGTACGGGGACTTGATACGCACGTCGTCGACCGGGCCGTGGAGTCGTCGGTACCGGCGACCCGCCTTCTGGGCAGGCTCGCGCGGCTGCCCCAGAACGGCAACCCGCAGACGTACCTCACCGGCGTCCTCGCCGGAGCCGTGTTCCTCGTCCTCGCGGTGGTGGCCCTGACATGAGCACCCTCGTCCACCTCCTCTGGATACCGCTCGTAGCGGCGGTCCTGCCTTACGCGCGGATCGGGTTCATCGCCCGCGACCCGTTCGGGTTCGGCAGGTACGCGTCGGGCTTCGTCCTCGCCATGGCGCTCGTCCAGGTCGCCGCCTTCGACTACGGCGAACCGGCGCGTATGCAGCAGCGCATGAACGAGCCGTGGATCAGCGCGCTGGGCGTCAGGTTCCACCTCGGGATCGACGGGGTGTCGCTTCCCCTTGTCGTCCTGACCGCTCTGCTCGTTTTCCTGTGCTTCGTCTACCTCGCCCGGCGCGAGGTCGCGAACGCGCGGCTGCTCACGAGCCTCCTGCTCATCCTCGAGTTCGGGATGATCGGGACGTTCCTGGCGCTCGACCTCGTGCTCTTCTTCGTCTTCTTCGAGATCGTGCTCCTGCCGATGTTCGCCGTCATCCTGCTGTGGGGCGGGCCGGGGCGCAGGCACGCCGCGTACAAGTTCCTGCTCTTCACCCTCGCCGGGTCCGCGCTGCTGCTCGCCGGACTCGTCATGCTCGGGTGGCACGCCAAGACGTTCGACATGATCGCGCTGGCCGAACAGCACGGGCGCGGGCTGTCGCACGGCGTCCAGGTCGCGGCGTTCGCGCTCGTCGGCCTCGGGCTCGCCGTGAAGGCCCCGATCTGGCCGCTGCACACCTGGCTGCCCGACGCGCACACCGAAGCCCCCACGGTCGGCTCGGTGCTGCTGGCGGGCGTCATGCTGAAGATGGGGACGTACGGGCTGGTCCGCATCGCCGTCCCCGCCCTGCCGGAGGGGGCCGCCTACTGGGCGCCCTGGCTCGGCGTCCTCGCCGCCGTCGGGATCGTCTACGGGGCGTTGGCCTGCCTCGCCCAGACCGACCTCAAGCGGATGATCGCGTACTCGTCGGTCGGGCACATGGGGTTCGTGCTGCTCGGCATCGCCACCCTCACCCCGGTCGGCCTGAACGCCGCGCTCTTCGGCAACATCGCGCACGGCCTCATCACCGGGCTGCTCTTCTTCCTCGCGGGATCGGTCAAGGACCGCTACGGAACAGGCGACCTGTCCGGGATCGGAAGCGGGATGCTCGCGCGAGCGCCAAGGCTGGCGTCAGTCTTGACGTTCGCGTGCGTCGCGTCCCTCGGGCTGCCGGGACTCGCCGGGTTCTGGGGGGAGATGATGGCGCTCGTAGGCGCGTACTCGCCTGCGAGGGACCTGCCGCGCGACACCTTCCTCGTGCTCATGGCCGTCGCAGCCGTCGGGGCCGTCCTGACGGCCGCTTACTTCCTGCGGCTGCTGCGCAAGATCACCCATGGCCGGGCCGGGACCGGCGCGGCGGTCGCCGACGTGGGCGCGGCCGAGTGGGCGTCCTGGACCCCGCTCATCGTGCTCGTCCTGCTCGTCGGGCTGTGGCCCAAGGTCCTGCTGGCCCTCACGGACGGCCCGGTGCGGGCGCTGATCGGAGCCGGATCATGATCCAGCAGATCGACTACGGGGCCGTCGCGCCCGTTCTGGTGACCGCGCTCGGCGCGGTGGTGGTGCTGCTCGCGGGGGCGTTCGAGGTGCCCGGCCGCGTTCTCGGCTGGCTGACGGCGGGGGTGTCGCTCGGCGGGCTCGTCGCGGTGTTCGTGCTCGCGGGTGGCGGGGTCAGGACCACCTTCTGCATCCCGGAGACGCTGCGTGACGGCGGCGCGGCCTCGTGCTCGTACTCGGCGGACAACTTCACGCTCGTCTTCCAGGGGATCGTGCTGGCGGCCGCCGCGCTCGTCGTCTTGCTGTCGCTCGCGGACCTCACCCTCGCCAAGGTGCCTTTGGGGGAGTACTACTTTCTGCTTCTGTGCTCCGTTACGGGGGCGCTGACGCTTGTCGCAGCGCGGGACCTGGTACTGCTCGCCGTGGGGCTGGAGACCCTTGCGCTGCCGGTGTTCGCGCTGGTGGCGCTCAAGAGGTACGACGGGAGGGCCACCGAGGCTGCGGTGAAGCTGCTGCTCGTGTCGGTGGCGTCGGCGGCGGTGCTGCTGTTCGGGATCAGCCTCGTCTACGGGGCGACCGGCGCGCTGCACTTCGACAGGATCGCCACGGCCGCCGTCACGCCCGAGCTCGCGCCGGTGCTGACCGCCGGGATCGTCCTGGTCATCTGTGGTTTCGCGTTCAAGGTGGCGGCTGTTCCGTTCCATGCCTGGACGCCCGATGTGTACCAGGGGGCTCCGCTGCCCGTCGCGGCGTTCCTGTCGGTCGTCTCCAAGGCCGGGGGGTTCGCCGGGCTCGGCCTGGTCGCCGCGCTCGCCTTCCCCGGCCAGGGAGACGTCTGGGGGCCGCTGCTGGCCGTGCTGGCGGCGCTGACCATGACCGTCGGCAATGTGCTCGCGCTGCGCCAGACGCACGCGGTGCGGCTGCTGGCGTGGTCGTCGGTGGCGCAGTCGGGGTACATGCTCGCGCCGCTGGCGGTCGGGGAGGAGACCGTCACCGTCGCCGTCGCGTCGATGGCCGGATACCTGGGCTTCTACGCGGTGATGAACCTCGGGGCCTTCGCCGTCGTGACGGGGTTCGCCGACCGGCGTCAGGGACGCGAAGGGGAAGAGGGGAACCTTCTGGCCTCCTACCGGGGACTTGCGCGGTGGAGCCCTGCCGAGGGGCTGGCGCTCGCGTTCTTCCTCATCTGCCTCGCCGGACTGCCTCCGGGCATCATGGGGCTCATCGCCAAGGTCGTCGTCTTCGAGGCGGTGATGACCGGGCCCGTCGTCTGGCTCGCCGTGGTGATGGCGTTGAACACCGTCATCGGGCTGTACTACTACGCGCGCTGGGCCATCCTGCTGTTCGCGCCGGAAGCCGAGGCTTCGGAGGGGATGCCTCGGGCGCTGTCGTTCCGGCTCGCCCTCGGCGTCACCGCCCTCGGGGCCGTCGTGCTTTCCGTACTGCCGAACCTGCTGCTGCACGCCACCCTCGCCGTCGGCTGAGCGCGCGCTTATCGGCGGGCTTCCGGGGGCCCTGTGGGGCGGGCTCAAGGAACGTTTACCCAGGTAAGTCCGTTGTTTCGGGCGTAGGGCTGCGGGGGGAGGCTCCACGGGGGGAGGAACTCGGACATGAACGGCATCAAGACGGCGTTGCTCATCGGCGCCCTCTCGGCGGTGATGCTGCTCGTCGGCTGGGCGCTCGGCGGCCGGGGCGGGCTCACCGTCGCGCTGCTGATCGCGCTGGTGAGCAACGGCATCGCGTACTTCTTCAGCGACAAGATCGCGCTGCGGTCGATGCGCGCGCACCCGATCAGCGAGGTGGAGGCCCCCGGCCTGTACGCGATGGTCCGGGAGCTTTCGACGCAGGCCCGTCAGCCGATGCCGCGCCTGTACGTCTCGGAGACGCCGCAGCCGAACGCGTTCGCCACCGGCCGCAACCCGCGCAACGCCGCGGTCTGCGTCACCCGGGGCATCCTCCAGATGCTCGACCAGCGCGAGCTGCGCGCGGTCATCGGGCACGAGCTGTCGCACGTCTACAACCGCGACATCCTCATCTCCTCCTTCGCCGCCGCCCTCGCCACCGTCATCACCTACCTGACGTACCTCGGCATGTTCTTCCGCGGCGGCAACGACCGCAGCGGCGGCCCGGGCATCATCGGCTCGCTGCTGATGATCTTCCTCGGCCCGCTCGCCGCGAGCGTCATCCAGATGGCGATCAGCCGCACCCGCGAGTACCAGGCCGACGCCTCCGGCGCCCAGCTCACCGGCGACCCCCTGGCCCTCGCCAGCGCCCTGCGCAAGATCTCCGGCGGCGTCCGCGCCCGCCCCCTCCCCCCCGACCCCCAGCTCGAGTCCACCAGCGCCCTGATGATCGCGAACCCCTTCACCACCGGCGGCCTCTCCAAACTCTTCTCCACCCACCCCCCCATCGAAGACCGCATAGCCCGCCTCCAACGCA
>NZ_JAWZTE010000005.1:0-537293 GCF_033875155.1 Actinocorallia sp. A-T 12471 | reverse complement strand
AGGCCGGGCCGGGTAGGCCGGGCCGGGTAGGCCGGGCCGGGTAGGCCGGGCCGGGTAGGCACGGGGCAGGCCGGGCTGGGGTAACGGGCGGCGTGCGGACAGCGGGCGAGGCCGAGGTAGGGCAAGCCGGGCAGGGGGGCCGGGACAGACCAGGCAGGCCGGGCGAGCCGGGCGAGCCGGGCGAGCCGGGCGGGCAGGGCGGGCCGGGCGGGCAGGGGTAGGCCGCGCCGGGGCCCGCTCGGGCGGGTGGGGAAGGCTGGGGCGGGTAGGCACCGGGCCGGGATAAGGCCAGCCGCACGGGGTGGGGCAGGCCGGGCCGGGGTAGCAGGCGGCGCGGGCAGAGGGCGCTGGGTGCGGGGCCCGGGTAACGGGCAGCGTGGGACGCGGGCGTTGAGGGGCCGGGCCCGGGTGACGAGCGACGTAAGGACGCGGGCGTTGGAGGGCGGGGCCCGGGGTTACGGGTGGCGCGGGCAGAGGGCGTTGGCGGGCGGGGCCCGGGTTACGGGCGGCGTGAGGACGCGGGCGTTGGGAGGCGGGGACCGGCGGGACGGGTGGCGTGGGATGCGGGGGGTGGGGGTGGGTCGTGGGTTAGGGCTTGGGTGTCGCGGAGTTCTATGTAGGGTTCGGCTTCTTCGGGGTGGCCGTCGGCCATGGCGCGGCCGCGCTCGAGTTCGGCGTTGAGTTCCGCGCCGAGCAGGATCGCCAGGTTGGTGATCCAGAGCCAGACGAGGAAGACGATGACCGCGGCGAGACTGCCGTAGGTCTTGTTGTAGGAGCCGAAGTTCGCCACGTAGACGCCGAAGCCCGCCGAGGCGGCGAGCCACAGGACCGTCGCGAGGATGCCGCCCGGCGTGACCCAGCGGAAACCCTGCTTGGCGTTGGGCGCGGCCCAGTACAGCAGCGCGATCATCAGGCTGACGCCGACGACGAGGACCGGCCACTTGACCGTGTCGAACGTCGTCACCGCCACCGACCCGAGCCCGACGACCTCCCCCACCCGCTCCGCGAGCGGCCCCGACACCACGACGGCGGCCGCCGACGCCGACAGCAGCACCAGCGTCACCGCCGTGATCCCGATCCGCAGCGGCACGGTCTTCCAGATCGGCCGCCCCTCCGGCACGTCGTACACCGCGTTCGACGCACGCATGAACGCCCCGACATACCCCGACGCCGACCAGAACGCCCCCGCAAGACCGAGGATCGCGATGACCCCCGCCCCGCCCTGCCCCTTCTGCAACTCCCCGAGCGCGTCAGTCAAAACCTCCCTGACCACCCCCGGGGCCAGCGTCGCCACATTGTCAAGGAACCGCTGCGACATCGACCGACCACCCAGCCCCACCAGCGAGACGACCACGAGCATCGCAGGAAACACCGACAGGACGCCGTAATACGTCAACGCCGCCGCCCAATCCGACAACCCATCCCGCCGAAACTCCACAACCGCCCGCCGACCCGCCCCCCACCAAGCCCCCACCCCCAACTCCCCCGGCCCCTCCACCACCCCACCCGTCTTCTCCCCTCCCCCACCGTCCCCCTTCCCTCCCGCCCCCCTGGAACCCCGAAGCCAACCACCGAACCGCACCCACCAAGAGCGCGACCTCAGCCCACCCGGCCCCTCCGGCAGCCCACCCGCTTTATCCACTTCCTCACTCATGCCGCCCCCGTCCGTGTTCGTGCCCGTCCCTGTTCGTGCCCGTCCGGCTCCCGCTCTCCCCGCTCGCGCCGTCTCCCGGCGTGCGCGCTCCGCCCGGACGGCATCCTGCCCGCCCCGCTGAAACTCCGAAGCCGACCACCGGACCGCGCCCACCAGGAGCGCGACCTCAGCTCGGTCAGACCCTCCAGCGGTCCGCCTGCGTTCTCCGCTCCTTCCTCACTCATGCCGTCCCGCTCCCGCCCATCCTCGTTCTCGGCGTCCCGTTTCCCACCTGTTCCCGGCACGCGCGCACCCGGGGCCTGGCCGGGCGCGGCGTGCGCCGCACGGCCGCCGTCCGGGCGGGGTGACGTGCGCGCGCTGCCCGGGGGTCGTCCGGCCGGGGTGGCGAGGTGCGCTGCGCGGGGCCGTCCGGCCGGGGTGGCGGGCGTTCGCCGCCCGGAGGCGATCCGGCCGGGCGACGTGCGTGCCTCCCGGGGGTCGTCCGGCCGGGGTGACGTGCGTGCTGCCCGGGGTCGTCCGGGCGGGGTGCGCTGGGCGGGGGTTGTCCGGGTTGGGTGGCGGGGGTGGGCTGGGGGTTGGGGGTTGGGTGTGTGTGGGTGGTTACTTGTTGGTTGGGTGGGAGCTGGTTAGGTTGCGGATGCTCTTGGCGCCGGCGCGCTGGATTGTGGCGTGGGCCAGGTCGGCGATCGTGCGCTGGAGGGTCGCGGCGATCAGGACCTGGGTCCAGGTGTGGTCGGTGGCGTCGGGGCGGGGTGGCTCGTCTTCGCCTGTTGTGTTCTGTCAGAGCAGGGTGAAGGGTTTGGCGGCTGTTAGTGCGCTGAGGCTGCTGAGCATTAGGGAGAGGCCGCGGTACATCATGCGGGGGTCCCCTCGGTGTTCCTGACCAGCCGGTAGGCGGCGAGTGCGGCGGCGGCGGTCGTTGTCGCGGCGAGGAGGGCGGCTCCGGCCTTCGGCGTCGGGTGGGGGGCGAGGTCGCGGGCGCGTCCGGTGGCCTTTTGGGCCTGCTGGCGTGCTCGGCGGCTCGCCTTCCTGCCCGCCTTCCGTCCGGCCGCGACGGCCTGGGCGGCACGGTCGCCGCGCAGTGCCGCGCCGCCGTAGGCGAGGGCCTGGTCGAACGCCTGTCGTGAGGCGTGCGTCGCCTTCTGCCAGGGGGTGCGCGGACGGCGACGGCGGCGCACCGCCCAGACCGCGAGGCCCAGCGCGGCGGTTCCGGCCGCGACGGCCGCGCCGCCGCCCCTGACCTTCGCCTTGTTCTCCGGGTCCTGGACGGCCTGCCTGGTCCGGTCGCCGAACTCCGCGGTCCTGGTCCGCGCGGCGGCGAACCCGTCCTGCGCGCCCGCCGTCAGCTTCTCGGCCCGCTCGCGGGTCCCTTCCTTGACGTCGTGCGCGGTGTCGCGGACCGAGGTCCGCACCTGATCGGCGGTATCACGCGCCCGCGCCTTCACGTCGGCCTTGGCGACCAGGGCCCCGACCGTCTCCCCGAGCTCCTCCCGCGTCCTGTCGATCCCCGCACGCAGCTCACGCGCCTCATCGCCCGCGCGCTTCGCCGCCTTCTTGGCTTTTGTCCCGTTCGTCTTGCTCGCGCTGTCTGATGTCGAGTGCGTCATCGGTGCGTCCGTCCCTTGATCGTGTCGATGTCGTGCCTGGTCGTCCCGACGGAGGCGCTCGGCTCCGGTGCCGTGTCGCATGCCATCCCCCGCTCCTCACCCTCCGTCATGACCTGTGCCTGTCCGTTCGTTTACCGAGGTTTCCCCTTGGTGCCCCCGCCGCTCCACTCGAAACAACCGGGCTCGTGAGCCCGCGACCCCCGCGTACCGCGCGCTTAAGAGACCCCAAGGAAGCCCCCCAAGGCACCTCACCTAAACGAGAGGACAATCACTGCCCCCACAGCCACCCAACCCACACCCCCAGGTAAGACGAACCTCACCTCACAGGACCTACCGCCGCCAACTCCCCGTGACCCGCCGCGCGGTCGCAAGGCGGAGTGCGGGGTTGGGAGAACTCGGGGGTGGGGGCGCGGCGTCTCAGGAGGGGAAGGGAAGGTGTGGAATGGGCGGGCTCAGGGGTTTTGGCACGGGGGTCGCGGCGCTGGCGATGCTGTTCGCCGGGGTGCTGACGGTGCTCGGCGGATTCGCGGCGATCGGGCCGCGCCTGGACGCCGCGCAGGGCGAGGGCGTTCCCGGCGTCTTCCGGCTCGACGACCTCGTCTGCGGCCGCAAGGACGGCGGCTGCGACGCGAAGGGCACCTTCACAGCTCAGACGGGCCAGGTCCGCTCCTGGGTGGAGCTGGTCGGCGACGTCCCCGACGACATCCCCGAAGGCTGGACCGCGCCCGCCCGCGACACCGGCGCCCGCGCCGAGGTCTTCACCGCCGACCCCTCCTTCACGGTGATGATCGAACCCATCTTCGTCACCGCGATGGGCGTCGCCTTCCTCATCGCCGCCCTCGTCACCACGACCCGCCTCTTCCGCCCCCGAACCCCCGCCACCCCATCCCCACCCAAACGCTGACCCCCAACCCAACCCACTAGCTCCGCAGCCCACCCGACGACGCACGCGAATCACGCGCCTCCCGCACTGCGCCTCACCCGCACGGGCAAACAGGGACCGCACGCTTCCCGCGCTGCGTCTCACCCCCGCACGGGCAGAGAGGGACCGAGCAAGCCCCGCGCTGCGAGTCGGCGCGGGGGTGGGGTGGGGTTAGGGGGCTAGGGGGTAGTGGGTGGTGAGCCAGGGGTGGAAGGTTTGGGCGGCGAGGGTGTAGCCGGGGGGATGGGTGGGGGTGAGGGGTTGGCCGAAGTGGTGGCCGGGGACGGTCGCGTGGAGTTTGTGGGGGGTGGCTATGGCGGCGAACATGCGGGTGGCGTCGGGGGTGGGGGCGGCCTGGTCGCCGGAGAAGTCGACGTAGATGGTGGGGATGTGGATGCCGGGGGCGCAGCGTTCGAAGATCGCGTTGGAGCGGAAGGCGGACCAGGTGGACAGCCAGGAGTCTGGGGTGGTGAGGCGGCCGAAGCCGACGAGGCCGTAGTTGGTGAGGTCGGGGCGGCGGCCGAACAGGGAGCCGTAGGGGCGGTCGCCCGGGTCGAGCGAGAGGTCGGTGTAGCGGGGGTCGGCGTCGGTGCGGTAGGTGGTGATGATGCGGGGGGCCAGGGCCACGCGGCGGTCACGTGGGTCGCGGGTCTCGGCGTGGCGGGCGCGCGCGGCCGACGCCTCGGCGGCGAGTTCGTCGGCCAGGGCGTCGATGCGGCGGATCCTGCGCTCCTGGGCGGCGCGGTACTCGGCGACGAAGTCGGCGCTGTAGGAGGAGGACGCGGGCGGCTCGGCGAAGCCGTTGGCCGGGTCGTACATGTTGAGTTCTGGGATGACCGACAGCGGGTCCGACTCGTCGGCGACCGAGGGGTCGATGCAGTTGAGCAGGACCCTGCCCTGGCCGGGGTGCGGGGCCAGGAAGAGCGCGCCGTCGGGCACCGGCATGGGCGCGGCGGGCAGCGGGACGGGACGGCCCGCCGGGGTGACGTCGATGCGCTGCGCGGGCGGCAGCGCGGCCTGCTCGATGTAGAAGGCCATGAGGGTGCCGCCGCCGGAGTGGCCGAACGTCAGCACCGTCTCGTAGCCGTGGTCGCGCAGGAAGACCTGGCCCGCCGCGACGTCGAGGATCGCCTGTTCGTGGACCAGCGCGATGTCGTTGTTGGGCGAGCGGGTGTCCTGGGTCCAGACCGACAGGCCCATCCGCAGGAACCAGTCGATCATCGGGTGGTGCGCGAGCGACTGGCGCGGGTGGGCCAGCGCGATCACCGACCTGGCCCCCGGCCGCTCGTGCAGGACGCCCATGACGCGCGCGCCGTCGAAGGTGGCGAGCTCGTGCAGGGTGGTGTGGACGTCGTCCGGCCGGGAGACGCGTTCGACGTCGCGGCCCGCGCCAAGGCGGTCGACTGCTTCGGCGGTCATGCGGATCGGCCTTCCGTGGGGTCGGGCTCGACGCGCAGGGCGGTGCGGTCCCACCGGGCGACGCGGCCGCCGCGCACGGCGGCGACCGAGCTGAACCAGACCGCGTTGCGGCATCCGGTCGCGGCACGCTCGATCTCGAACGGCGCGTCGGCGGAGACGGTGAAGTAGGGGCCGCGCCTGCCGACGGTCACCTCCGGAAGCCGGGCGGCGACCTCGGCGAGGGGGCGGAAGTCCGCGACGTCGAGGATGAAGAGGGTGGTCATGCGAAGGTCACCCCGGGGGTCTCGTCGGCGTACCGCTCGACGATCAGCTCGGCCTTCAGCTGGAGGAAGCGCTCGAAGGTCGGCTCGGCCTCCTCGACCACGGCGAGCAGCGCGTCGACGCTGAGGTTGGCGTCGATGTCGTCTTCGACGGTGATGGCGCGCAGCGGCCTGGTGATCTCGATGAGGTAGCCGTTGGGGTCGTTGACGTAGATCGACTCGACGGTCTCGTGCCGCACCTGGAGTTCGCACTTCCACTCGCTGGCGTCGAGCCGCCGCCGGTATTCGAGGAGGTCTTCCTCGGTGTCGACGTGGATCGCCAGGTGGCGGGCGCGGCGCAGCAGCTCGCCGACGTTCTGCTCGGGCGGCGCGGCGAGCCCGAAGTAGTAGAAGAACGCGAGCCTGTCGCCCTGGCCGATGTCGAAGAAGAAGTGGATGAAGTCCGGATGCCGTTCCGGGCCCCAGCCGAGCGCGCATGTGGCGTGCACGACGGGGAAGCCGAGGACGTCGCGGTAGAAGCGCACGGTCCCCCGTGGATCGAACGTGGGGAACGCCGCGTGGTCGACGCCTCGGACGGTGTGGCTCAGCCGGGTGGACATGGAAACTCCTTCCGCTGACCCCACCCTAAAGGCCAACGGACACAACTGTCAATATTTTTACGGCTCTGTCGAAAGCAGACGCTTGAGTCGAAGAAGCTGGCTCTCGATGCTCTCCACGACGGCTTCGGCGTCGGCCGGGGGCGCGTCACCCTCGACTGACGCGCGCAGCATCGCGACCGCGCTGTCGGCGATCTGCTCGGCGATGGGCTCGACGGGATGGCCGTCGCCGGGCTCGAACCACCAGGCGACCCAGTTGCACATCCCGAGGATCGACAGCGCCGCCACCCGCGAGTCGACGGGCCGGAAGTGGCCCTCGGTCACGCCGCGTTCGATGAGGCCGCGCCACAGCGCGAGGGCCTCGCGGCGGCTCTTGAGGAACTTCTCTGCGAGGTGCGGGGGAAGCGACCCTTCGGCGCGGTCAAGGAGGCGGAAGGTCGTGCGGTTGGCGGCGCGGTCGGCCACCAGGCGCAGGGTCAGCCTGCGGACGAGCTCGGGCGGGTCGAGCGGCTGGGCGACGATGGCGTGGGCCTCGTCGAGTATCTGCCCGGAGATGTCGCTGACCAGCCGCTCGAGCAGGTCGTCCTTGCTCTTGACGTAGTAGTACAGCGCCTGGCGGCTGATCCCGACGGCCTCGGCGATGTCCTGCGGGTTGGTGGCGGCGAAGCCCCGCTCGGCGAAGAGTTTCGCCGCCTCCGCGTAGATCCTCGCCTCGACCAGATCGCGGCGTGTGGTGCGGGGCTGTCGCTCTGCTGGGGACACTGGCGAGGCGGCGTCGGTCATGCGCCGGAGCTTACCGAAGCTCCGGTGTGCGGCCTTCCGCGTCGCGGCGCAGGACCTTCTTGTCGACCTTGCCGACCTCGCTGGCGCGTGGCATCTCATCGAGCCAGACGACGCGCTCCGGCCACTTGTACTTGGCGACGCCCAGCGACTCGAGCCACGCGCGGATCGCGGTGATGTCGTGCCGCGCGCCCGCACGGCCCACGACGTACGCGCAGGCCCGCTCGCCGAGCCGTGGATCGGGCATGGCGACCAGGGCCGCCTCAACGATGTCCGGGTGGCGGACCAGCAGCAGCTCGACCTCCTCGGCGTTGATCTTCTCGCCGCCCCGGTTGATGAGGTCCTTGATGCGCCCTTCGACGGTGTAGCAGACGACGCCGTCCACGACGCGGCGGGCGGCGAGGTCACCGGTGCGGTAGAAGCCGTCGGGGGTGAAGGCCCGTTTGTTGTGCTCGGGGGCGGCGTAGTAGCCGCGCAGCGTGTACGGGCCGCGGGCGCACAGCTCGCCCGGCTCCCCCTCGGGGACGGGGTCGTCGCCGCCGGGCTCGAGGATGCGCACCTCGTCATACGGCGAGATCGGGACCCCGACGGTCTCGGCGCGGACGCTCGGGGGCGCGTCGAGCGGGGTGACCATGCAGAGCCCCTCACCCATGCCGAACAGCTGGCCCGCCCAGACGCCGCGCGAGGTGACGGCGTCGAAGTGCTTCGGCGCGACCTTCTTGCCGCTGAAGATGACCCGCTTCAGCTCTGTCGCCTCGTCCATGGCCGGGTGCAGCGCCGCGTCGTAGACGAACGCGCCGAGGACGATGTCCGTCGCCTTCTGCCTGGTCAGCACGTCGATAAGCGACTCTAGGGTCGGGTGGCCGAGGATGAGCGCAGCGCCGACGGAGTGCGGCCCGTGGATGCCGCAGATGATGCCCGCGTTGTGCGCGAACGGCCCGTTGAAGCCGATCTTGTCGGTTTCCTGCCAGCCGAGCACGCGCGCGTACTGTGCGGCGTTGTACCAGTATTCGCCGTGCAGCCTTGGGATGACCTTCGGGACGCCGGTGGTGCCTCCGGAGAGCTGGAACACCGCGATGTCCTCGGGTCGGCGGCCCTCCTGGACGCGCCGTACGGTGGCACGTGCTTCTTCGGCCGTAACGCCCTCGCCGAGGGTTGCGAAGTCCACGACCCCCTCGGGCACCCGCGCGCCGAGCGCAATGACGTGCCGCGCTCCCCCGGCCTGCTCCACCGCGAAGGACACGAGGTCGAAGCCGGGAAGGTCGGCGTCCACCACGTGCGCGACCGGCCCGGTCTGCGCGGCGATCGCGCCGATCTCGTGGCCTCGGTGCAGCGGCAGCGTGCACACCGGCACCAGGCCCGCCTTGAGCAGGGCGTACCAGACGACGACGGCCTGCGCGCTGTTGGCGAGCTGGAGCAGCACCGCCGACCCGGGCGGGAGGCCGAGCGCGACGAGCCCCGCCGCGCGCCTGTCGCTGAGTTCGTCGAGCTCGCGGTAGGTGAGCGTGGTCTCGCCGCAGACCACCGCGGGCCGCTCGGGGACGCGGGCGGCGGTGGCCTGGAAGGCGACGGCGAGCGGCCGACGGTCCCACGCGCCTTCGGCGAGGTAGCGGGTCGCGAACTCGGCGGGGAAGGGCACGGCGTCGGGGGACGGGGCGGGGTGGGCGTTCATCGTTCGGCGCTCCTGCTAGCTCACGGAGATGAGGTGGGTGCGGCCCGCCACCAGTCCGGCGGCGAGGTCGGCGGAGAACTCGGCGGGGGCGCGGACCGAGGTCAGCAGCCCGGTTTCGTGGACGAGCCGTTCGGCGACGTCGAGGCGGCGCAGCACGCCCGCGCGGGTGGCGGGCCCGTCGAGCTCGACGCCCACGGCGGCCTCGGCGCAGGCGGCGACGAACGCGTCGGCGCGCGCGTCGCGGGGATCGTCGAGGTCGCACGTGCGGTGGGCCAGCGCGACCCCCGCACGGCCCGCCTCGCGGCTGGGCAGCGACAGTTCCCCGTGCTTGAGCGGCTGGGCGAAGACCCAGGACTGGAGCGCCTGTTCGCCGGAGTCGGGCGGCGTGGTGCCCGCGTACTGGCTCAGCGCGGCCTCGGCAAGCTTGGGTTCGCGCGCGCGGAACTCGCTCAGCGCGACATTCCCGGCGCGGGTGAGGAAGGAGGCGAGCAGCCGTTCGGCGGGCATGCCGAGCCGCCGCGTGTACGCCTCCCACCACAGCTGACTGCGGTCGGCGAGCTCCTGGAGCCGCTCCACGGACGGCTGCCTCACCCGCTGGTAGACGGCGAACGCCTCGGCGGTGTCGGCGTGCCCGGCCAGGGACTCGGCGAGGACGATCGCGTCCTCCATCGCCAGCTTCGTCCCGGAACCTACCGAGTAGTGGGCGGTGTGGGCCGCGTCGCCGAGCAGGACCACCGGCCCGGACGACCAGCTCGCGCAGCGGACCGTGCGGAACCTTGTCCAGCGGCTGTTGTTGCCCAGCAGCCTGGCCCCGCCGAGGTGCTCGGCGAACGCCTCCTGGAGGTAGTCGAGCGCGACCTCGTCGGACCGGCCGGGCGCGAGCCCTTCGGAGGTGTGCTCGAACCCCGCGGCACGCCAGGTGGCCTCGTCGGTCTCGACAAGGAAGGTGCTGCGGTCGCCTCGGTAGGGGTAGGCGTGCACGGTGAACACGCCGTGCTCGGTGCGCACCGGCGCGAACAGGGCATCGGGCAGGGCGTGGTCGGTGCCGCACCAGATGTAGCGCTGGCGGCCGGTGACCACCCGCACGCCGAAGTCTTCGGCGCACGACGTGCGGGTGGGGCTGTTGACGCCGTCGGCGGCGATGACGACGTCGGCGTCGAGCGCCCAGGAATCCACCCGGCCGCCCACGGTGACGCGTACGCCCGCCGCCTCGGCCTGCCGGTACAGGATCTGGAGCAGCGTCGCGCGGGCGATCGCCATGGTGTCGTTGCCCGGCATGCGCACGGACCCCGAGTCGGCGTACATGCGCATGCCGTGGCCGCGGTGGGCGGCGCGGTCGATCGCCGCGAACGTCTCGGGGTCGCCCCGGCCGAGGCTGTGCTGTGCGCTGACGCTGAGGCCGACGCCGAACCCGAAGGTCTCCAGCGCCGGGTGCTCCTCGTACAGGTCGACAGTCCAGGACGGCTCGGCGAGCTTGAGCAGCCGTGCGGCGAAGGCCCCGCCGGGGCCTCCTCCGACGACCGCAATCCGGCGGGTCATGCGGTTTCCTTAGGGGTTCGTTCCAGGAGCTCACCGCGCCGCCACACCGCGCGGATGGACAGCGAGTCGGTTATGTCGGTGGTGGGGTCGCCGTCGATGAGGACGAGGTCGGCCTGGAGCCCCGGCGCGATCCGGCCCCGGTCATCGAGCCGCCACGCCGACGCCGCCCGCGACGTCGCCGCGGCCAGCGCCTCGATCGGGCTCAGCCCGCACTCGACGAGCTGGGCGAGCTCCTGGTGCAGGCTCGCGCCGTGCGCGGTGCCAAGGACGCCGACGTCGGCCGCGTCGGTGCCCGCGAGGATCGGCACCCCGGCCTCGTGCAGCGCGGCGGTGGCCCGCTGGGCGTTGGCCAGGGAGCTCGGGCTGCCGAACTGCCAGCACTGGCAGAGGTTGCCGCGCCAGTCTTCCGGGATGTAGCGGCGGGCCCGCTCATCCTCGGCGACTGCCGCGCCGGTGAGGTCGCCGGCCATCGACCCCATGGTCACCAGGGTCGGGATGACGAAGATCCCCGCCTCCTTGATGACCGCGATGACCTCGGGGGTCGGCGGCTGGTCCATGAACACGTGCGCGAGGCCGTCGGCCCCGGCCTGGACGGCCTCGACGGCGTTCGCGGCGCTCGTGGCGTGCGCGACGGCCATCAGCCCGTGCCGGTGTGCCTCGGCCACGACCGCCTTGGCCATCGCGCCGGTGAGGGTCGGGGACGGGTGGCCGCCCGCCGTGCCGTCGTCGATGAGCAGCTTGATGAAGTCCGCGCCTTCGGCGATCCGGTCTCTGACGAACTGGGCGGCGTCCTCCTCCCCGGTCACCACGGGGAACTGCTCGCGGAAGGACAGCCCGATCAGCATCGATGGGTGGCCGCCGAGCACTGTCGCGCCGGTGGAGGCCGAGCGGATGTCGGCGAGGTCGTTGTGCTTGGCGGCCCGCTCGCGCTGGGTACCGAGCCGTTCGGGGGTGGTGAACATGTCGATCTCGGTGGTGACGCCGAAGAGCATCGCCAGGGCGAGGGCGTCGCCGGTCGGGTGCGCGTGGCAGTCGATGAGCCCTGGGATCAGGGTGGCCCCGGCTCCGTCGACGACCTCGCGGCCGGTGACGTCGGCGGCGGCGGCGACGCCGGTGATGGTCTCGCCGTCCACGAGCACGGTGGCCCGCTCGATCACCGCGTCGCCGTCGAAGACGCGGACGCCGGTGACCGCGAAGGATCTGCTCGACATGACCCACCTCACATTGTTGTCAGCACTGACGAGAGTTTGACACACTTGCCGAGAAGTGCCAAGTGGCACACCGATGCCGTTTCGCAGTGATGCGGCAGTCAGCGGGAGGAAGCGCGGATGAGTGCGAAGCGATCGGCGATCGTCACTGGCGGTTCGGCGGGGATCGGCCTGGCCGTCGCCCGGATGCTCGCGGGGGAGGGATGGGCGCTGACCCTCGTCGGCCGTGCGCCGGAACGGCTCGCGGCGGCCGCCGCGCAGCTCGGCGACGCCGTCGAGGTGCGGACGGTCAGCGCGAACCTCGCCGATCCGGAGGCGGCGGCCGGCCTCGGCGCGGATCACGTCGCGCACTTCGGCGGCGTCGATCTGCTGGTCAACAACGCGGGTGTGGGGCTCATCGGCCCGATCGCCACGAAAACGCCGAAACAGCTCGATCTTGAGCTGAATCTCAACTTCAAGTCGGCCTATCTGCTGCTCCAGGCGTGTGTGCCCGCGCTGATCGAGAGTGCGGCCGAGCGCGGGGCGTCGTACGTGGTGAACGTGAGCTCGCTCGCCGCGCGGGAGAACCCGCCCAACGGGTCGACGTACGCGTCGATGAAGGCGGCGCTGGTGTCGCTGAGCAATGTCGCGCACGCGGAACTGAGCAGGCACGGCGTACACGTGACGGCCCTGCTGCCCGGCCTCGTCGACACCCCCGGCACGGCCTGGGCCGGGGAGGGCCTGCGCGACACCATGATGACCGCCGACGACGTCGCCGAAGCCGTCCGGTTCCTGCTGCGCACGTCGGCGCGCTGCTACGTCCCCGAGATCATGCTGACCACGGCGGGCCCCGGCGTCTGGCACTCCCCCGTCGACTGGGACGCCGTCGCCACCTGAAGCGGCGCGCCGAAGCAGAACCGCCCCGGCCTCCCCGAAGGAGGCCGGGGCAATCGGCTACTCGTAGAACCCGTCCCAGAAGTCGCAGTGGTGCGTCGCCGAGAACGTGCTCGTCACCGCGGGCTCGGGGGCCGTCAGCGAGAGGACGGCGTCAGCTTCCGCGTCGTACACGGGCCAGTAAGGCGCGTCGCCCCCTTCCCCGTTCGGGTCGCCGTACCTGGCGAAGTTCGTCCAGTACCGCACCATGTGCCCGGCCAGCACCCGCTGCGGCCCGGACAGCTCATGACGGGTCCCGCCGCCCCCCGCGAACCCGGGGAACAGGAACTGCACCTCCTGGACATGCGCGGACCCGTAGGAGAACGACACCGACGGCCACGCCACCGGCGAGTCCGGCACGTCGAACTCGTACGCGTACACCCGGGGCACGAACCGCCGGACCGTCCGCGTCGTGCGCCGCCCGCCCGCGGTGATCACGCCGCAGTCGCCGACGGCCGCGGCCGCCGCCCGCGCGGCGTTCTCGAACTTCTCCAACGGGTAGCGCTCAAGGATCTCCGGAACCGCCTCCGGGGGCACGGTGGTGCCGAGGAGCTGGCTCGCCGAGGCGACCTCGAAGAGCGGCCCGATCAGGTGCGGGTAGGCCGCGTCCTCGATGAGCATGCCGGTGTTGAGCTCGACCATCGCCTGGAACCAGGTGAACTCGTCCTTGTTCGTCCCGTTGATGAACGGGACCTGGTGGAAGCGTCCGCTGCGGAAGAGCTCGCCGATCGGGGCGGGCAGCACCTCGCCGTCCACGACGGGCCCGAGGTGGAAGCGGCCCACGCCGAACTCGCCGTCGGGCATCCGGTTGGCGGCGAGGAGTTCCTTGGTCGTCAGCGCGCGCAGGTTCTCCGGCGTCTGGTCCGTGCATCCGGCCGCCGTGGCGAGCGCGACGCCGACCTCGGCGACGCTCTCCACGGTCGCCATCGGCATGACCGCCGCGACGCTGCAACTCTGCGAGATCGCCTTGTGGAACAACCCCTCGGCGGCCGGAGACGCCATCTGCGCGAGCACGCTCGCGGCCCCCGCCGACTCTCCGAAGATCGTGACGTTGTCCGGGTCGCCGCCGAACGCCGCGATGTTGCGGCGCACCCACTGCAGCGCGTACGTCTGGTCCATCAGCCCGTAGTTGCCGTTGGCGTGGCCCTCGGCGTTGATCGCCGGGTGGGAGAAGAACCCGAAGACGTTGACCCGGTAGTTGAAGGTGACGAGGACGACGTTCCCGTCCCGCACTATCGCCGACGGGTCGTAGTCGCCGCCTCCGCCGAGGAAGAAGCCGCCGCCCGGGATCCACACCATGACCGGCAAAGGCTCCCCGGCGTCTTCCGGCGCGTAGACGTTGAGGTACAGGCAGTCCTCGGTCTCGCTGTGGTGGCCGAACCCGGGGAAGCACGAGGTGTCCTGGGCGCAGACCGGCCCGTACTCGACGGCGTCGCGCGGCTCGGTCCAGCGCTCCGGAGGCTGCGGGGGCCGCCACCTGAGGTCGCCGACGGGCGGGGCGGCGTAGGGGATGCCGACGAAGCGCCGGATCTCGCCGTCGGTCGTGCCGCGCAGCGGGCCTTCGGCGAGGTGCACCACTTCGGTGGGTGTGCGGTCGGTCATGAGTCGCCTTCCGGCTCGGAGGGGTGGACGGCCGCGGCGAGCCATGCGGCGTTCGCGGCGTAGAGCGCGTCGACGGTCTCGGGCCGGTCGACGCCGGGGAGGTCGTCGCGGACGGCGTCGGTTCCGCGCGTCTCCTCGACCCAGTAGGAAAGGGCCGAGTACGACGGGCGGTAGCGCGCGAGCCTTTCGGGGTTGAGGCCGACGGGCTGGTCGGGGTCGTTGGGGGTGAGCTGGTCGAACTCGTAGACGCACCTGAGCTCGCTGATCCGCCAGCGGCCGGCGCGCCGCTCAAGCCGTTCCACGACCCTGCCGTAGGCGGTCAGCGTGATCGGGACGCCGCCGAGGACGGCCTGGCCGGTGATGACGGCGGCGGCGTCGGCGGTCGCCCGGTCGCCGTTCACGTCGATGAGGACGGGCCCGAGCACGTGCGCGCCGCGTCCGCCCGCCTCGAAGCTCGCCCGCGACAGCCTGACGAACTCGGGCCCGGACGTCCTGATCCAGGAGATGTCGACCACGGAGTCCGGGTGGAACTGCTCGGCCATGACGTCCCACCGGGCGGTGTCGCGTGCCCCGCGTTCGGTGAGCACGACCCGCTCGATCGCGTGATACGTCGCGAAGTCCGCGTTCACGGTGAAATCGGCGCTCACGAGGAGTGCGCCCCGGTCATCAGCGCGGCGAGGTCCTCCGGCGCGAGGAACGACGGGGGCGGCGGCGGACCCCAGTTGTACAGGCTCTGCGCGCCCTCCCACTCGCTCGGCGTCCACAGGGCGTCGTCCACGATGCAGTCGATGTCGGAGTAGTACTCGGCGAAGTTGCCGGCCGGGTCCTTGAGGTACCAGAAGAAGTTCGACCCGACGTGGTGGCGGCCGAGGCCCCACACGTGCCGTGACGGGTCCTTCTCCAGCATCGCCGTCGCGCCGCGGCCGATCTCGTCGATGTCCTCGACCTGCCATGAGCTGTGGTGCAGGAAGTTCAGCGGCGCCTGCTGGACGAGCACGTTGTGGTGGTCGGGCGAGCAGCGCATGAACGCCGCGACCGACGGGATCACGTCGCTGATCTTGAAGCCGAGTCCGTCGGTGAAGAACCGCTGGGTGGCGGCCTGGTCGGTGGAGCCGATCACCACATGTCCGAGCTTGCGCGGTTTGACGGGTTCATCGCGCATGATGCCGGGGGCGCGGCCGGCGCGGTCGACGCGTCCGGGACCGTTGTAGGGGGTCGCCGCCGACTCCTGCCGGATGCGCGGCCGTACCGCCACCGTCGCGCGGAACCCGGCGACGGGCTCCTCGGTGACGAGCGCGGCGCCGTCGCGGCGGTGGCCGAGGTCGAGCCCGTCGAGCTGGGAGGCGATGCGGTCGAGGTCGTCGGGGTCGTCCACGCCGATCTCCAGGGCGAGGAGCTTGCGCACCGGCGCGGAGACCAGGCGGAGCTGGCGGCCGCCGTCCTCGGTGCTGAAGCTGCCGTCGCCGTGCGGGGTCAGGCCGAACTCCGCGTAGTACGCGGCGGTCTCCTCGACGTTGGGGACGCCGATGGTGATCGAGCTGAGCTGGTGCAGTGCCATGGGGTGTGTGCCTTCCTTGCCGCCCGGCCCTTTGGGGCCGCGCGTGAACGGGGTGGGCGGGGTCAGATCAGCGCGGTGATCTGCTCGGGGACGCCGAGGACGGCCCGGCCGTACAGCTCGAAGCCGATCGACGGGTTCACCACGGCGTGCCGTCCGCCCGTCTCCAGGTCCCGCCAGACGCGCTGGAGCGGGTTGGCTTCGGCGAAGCTGCCCGCGCCGTGCACGTTGAGCAGGAGGTCGACGGCCTCGCGGCAGCTCTCGGCGACCGTGGCGACGTCGGCGCGGACCCTGGCGCGGGTGCGGAAGTCCAGATACTCGCCCTTGGCCGCGGCACCGTCGATGTCCCCGGCGGCCCGCAGCATGTGCAGCTCGGCGGTGTCGATGAGCTGGGCCGCCCTGGCGATCTGGAGCTGGGTGGTCGGCGCGAGCGTCGACTTCTCGTAGAACGTGTAGCTGATGCCCCTGCCCTTGGCCAACGACGCCTCGACGAGTTCGAGCGCCTGCTTGGCCAGGCCGATCTGGGGGCCGATCAGCACCAGCGCGAGCACCGGGACCAGCGCCGACCGGTACAGCGCCTCGTCGGTGTGCTCGGTGGCGTAGTCGCCGCCGACGGCGCGCGTCACCGACATGATCCGGTGCTCGGGCACGAACACCCCGTCGGCGACGAGGGTGTTGCTGCCGGTCCCGCGCATCCCGGCGACCCGCCAGGTGTCCTCGATCGTCAGGTCGCTCATCGGGATCAGCGCGATGCCCTGGTCGATCGGCTCGCCGTCGGCGTTGGTGATCGGGATGCCGACGCCCGCCCACTGCGCGTGCAGGCAGCCGGAGGCGAACCCCCACTTACCGGTGACGACCTGGCCGCCCTCGGCGTACGCGGTGACCGCCGACGGGGCCAGCACGCCGCACACCCTGGCGTCCGGGTCCTCGCCCCACACGTCCCGCTGGGCGCGGTCGGACATCAGGCTCGTCATCCACGCGCAGACGTTCATCAGGGTGCTGGCCCACGCGGTGGAGCCGTCGCCGCGGCCGAGCTCGACGCTCACCCGCAGCGACGTCGTCACGTCCTGCTGGAGGCCGCCGAGGCGTTCGGGGACCGAGATCCGGTACAGGTCGGCGGCCGCGATCGCGGCGATGCTCTCCTCGGCCACCCGCCGGTTCTCCTCGGTGGCCGCGGCGTTCGCGCGCAGCAGCGGCACGAGCTCCGCGGCCCTGGCCACGAGCTCGTCGCCGGTCGGCCTCGCCCCTGTCCCGTGCGGTGCGTCGGCGGTCGTCGTCATGTGCGTCTCCTGCGGGTCTGGATCGTGCCTGGTGGCGGGCCCGTCGGACGGGCCGGCCAGGGTCCTACGATGAGTCGCGGCCCCGCCCTCCCGCTTGTGCTGGGAGTCCACAAAGTCGTCGTGCCTTTGGACTACGCTGTGACGGCCGTCACGCGGAAGCGCGACCATCCCCCGACCCACCCCACCCGGAGGAGCCATGGTGACCTCGGCAGACCCGTCCGGCGCGACGGGCCGCTGGGTGCTGGAACTGACCGGCTCGGGCGACCACTCCCCCGCGTGTCGGCCGCCCCTGATCGCGCACGCGACGCAAACGCTCGGCCCCGACGCCCTCAGCTGGGCGGTCGACCTCGGCCACGAGATGGCCACGGTGATCATCAGCGAGATGCCCGCGTTCGCCGGGGGCGAGGAGGCGTTCCAGACCCTGCGCATGGGCACGGAGGCGTCGGTGATCTCCGGGATGCTGACCGTCGTCACCGGCGACCCGGCCGCCGTGCGGGCCCCACAGGAGGCGCTCGACGGCGACCGCGACTTCGCGCGCCGCGGCATCCCCCTCGATCTTGTCCTGCGCGGCATCCGGATCGGCCACGCGATGACGTCGGAGGCCCTGATCGACGCCGCCACCCGGCTCCTGCCCGAGCCGGAGCGCACCGCCGAGATCCGGCGGACGTCGGCGCTGCTGTTCGAGTACGTCGACGGGTTCTCCTCGAGCATGGCCACCGAGTACCTGAGCGAGCACGACAGGTGGGTCACCAGCGCCGCCGCCGAACGCGCCGAGCTGGTGCGGCAGATCATCGACGGCCGGCCCGTCCCGGTCCCGAAGGCGTCGGCGACGCTCGGCTACCCGCTTGAGCGGCACCATCTCGCGTTCGTGCTGTGGCACGAGCCGGGCACCAGCGCCGCGCCGAGCGACCTCCAGCGGACCGCGACCCGGCTGCTCGCGGGCAGCGGATGCAGCGCCACGCTCGTCGTCCCCTACGGCGCGGCCTCGGTGTGGGTGTGGGCGGCGTGGCGGTCGCGTCCGGCGCACCCGCCAAGGCTCGTGCTGCCCGACGAGCCGGGCACGCAGGTCGCGGTCGGCACGCTCGGCACGGGCGTCGCCGGGTTCCGGCAGTCGCACCGCGAGGCCGACCAGACCGCCGAGCTTGTGCGCTCCTCGGCCACCGGCACGCCGCGCGGCTCGCGCGCCACCTGGTACGCCGACGTGGAGATCGCGGTGATGCTCGGCCAGAACCTCGACCTCGCCCGCGCGTTCGTCGCCCGCGAGCTCGGGCCGCTGGCCGCCGACACCAGCGCGGCCGCCGAGCTGCGCGACACCCTCGACGCCTACCTGTCGTCCGAGCGCAGCCTCGCCACCGCCGCCGAGATCCTGCACATCGCGCGCAACACGGTCGCCTACCGGATCAAGAAGATCGAGAGCCGGACCGGACGCGACCTCAGGCACCGCAGGCTCGAGCTCGAATCGGCGCTGCGCCTCGCCCGCGTGCTCGGCCCGGGGGTGCTCACCAAGGAGGGCTGACGGGGGCGTCGGATCGGTTGGACGCCGGGTCAAGAGGCGGCCCACACGTTGGTCTGGGAGTCCAAGAGGGGGGCCGCGTCGGCGTGTTTGACTCGTCGCCGCGAACCGCGCCCTTACCCGGATGGAGCCCCGAACCATGCGCTGGACCAGCTACCTGAGCCCACGTGACCACGCCGAGCATGCCGCCCTGCTCGTCGACGGGGAGCTGCGCGCGCTCGACCGGACGCTGCTCGACCTGCTGCGCGACGCCGACCCGCTCGAGGCTTGGGCGGAACGGGCGACGGCCGCGCCGTGGGAGCGGCTGGCGGCCGACGGCGTCGCCTTGCTCGCGCCGATCCCGACGCCGCCGTCGGTGCGCGACTTCATGGCGTTCGAGGACCACGTCGTCACGTCCTACGCGGCGATGGGCATTCCGGTCAGCCCGGTCTGGTACGAGCAGCCGGTGTTCTACTTCACGAACCCCGCCGCGATCCTCGGGCCCCAGCAGGATGTCCCGATGGCTCCGGGTACGTCGCGGTATGACTATGAGCTTGAGGTCGCGGCCGTCATCGGGAAGGCGGGCGCTGACCTGCGTCCGGACGAGGCCGAGGGGCACATCGCCGGATATGTCATCTTCTGTGACTGGAGCGCGCGTGACCTCCAAGGCCACGAGATGAAGGCCGGGCTCGGGCCCGCCAAAGGCAAGGACACCGCCACCAGCCTCGGGCCCTGGCTCGTCACCCCCGACGAGCTCGCACCGTTCCGCAAGGGCAACGGCTACGACCTGCGCATGAGCACGTCGGTGAACGGGCGCGAGTACAGCGTCGGGAACTGGGCCGACCTTTACTGGTCGTTCGCCGAGATGGTCGCGTACGCGTCGCGGGGGACCGTGCTGCGACCCGGCGACGTGCTCGGCAGCGGCACCGTCGGCACCGGATGCGTCCTGGAGCTGGGACTTACGCACGGCGAGCGGGCCTACCCGTGGCTGCGTCCCGGCGACGAGGTGCGCGTCGAGATCGACGGGCTCGGCGCGATCGAGGCCCGCATCGTCGAGGGCACGGCACCGATTCCGCTGCGCTGAGCGGGCCGGAGCGCCCAATCAGTGGGCGGTCGTCTGGGCGGCGCGCGGGCGCGTCCCTAACGTCGGGGCCACCGGGCCGCCCGCACGGCGGGCGGCCGACCCACCCCACAGGAGCAGAACATGCGCAAGATCCTGCGCGCGAGACGCGCGCTCCTCACCGCCGCCGCCGTCGTCGCGGCAGCCGTGGCGCTGCCCGCCGCCCCCGCCTCGGCGCTGCCCGGCTCGATCGTCCCGACCCAGGCCGGGCTCGTGCAGGGCACGTCGCCCGACGCCAAGGGCGTCCGCGCCTACAAGGGCATCCCCTACGCCGCCGCGCCCGTCGGGAACCTGCGGTGGAAGGCCCCGCAGGCCCCGAGCCCGTGGCTCGGCGTGCGCCAGGCGACCTCGTTCGGCAACGCCTGCTACGGCGTGCCGCAGCCGTCGCCGGTGGCGATGAGCGAGGACTGTCTGACCGTCAACGTGTGGGCGCCGAGCGGGGTCCTGCCGAAGGCGGTCCTCGTGTGGCCGTCCGGCGCGGGCTTCCAGACCGGGTCGTCCGCCCAGTCGGTCTTCGACGGGGCCGCGCTGGCCGCCGAGGGCGTCGTCGTGGTGACGTTCAACTACCGGCTCGGCGTCTTCGGCTTCCTCGCCAGGCAGGACCTCGACCAGGAGTCCGGCTCGTCGGGCGCGTGGGGCCTGCGCGACCAGATCGCCGCGCTGAGCTGGGTGAAGACCAACATCGGCGCGTTCGGCGGCAACCCGAACAAGGTGACCCTGTTCGGCGCGTCGGCCGGGGCCCACTCGGTCGGCATGCTGATGGCGTCGCCGCGCACGAACGGGCTGTTCTCCAAGGCCATCGCCGAAAGCGGCGCGTACTGGGACAGCGCGCACGGCTCCCTGCCGACGCACGCCCAGGCCGTCAGCCGGGGGCAGGCGCTGTCCGCGCAGCTGAACGCGCCGAACCTCGCGGCGCTGCGCGCCATCCCCGCCGACACGCTCAACCTGGCGACCATGTGGAACCCGATGACCGACCCGCTGCTCACCGCGTTCGCGCCGAGCATCGACGGTTACGTCCTGACCAAGGCCCCCGCCCAGGTCTTCAAGGACGGCGACCAGCGCAAGATCCCGCTGCTCGCCGGGTACAACGGCGCGGAGAACTTCCCGCTGTTCGACCTCCAGGTCCTGCCGCACGGCACCCCCGCGGAGTTCTACGCCGCCGCCGAGGAGCTGTTCGGCGCGGACCGGATGGCCGAGTTCCAGCAGCTCTACCCCGCAGCGGACAACGCGCAGGCCGCCGAGTCCGCGTTCGCGCTGCTCGCCGACATGACGATCTCGCAGCAGACCTGGGAGATGCTCGACAACCACCAGCGCACCACGAGCGCCGCCGCGTACGGCTACAAGTTCACGTACACCTCGCCCTACTCGCCGGTCGCCGCGCACGTCGCGGAGATCCCGTTCGTCTTCGGCAACCTCGACGAGCCGCAGTACTTCTCGCCCTTCTCCCCGCCCGCGACGGCGGCGGACCGCTCGTTCTCGGCGAAGGTGCGCGACTACTGGGTGAACTTCGCCGAGACCGGGAACCCCAACGGCTCCGGCCTGCCGTCCTGGCCGCAGTACACGGGTCCGGGCTCGTCACTGCTTGAGCTGAAGTCCGCCCCCTCGACCATCGCCGACCCCGACGCCGCCCGCTTCCAGTTCCTGTCCTCCTTCCGCACCGACGGCCGCTTCCCGGCCTCGTGGGCGAACAGCTGATCTGAACCAGGAAGGCCGGTCCGTACGCGGGCCGGCCTTCCTGGTGTTCCGGGCTCAGTCGCCGGGTGCGTCGAGGCGTGCGGAGACGGCCTTCGCGCAGGTGCGGACCGCATTGACGTGCGCGGACACGAACTCGGCGCTCGGCGTGACCAGCGAGATCGAGGCGACGACGTCGCCGTCGGCGCCCCGGATCGGGGCCGCGGCGGTGCTGCGCGGCCAGGGACTGCTGCGCTCGCCGACGATGTAGCCGCTGCGCCTGATCTCGGCGAGGGCGCGGCGCAGGTCGACCGCGCTGCGCAGGCCGTCGCCGCTCTGGCCTGGCCGGAACCCGGCGAGCACCTCGTGCTGCACCTCGGCGGGCGCGTGCGCGAGCAGCACCATCCCGACGCCCGTCGTCGGCAGCGCGGTGCGGCCGCCGACGTTGTGCCACACCGGGTCGGCCTTCGGGCCCGACAGGCGCTCCACGAGGAACGTCTCGCGGCCATCGCGGACCGCGAGCAGCACATGCTGGCGGGTCGCGCCGAGCAGACCCAGCATGACGGGCATCGCGGCGGCGCGCAGTCCGTGCGCGCGCGGCGCGAGCGACGCTATCTCCAGCAGCCCGAGACCCACGACGAAGCGGCCGTCTTCCAGCCGTTCCAGCGCGCCGGTCTCCCTGAGCTTGTGCGCGAGCCGCAACGCGGTGCTGCGCGGCAGCCCGCTCCGTCGCGCGAGGGACGCCAGGGACTGCGCGGGGTGGTCGGCGTCGAACGCGCGGAGCAGCAGGAACGCCTTGTCGATGACCGCCTCCCCCACTGGAGGCTTGCCTCCGCGAGAGACGGGTCCGGACTGACTCGCCGGATCACTTCTGAGCAACGCGACCTCCGGGGGGTGAGGATCACCACGTTGCCGATGAGTAAAGCCCGCCTCACCACGCCCGGCCATGGACCGGGCGGGCAACATCGCCGCGCACTTGTGGACTCCCGCGCCAAACCGTCACCTGCCCGGGCGGCGGACGAGGAGGTAGGCGAGGAGGACGGCCATGGTCGCCGTGCCCGTCCACATGGAGAGCTGCCAGCCGGTGACGAAGGCTTCCTGGGCGGCCCGGACGACTGCTTCGTTGTGCGGGTCGGCGAGGGCGTTGGCGACGCCCGCGCGGGCGGTGGTGGCGGCGTCGTCGGGGACTCCGGCGAGGCGGAAGTCGATGGCGCCGCGGTAGCCCGCGGCGAGGACCACGCCGAGCAGAGCGACGCCCAGGGCAGTGCCGAACTCGCGGGTGACTCGCCAGCGTCGCGGGCGCGGTCCAGCCGAGCTCGGGGCCCTCGTGCAGGAAGAAGACGAGCCCGACCACCGCGACGACGGACGTCAGCGCGCCGACGCCGTCGAACCCGTGCCCGGACGTCTCGCGCGAGTCGGGCACCGACCGCACGGTCAGCCCGACCGCGACGGCCACCAGCACCACCGGCAGCACGAACAGCCACCGCCAGTCCGCGACATCGACCAGCACCGCCAACAGGCACATGCCGAGCAACCCCCCACCCCAGCGAACCGACCTAAGGCACTGCAAAAGCCAGCTTGTGGTGACGGGCTCGTTGAGTTGATCGATGCGGCGGCTTCGGTGCCGCCGTCGATGCGGTGGGGCGTGGGGGCGGGGAAGACGAGTAGGGGGTACTCAGGTGGTTGGGGGCGGTGGGGGGGAGGGTGGGGTGGACCTCGGGTGGAAGGTGTGTGATGACGGCGGCGGGATCGTTGGTGTGGAAGGCGCAGGCGGGTGACCAGGCGATCTATCAGAGTGGGGCGTTCGCGTGGAAGCCGTGGAGCAATCCGCGGCAGATCCCGAACGTCGGCTCGAGCGGCGGCATCGCGGCGACGCGGACGCCGGACCAGAGCATTACGGTCATCGCCCATCAGGGGGCGAACAGCGACCGGAAGATCTGGCTCCAGAAGCTCGACCGGGAGACGCCGCTTCCCCAGTACGTCCTGCCGTTCGAGACGGTCGACAGGCCGGCGATCGCGTATCTCGGGGACCGGCTGTGCATAGCCTTTCGCGGGGTTTCCGATCAGTTCATCCGCTTCGCGATGGAGGACGGGCACGGCGGCTGGACCGCCGCACAGGTAGCCGGACTCGGCGTCGCGAGCTCGACGCACGGGCCGGCGATGGCCGTCCACAACGGCCGTGTTTTCCTCGCCTGGAAGGGCTCGGACAGCAACCAGCGGCTCTACTCGTCCTCCTATGATGGCGCGTGGACGCAGCCCGTGGAGCTCGCGGGCTGGTCGACGCACGGGCCGGCGCTCGCCTCGAACCGTGGCACGCTGCACCTCGCGTACAAAGGCCGCAACACCGACACCGAGCTGTACCACTCGGCGAGCCACGACGGCCTCGGCTGGACCGCGCACAAGACGGCGGGCGGCTCCACGACGTGCGGCCCGTCCCTCGGCACGACGACCGACCGCGGCGTCGTCATGGCGTGGAAGGGCTCGCCCGGCGACAACCGCATCTTCTGGAGCCGTGACTTCGGCCCCCAGGCCCCGGCCCACCCCTACGCGCTGACCACGGACACCCCCGCGATCACCGGCTACGACAACCCCATGGTCCCGGTCGACTTCGGCACCGCGCTCGAGGGGTACTGAGCCGTCAGGGCAGGGGGGCCGTCGGGTGCGGGGCGAGGAAGGGTTCGAGGGTGGGCCAGGCTTCCTCGACGGCCTGACGACCGGCGGCGATGAGGCGGGGGACGTCGCGCGGGGACCAGCGGGACGCGCCGCGCGTGTCGGGGTGGAGGAGGTGGACGGCCGCCGCGTCGGCCGCGTCGGGGTCGCCGAAGGCGAGGGTGCGGGCGCGCTCGGCGAGCCGGACCGTCATGCGGCGGGCGTCGCCGCCGTCCAGGCTGACGGCAAGGACGCGGTCCGCGCCGAGCCCGCGCGCGGCGGCCACCGGCAGGTTCGCGGCGACGCCGCCGTCGACGAGCAGGCGTTCGCCGAGCGGCACCGGCGGGAACAGCCCTGGCACCGCGCTCGACGCGCGCAGCGCGGTCGCCAGGGGTCCGCTGTCGAGCACGACGGGGGTGCGGGTGCGCAGGTCGAACGCGACGGCGCCGAACGGGATCGGCAGGTCCTCGATGCCGATCCTGCCGACCGCCCTGTCGACGCTGCGTTCCAGCGCGCCGCTGTCGAGCAGGCCCCAGCGGCCCCGCGACGTCCACTCGGCGAAGTCCGCGAACTTCGCGCCCTCGACCGCTGACGCGAGCCTCGCGACGCCGAAGTCCGCCGCGTACGCGCCGCCGATGATGGCTCCGGCGCTGGTCCCGGCGACGACGTCGAACCGCACGCCGGCCTCCTCGAGTGCCTGAAGCACCCCGACGTGCGCCGCCCCGAGCGCGGCCCCGCCGCCCAGCGCGAGCCCCAGCCGCACCGGCCCGGGACGCGCGCGGCGGCCGCCCCCGTCGATCGCGCCCTCCGGCTCGCCCGCGCGCGCCCGCCCGACGCCTGACGGCTCCGCGACGCCCCGCCCCACGCCCGGCTCGGCAAGGGCACGGTTCGGCTGGGTGCAGGGCAAGCCGACCGACCTCCGGGTGCGCGGCGTCACGCGGGCCTCGGCTGCTGCATCGTCACCTGGTCGGCGAACGCGCTCACCTGGCCGAGCGCGTCGACGAGCGCGCGCCGCGCCGGCGCGTCCATGCTCTCCAGGACGTGCGCGATCCGCTCGCGCAGCCCGCCGCGCAGCCGTTCAACGGTCTGCACCCCGCGCTCGGTCAGCGACACCCACACCACCCGCCGATCCTTCCCCCGCGCCCGCGCCAACAGATCGGCCTTGACGAGCCTGTCCACCAGCGCCGTCGTGGACGGCCCCGACATCGCGAGCTCCCTGGCGAGCTCCCCCGCCGTCATCCGCCCCTTCTCCGCCTGACCGACGAGCAGCGCGCACAACATCTGACTGGGCGTCAGCCCCGCCCCAGCCCCCTCGAACAACCCCGGCAACCGCAACCGCCCGGCGAGCAACGGCACAATCCCAACAACCTCATCCACAACCCCGGAATCATCACTCACCCTTGAATTCTACCCATCACTTCACCCCCATGAACTACTCACCCCCATGAACCACTGACCCGTCTCGCACCGAGGACCGGTGCCTACTCGCGGCGAAGGAGGGAGATGTCCGCGCGTCTGCCGAAGGCGGGGAGCGACGCCAGGGCCGTGATGAGGACGGCGATCCCGCCCACGGAAAGGGTGGTCAGTGTGCCCTGCCAGCGCATCAGGTGCTGGTCTCCGCCGCCCGCGAGGTAGGCGTAGCCCGCCAGTTGGCCGGCGGTGGTGGCGAGAAGGAGACCAAAGGTCAAGGGGAGCAGGAGTTGGAGGAGTTGGGAGGCACGGAGTGTGCGGGCCGGCGTGCCGACGAGGATCAGGGCGGCGGCGTCACGACGGCGTTCGACGGCCCGGTCAGCCGAGGCAATGAGGAAGGCGCACAGGCCAACAAGACCACCCGCTCCCAACCCCGCGTACAACAGCACACCGATGAGTTCAGCGCGGCTCTGCGCCTCAAGGTCCGCGCCGACGAGCTCGACCTCGGTCCCGGGCAGCAGCACTGACAACTCCGACATGACCCGCTGCACGACCGAGCTTTCGGGGACGGACGTCAGGTAGATCTCGGCGTCGTCGGGGAGGGCGCGGCCGTCCAGGGCGGAGGGCGGCAGCAGGATCGTCGCGCCGTTCATCATGCTGGCTTCGGCGGCCGTCAGGCGCAGGGTGCTTCCGGGAGCCTCGACCGTCAGGGAGCCCGACCCCAGCGGGACGGTGAGGCGCTCGCCCGGCGCGGGCGTCGCCTGGGCCCATCCCCAGTCGACGTCGGGCGTCGTCCAGTCGAGCCGGTGGGCGGTGCCGTCGACGCAGCCGTCCGGCGGGGACGCGGAGAAGGCGGCGAGGTCGGCGCAGGTGCCGACAAGAACGATGGTCCCCAGGTGGGCGACGTCCCAGGTCTCGGGGACCTCGGGGTCCGGTTCCGCGTCGGTGGTGGGCGGCACCCACAGCTGCAGCGCCGATCCGGTGACCCCGTTCATGCTCCGCAGGGACTCCCGGACGGAACCTGGCACGCCGGCGGCGGGTATCCGGTATTCGCGATGGTCCCCCACGGGTGAGGCGGTCGCCTGGACGAGCGCGATCACATGCTGGGCGATGCCCGTCGCGTACACGGCGACGACCAGCCCGGCGACCACCCGCAGGGCGTTGCCCGGTTCGTGACGCAGTCGCCGGGTCGCGAGCAGGCTGGGGAGGCCGCCGCCCAGCCGGTGCAGGAGGTCGACCCCGTACACGGCGATCAGGGGGATCGCGGCAACCAGGCCCACGCCGGTCAGGAGTATCCCGGTGACGAGCAGGAGGTCGGCGGCCTGCCCCGTCAGCGTCCGGCCGAGCCCGCCGACGAGTGCGAAACCGGCGAGAACGCCGACGCCGAGGACAAGGGGCGCGACGGTCCACCGCTTCGGCGTCCGAGCCGACTCCTGCCGCCTGACGCCGAGCGGATCGCGCAGGGCCCGGTGGGTCCCCGCGAAGTTGACGGCCACCGCCAGCAGCGGCACGACGACCACGCAGACCGCCACGGTCAGCGGCGAAGGATGGAAGTCCTCAGCAAACCATCGCACCCCGGGCAGCCCGCTGCGGGCCAGCGCCTGGTCGGCGGCGACGAACAGCCCGACGCCGACGAGCGCGCCCGGCACCGCATAAGCGACCGACTCCACCGCCGACACCCTCCGCACCTGCCGCGCGCTCATCCCGAGCAGACGCAACGCGGCGAGTTTCCTTGCCCGCGTCGCAGCCGACAGCCGGGCGCACACCCACAGGAACACCGCAGTCGGGACGAGCACCAGCAGAGCCACCGCCGACGACACCAGCCGCACCTCCGCAGGATCGATGCCCGCCCCGGCCACACCGGGAAGCCCGAACCCGGTGAATGGCTCGGCGTCAGCATCGTCCTTATGCCGCGCCACCCCCTCATAGGCGATCAGCTCATCGGGCGAGGCAAGCCCCGCATCTCGGACGATCCCGGCAGGCGTCCCAGAGAACGTCGCACGGAGCACAGGGTCGACCGCGTACGCGTCCGCCAACCGGGGAGACAGAAAAAGCTCACCCGGCCGCGGAAGCCTTCCCAACCCCGGCGGAGCCGGCCCGTCCTGCCCCGCGGCGACGATCGTCATCCGCGTGAGCGCCCCGCCCCGCCACGAACCGAGCTCCCCCGCGATCGTCGGCAGCCCACCCGCCACCCCCGCGCCCTCAACGGTGACGGGCACCCGCCGCTCCTCACGAACCTGCTCCGCACTCAGCAACCCCGGCACACTCAACATCCCAGCAAGGCAGGCAACACCCAACGCGGTCCCAAGCGACATCAGGGTGAGCCGCAGCCACCCCGCCCGGCCTCCGCTCGCCGGACCTTGAGCAAGCGCCACGTTCTCCAGGAGGGTGAGTTCCGGAACCAGCTCCCCGAACTGGAGCACGAACCCGAAATGCGCCCTGCGCACCGCGCTGCGCCGCTCGTCCGACGCCCGCGCCAGATCCTCGCCCCGGAACAGCACGGCACCGTCCTCCGGCACCACAACCCCGGCCAGACAGTAGAGCAACGACGACTTCCCCGACCCGCTCGGCCCCCGCACCGCGACGACCTCCCCGCCCCCGACCGCCACCCCCACATCCCGCGACACCGGCTCCACCCCATACCCGTGCCGCAACCCCTCGGCGGCCAACACCGCCCCGTCCCCTGCGAACACCTGTGTCCCGGTCCTTTCGGTGTTGGTGGCTTCGCTCTGCCGGAGATCCAGGCCCCGACTGTCTCTTCTGTCTCCTTTCGGGGGGTTAGGGGGTGAGGAGTGTGTATTGGGTGGCGGTGGCGCAGGCGCCCGGGGAGTTGGGGGCGGCCATGACGGGCGAGGCTACGGCGGCTAGCGCGGGCATGGGCGATCCTTTCCAGGGGGCGGGCCCGCCCGGACGCCGCACGGCCTCCTGATGGGTCCCCAATAAAAGGGGACGGACGCTAGTGCAGGCGGACCTGCCAGCCGTTCAGCGCGCTCGGGATGAGATGGACCGGGCTGAACAGATCCCGGGTGACCCCGTCGGTGAACCCGACGAAGCCGTGGGACATGCCGATCGCCTCGTTGCCCCAGTACCACGGGCCGCCGCTGTCACCGTCGACGAGGCGTTTGTTGTTCACCGCGACCAGGTAGTGCACGACGCCGACGACAAGTCCCTTGCCGAACACGACGCCGCACGACGCCCCGGACACCCGTCCGAACTTGCAGACGTTCTTGCCCGCGTAGATCCCCGCGCTCGCCGCCGCGGTGTTCACGTACCGCTTGCTGTTCCAGTCGTAATAGAACGTGTCGGTCGCGGTGAAGAAGCCCGGCCCGTAACGGGCGAAGTCGCCGTAATGCCCGAGATGGCGGAGTTTGAAGTTGACGAGCGTCTTGTTGCCGCCGTCCACGGAGTGCCCCTCGTACATGCGCTGGCAGCTCTGGGCGTCGGCCGTGCAGTTGGCCTTCGCGCAGTGCCCCGCCGTGCTGGGGCTGTGCGTCCCGTTCTTGGTGATGTTGAAGCCCATGGTGCACCCACCGCTGCCGCTCGGCTCCCTGGCGTAGCCGCCCCCGCGCGCGTAGGAGTCGGTGAGCGTGTGGCCGAGCTTGCCCTGGGTGATGACGAACCTGACCCCGGGCACCTGCGGCTTCCGCGGCGCGTACGCCGCCTGAAGCTCGGCCTGCGTGAGCGCCTTCGGGGGTTCCACGACGATGTCGATCACGCCGGTCTCGACATCGGGCGAGACGAGCTTCGGAAGGCCCACGGGAAGGGCCGCTGCCGCGCGTTCCACCTCCGACTGCAACTCCTCCTCGGAGTAGCCCTTCCCGCCGACGAGTTCGACCGCGGCGGGAATCGTCCGGGCGACGTCGACGGCGGCCTTCGGGATCTCGCCCTTGAAGCCGATCCACCCCGTTCTGCCGTCGATGCCCCCGTCCCGGATGGCCACCCCCGCCACCTGGCCGGGCGCGGACTCGCGAATCCTGAGCGTGGCCTCGGTGAACCGGTCCTGCCACCCGTAGCGGTCGATCGCCTCCTTGAGCCCGATGCCGTCGCTCTTCGCCATGCGGGCGAGGTCCGTCAGCTGCGAGAAGGACAGGTCGTCAACGGTGATATCCGGCTCCGACACCTCAGAGTCCGGCTTCACCCCGTCGGCGAGACGCGCGACGGCCTCTTCGAGCGAGATTCCGTCGCGCGCCGCCTTCCTCATGAGCGCCGCGAGCTGCGGCCGGTCCGGTATGGGCTGATCGTCCGCTGACAGGGCGATGGTGACGGGCGCGGGAGGGTCGGCGGTCGCCGCCTGCGGCGCGGCGGCCAGGACGGAGCCCGTCAGCACAAGGGCGATCGTCAGGGCGCGGAGAGACGGGCGGTGGCTCCTGGGGGGATGGTGCACACTAATCCTCTTATCAAGTTGAGAATTCACGTTGATCTTAGAGCTGGGCGATGGGCCTGGGGTCGGGTTTCAGGGGCGGGAGGGCGGCGATGTTGGGAGTAGGAGCGGGGAGGGGAGGGGAGGGGCGACGTGAAGGGGTGGGAGAGCGGCGGGATTGTTGTGGGGTACAGCGGCGATGGGGCAGGGCGGGCAGCGCTCGCGTGGGGGGCGGCCGAGGCCGGACGGAGGGGGTGTCCGCTCGTTCTGTGTGTCGCTTGGCAGTATCCGGTGGAGGGGACGGCGGGGGTGGCGGAGGATGCGGTTCTGGGGGCGGCTGAGGCGGTGGTCAGGGAGGGGGTCAGGCTGGCCGGGGGTGGGCGGGTCGTCACGGTTTGCGAGAAGGAGCGGCCGTCGATCCTGCTGCTGCGGGTCGCGGCCTCCGCTGATCTTCTTGTGCTCGGGGCGTCTCGGAGTGCCGAGAGCGGCATGTTGGGGGCGGGGTCGGTGAGCGCGCGGGTGCTCGCGTCGGCGACGTCCCCTGTTGTCGTGGTGCGCGGCGCGGAGGGGGGTGGGGGCGTTGTCGTCGGGTGGGACGGGTCGCCTTCGGCGACCGCGGCGGTTGCGTGGGCGGCCCAGGAGGCCGCGCTGCGGCGTGCGCCGCTCAGGGTGTTGCAGTTCAGTGAGCGGGGTCGCGGCGAGGCGACGGCTGATGACGTCGGGCGCTTGCTCGGGCGTCAGCTCGAGCAGGTGCGCGATCTTGAGGTTCGGGTCCTTTCCGACGAACCCGTCGCGGGGCTGATCGACGCGTCGCGGTCGGCGGGGCTCGTCGTCGTGGGGGCGCGCGGTCTCGGCATGGTCCGCGCCGCCGCGCTCGGGTCGGTCAGCCAGGCGCTCGTCCTCGCCGCGCACTGCCCGGTCGCGGTCATCCGGTCGGCGCGCGACGCCTGAGCCGGGAAGATCACGCCGGACGCGCCGCGAGGGTCAGTGAAGGGCAAAGCCGGTATGCCGTGATGTGCGGTGAAGCACGAAGTCCTTCCCAAAAGAGGGCGAACGGCACTGTTGGAATGTGTGTTCCGGCCTGACGGTGGAAAGCAGAGGGGGCTACCGTCATGGAAGAGATCACCGTAAGGCACCAGGATCAGGACACCTTCGCGATCCTCATTCGCGACCATCTGCTGTGGGTCGACCAGCCGCACGCCGGAGGGGACGCCGGGCCGACGCCGCTGGAGCTGCTCACCGCGTCGCTCGCGGCGTGCGCCGCGCACTTCGCCCGACGCCATCTGAAGGAGCACGGCATACCGGACGCGGGACTCGAGGTGGGGGGCCGCTTCACCCTCGCCACCGCCGACGCGCAGCGCGTCGCCGCGATCGTCCTCGACGTCAGGCCGCAGTGGGCGCTGTCGCCGACGCAGCGCGAGGAACTGCACGAGGCGCTGGAGAACTGCCCGGTGCTCACCTCGCTGCGCGCCTCGCCGCGGATCTCCGCGACGATCACCTGCCCGGACGGCAAGCCGAGGTCCGCGGCGGTCGCCTGACCCGGCCATCCGGAGATGCGGACGCTTTCCGACCTCTACTGCTGGGAGAGTGGCAGGGTCGTCGTCGTCGGAAGGTTTCCATGACCGTGCTTGACACTCGCGCGCTCAACCGCGCGACCCTCGCCCGTCAGCATCTGCTGGAACGCGCGGCCCTGCCGGTCGGGGCCGCGGTGGCGCATCTGTGCGGGGTGCAGGCGCAGGAGCCGCAGGAGCCGTTCGTCGGGCTGTGGTCGCGGCTTTCTGGGTTCACGCCGGACGCTCTCGACGCCGCGCTGACCGGCCGCGCCGTCGTCCGCACCCATCTGATGCGGCGGACTGTCCACCTCGTCACCGCCGAGGACGCGCTCGGCTGGCGGACCCGTCACGACGCGATGCTCCGCCAACGCGTGCTCGGCGTCTACCGGAGCGAACTCGCCGGGATCGACCTCGCCGAGCTCACGGCGGCGGGCCGCGCCGTCATGGCCGACGGACTGGCCCGCAGCATGACCGAGCTCGTCAAGGAACTCAAGGAGCGCTGGCCGGGCACGCCGCGCCGCGCGCTGGGCGAACTCCTCGTCGCGGCGCTCATCCCGATGGTCCAGCTCCCGCCGCGCGGCCTTTGGCGGACGAAAGCCGGGGTGCGCAACCTGCCGTTGGAGGTCTGGCTGGGACGCGACGTCGCCGCGCTGCCCGCCGACGCCGCCGACCCCGTCGGGCAGCGCATCGTCCGCCGCTACCTCGCCGCGTATGGCCCGGCCTCCACCGCCGACCTTCGCGCGTGGTGCGGCCTCGCGGGCCTGCCCGCGGCGGTGAAGGCGGTCCGGCCCGAACTCGTCAGCTTCCGTGACGAGCGCGGCCGCGAACTCCTCGACCTGCCCGACGCGCCACGCCCCGGCCCCGACGCCCCCGCGCCCGTCCGGTTCCTGCCCGCGTTCGACAACGCGATCCTCGGCTACCAGGACAGAAGCCGCATCATCGACGAGGCGCATCTCAGCCTTTCCGTGACGGGGCAGCGGGTCGTCCTTGTCGACGGGCGCGTCACCGCCACCTGGACGACCAACGACCACCGCCTCACCGTGACGCCCCTCCGCCCCCTCTCCCCCGCCGAGCACGCGGCGGTCATGGCCGAAGCCGAACCCCTCGCCGCCTTCCTCTTCGACGGCGTCGCGGACATCGCGGTCGATCCGTACTAGCCCTGGCCTGGTGATATCGCCCGAAAACAACTCCATACCAGGAGGAACACCCCTAAACTTCGACGTTCTGTAGAACGAAGTGATGGGAAGACATGACCGCCGAGACGGACTTCACCCTTTTCCAGTTCCTGCGCGAGGGGTTCGATCCCGTCCGCGACCTCGCCCGCGCGCGGGCGGAGCAGCCGGTGTACCCGATGCCGATACCGGGCGGCCAGACCGCCTGGCTGCTCACCCGCTACGCCGACGTGCGCGACGTGCTCGCCGACGCCCGCCGGTTCAGCAACGACTTCGCCGGCGTCGTCTCCCTCGGCTCCGACCAGGCCGACCCCGGCGGCCTCGGCTTCTCCGACCCGCCGGAGCACACGCGGCTGCGGCGGCTGCTGACGCCCGAGTTCACCATGCGACGGCTCGCGCGGCTCCGCCCCCGGATCGCGGCGATCGTCGCCGCGCACCTCGACGCGATGGAGGCGGCGGGCCCGCCCGCCGACCTGGTGCGTGACTTCGCGCTGCCGATCCCGTCGCTCGTGGTGTGCGAGCTGCTCGGCGTCCCGGCCGCCGACCACGCCGAGCTGACGCGGGTGAGCGCGGGCCGCTTCGACCTGTCGGCCGGCCCCGAGGCGTCGATCCAGGCGGTCAACGACGCGATGCGCCTGCTCACCGGGCTCGTCGCGCGCGAACGCCAGGCGCCGGGCGACGGGCTCCTCGGCGCGCTGCTGCGCGAGCACGGCGACGAGGTGAGCGACCGGGAACTGGCGAGCCTCGCCGACGGCATCCTCACCGGCGGCCACGACACGAGCACCAGCATGCTCGCGCTCGGCGCGCTCTGGCTGACCGCGCATCCCGACGAGCTCGTGGCGGTCGCCGAGAAGGACGGCTACGCCGAGGAGGTCGTCGACGAGCTCCTGCGCTACCTGACCGTGGTCCAGGTCGCCTTCCCCCGCTTCGCCCGCGAGGACGTCGTCGTCGGCGGCCAGCCGATCGCCAAGGGCGAGATGGTGCTGTGCTCCCTGTCCGCCGCCAACCGCGACCCCGAGCGGGGCGACGACCTCGACCGCGCGGTGCCCGGCCGTCCCTTCTCCCACCTCGCCTTCGGCCACGGCATCCACCGCTGCGTCGGCGCACCCCTGGCCAGGATGGAACTGGAGATCGCCTTCACCGCCCTCGCCCGCCGCTTCCCGACCTTCCGCCCCGCGATCCCCGCCGCGGAGATCTCCTTCCGGCAGATCGCGATCGTCTACGGCCTCGACGCCCTCCCCGTCACCTGGTGACGGGAGCGTCAAGGCTTCCGGGGGTGCGGGCGGGTGCCGTACCTTGGGGCGTCCCGGGCAGCGGCGGCCCGGGGCTTCGGACAGGAGGACACGTGGAAGGCACGCTGGACAGCGGGCAGTACTGGCAGGGCTGGCCCGTGGACGCGCCGGTCGGCGTCGTGGTGCTGGTGCACGGCGTGCACGAGCACGGCGGGCGTTACGCGCACGTCGCGGCCCGGTTGAACGAGGCGGGGTACGCCTCCTACACGGTCGACCACCCGGGGCACGGCAGGTCGCCGGGCAAGCGCGGGAACATCGAAAGCGTCGACGCGGCGGTCGCCGGTGTCGCAGCGCTCGTCGCGAAGGCCGCCGACCTCCACCCCGACGTGCCGGTCTTCGTGTACGGGCACAGCCTCGGCGGGCTCATCTCCCTGACGTACCTGACGGGTGATCCGCATCCGAGGGTCGCCGGGGCGGTCATCTCCGCGCCCGCGCTCGACACGAGCGCGTCGAACGCCGTCCAGCGGGTGTTCGCGCCGGTTCTGTCGAGGATTCTGCCGGATGTCGGGGTCCTTGCCCTCGACGTCGAGGCCGTCAGCCGTGACCCGAAGGTCGTCGCCGACTACCGGGCCGACCCGCTGAACCACAACGGCAAGATCGTCGCCCGGACCGGGGCGGAGATCCTCGCCGCCGCGACCGCGATGCCCGCCCGGCTGCGCGGCCTGACCCTCCCGCTCCTGCTCGTCCACGGCGGCGACGACCGTCTCATGCCGGTCGCCGCCACCGACCTGGTCCGCACCCACGCGGCCTCGCCGGACATCACCGTCCGCGTCTGGGACGGCCTCTACCACGAGCCGCACAACGAGCCGGAGAAGGCCGAGGTCCTGAGCGAGATCGTCGCCTGGCTCGACGCCCACCGCGTGACGGACGCGCCGTCACGGCAGGGGTGACGCGTTCGTGGTGACGTGGTCGGTGCCGGTCCAGCCGTTGCGGCCGTAGGCGTAGATCCGGTCGCTGCCCGGCAGGGTGATCACGCGGTAGTCGGCGTCGGGGAGCGACACGGGGTTCCAGCTGAGGCCGCTCGGGTCGAGACGCACGACGCGGCCCTTGTGCTCGGCCGTGTGGCCGCCGCCGTTCGGTATGAGGCGGGTGTGGCGCTCCACGGCCCACACCCGGTCGGCCCCGTCGACGATGACCTGCTTGAGCGGGTAGGGCGTGGTGTTGTAGTACGTCCATGCGCCGTCCCTCCAGCGCAGCAGGGGTTCGGCGCCGTTCCGCACGGTGGCGACCCACAGTCCGCCGGACTCGGAGACCGCCGAGGCCGCCGAGACGTCTCCGAACGGCTCAGGGTAGGGAGTCGTCTGCCAGGACGCGCCGTCCCAGGTGTGCAGGCCGCCGGTGTCGGCGTACCAGGCGCTGTCCGGGCCGGTGATCCGGGCGGCGGCGGGCCACTGGCCGGGTACCTTCGACCAGTTTGTACCGTCCCACCGCCATAGGCCGGAGTCGGTCCTGGCCAGCGCGCTGTCCGGTCCGAAGGTGTGCAGCTCGCGGGTCAGGCCGTCGAGCGTGCCGGTGTGCGTCCAGGCGTCGCCGTCCCTGCGGAAGACGCGGTCGCGCTCGGCGAACCATGTGCCGCCCGCGTTCGCCGACAGGATGCCCAGCGACCCGTTCGGCGTCGGCGCGGGAACGCGCGTCCACTTCACGCCGTCCCAGCGGGCCAGGTACCTGACGCTTATGTCGGGGTTGATCCCGGTCAGGTAGTAGCCGTAGACCCACGCCTCGTTCGGGCCGACGGCGTCGACGTCGGTGAGCTGGGTCAGCAGGACGGAGTTCAGGCCGGGCAGCGCGAAGTTCTGCCATGTCGCGCCGCCCGTCCAGCGGGACACCGACGGCCACAGCGCCAGCCTTCCCTGGACGATGTGCCACACCTCGTGCGACCCGGCCGCCTCGAAGTCGCCGAACGTGGACTGCGGCAGGAAGTACACGTGCCGCCACGAGTCCTCCGGGCCCGCGTGCGCCGCCGTCGGTACCGTCACGATCGCCGCCACCGCCGCGGCGAGGCTCATGCTGCGCATTCTCATGCGCCCCACACTCCCGGCGGCGGACGCCCCGATCATCGGCCCGTCCCACGAACCTCGGCCGCTCGGCTCGTGCTTTCGTCCCGACAGTCCGCCCGGCTCTGTACAGCCGCTAGGACGGGCGCGCGCTGACCAGCCAGCAGGCGGCGGTGTACCTGACCTCGGCGCCGTGGATGAATGGGTCGAAAGCCGGACGGACCGCCGCCACGACACGGGCGCGCGTCGCCTCGTCCCTTTCGCGCAGGAGGATGCCTACCGGGCCGAACGTGGTGAAGTATCCGATCAGTTCGCTCTCGGGCAGCGCGCACACCGCGTCGAGGGGGCTGACGTCGATGCCGGTCCAGCCTGAGTCCGTCAGGAGGCGGCGGACGCGGTCGGGGTCGGCGAGGCCGAACTGGCCGGGTTCGTCAGGGCGTCGGACGGGCAGGCCGGGCAGCAGCGGCGCGGCGGCGCGCTCGGCGGTCGTCATGAACGGGTTCTCCTCGACGCCGCGCCAGACGACGAAGCTGAGCCGCGCGTCGTCGGTCGCGGCGCGGCGCAGGTTCGCGAACGCGCGCACCGCGTCGTCGAAGAACATGACGCCGAAGCGGGAGACGACCGTGTCGAACGCGGCGGGCTCGAACGTGTGCTCCTGGGCGTCGGCGAGGACGAACTCGGCGGTCGAGCCCTCCCGCCGGGCGCGCTCGCGGGCCGCGTCGATCATCTGCGCCGACACGTCGACGCCCACACAGCGGCCCGTGGCCTTCCGCGCGAGCGCGACCGTCGTGCCCCCGGTGCCGCACCCGACGTCCAGCACGTTCCGTCCGCCCGCCGCCGCCGCGACGAGGACGTCCTCAAGGGGCCGGAACATGGCGTCCAGCAACCCCTGCGCCTCGACCCACGCGTTCCCCGGCGCGCCGCTCCACCTGGCCTTCTGATCGTTCACTTCCGTCTCCTGTTTGCTCTCGTCCACCGAAGATGCCACTGTGCTACTTCAAGCCGACTTGAAGTCAAGGACCATGACCGATCTTGACATCGGGGAGGTCGCCCGCCGCGCGGGCGTACCCCCTTCCACCCTGCGCTACTACGAGGACCGGGGGCTGATCACCCCCACCGGCCGACGCGGCCTGCGCCGTCAGTACGACCCCGCCGTCCTCGACCGTCTCGCGCTCGTCTCCCTGGCCCGCACCGCGGGGTTCTCCCTCACCGAGATCGCCACGATGCTCCCGCCCGACGCCGCCCCGCGCGTCGACCGGGCCCTGCTCACCGCCAAGGCCGACGAGCTCGACGCGACGATCCGCCGCCTCGCCGCGCTGCGCGACTCCCTGCACCACGCCGCGGCCTGCCCGGCCCCGACCCACATGCAGTGCGCCACCTTCCGCCGTCTTCTGCGCTCGACCCACCGAACCGAACCTTAGGAGCACCCATGCGCGTCATCGTTTTCGGAGCGTCCGGCATGGTCGGCCACGGCGCGCTGCGCGCGTGCCTCGCCGACGACGCCGTCACCGAGGTCCTGGCCGTCGTGCGCACGCCGCTGGCCCTTGACGATCCCAAGGTGCGGCAGATCGTGCACACGGACTTCACGGACTACAGCGACATCCAGCACGAGTTCGCCGGGCTCGACGCCTGCCTGTACTGCCTCGGGGTCTCCGCGGCCGGGCTCAAAGAGGCCGAGTACACCCGCGTCACCTACGACTACGCGCTCGCCGCGGCCCGCGCGCTGCACGCCGCGAGCCCCGACCTGACGTTCGTGTACGTGTCCGGCCAGGGCACCGACGAGACGGGCACAAGCCGTCAGATGTGGGCGAGGGTCAAGGGCCGCACCGAGAACGACCTCCTCGCGATGCCGATGCGCGCGCACATGTTCCGTCCCGGATACATCCAGCCGGTGGGCGGGGCGGTCTCCAAGACGCCGCTTTACCGCGTCATCTATCGGGGCACCGGGTTCCTGTTCCCCCTGCTGCGCCGGGCCCTTCCCCGTCACGTGACCACGAGCGACGCCGTCGGCCGGGCGATGCTCACCGCCGTCCAGCGCGCCGACGACGTCCCCGCGATCCTCCGCAACCCGGACATCAACCGCCTCGCGGTGACCCCGACCCCGTGACGTCCCCGCCCGCGGCGGTTCGAGGTTGGGCGTCCGATTCGCGAAGATCCGCACTCTCCGTGGCTTTCTCGGCCCGGTGTGTCATCGGATTCTCCCCACGGGCCGGGCGGGGTTTGGGGAAGATGGCGGTATGGGATTTCCGCTGATGGGTGGATATAACAAGATCAATCTTGTCGCCGACCTCGATCCCGCGATGGCGGTGCGGGATCAGGAGCTCGGCGAGCGGATGCGGGTCCATCCGAAGATGTTCCCCGCGGGGCCGCCGGATTTCGGGTGGGCCGTGCAGGTCGGGCGGGAGTGGCGGATCGGGGGCGCGGGCGGGACATGTCCGGACGCGGCGCGGCGCGGGCTCGCCGCGCATCTGCGCAGGACCGCCGACCAGCTCCCCGGCAGCCAGGAGAAGAGGGTGCGCGAGATGTTCGCGGTCGCGGGCAAGCTCGACCCCGAGGAGGGCGAGCAGCTCGCCAAGGACGAGTGGGAGATCGGCGACAAGCGCTTCCGGATCATCCGCGTCGAGAAGTACACCCTGATCGGCAACGGGGTGCTCGAGCCGCCCCGGCACACCGACACCGACCCGCCCGAGGCGGCACTGCCGCTCAAGGGCCACCCGATCGACCCGCTCGTGCCCGCCGGGTATTGGGAGGCGCAGCTGCGGATGAACCTCTGCTCCTACGAGCCGATCCCCGGCACCGTCCCCGAGCAGATCCAGGTCGAGGCGAGGCACGCCGTCCGCACCCATCCGTCGGTCATCACGCTGCCGCCCGAGTTCACCGTCGTGGAGATCGAGGACGGCCGTTCGAACCCCATCACCGGCGGCAACGGCCCGGAGCAGGCGCGTCGCTCCCTGGCCAACTACTTCGGCGACCTCCTGCCGCGCGTGCGCGAGTTCAAGGGCGACCCCGCGAGCCCTGCCGAACTGGCCAGGTGGAGACGCGTCGCCGCATGGATCGAGCAGAACCCCGGCCCCCAGTGGGACGTCATGGGCCGCCGGTTCCGCACGGTCCGCGTCTCCCGCTTCCTGCGCCTCGGCCGCGACGGCCCGGAAAGCCCACGGCCCTCCGACGCGGTCTACTTCACCTGAGCCTCCCCCGTCAGGCCGGGGCCTGGGCGGCGCTGGTCCGGGTGATGAGGAAGCCGAAGGCGGTGGCGAGCAGGTACATGAGGATCGAGTAGACGGCCGACGGGACCGCGACCTCGGTGCTGTCCAGGATGCTCAACGCGATCGTCAGCGCGACAGTCGTGTTGTGGACGCCGATCTCCATGGAACTGGCGATCGCCTGCGCCTCGTTCAGCCGCATGACGCGCGCGCCCACATACCCGATGGTCAGGCTCAGCAGACAGAACAGCCCGGTGACGGCGCCGACGTCACGCACGTACTCGCCGAGGTTCTCGCGCTCCCCGAGCAGCGCGCCCACCGCGACCGACGCGAGCACCACGATCGAGAACACGCGCACCGGCCGGTCCGCCCGGTCGGCGAACCCCGCGAACCGCGACCGAACTGCCATACCCACCACCACCGGCACAAGCACGATCGCGATGACCTGGACGACCTTGCCGAACTGAAGCCCCAGCTCGCCCTCGGCCCCGAAGTGCCCGATCGCGAAGTTGGTGATGAGCGGGATCGTCGCCGCCGCGAGCACCGAGTTGACCGCGGTGAGCGTGATGTTCAACGCCACGTCCCCCCGGAACAGATGGCTGAACAGGCTCGCGGTCGTCCCGCCCGGCGACGCCGCCAGCAGCATCACCCCCACCGCCAGCAACGGATCGAGGTCGAACGCCTTCACCAGCCCGAACGCGATCACCGGCAGCACGAGAACCTGCAGCACAAGCGCCACCACCACCGCCCGCGGCGCCCGCACCACCCCCCGAAAGTCCCCCACCGTCAACGAAAGCCCGAGCCCGAACATCACAATCGCCAACGCGATCGGCAACCCCACAGTAACCAACCCAGAACTCTCCACAACACCCCTCACCTCTCCAACAAACACCAACGACCCAAGAACCCTACGCCGCCCCCCTCACCCAAAAAACCCACCAAAAACCCTCCGAACATTCCCCCCAAGAACCCCCCGGATCTCCGCCTCGCCCATCCCCCGCGCGACAAGCTCCTCAGTGAGCAACGGCAGCCCCGCCGGCCCGGCAAGCCCCGGAAGCGTCGCCATCACATCAAAGCCAACCCCACCCGCACGATCCTCACAGCAAGGCGGCGCCAGATCCGTGTAGACCTCATGCACAAAATCCGGCCCAAGCCCAACATGCCCAACTCCCGCCACCCCCACCACATGCTCAACATGCAGCACCAGTGCGATCCTGCCGTCGGCGAGGGCCGCGTTGATCTGGCGGTCGTTGAGGCAGAGGCGGACGGCGTCGGCGTTCCCCTCGGCGATTGTGTGTGCGCACTCGATCATCCGGAGCGTCTCGCGGAGCGCGCCCTCGGGCCTGAACGCGTCGTCGATGAAGACCGGGAGCACCTGGATGTCGACGCCGCCCGCGCGCAACTGCGGCAGCCACTGTTTCCTGAAGAAGGACGCCCAGCGCGCGGGTGGGCGGGCTACTACGGCCATGAGGAGGTCGTTGTGGGCGTCGGCTACTACTGCGCGGGCGTGGAGGTCGCGGGGCATGGGCGGCACTGTAGTTGGTGGGGGTTAGGGGGTGGTGGTGGGTTTGTGGGTTAGGGGGAAGAGACTGGGCGGGCTGCGTAGCAGGGGGTGTGGTGGTCGGGGAATGGGTGGCGGGGGTGGTGGTTGGGGATCCCCGGGCTGTGGAGAGCTCGGGGATCCCTGGTGTGGTGGTGTCAGGGTGAGGCGAACTGGCAGATTGTGGAGACGGTGACGGTGATCGGGGTCGTCTGGGAGAAGTTGAGGACGCCCCACTGCCAGGTGGCGCCGACGGCTGTGCTGGCCAGGTAGTAGGGCGCGCCGCCGCCGGTGTAGGTCACCGTGCCGTTGATCGGGTAGTAGTCGGCGGGGCAGCCGCCGCCCGCCACCGCGGCGATGCCGCCGGGCGCGATGTCCGTCGCCATTCCGGCGATGTACTGGGGCGGCAGCGTCGGGCCTGCGGGACCCGTCTCGCCCTGTTCGCCCTGTTCGCCCTGTTCGCCCTGTTCTCCTTGCTCGCCCTGTTCGCCGGGTACGCCCTGCACACCCTGGGGTCCTGGGGGACCCGCAGGGCCGGCCGGGCCCGCGGGGCCGCGCGGGCCGCGGGGACCGCGCGGGCCCACGCAGTTCCGCCGCAGGTCGTCATCGTCGTCGTCGGCCCAGTAGTAACGGTGGCACGGGGTGCCCTCCTGGGCCCGCGCCTCGGTGGCCGCGGCCATCGGCGCGGCAAGCGCGAGCACGCCCAACGACGCGCCCGCCAACCTGAGAGTGATCATGGTCTGAACATGGCCAAGATCATGTCCGCTCAATCACGTATCGCCATCGCTGCGACGTTCCCTGTCAATCTTTGACGCTCCACCACATCCCCGCAGCCTTCCCCCCGTCCCCCCGAACCGGGATCAACCAACACGCAGCGGTAGATACTCAAAGGTCACCGCGCCGAAGGTCGTGTCGATGCGCGGCGGCCCGACGAGTTCCACGCGCGGCCACGCGCGCGTCAGCACCTCGAGCGCCGCGCCGAGCTGCATCCTGGCCAGCGCCGCGCCGACGCACATGTGCGCGCCGCTGCCGAAGTTGAGGTTGTGCGCGACGGGTGCGCCGCGCGTGGGGTCGAACCGCAACGGATCGGGAAAGGCGGCGGGATCCCGTAGCGCGCTCGGCACCGACACATGGACGTCGGTGCCCGCGGGCAGCCGCAGGCCGCGCCACTCGACGTCGACCAGCGCGGTGCGCGGAATGTGCACGATGCGCGGCCACATCCGTCCCGTCTCCTCGACGTACGCGGGGATGCCGCCCGGGTCGTCCCGGAGCGCGCGCCAGCTCTCCGGGTGCAGCGCCGCCGCGTACAGCAGCGCCGACAGCGAGGTCGACGTGCTGTCCGCGCTCGCCTTCAGCGCCTCGACCACGACCGCGCGCAGCTCGTCCGACGTCAGCCGGTCGCCGGACTCCTCGGCCGCGAGCAGCGCGGAGATCATGTCGTCGCCGCCCGGATTCGCGCGGCGCGCGGCGATGAACTGATCGACGTACTCGGCGAGCGCCCGCTCGGCCGCCTCGATCTGCGGCGCGCGCGCCGGGTCCCGCGCGAAGATCTGCATGATCGTCGCCGACCAGCGGCCGATCTGGTCGGCGTCCTCCTCCGGCGCGCCGATCATGCGGGCGAAGACGAGCGGCGGTATCCGCGCCGCGAAGCCCCCGACGGCGTCGACGGTCCCGGCCTCGGCGAGCTCGTCCGCGAGCCGCTCGATCAGTGCGACAACGTAAGCGCGCAGATAAGTCACCACCTTGCGCGAGAAGTACGGGGCGACGAGTCTGCGCAGCCTGTCGTGCACGTGGGTCGGCGATCCCAGCAGCGCCGACACCCACAGGCTTCTGATCTGCGGGTCGGTGATGCCCGCGCCGTCGAGGACCGTCGTCACGTCGATCTCGAAGCGGCGGTCGCGCAGGATCTCCACCGCCGCGTCGAACCCGAGCACATGGACGCCGAACGGGCTCTGCGCGATCCACCCTTTCTCCCGTTCCTCAGCGAGCGCGGCCCAGGGTTCGGGCGCGGTGAAGATCCTGCCGAGATCAAGCGCGAAGGGAATCGTCATACAAATACCGTAAAACGCCTCCATTTCCCCAGAATTAACTCCCGGCAGACCAGAGAAATCAGGCGTCCGGAATGCCGGTTCCGCCAAGCTGTGGCACTGTCTGTTCCTTATGGGCGAGTGAGCGGGTGGCCGTCCGGAACTGGGCGAGTTTGTCGATGATGGTCTGCCCGACGGGCCTGTGCCCCCAGACGCTGATGCCCTGATGCGTGGACGGCTCCCAGGTCGACTCGTCAACGACGATCGGGTTCCACCCGACCTCCCACTCGAAGCCCGACGGCGTCCGCGCGTAGTACGACAGCTCCCTGTCGTTGGTGTGCTGCCCGACCGACAGCGCCATCGAGAAGCCGAGTTCGTGGACGCGCTGGTAGCTGCGCGCGACGTCGTCGAGCTCGGCGACCTGGATGTTGAGGTGCTGCACGCGGGTGCGGATCGGGTCGACCGGCGCGCCCCGCACGGCGGCGACGGCGATCGAGTGATGCCGCTCGTTGACCCGCAGGAACCTGATCTTGAGCTTCGCGCCGCTGACGGTCTCGTCGATGTAGTCGGTGAGCCGCGCGTCGAAGACATGCGTGAAGTACCCGCGCGTCTCGGCGGGCCGCGTCGTGGTGAGCGCGACGTGCCCCATGCCCGACTCCCCCGTGACGAAGCCGCCCGCGAGCATCGTCATCGGCTCGGCGGCGGTCCTCGGGGCCGTCGCGATCTCCTGGGTGATGCCCTTGGGCCCGGGGAAGCGCAGCAGCCGTTCGACGCCCCGGGCCGCCGCCTCCTGCTCGGTCCCCCGCCGGTACGGGACGCCGCTCGCGCGCACCCGTGCCTCGACCTGCTCGAACGCGGCGTGGTCGGCGAGGTGCCAGCCCATGGCGACGACGTCCTCGGCCGGTCCGCGCACGAGCAGGAACCGGCATTCCTTGTCGTCAAGGCGGAACCGCATCCGGTCGGCGTCGAGCGCGTCGTGGTGCATGCCGATCGCGTCGGCGCCGAAGCGCCGCCAGTCGGCGAACCGCTCGGTCTCGATGACGAGGTAGCCGAGGTGGACCGCGCCGAAGACCGACGGCGTGTCGGGGGTCATCGCGTGCCTCCCAGGAACTCGGCGCACAGCCGGTTGAACAGTTCGGGCCGCTCGAACTGGACCCAGTGACCGGTGTTGGCGACGACGTACAGGTCGCAGTCCGGCATCCGCTCGGCGAGCGCCTGACCGCCGCTGGGCCGGTTCACCTTGTCCTGCGCGCCCCACAGCACGAGGGTCGGGACGGCGAGACGGGCAAGGCGCGCGTCGCGGGTGAAGTCCATCCGCCGCAGCACGCGCAGCGCGTTCGGCCCCGACGGACGGTGCAGCGGCGGCGCGGCGACCACGTCGGGGTCGATGCTCGCCGCATAACGCTCATCGATGACGGAGTCGGGAATCTGCGCGGCGTTGAAGACCAGGTATTCGCGGATGAACTTCTCAAGCTTCACCCGCGACGGCCCCTCCCCGCCGTAGTACGACAGCAGCGACTGAAGCCCCGGGGTGGGCAGCGCGCGCGTGGTGCCGACGCCGCCCGGCCCCATGAGCACCATCCGATCCACCCGGCCGGGCGTGTCGAGGGCGAGGCGCAGCGCGCACGCGCCGCCGTAGGAGTTGCCGACGAGGTGGGCGTGCTCGATCCCGAGCGCGTCGAGGAGGCCGCGGATGCCGTCGGCGAGGAAGCCGAAGGGGTCGTCGGCGTCGACGCCCTTGGTGCTGCGTCCATACCCGGGCAGATCCGGCACGATCACCCGGAAGCGTTCGGCGAGGGCGGCGATGTTGCGGCGGTAGTTGGAGACGCCGGACGCTCCCGGCCCGCCGCCGTGCAGGAGCAGGACGGGCGGGCCGTCCCCGGTCTCGGCGACGAAGATCTTCTTGTCCCCGGCGTCGACCAGGGACTCTCGCATTTCGGGCAGTTCTTGTGCGGTCATCTCATTTCCTCTCACTGTCCGGCGGGCCTGAACCCGGCCGGGGGTGCGGGAAGCGGCGCGCCCTTCGCGGCCGCCGCGTAGACGTATCCGTCGGGGCGCAGGACCGCCGACGCCGTCCCGCGCCGGTCGAGCCAGGCGAGCAGGACGCCGGTCTCGTCCACGACGGCGTTCTCCGCCGCCGCCGACCCGCTCGGCAGCACGGTGACCGACCGGACGCCGAGCCGGGTCCACGCGTCCTGCGGCGTCGCGGTCCTGGCGTGCAGGACGAGCCAGCCGGAGCCGAGCGCGTCATCGAGCCGCTTCTTCGCGCCTGACCCGTCGAGCACGACGGGCTGCGGGAGCATCCACCCGGTCGCGCCGGTCCTGCGGCCCGCCAGGAAACCCGCCGGGTAGTGCGCGGCGGGGATCCACAGCGCGCCCTGCGTCAGCCGGGTGAGCGCGGGGAAGCGCGAGATGGCGCGTCCGAGCGGATCACGCACCCGCGTGACGGCGGTGCGGCGCTCGGTGATCGTCCTGCCGACCAGCACCGCGCGCCGGGTGACGCCCTTGACGTGCGGTTTGCGCTCGGTCTCGTAGGAGTCGAGCACGCTCTCCGGCAGTTCGCCGCGCAGGACCGCGCTGAGCTTCCAGCACAGGTTCGCCGCGTCCCGCACGCCAGCCGCCATGCCCTGGCCGATCCACGGCGGCATCGCGTGCGCGGCGTCCCCGGCGAGGAACACCCGGCCGACCCGGAACCGCGCGGCGAACCGGACATGGTGGCTGTAGACGGTCGCCCGGAGGATCTTCACGTTCTTCTCGGTGATCCCGTAACGGGACAGCAGCCGCGCGATCGCCGCGTCGCTGACGAGCTCCGTCTCGTCCTCGCCGGGCAGGATCGGGAACTCCCAGCGGTGGTGGCCGAGCGGCGTCGGGCAGTCGACCGCCGGACGCGCCGGGTCGCAGTGGAACCTGAGCCTGTCGTGGCCCGGCCACGGCTCGATCATCTCGGTGTCGATGACGACCCAGCGGTCCTCGAAGGTGCGGCCCTCGTAGCCGATGTTCAGCTGCGCCCGGGTCAGGCTCGACCCGCCGTCGGCGGCGATGACGTACCTGGCCCGCAGCCGCTCGACGGTGTCGTCGCCAGTCTTCACGGTCGTGAGCTCGACGCCGTCGGCGTCCTGGACGACCCGCAGGCACTCGCGTTCCAGCAGCAGCTCGACGTTCGGGTACCGCGCGACGCCGTCGCGCAGGACCTGTTCGAGCGCGGGCTGGTAGATGAACATCTGCGACGGGTGGCCGTGCCCCCTGGACACCGGGTGGGCGCTCAGGAACGGCTCGCCCTTGGCGTCGACGAACTCGATCGGCAGGTCGCCGAGCATGTCGCGCTTGAGCAGTTCGGCGAGGCCGATCCGCTGCCAGACCCGCAGCACCTCCTCGTCGGTGGAGATCGCCCGCGCGCGGCCGAAGATCTCCGTGTCCCGCTCGATCACCGCGACCCGCAGGCCGAGCGCGCCGAGCAGGTTCGCCGCGGTGACCCCCGTCGGCCCGTATCCGATCACCGCGACGTCGTAGGCGGCTTCCGCACTCACCACGGCACTCCTCTCTTGAGCTTGCCCCGTCAAAATACTGGATCGATTGGTCCAGTAAGGACTGCTAAGTACGGAAGTATGCGCGAGAGCGCGGCGCGGGACAACCGGCGCCCGGCTCGAACCGGGCATACGGCCTGGGACAATCGGTCCGAGGAGGGCCGATGGGACCGAAGACCGACCGGCGGCAGCAGCACGGCGAGGAGTCGCGTCAGCGCATCCTCGACGCGGCCGTGGAGATCGCCGCCGAGCGCGGCTACGAGGGCACCAGCATGTCGCTGGTGCGGCAGCGCTCAGGCATGCCCAACAGCAGCATCTACTGGCACTTCCGCGACAAGGACCACCTTTTCGCCGCCGTCATCGACCGCAGCTACCACCTGTGGCGCGACAGGCTCCTCGACCTCATCTCGGCGCGCGACAGGAGCGTCCCGCGCCTGCGGCAGTTCCAGGACATCGCCACCGCCGTCGCCGACAGCCTGCTGGAGCGGCCCGAGTTCCTCAGCCTCGGGCTGATGCTCACCCTCGAGCGGCGTCCCGTCGAGGCCAAGGCGCGTGAGCGGTTCGTCGAGATCCGCACCGAGGTGCACGACTTCGCCCGCGACGAGTTCGCCGACATCCTCCACGGCCTGCCAGAAGACCGCCGCGCCGACCTCGCCCTCCGGCTCGCCGAGTTCACCATCGCCACCGCCGACGGCGTCTTCCTCGCCTACCAGCTCAACCCCGACGCCTACGACCTGCACGGGGCCTTCGCCACGCTCGGCACCGCGGCCGACGCCCTGCTCGAGCGCTGGCTCAGCGAGTCCTGAACCCGGCCTCCGACGTGGCCCCTTGTGTTTCCGCGACGTTTCTCGCATACTCCCCGTATCAATCGGTCCGGAGTGTACCGACCGATCCATTAACGATCTCCGGGGAGTTGACGGCCGTGCGCACTGCCGAGACCGCTCGTCGGCGGGCTGAAGGAGGGTCACGATGACCGTCTCCCGTATCGACGTGCACCAGCACATGGTCCCGCCCGCGTACGCCGCCTGGCTGCGCGGCCACGGCGTCCACGCGCCCGGCGGCAGGGCGCTGCCCGACTGGAGCCCCGAGCTGGCACTCGACTTCATGGACCGGAACGGCGTCGCGACCGGCATCCTGTCCCTCACCACTCCCGGCGTCCACCTCGGGGACCACGCCGAGGCGCGCCTCGTCGCGCGCGAGGCCAACGACTACGGGGCCGAGCTCGTCGCCGACCATCCGGACCGCTTCGGGTACTGGGCGGCGCTCCCGCTCCCGGACGTCGTCGGCGCGGTCGCCGAAGCGTCCCGCGCGTTGGACACCGCCGAGGGCGTCATGCTGCTGGCCAACAGCCGCGGCCTGTACCTCGGCGACCCGGTGCTCGACCCGCTGATGGCGGCGTTGAACGAGCGGTCCGCGACGGTGTTCGTGCATCCGGCCGAGCTGCCGGGACCGTCGGTCGAGGGCATCCCGGCGTTCGCGGCCGACTTCCTGCTCGACACGACCCGGGCGGCGTTCAACCTCGTCAAGCACGACGTTCCGCGCCGCTTTCCGAACCTCAAGTTCATCCTGTCGCATGCGGGCGGGTTCGTCCCCTATGCTTCGCACCGCCTGGCGGTGACGGTGTTCGCCGAGACCGGACGCGACCCCATGGCCGTCCTCGACGACCTCGCCGGCTTCTACTTCGACACCGCCCTGTCCTCGAGCCCGGCCGCGCTGCCCACCCTGCGCGCGTTCGCCAAGCCGGGCCACATCCTCTACGGCAGCGACTGGCCGTTCGCCCCGGAACTCGCCGTCTCCTACTTCGCCGAGCCGATCGCCGACGACGACGCCGTCAACGGGACCAACGCGCTCCCCCTGCTGCGCCGCTCACTCCCCCAGTAGTCCCCACCACCCCCCACCCCAAGGACGAGCCCGTGACCCCCTCGCTCGACCGGCGTCGGCTCCTCGCCACCGCCGCCGCCACCGCAGGACTCCTCCCCCTGGCCGCCTCCAAGGCCGCGGCCGCCCCGACGGGGCCGTACCGGATCGACATGCACGCGCACTACCTGCCGCCCGACTACCGCAAGGCCCTCCTCAAGGCCGGATACCTGACCATCGGCGGCTACCCCACGCCGACCTGGTCGCCCGAGGCCGCGCTCGCGTTCATGGACAGGTACCGGATCCAGACGCAGGTCCTGTCGGTCTCCGACCCTGCCGTCACGTTCGTCAAGGGCGCGACGGCCCGCAACCTAGCGCGCTACTGCAACGACTACGCCGCCGCGCTCGTCAAGAAGCACCCGAAGCGGTTCGGCGCGCTCGCCGTCCTGCCGATGCCCGACGTCCTCGCCTCGCTCGCGGAGATCAGGCACGCGCTCGACGTCCTGAAGCTCGACGGCGTCGGCCTCATCTCCTCCTACAACGGCGTCTACCTGGGCGATCCCCGGTTCGAGCCGGTCATGGCCGAGCTGAACCGGCGCGGCGCTTATGTCTTCGTCCATCCGGCCGCGCCGCCGCCCGCGAACAAGCCCGAACTGCTCATCCCGGACTTCCTTTACGAGTTCACCTTCGACACCACGCGCGCCGCGACCGCGATGATCTACAGCGGGACGATCAAGCGGTATCCGAAGATCAGGTTCCAGCTCGCGCACGCGGGCGGCACGGTTCCGTTCCTCGCGAACCGGCTTGCGCTGCTGGAGAACGTCGGGCTGCCCGACGTCGTCAAGCCGGTCCTGCCCGACGTCTCGGGGAACATCCGCTCGTTCTACTACGACACGGCCCTCAGCTCGGCCCCGTCGGCGATGAAGAGCGTCCTTGAGGTCACCTCGCGCGACCACATCGTGTTCGGCAGCGACTGGCCGTTCAGCGCGCTGACCCTCCAGGGCTCGGGCGACCCTCAGCCGAAGCTTTCGGAGACGTTCACCGATCCGCAGCGGCTCAAGATCGAACGGGCCAACGCGCTCAGGCAGCTGCCCAGGCTCGCCGCGCTCCTCACCCCCTGACGCGCCGGGCCCCGCCGCGTCACGCCTGACGTCGCGGCGGGGTCTCCGACTCGCGCCGGGTGAGCACGAGGGGGGCGTCGTCGGTGATGGCCACGGTGTGCTCGGTGTGCGCGGTGCGCGAGCCGTCGGCGGAGCGGATGGTCCAGCCGTCGGGGTCGTAGACGATCCGGTCGGTCGTGCGGGCCAGCCAGGGCTCGAGCGCGAGGGTCAGACCCGGCCTGAGCTTCAGGCCGCGGCCCGCCTTCCCCCTGTTGGAGACGTGCGGGTCGCCGTGCATGGTGCGGCCGATGCCGTGGCCGCCGAACTCGTCATTGACGGGGTAGCCGTAGTCGCTGGCCACCGCCCAGATGGCCGCGGAGATGTCGCCGAGCCGGTTGCCGGGCCGGGCGACCTCGATCGCGGCCTCGAGCGCCTCCTCGGTCGCGCGGATGATCCGCAGATCCTCCTCGGCCGGGGTGCCGACGATGACCGTCCGCGCCGAATCGGCCGCCCAGCCGTCGATGGTCACCGCGATGTCCGCGCTGAGGACGTCGCCGTCGCGCAGGGTGTAGTCGTGCGGCAGGCCGTGCAGCACCGCGTCGTTGACCGACAGGCAGATGACGTTGCGGAACGGCCCGCGCCCGAATGACGGCGAGTAGTCCCAGTAGCAGGACTCCGCCCCGCGCCGCTTGATCATCCCCCGCACGTGGTGCTCGATGTCCATCAGATTGACGCCCACGTCAGCGAGCGCGCCGACCTCGGTGAGCACCTCGGCCACGAACCGCCCCGCCACATGCATGCGCTCGATCTCAGCGGGCGTCTTCAGCTCGATCACGAATACTCCACGTAAGAAGTCGTTGGTATAACTATACCGACCCTATCCCCGGGCCCCCTATCCTTGGGCCATGGTCCGCCAACCCCTGACCCAAGAGCAGATCGAAGCCGGCCGCCGCCTCGGCGCCCTCCTGCGCGCCGCCCGCGCCCACCGCGACCTCACCGAGATCGCCCGCACCGCCGGCATCTCCCCAGAAACCCTCCGCAAAATCGAAACCGGCCGCCTCCCCTCCCCCAGCTTCGGCACCATCGTCCGCCTCTCCCAAGCCCTCAACCTCCCCCTCCACCACCTAGCCACCCCCTACCAGAACACCCCCGCCAAATCCGTCGGCTAGGCGGGGTGGGTCTTACAGGGTGGGGTGGGTGGGGGGTAGGGACTTGGGGGGGAGGTGGGGGGTGGCTCGGGAGGGGGATTCGGGGGTGGGAGGGGGGTCCCTAACGTCGGGGGGGATGGATCGACGGAGGGGGAGAGAAGTTGACCGAGACTCTTGTGGCGGCGCGTAGTGGGAGTGACTTCACGCCGTTGGCCAGGCAAGTTCGGGCCAGTGGGCTGATGGAGAGGCGGACGGGGTACTACGCGCGGTCGATCGTGTTCACGACCGTGGCGACCGTGGCGGTGTGGGCGGCGGCAGGGGTCGTCGGGGGGTGGTGGGCGCTGCCGCTCGCGGTGCCGGCGGCGCTGCTGTCGGCGCGGATGGGGTTCCTCGGGCATGACGCCGGTCACAAGCAGATCGCCGCGACGGGCCGGGCCAACCGGCGGCTCGGGCTGTTCCTCGGCAACTTCATGCTGGGGCTCAGCCACGGGTGGTGGAACCACAAGCACAACGCGCACCACGCGCACCCGAACCACATCGGCAAGGACCCCGACATCGGCGCGGGCGCGCTCGTCTTCACCAAGGACGACGCCGTCGGCCGGACCACCGGCGTCATCGGGTGGCTGACCCGCAACCAGGCTGTGCTGTTCTTCCCGCTGACGCTGCTCGAAGGCATCGCCCTCCAGGTGAACAGCGTCGTGACGCTGCGGGAGCGGCCCGCCGCCGAGCGCCGCACCGAGGCGCTGCTGCTCGCGGCGCACCACGTCATTTACTTCGGCGCGGCCTTCCTGCTGCTTCCCGTGCCCGTCGCGCTCGCCTTCATCGCGCTGCACCAGGGGCTGTTCGGCCTGCACCTGGGGGCCGCGTTCGCGCCCAACCACAAGGGCATGCCGATGCCCGGCCCCGGCGACGACTGGGACCACCTGCGCAAGCAGGTCCTCACCTCACGCAACGTGCGCGGCGGCGTCGTCACCGACTGGATGCTCGGCGGGCTGAACTACCAGATCGAGCACCACCTGTTCCCGGCGCTGCCCCGTCCGGCGCTGCGCAAGGCGCAGCCGCTGGTCCGGGCGCACTGCGAGTCCCTCGGCATCCCCTACACCGAGACCTCGCTGATCACGTCCTACACGATGGCCCTGCGCCACCTGGACTCCGTCGCCTGACGGCACCCGACGGCGACGAATAAGGGACGACAGGGAGCGCCGACCATCACTACCCTCTTGGCCATGAGCGTGCACCATGCGCTGGGCCGCCCCCTGGACGCCGTCGTCACGGTGCTGCGCGCCCCGTCCGAGCCTGACCGCTACACCTGCTGGCCCGACCGGGCGCGGCTCAGGCTCGTCATCCTGGTGTCGGTCCTGCCCGTCGCGATCGGGCTGACCGGCGGCTCGATCGCGATCTACGTCGGCCTGCACGGCGTGTCGGCCGACATCGCCTGGCCGCTCGGCGTACTACAGTGCCTGCCCGTGCTCGTCGCGCCGCGCTGGCCGGTCCCCGCGTGGCGGGTCGTCATGATCGGGCTGCTGTTCGGCGCGCTGGTGGGCGGCGGCGACGCGTTCATGCCCTGGCCCGTGACGTCGCTGCTCGCCCTCGTCGGCGTGCTGTTCGCGGTCGGGGCGAGCTCCGACCAGCCCAAGCCGCTCGGCGCTGGCCTGGTCACCGTTTCGGTGATCGTGCTCCTGCCGCTCGGGCTCGGCAGGCTCGAGTCGTGGTTCGGGCTGATCCTCGCCGGGCTCGTCATCCTGGCGCTGGTGTTCGGCGACGCCGTCGGCGGCAGGTACCTCGCGGAGATGCGGCTCGCGCTCCAGGCCGAACGGCACAGGCACGACCAGGCGCTGAACGCCGTCCTCGAGGAGCGGTCGCGGATCGCGCGTGAGCTGCACGACGTCGTCGCGCACCACATGTCGGTGATCGCGCTCCAGGCCGAGGCCGCGCCGTACAAGATCCACGACCTGCCCGAGCCCGCCCGCGAGACGTTCGCGCTGCTGCGCGACGAGGCGCGCAGCGCGCTCACCGAGACACGGCGCGTGGTCGGCCTGCTGCGCGCGGGCTCCGAGGCCGCCGAACGCGCCCCGCAGCCAGGCGCGGACCGCATCCCCGAACTCCTCGACGCGCACGAGGGCCTGCGCGTGACGCTGTCGGTCACCGGGACCCACCGGGCGCTGCCCGACGCCGTCGATCTGTCGGCGTACCGGATCGTCCAGGAGGCGCTGAGCAACGCCGCGCGGTACGCGCCAGGGTCGTCGGTCGAGGTCGAGGTTCACTACGGCGAGCACGAACTGCTGCTGAAGGTGCGCGACGACGGCGCGAAGGACAAGCCGCAGCCCGGCAACGGCGGCCACGGCCTGCTGGGGATGCGCGAGCGTGTCGCGATGCTCGGCGGCTCGCTGGAGACCGGGCCCAGGCCGGAGGGAGGTTGGGCGGTGTCGGCCGGACTTCCCTATGATGGCCGACATGATCCGGGTGGTGATCGCTGACGACCAGGTGATGATCAGGGACGGACTCGCCACACTTCTGGACTCCGACCCCGACATCGAGATCGTCGGCCAGGCTGGCGACGGCCAGGAGGCCGTCGAACTCGCGGGCGAGCTGACGCCCGACGTGATCGTCATGGACATCCGGATGCCCCGCATGGACGGGCTCGCCGCCACCGCCCAGATCGCCTCCGAGACCGGCCCGCGCGTCCTCATCCTCACCACGTTCGACCTCGACGAGTACGTCTACGAGGCGCTGGGCGCGGGCGCGTCGGGCTTCCTGCTGAAGGACGCCCCCGCGCACGACCTCATCCACGCGGTGAAGGTCGTCGCGTCCGGCGACGCGCTGCTCGCCCCGTCGGTGACCCGCCGGCTGATCCGCGACTTCGCCAAGCGCCGCCGCCACGAGCGCCCGCGCACCGGCGCGGCCGACGGCCTCACCCCGCGCGAACTCGACGTCCTGCGCCTCATCGCCCGCGGCCTGTCCAACGCCGAGATCGCCGGCGAACTCTTCCTCGCCGAACAGACCGTGAAGACCCACGTCGGCCACGTCCTCACCAAGCTCGCCCTCCGCGACCGCACCCAGGCCGTCGTCTTCGCCTACGAAAACGGCATCACAGCCTGACCCCACCCCCTACGACGGGCGGGACGGCGTACACGGCCTCCAGGGGAAGGCGCGGCTCAAGGCGCAGGAGGGTGAAGGCGGAGAGGGTGACGGTGGCGGCGAGGGTGAGCCAGAGGGCGGGGACCGACCACGCGAGCAGGCTGGTCAGGACGAACGGGGACAGCGCCGTCGGCAGCGCCCAGGACAGCTGGTAGACCGCGAGATGACGGCCCCGGGTCGCCTCGGGCGCGGCCGAGGCGACGAGGGCGGAGGCCGTCGCCCCGTGCAGCAGCTCCCCCACGGTGAACACCAGCGTGGCCGCGAAGACGCCGACGACCAGGACAGCGCCGGAGGCGAACACGTCGAGAAGGCAGAACGCCACAAAAGCGGCGGCGAAGGTCAGCGCGCCCGCGGCGGCCGCGCGCGTGCGCCGGTGCCGGACGACGGCCCGGGTCGCCGGAATCTGGAGCAGCGCGATGCCCGCGGTGTTGACGGCGAACAGCACCCCGACGTAGGAGTCGGCGAGGCCGAGGTGGCGTGTGGCGTAGACCGGGAGCGCCACGGAAAGGACCATGTACCCGAACGCGATCGGCAGGTTGAGCAGCGTCAACGTGCGGAAGGGCCGGTCGCGCAGGACGAGCCGGTAGCCGCGCGCGACGCGTCCGGCGTGGGCGGCGCGGCCGGGCACGGGGATCGTCCGGAAGATCAGCGCGGCGGTGAGGTGGGCGGCGGCGGTCGTCGCGACGATCCCCTGGTAGGCGGCGTCGGAGCCGAGCGCGAGCGCCGCGCCCGCGATCAGGCCGCCCGCGCCGAGCCCCGCGTTGCGGATGCCGCGCTGCGCCGCGAGCAGCCCGTCACGTGCCGCGCCCCGCGCGATCTCGGCGACGAACGCCTGGACGGACGGCGGGTACGCCCCGTCGCCGAGCGCCACGAGCGCCGTCGCGAGCAGCATCGACGCGGCCGAGTCCACGAACGGGTAGGCGGCGAACCCGGCCGCGCGGACCGTGTAGCAGCCGACGACGACGGCCCGCGCCCCGAACCTGTCGACGAGGACGCCGGCGAACGGGTTGGCGGCGAGGCTGAGCAGCGCCGCCCCGGTGAGGAGCGCGCCGACGGCGGTCAGCGGCAGCCCGACCACATGGTGGAAGTACAGCAGCGACAGCGGCAGGTACATGCCGCTGCCGGTGGCGTCCACGACCATCCCGGCGAGGTACTTGAGGCGGGCCGACGGGTTCACGCCGCCGCCCCGCCGATCCGCACCGCCGCCTCGAAGCGCGCGCCGAGGGTGCGGAGCCGCCGCTCGCAGACCGCGCGGTCGGGCCCCGTGCCGACGGCGGCGAGCAGGAAGTCCGACGACCCCGCCGCGGGCGGCACCGTCTCGCCGGGCCGCCCGTAGAGCCAGAACCGCTCGACCCAGTCCTCCCCCGGGGCCTCGGGCACCGCGCTGATGCGCCCCGGCCGCTTCATCATCAGCACCTGCCCCGCCATCCGCGACGGCACGGGCAGCGGCCCCGTCCCGTCGAGCAAAGGCAGCGGGAGCCCGAGCTGGGCCCGCACGGCATAGGCGGCGTGGTCGATCCCGAAGATCGCCTGGAAGACCTCACGGATCTTCGCCCCTGCGGGACGGCAGGCGATCTCGCAGAGCACGAGCCGGTCGTCCGGCGTGTGGAAGATCTCGGCGTGGAAGGCGTGGTCGGTGAGCCGGGAGCCCGCGGGCCGCAGGGCGGCGAGGGCGCGTTCGGTGAAGTCGAGGAGCCTCGGCGTGAGCGGGTCGGCCGGGTCGAGCGTGAGGTCGACGCGCGCGCCGGGGTCGCTGCCGAAGGAGGCGAGGTCGTACTGGTACTGCGACGGCCACGCCAGCACCGTCGCGCCGCCCGCGACGAGCCCGTCGACATGGCACATCCGGCCGGGGACGAACGCCTCGATGAGGAGGTCGTCGCGCGGTCCCGCGCCGAACGCGGCGGCGAGCGCCGCGTCGAGGGCGGGGCCGTCGCGCACGATCCGCAGGCCGATCGAGCTGAACCCCGCCCGGTCCTTGAGGACCACCGGGAAGCCGTGGACCTCGGCGAACTCCCGCGCCGCGACGGCGTCGCGCGGGATCGCGTGCGGCGCGACGGCCAGGCCCGCCGCCGACGCCCACCGCTTCATCAGCGCCTTGTCGCGGAACGGCACGACGTCGGCGGGCAGCGCGCCGGGCAGCCCGTACTGGGCGCGGAGCCGCGCCGCGCGGAGCTGGTCGGCCTCGTGCAGGGTGACGACGTGCCGGACGGCGTGCTCCTCGATGAGGCGGCGCGCGGTCCGCTCGAGCAGCGCGGTGTCGTCAAGGGTGTCGATGACCTCAAGCCGGGTGCAGCCGAGCGGCCCGTCGGGGACGCGTTCGCCCGCGCCCTCGATCCTGTCGCGCCCGGCGACCACGAGGAGGTCGCCGGGGTGGTCGGCGAGCCACTCGGCATACGGGAACGGCTCAAGGGGGAAGCGGTGCAGGATGAGGGTGCTCACACCGGCGCTCCCGCCCTGCCGACGGGCGCGGCCTGCGCCCGCACGGTGTCGCCGGACGGCGTCGTCACCCGGACGTCGAGGACCTCGGCGACGATCCGTTCCCCGGCGCGGATCGCCGCGTCGGTGTCGTGCCCGGTGACGGCGACGAGGCCGAGCCTGTCCCAGTTGTCGCGCAGCGGACGCGTCGGCGCGCCGGGCGTCGCGGTGAGCCGCAGGTCGAGCACTTCGGGCAGCGCCCGCGTCGCGGCGGCCCCGGAGATCGACGCGACCGTCCCGTGCCCGGCGACGATGGCGCGCACCGCCGCGCCCGCGCGCGGCTCAGGCCGGTCGGGCAGCTCGGGCACGAGCCCGAACGGCCATCCGAACGCGTAGGTCGTCAGGTCGATCCCGTACGCGCCCCTGACGAGTTCGGCGATCGCGTCCCCGGCGATCCTGTCGTGGCTCTCGATGACGACGGGACCGCGCGCGGACAGCCGCAGCTCGGTGTGGGTGACGCCGTCGGCGAACCCGACGTGGTCGAGGAACCGGGCGACGGCGGCGCGGATCGCGGCGTCGTCGGCGGGGCCGATCCTGGCGGGGAGCGCGTGCCCGATCTCCGCGAAGCACCCGTCGGCGACGAACTTCTCGGTGACCGCGACGACGACGTGCCGGCCGGCGAAGCTGAACGTCTCGACGGAGAATTCGGGGCCGTCGACGTACTCCTCGATGAGGAAGTCGGTGAGGGTGTACATGTCGGACACGCGGTCGGTGCGGGTGCCGCGCAGCGCCGCGACCTCGGCCCACACCCGGTCGGCGTCGGCCGGGGAGTCGACCCGGTGGACGGCGATGCTGGCCGTCGCGTCGACGGGCTTCACGATGAACGGGTGGCCGTGCCGCTCGCCGAACGCGGCGAGGTCGGCGCGGCTGTTCAGGGGCGCGGCGGCGACCGCGTCGGGGTCGCGGGCGAGCAGGTGGCGGCGCATCGCGAGCTTGTCCCGCAGCAGCCGGGTGACCGCGTGCGGGGTGCCGCCGAGCCCGTACCGGTCGTTGACGCGCGCGGCGTTCTCCAGGCCCGGCTCGGTCAGCGAGTGCGCGACGGTGAAGCCGGGCGCGGCGTGCAGCGCGGCGACGACCGGGGCGGTCTCCTCCCACGAGGTGTAGTCGACGATCCGCACGACGTCGGCGAGGGCCTCCTGGACGTCGGTCAGCTTCCCCGGGTACTGCAGCAGCAGCACGGTGAGGCCGAGGTCCTTGGCCTTCACCACCGCGTCGTCGTTCGCGCCGACCAGCAGCAGCGTGTTCACGTCACGTCTCCTTCCGGCCAGACGCTGAGGTACCGTTCGCCGGTGTCGGGCAGGATCGTCACGATCGTCAGCCCCTCGCTCGACGGCCGCCGCGCCACGACCGAGGCGGCGTGCGCCGCGCAGCCCGAGGAGATCCCGGCGAGGACGCCGAGCCGCCGCGCAAGCCACCGGGTCCCGGCCTCGGCGTCGGCGTCGGACACGGTGAGGATCTCGTCTATCAGCGCGGTGTCGGTGGTGTCGGCGACGAAGCCGCCGTTCAGGCCGGGGATGCCGTGCGGCCCCGACCAGCCGTGCGACAGCACGGGCGAGCGCTCGGGCTCGACCGCGATCCCGCGCAGCAGCGGGTTGCGCTCCTTGAGATGGCCCGCCGTGCCGCTGAAGGTGCCGCCGGTGCCGATCCCGCACACCAGCACGTCGACCCGGCCGCCGGTGTCGGCCCAGATCTCCGGGCCCGTGCTCTCGCGGTGCGCGCGCGGATTGTCGGGATTCTGGTGCTGCCGCGAGAACCACGCGCCCGGCGTCTCGGCGAGCAGCTCCTCGGCCTTGTCGAGGGTGCCCTGGAGGCGCAGTTCGCCGGGGGTCAGGACGACCTCCGCGCCGAGCGCGCGCAGCAGCCCGATCCGCTCGCCGGTGGCGGTGTCGGGCAGCACGATGACGCAGCGGTAGCCGCGCGCGGCGCACAGCGCGGCGAGGCCGATGCCGGTGTTGCCGCTGCTCGCCTCGATGACCGTGCCGCCCGGCACGAGCCGTCCCGACTCCTCCGCGCCGTTGAGCATCCAGAGCGCGGCGCGGTCCTTGATCGAGGACAGCGGGTTCGCCGATTCGAGTTTCGCGAGGACCGCGCAGCCGGGGGCCGCCCCGGCGACGGGCAGCCGCAGCAGGGGCGTGCCGCCGACGAGGTCGTCGATGCCTGACGCGATCCGGGGTGTGCTGATGACGGGGTTCACCGGGGTTCTCCGCTCAGTAGTCGGGGGTCTTGCGCAGCAGGTGGTCGCGGCGCAGGATCTCCGGGACGTACACCCGGCTGTGCCACTCCTCGGACGGGATCTCCTCGGTCGCGATCGACACGACCTCGGCCGAGCAGCCGAACGCCGCCCGGATCGCCTCGGTGACGGCCGCGACGAGGTCGGCCTCCTGCGCGTCAGTCAGCGACGCGGGAAAGTGCTTGATGGTGACGTGGGGCATGGTCCTCTCCCTGGGACGAGGCCCGCCTGATCGCCCGCGCCAGAGCGGCGACGCCGGGCGGGCGGAGCAGGCCGTAGTGGTCGGCGGACATCGGGACGGTCCTGAGGTCGAGCCCGTCGGCGTCGGACAGGAACGGGTCGCCGTCGCCCGCCGCCGGGAACACCGTGACGGGTGCGCGGAGCCGCCGTTCCCGCAGCTCGGTGGGTGTGTAGGCGAACCCGCAGGTGCGCCGGACGACCGCGCTGATCCGGCGGACCAGGTCGAGGTCGAGATCGGGGTGGTGGCGGCCGACGAACGCGGCGAAGTCGTCGGCGGCGAGGCACTCGGCGAGGCCGACGCCGTCGGAGCGGCGCAGGAACACCTGGTAGAGCAGGGCCCGGACGGCGAGCTCACCGGTGGGTTCCGGGGCGTCGGCGGGGCCGAGCCGGGGACTTCCCGGCGCGATCAGCATCAGCTCGGCGACCCGCTCCCCCGCGCTCTCCAGCTGCCAGGCCGTCTCGAACGCGAGCCGTGCGCCGAAGGAGTACCCCCACAGGGTGTAGGGGCCCTCCGGTTGGACGGTCCGGAGCGCGGCGACGTCGGCTGCGGCCATCGCCGCGAGCGTCGGGTACGGCTCCTCGCCCTCGTTGACGCCGTGGGCCTGGACCCCGTAGAACGTCGTGCCGGACAGTTCCGCGAGCCCGCGCAGGCTCATCGGGTAGCCGCCCAGGCCCGGCCAGCAGAACACCGGCCCGGTGCGCGGGCGGCCCGACGAAGTCGGGCCCTTGAAAGCCCGCGCTCCGGGCCCAGACGAGTACGGCCCGGACGCGGCGCGCTCCCCGCGCCAGAGGCGGAGCATCCGTGACGCGGCGGGCGGGGCGGGTTCGGCGGCCGCGACGACCCTGGCGAGGTCGGCGACCGTCGACGCCTCGATGAGCGTCTGGAGCGGCAGCGCCGTGCCGAACTCCCGGTTGATCCGGTTGACGAGGTTCACCGCCACGAGGGAGTCGCCTCCCGCGCCGAAGAAGTCGTCATGGACCGAGACCACCTCACGCCGCACGGCCGCCCGCCACAGCGCGGCGATCCTGCGTTCGGTGTCGGTCCTGGGCGGCACGGGCGGCCCGGTGGCGGGAGCGGGGAGCGCCACGTCGTGGAGCGCGCGGTGGTCGATCTTGCCGTTGGGGGTGCGGGGCAGCCGGTCGAGCGGGACGACCCGGCTCGGCGTCATGTAGACGGGCAGGAACGCGGTGAGGTCGTCGCGGATCAGCTCGGCGGGGCCGCGCATGTGGACGGAGTCCTCTTTCATGTCGCGTGCCGCGCGCTGGGCGGCGCTGACCTTCCCACCGACGGCGAAGTAGACGGGCCCGTCCTCGCCGGGCAGCAGGGCGCGCAGCCGGACGGCGGCGGGCAGGTCGTGGCCGTCGCGCGAGCTGTACCCGGCCTGCATCAGGCCGAGGCCGCCGTCGGCCTGCATCCGGTGCAGCGCCCGGCCCAGCTCCAGATACCCGAACGGGCCTGGCGGGCCGAACAGCGCGACCCCGAACGACGCGCGCCGGTACGTCCGCTGGTTGATCGCGATGACGTCCTTGACCCGGACGATCTCCTCGCCGACGCTCCTGAGTTCCGCGCCGTCCCACCGGTAGAGGCCACCGGGAAGGTCGGCGATCCTCCCGGGATGGGCCTGCACGAAGACGCGGACGGCGGCGGGGCCGTCCAGCGGGGGTGCGGGCCGCCAGGGCGAAGGGCGGTCGGTGGGGAGGAGGGCGTAGGTCGCGATGGGGAGGTCGTCGGGGAGTTCCAGCGGCAGGCCGGGCGAAGGCGGTTCCGGTGGGCCCAGGCGCAGGCCGTGGCCCGGCAGGACCTCGTCAAGCAGGCCCGCGAGGTGGCCCGCCTCGAATTCCAGCACCTCGTCGACGTTGGTCCGGTAGACGGGGGTGATGGCCCGCCGCCTGCCGACAAGGTGCAGCCGGACGCCGGGCGCGACATGACCCGCGCTCAGGGACACGAGCCGGTGCTCGGCGGGGTCGTAGTAGTGGATACCGGACGGCAGCCCCGCCACGTCCGCGGTCTCCACGAGGACCTGCACGCCGTAGAGCGCGCCGGGCGACGCGTACCCGTACTTCGGCAGCAGCCTGTCGTCGCTGTGGAACCTGCCGAGCCACCGCAGGATCTCCGCGAGCTCCCCGAGCCCCGGCGGCCCGGCCGGGAGAGCCGGGAGGGGGCGGGGGTCGGCGGGAGTGAGGAGGCGGCGCAGGTCCGCGCGGGTCACCGGGCCGCCCTCGAAGAAGCGGTAGGTCTTGCGGGCGAAGACCCTCGCCTCCTGGGCCGGGGTGGGGGTGCGGCCCGGCAGGGCGAGGGCGGGCCTGCCCGCGAGGTCGGTGCGGCGGCCGGGGGCGGCGAGCTGGGCGCGCAGCTGGGTGCGGCCGTCCTTCGACCTGTGGTGCGCCCCGCCCGCGCCCTGGTCCATCAGGGCCGCCTCGCGCTCATCGAGCTCCACGAACGCGACGAGGTCGCCGTCCGGCCTGACCACGGCCGCGGCGTGCCTGACCCAGGCGTGCGTCTCGATCGCGAGCCTGATCTCATCGAGCTCGACCCGGTAGCCGCGCAGCTTCACCTGGCCGTCGGCGCGGCCCGCGAACACCGCGTCGCCGCCGGGCGACAGCGACACCCGGTCGCCGGTCCGGTACAGCCTGGCCCCTGCGGGCCCGTAGGGGTCGGGGACGAAGCGCGCGGCGGTCAGGTCGGGCCGGCCGAGGTAGCCGCGCGCGAGCTGGACGCCGCCGACGTACAGTTCGCCGACCTCTCCCGGCGCGACATGCCGCAGCCGCTCGTCGAGCACGCGGTAGACGACGCCGTCGGCGGGGCCGCCGATCGGGACGCCGCCGACCCCCTCGGGCAGGTCGCCGACGACGTGCGCGGAGGCGTTGATGGTGCACTCCGTCGGCCCGTACAGGTTCGTGAGCACCGCGCCGGGCAGCGCGGCGCGGCAGTCGCGCGCGAGGGTCAGCGACAGCGCCTCGCCGCCGCTGAACACCTGCCGCAGGCTGACGGCCTCGCCGAGCCGCCCGGTGTCGACGAGCGCGCGCAGCAGGGTCGGCACGCACTGGAGCGTGGTCGCCCCTGCGGCGGCGACGGCGTCGATCAGCCCGTCGGGGTCGGCGTAGAGGCCGGGCGCGGCGACCACGACCGTCGCGCCGCACGCCGAGGCGAGGATCTCCCACTGGGCGGCGTCGAAGCTCAGCGGCGTCTTGTGCAGCACCCGCGTCCCCGGCCCGATCCCGTGCGCGTCATGCAGCCACCCGAGCTGCGCCGCGAGCGCCCCGTGCTCGACCATGACCCCCTTGGGCCGCCCCGTGCTCCCCGACGTGTAGATGACATAAGCGAGATCCCCCGCCCCCGGCCCTCCCCCCGAGCACGACCCGGGTGGGGTGGGCACGGGCCGGGGGTCGAGGAGGATGGTCTGGGTGTTCGGCGGGGTCAGGGCGGGGAGGCGGGCGGCGAGGGACGGGCTGGTGACCACGGCGCGGACGGCGGCGTCGGCGGCCATGAAGCGCAGGCGGTCTTCTGGGTATTCGGGGGCGAGGGGGACATAGGCCGCGCCCACGAACAGAACGCCCCAGACCGCGACGGCGACCGACGCGTCAGGCTCCAGGTACAGGCCGACGCGGTCGTCGGGGCCGAGGCCGAGCCCGCGCAGCCGCGCGGCGAGCGCGTCGGCCCGGCCGACGAGTTCGGCGAAGGTGAGCCGCCCTGATCCGTCCTCGACGGCCGTGTCGTGCGGCCGGGCCGCCGCCCGCGCCCGCAGCAGCGCGGGCGGCGTCCCGAGATCGGTGTTCACGCCGGGTCCCCCGTCACGCGGCCGGGGACACGTGCGGCACGTCCTCGGCGCGGGCCGGCTCGGGGACGTGGCCGCCCTTGCGGAGCACGCGCAGCAGCATCCCCGGCGCCATGATCGACTGCGGCGGGTCGACGAGACCCGCGACCCGCATGAACGCGCGGGTGACCGCGCCGTCGCGGGTCGCCGCGGCCTGGACGCGCCCGATGTAGGCGTTGATCATGCGGACCTTGGCCGTGCGGTCCCCCTCGACCTCGGGGAAGGCGAGGTCGCCGCCCGCCGAGGCGTCCCAGGCGACGTCGATGACCTTGGCGATGTCGCCGAAGAACGCGCGCGGGTCGGGCGCGGAGCCCGCCAGAAGGTGCTCGCGCAGCTTCAGCGACTCGAGCGCCGCGATCGTCATGCCCTGCCCGTAGACGGGGTTGAAGCTGCACGCCGCGTCGCCCATCACCAGGAGCCGCTCGGGGAACCGCGTCAGCCGCTCGTAGCGGCGGCGGACGCTCGCGGGGTATCGGAAGGAGACGGGGTCGTCGAGCGGCTCGGCGTCGCGGATGACGTCGTGGACGTCGGGGACGGGCAGGTCCCTGACGAAGTCGAGGAATCCCTCGGGGTCCACGGGGGCTGCGTCACCGAGCACGCCGGTGAGGGACAGCACACACTTGCCTCCTTCGATCCGGGAGAAGAACGCGCCGCGCGGATGCGACGGCGACGACACCGGGTTGATCGACAGGTCCCCGTTCAGGACGCCCTCGTCGGGCAGCCGGTACAGGCGTGTGGTGTAGGTGAGGTCGATGCGCACCTTGTCCTCGGCGGGCCGGTCGTAGCCGAGGCCGTCGAGCCAGGCGGGGGTGCGCGAGCCGCGCCCGGTGCAGTCCACGACGAGGTCGGCGGCGAGCACCTCGGTCTTGTCCGCGCGCTCGACCGTGACGCCGGTGATCCGTGCGCCGTCGTCGGAGGCGACGAGGCCGAGGATGTCGGTCTCCTCGGCGAGGGTGACGTTCGGGATCTCCAGGAGCCGCTCGCGCACGAGGTGTTCGAGCAGCGGCCGGGTCGCCGACACGCAGATCAGGCCGGTGGCCCCCGGCTTGAGCCGCCGCCCGTTGAAGAACCAGCGCAGCTCGCCGAGGTCCCCGGTCGGGACGCCGGCCGCGACCGCGCCCGCGGTGAAGCCGGGGAAGTGCTCCTCGAGGATCTGCTGGCCGCGCGCGAGCAGGCCGTGCACGTGCCTGCCCTGCGGGACGCCGCGCCGCGCGGCGCTCACCCCGCGCAGGCGGTCCCGGTCCACGACGACGACCTCGCGGTAGAAGTCCGCGAGGACCCGCGCCGCCACAAGGCCCGCCATGCTGCCGCCGAGCACCACGGCCCGGCCGCCGACTGTCCGTTCCATCGTGGCTCCCCCTAGGCCGCTTCGCGCGGGCTGTTCTGGTAGGCGGCCAGCAGCCACCCGCCGTCCGCCTGGCGGACCACGGTCCACGAGGCGCGGACGGCCCGTTCTGCGGGCACCTCGGTCTCGCCGGGGGCGAGGACGCCGCCGTTGGTGAGCAGGACCGCGACGTCGGCGGACAGGAAAGTCAGCCCGAACGGCGTGCCGGTGACCTGGGTGCCCTGGTAGACCGTGGCGAACGCCTGGCCCATGAACGCGGCGATGGCCTCGCGGCCCTTCTGGAACACGCCGGGCAGGATCATCGTGCCGTCGGGGGTGAACACGTCGGCGAAGGCCGCGCCGTCGTGGGCCGCCCACGCGGCGACGATCCTGCCGGGGACTGCGGCGATCGCGGACTGGTCGGCGGCGGAGACGGGTGAGGTCATCGTCATTTCTGCGCTCCAGGTTCGAAATCAGGCTGCTCAGCCGACCATCGCACCGGGAACGGCGGGGGCGCTTACTGGAAAGTGCGCAGCACTGTCGCGGGGTCGGCATTCCTGAAGATGTGCGGTGGCCCCGCGTGGCGGAACGCTTGAGGCCCCGGCGGACGCGTCCGCACCGGCACTTCCCCTGAGGAGGAAGGGTGACCGTCACCCACACACCCCCCGGAACCGGGCTCGACCCCGTCGCCGCGGCGGCGGGCCTCGTCCCGCTGTTGAAGGAGCACGCCGCGGCGACCGCCGACGCGCGGCGGCTGCCGGAACCCGTCGTCACCGCGCTCACCGAGGCCGGGCTGTTCGCGCTGCGCAAGCCCGCGCGCTACGGCGGCGCTGAGGCGAGCGCCCGTACCGTTGTCGACACCGTCGCCGAGCTCGCGCGCGGCGACGGGTCGGCGGCCTGGGTCGTCGGCGTCAACGCGATCACCATGTGGATGGCGGGCCTGCTGCCCGACCCCGTGCAGGACGAGGTGTTCGCCTCTCCGGACGTCAGGCTGTGCGGCACGCTCAGCCCGAGCGGCATGTGCGCGCCCGCCGACGGCGGCTATGTCCTCGACGGCCGCTGGGGCTTCATCTCCGGCGCGCTCCACGCCGACTGGCAGATCATCGTCGCGCTCGCGCCGACCCCGGACGGGGCCTCGTTCTGGCCGGTCCTCACCGTCGTGCCGCTCAGCGAGCTGACCGTCGTGGACGACTGGGACGCCTTCGGCCTGCGCGGCACGGGCAGCGTCTCGACCGTCGCCGAGGGCGTCTTCGTGCCCGCCGCGCGGGTGCTGCCGCTGCCTCTCGTCCTCGCCGAGCAGTATGCCTCGGAGGCCAACGCCGCGTCGCCCGTGTGGCAGGCGCCGCTGCTGCCGACCGCGTCCGCGCTGTCGGTCGGCGTCGCCTCGGGCCTCGCCCGCGCGGCCCGCGAGGCGTTCCTCGACCGGCTGCCCGGCCGCAAGATCACCTACACCTCCTACGAGAGCCAGGCCGAGGCCCCCGTCACGCATCTGCGGCTGGCCGAGGCGACCCATCTCGCCGACGAGTCGCTGTTCCACGCGCACCGCGTCGCCGCCCTTGTCGACGGCAAGGCCGGTGCGCCGTGGACCGCCGAGGAGCGGGCCGCCGCGCGCGCCTCGCTCGGCCGGGCCTGCGAGCTCGCCAAGCGCTCCGCCGACGCGTTCGCCGAGGCGGGCGGCGGCTCCTCGGTCTACCGCGACGTGCCGCTCCAGCGGATCGCCGCCGACGCCGCCGCGATCGGCCTGCACGCCCTCATGCACCCGGCGACCAACGCCGAACTGTACGGCCGGGTGCTGTGCGGGCTCGAGCCGAACACCCTCTACTTCTGACCCGGCCCGCACCGGCCGTCCCCGCGGTCCGGCGGGGACGGCCCTTCGGCGTTCCTCCTCCCCCCAAGAGAACCAAGGAGAAAGCAACCATGAAATTCGTCTGCGGACGGCGCGGCAAGTGGGTGACACTCGTCGTCTGGCTCGTCCTGTTCATGGGCGTCGCGGGCCCCCTCGCGGGGAAGCTCTCCGGGGTCCAGAAGAACGACGCCGCGCAGTGGCTGCCCGGATCGGCCGAGTCGACCCGGGTCGTGGAACTCCAGAAGAGCTTCGAGACCGCCGAGACCGCCCCCGCCGTCATCGTCTACGAGCGCGCCTCGGGGCTGACCGACGCCGACCTCGCCAAGGCCGCCGCCGACGCCGTCGCGCTGGCGTCCGCCGAGGGCGTCGCGGGGCCCGTCAGCGAGCCGATCGCCGCCGCCGACGGGGCCGCGCTGCAGCTCGTCGTGCCCGTCGCGATGGGGGCCGACGGCTACAACAAGATCGCCGACCGGATCGCGGGCCTGCGCGAGATCACCGGACCGGGCGCTGACGGCCTCGACGTCAAGGTCGCCGGACCCGCCGGGTTCGACGGCGACGCAGCCGCCGCGTTCTCCGGGGTGGACGGCGCGCTGCTGGGCGCGACAGTCCTCGTCGTCATCGTCCTCCTGCTGTTCGCCTACCGCAGCCCGGTCCTGTGGATTCTGCCGATCTTCTGCGCGGTCACCGCGCTGACGGCGTCGCAGGGGCTGATCTACCTGCTCGCCGAGGGCGTCGGGCTGACCGTCACCGGGCAGAGCGCGGGCATCCTCACCGTCCTGGTCATCGGCGCGGGCACGGATTACGCGCTGTTGCTCATCGCCCGCTACCGCGAGGAGCTGTCCCGCACCGAGGACCGGCACGCCGCGATGGCCGCCGCGCTGCACCGGGCGGGACCCGCCGTCGCCGCGAGCGCCGCGACGGTCGGCGCGGGCCTGCTCTGCCTCATGGCCGCCGACATGAACTCCACGCGCGGGCTCGGCCCCGTCCTCGCGATCGGCGTGGGCGTCGCGCTGGTCACCATGCTGACGCTGCTGCCCGCGCTGCTCGTCGTGCTCGGCCGCTGGATCTTCTGGCCGCGCAGGCCGCGGCCCGGCGTCGCCGTCGCCGAGACCGGCAGGGGCTGGGCGCGGCTCGGCACGGGCATCGCCAGACGGCCCCGCGCCATCTGGGTGACCGCCTCGCTGGCGCTCGCCGCGCTCGCCACCGGCTCGTTCCTGCTGAACCCCGCGGGCCTCACCGCGGCCGACACCTTCACCGGCAAGCCCGACTCGATCGCGGGCCAGGAGGCGCTCGCCAGGCACTTCCCCGCCGGGCAGAACGGACAGCCGGTCGTCGTCATCGCCAAGGCCGAGGCGGCCACCGCCGTCACCGCGGCGGTCGGCTCAGTGCCGGGGGTCGCCGCGACCGGGGAACCCGTGGTCAAGGACGGGCTCGCGCGCGTCGAGGCGACCCTGGCGGACGCGCCCGACAGCGACGCCGCCGCCGACACCGTCGTCGCGGTCCGGGAGGCAGTGCACGCGATCGCGGACGCCAAGGTCGGCGGCCCGACCGCGCTGCGGATGGACATGTACGAGGCGACCTCGCGCGACAACCTCGTGATCATCCCGATCGTGCTCGTGGTGATCCTCGCGATCCTCGGGCTGCTGCTGCGCGCCGTCGTCGCGCCGCTCGTCCTCGTCGCGACAGTCGCGCTGTCGTTCGCCGCGGCGCTCGGCGCGAGCGCGCTGATCTTCGACGCGCTCGGGTTCGCCTCGACGGACGCCGCGTTCCCGCTCTACATCTTCGTGTTCCTCGTGGCGCTCGGCGTCGACTACAACATCTTCCTCATGACCAGGGTCCGGGAGGAATCCGCGCGGCACGGGACCCGCGAGGGCATGCTGCGCGGGCTGCGCGCCACCGGCGGCGTCATCACCTCCGCGGGGCTCGTGCTCGCCGGGACGTTCGCGGTGTTCGCCGCGATGCCGCTCGTCCAGTTCGTGGAGATCGGCGTCGCGGTCGCGCTCGGCGTGCTGCTCGACACGTTCGTCGTCCGGTCCGTGCTGGTCACCGCGCTCACCCTCGACCTCGGCCGGCGCGTCTGGACGCCGGGCGGGCTGTCCCGTCCCGCCGCCGAGCCTGCCGCCGGAGCCGACCGCGAGGCAGTTCCCGTCCCGTAGAAGGAGACCTTCATGCCCAAGACCATGCCCAAGACCATGCGCAGGATCGTGGCGAACGTGTTCGTGTCCCTCGACGGGGTCGCCGAGACCCCCGAGAAGTGGGCGCCCCCGCTGCTCGACGACGAGGTGAAGGGCGCGATCGCCGCCCAGCTCGGCGGCGGCGACGCCATCCTGCTCGGCCGCCGCACCTACCAGACGTTCGCCGAAGCCTTCACCGGCGACAAGCGCGACGACCCGTTCGGCAAGCAGATGACCGCTACGCCCAAGTACGTCCTGTCCTCGACCCTCACCGAGGCCGACTGGGCCAACACCACGCTCGTCGGCGACGACCCGGCCGCCGCCGTCGCGGCGCTCAAGGCGGCCGAGGGAGGCGACATCGTCGTCAACGGCAGCGTCTCGGTGCTGCGGTGGCTGCTCGAACGCGGGCTGCTCGACGAGGTGAGCGTCATGGTGTTCCCGCTCGTGCTCGGCTCCGGCGACCGGCTGTTCCCCGAGGGGACCGCCGAGATCCCGCTCGCGCTGCGCTCGTCGCGCGCGTTCGCGACGGGCGTCGTCCAGCTCGTCTACAGCCGTGCGGAGGAGGGCGCGTGACGGCCGTCGCGCCGCCCGCCCCCGGCGCTGACGAACTCCTCGCGCGCGCCGAGGAGTTCGTCCCGCTGCTGGTCGAGCGGCAGGCCGAGACGGAGGACGCCACGATGTACGCGGCCGACCTGCACGAGCGGTTCGCCGAGGCGGGTCTCTACCGGGTTCTCACCCCGCGCGTGTTCGGCGGGCTCGAACTCGGGGCCGAGGCGTTCTTCCGGGTCGTGATGACGCTCGCGCGCGGCTGCCCGTCGACGGCGTGGATGTACACGTTCGCGCACGCGCACGCGCTCGCCGCGGCGACGCTGTTCGGACGTGAGGCACAGGAGGAGCTGTTCGCCTCGCCCGACTTCCTGTGCCCGGCGACGGTCGCCCCGGCCGGGATCGCGACGCCCGTCCCCGGCGGGTGGCGGGTCAGCGGGACGTTCGGGTACTGCTCGGGGTCGCCCTACGCGACCCACTTCATGGGCCACACCCTTGTCGTCGGCCCCGACGGACCGCCGACGCCGCTGCTGTTCGTGCTGCCCCGCGCGTCATGGCGGCGGCTCGATGACTGGGGCAACTCCCTCGGCCTGCGCGGGAGCGGCTCGCACAGCGTCGTCGTGGACGACGCGTTCGTGCCCGCCCACCACGCGCTGGGACTCCACCTCAGCCAGACGGCGGTCACCGAGGACACCCCAGGCCGCCTCCTGCACGCCGGTCCCGAGTACGCGGGCGGGCCGCTCAGCTTCATGCTGCTCCAGCTCGGCGCGCTGGCCGCCGGCATGGCGAGGGGCGCGCTCGACGCCTACGCCGAGCTGATGCGCGTCCGCACCACGTCGTTCCCCCCGATCGTCAGCCGTGCCGAGGACCCGGGCTTCCAGTTCCGTTACGGCGAGGCGGCGGGCATGGTCGCCGCCGCCGAGTCCGCGGTCCTCGGGGCGGTCAGGACCTGGCACGACACCTGCGTGACCGGCCCGTCGGCGTTCACCAGGGAACACGAGCTGTCCCTCGCCCTGACGAGCCGGGAGGCCATCCGGCTGTCCTGGCGGGCCGTCGAGTCCCACTTGTTCCCGACGGCGGGATCGAGCTCGGTCCGCTCCGGCGAGCGCGTCGAACGGGTCTGGCGCGACATGTCGACCCTGCACAGCCACGCGGGACCCGGGACGTTCCTGTCGACGCTGGCCCCGCGCGAGCTCGCCAGGTCCCACTTCGGGCTCGCCTGACCCGACACCCGCACAGAACCGAACGGCCCGTACCCGGAGAACCGGGGACGGGCCGTACCTCTTGTGCCGTGGGTCAGGGGGTCGCGGGATCGTCGGCGAGGAATCGGCGGACTGACGCCGGGCGCAGGTCGGTCCAGAGGGTGGCGACGTGGTCGAGGCACACCGTGCGGTCCTCGGGGCCGAAGACCGGGGTCCAGCCCTCGGGGAGCGCCACGAGGTCGGGCCAGAGCGCGTGCTGGTCCTCGGCGTTGACCACGATGAGGTAGGCGTCGTTGGGCGAGTCGAACGGGTTCGTGAGCATGCGTCAGGCTCCTCAGGAAGCGGTCCGGGCTGCCGCGCGGGCGGCGCGGGCCGCGCGCAGGCGGTCGACCTCGACGGCGAGGCCGGCCGCCGTGGGCGCGTCGAACAGGGCGCTGATCGGGACGTTCACCCGCAGCATCGACTTGATGCGGCTGATGAGCCGCATCGCGAGCAGCGACTGGCCGCCGAGGTGGAAGAAGCTGTGGTCGACGCCGACCCTGCCGACGCCGAGCACCTCCGCGTACAGGGTGCAGAGGATCTCCTCGGTGGTCGTGGTCGGCGCGCGGTAGGCGGTCGCCGGCCGGAAGTCGGGCTCGGGCAGCGCCCGCCGGTCGAGCTTCCCGTTCGACGTCACCGGCAGCGCGTCCACCACCACGAAGGCCGACGGCACCATGTACTGCGGCAGCGACGCCGCGACGAGGTCGCGCAGCTCGGGCGTCTCCCAGTCGAACGACGCGCGCACCAGGTACGCGACGAGCCTGCGATTGCCCGGCTCGACCTCGTGCCCGACGACGGCGACGTCCGCGACGCCGGGGTGCGCGGCGAGGACCGCCTCGATCTCGCTCGGCTCGACCCGGAACCCGAGGATCTTCACCTGGTCGCCGAGCCGTCCCGCGTACTCGAGGTCGCCGTCGTCGGTCCAGCGGGCCAGGTCACCGGTCCGGTACATGCGCGAGCCCGCCGGACCGTACGGGTCGGGGACGAACCGCTCGGCGGTCTGGTCGGCGAGCCCGTGGTAGCCGCGTGCGACGCCGCGCCCTGCGACGTACACCTCGCCGGTCACCCCCGCGGGCACCCGGCCGAGCCGCTCGTCGAGCACGTAGACCCGTACGCCGTCCATGGCCTTGCCGACGGGCACGACCTTCGGCGGCTGGTACGGGGCGCGGATCGGCCCCTGGGTGCTGAACAGGGTGAGTTCCGTGGCCCCGTACATGGCCCGGATCGTGATCCCCGGGCAGGCGTCGAGGACACGTCGGACGGCGCCCGGCGCGATGACGTCGCCGCCGGTGAGCACCTCGGCGACCCCCGCCAGCAGCGCGGGCTCCTCCTCGGCGACGACACGGAACAGCCCCGCCGTCAGGTGGAAGCCGGTGATGCCGGGCAGCAGCCGCCGCAGCGTCTCGACCTCGATCCTGCCGGGCGGCGCGACGACGACGGTCCCGCCGCGCAGCAGCGGCACCCACAGCTCGTAGGTCGACACGTTGAACGCGTGCGGCGCGATCATCAGGACGCGCCGGTGGTTCCCGCCGTCCCACGCCGAGTCGCCGATCAGCGCGAGGACCTCGCCCTGCACGACGGACGCGGCCTTGGGGTGCCCGGTGGAGCCCGAGGTGTAGATGACGTACGCGAGCAGCCCGGGGTGGGCGGGCGGCGTGGGGTCGTCGGCGGGTTCGGCGAGCCATGAGGTGTCCTCGTCCACGACGAGCACGCGCGGCGCGGCGGGCAGCCCGCGCGCCGCCGACGCCGCGTCGGCGAGCAGGACCGGCGCGCCGGACTGCTCGATGACGAACCGCTGCCGGTCGGCCGGCGCGTCGCCGTGCATCGGCAGGTAGCAGCCGCCGGACTTGAGCGCGGCGAGGATCGCGACGACGAGGTCGGCCGAGCGGTCCATGAGGATCGCGACCGGGGACTCGCGCCCGACGCCGAGCGCGCGCAGCCGGTGCGCGAGCCGGTTGGCCCGCTCGTCGAGGTCCCGGTAGGTGAGGACCGCGTCGCCGCACTCGACGGCCGGCGCGTCGGGCGTGCGGGCCGCCTGGGCGGCGAACGCGTGCTGGATCGACGCGTGTGGCGCGGCCATCACTCGGCCCCGCTGAGCTGCACGACGTTCTCCAGGTCCGCGCCGGAGTACGCCTCGGCGTCGCGGAAGTACTCGATCCGCAGGCTCGTGGGGGCGCTCGGGCCGCCGTCGGCCGCGTCGGCGTGGTAGGCGTCGAGCAGGAGCTGTGCCTCGATGGTGGCGGCGGTGAACCGCTCCTCGGGATCGGCCCCGGCGAGCACGTCGGCCATCGCGCGGGTCATGACGTCCTGGTTGCCCGCGAAGTCGCCGAACAGCGCGCCACGGCAGGGCGGCGTGCCGGTCAGGCCGGTCCGCGCCGGGTAGGCGTCGATCTGCTCGACCGCCGCCTTGTGGTGCGGGTTCGCCGCGAACCAGCCCTCCTCGGCGAGCAGGTCGCAGGCCGTCCTGGTGATCGGCAGGAAGCTCGTGCCCTTGTGGCGCTCCGCCGCGTTCACCGGGTTGTGCACGAACTGCAGGAACGCCAGCGCGCCCTCCCTGACCGCCTCGGGCAGCCCGTCGGCGAGCCACAGCGACGTCCCCGCGACGGTGTTGCCGCCATAGGGCAGCGACGCGTCATAAGGCAGCCGCCCGGCGGCGACCCCGAACCCGCCGGCCTTGCCCGCCTCGGCCATGTAGTTGACGTCGTTGGACGACGACACGCGCAGCGCCACGTCCTGCTCGGCGAAGAGCCGGAAGTTGCCCTCCCAGTCGGGGATCTTCCCGGTGGAGACATGGTGGCCCGCGTCGTGCAGGCCCTTCCACCACCGGGCGAACGCCAGCATCTGCGGCGAGGCGAGTTCGACCTTCTCCGGACGGCCCGCGCGGCCGTTGTCGGCGTCGCACAGCAGCCCGCCCCGGGTGGCGAGGACCTGCTGGTAGAGCATGCCGTGGTTGGGCCAGGTCAGCGCGTGCGGGGAGACGCCGCCGAGCGCCGCGCAGGCCGCCTCGACCTCGTCCCAGGTCTCCGGCAGCTCGGCCAGTCCGGCGCGTTCGAGCAGCGCGGTGTTGGCGTACATCAGGGTCGTGGTGCCGACCGACGGCATCGAGGTGAGGTCGCCCCGGTAGGTGTACTGCTCGCGCATGGCGGGGAGGACGTCGCCGAGCACGACCGGCTCGCCGAGGATCTCCGTCCGGCCGCCGACGGCGCGCTCGACCGAGGTGTAGCGGGGGCTGCCGTCGAGCGCCAGGGTGTCGCGGGCGACGGGGGCCATGTAGAAGTAGTACTCGGCGATCGCCGGGCCACGGCCCGCCGCGATGGCCTCGGCGATCTCGGCGGGGCCGGTGAAGAAGCCGACCCCGTGCAGCCGCACTTCAAGGTCGGGGTGGCGGGCCTCGAACTCGGCGACGAGGCGGTGCCAGCGGTCCATGTAGCCGGGGAAGGTCAGGTCCGACACCCAGGCGTCGATGACTGTCTTGCGCATACGGTCTCCTTGAAAAGGTGCGGCGGCGAGGGTGCGGCGGCTAGCGCAGCGACCGGAAGAAGGCGCGGACGTCCTCGACCAGCGCGCCCGGCTGTTCGAGGGCGGCGAAGTGGCCGCCGCCGGCGAACTCCGTCCAGTGCTTGATGGTCGGGACGTCGCGGTCGGCGAACGCCCGGATCGGCGGGAAGAGATCGTGCGGGAACACCGCGACGCCGACGGGGACGCCGATCGGCGGGGGCGCGTTGCCCTCGATGAGGGCGCGGACGGCGGGCGCGCCCTCGAAGTAGAACTGGCCGGACGAGCCCGCGGTGCGGGTGAACCAGTAGATCGAGACGATGGTCAGCAGCGTGTCGCGGTCGATCACCGACGCGGGGTCGGTCCATTCGGCGAACTTCTCGGCGATCCAGGCGAGCTGGCCGACGGGCGAGTCGGTGAGCGCGTAGGCGACGGTCTGCGGCCTGGTCTGCATGAGCTTCATGTAGGCCGACCTGTCGGCGTCGAACCTGCCGAGCGCGGCCAGCCGCGCGAAGTCGTCGTCGGTGAGGTTCGCCATCTCGGCCGGGTCGCCCGACGGGAACGCCATCAGCATGTTGACGTGCACGCCGATGACGCGGTCGGGGTGGATCGTGCCGAGCGCGAGGGAGATCGGCGACCCGGCGTCGCCGCCCTGCGCGGCGAACTCGGCGTACCCGAGGCGGGTCATCAGCTCGGCCCAGGCGTTGGCGATCCTCGGGACGTCCCAGCCGGTCTCGGTGAGCGGCCCGGAGAACCCGTAGCCGGGGATCGACGGGATCACCAGGTGGAACGCGTCGGCGGGGTCGCCGCCGTGCGCGCGCGGGTCGGTGAGCGGTCCGATCACGTCGAGGAACTCCGCGACGGAGCCCGGCCAGCCGTGCGTGAGGATCAGCGGGACGGCGTCCGGCTCGGGCGAGCGCACATGCAGGAAGTGGACGGTGGCCCCGTCGATCTCGGTGAGGAACTGCGGGTGGGCGTTGAGGCGGTCCTCGGCGGCGCGCCAGTCGAAGTCGTCGGCCCAGTGCGCGGCGAGCTCCCGCAGCGGCTCGAGCGGGTGGCCGCGGGTCCAGCCGACACCGGGCAGCTCGTCGGGCCAGCGGGTCGCGGCGAGCCTGCGGTGCAGGTCGTCGAGGTCTTCCTGTGGGATCTCGATCCGGAACTGGCGCATCGCATCCTCCAGCGGACGGCGGGCGGTCTACGCGAGCAGTGTCCGTCGCGCCGCGCCGGCCTGGCTTCTTGAGAACTGCGCGGGAAGGCGCAGGCCAGAAGAAGCCCGCGGGGCCAGGCCCGACAAGGCTTGAGCGGATGCCAACCGACGAAGGGACGCCCCATGACCGTCGTCACCGGTCCGCCCGTCACCGCCCCGCCTGTCACCGAACTGCTCGACGCGCTGCTCGCCGCGCCGCCCGGCGCGTCCGGGCCCGCGTTCCACGCGCTGACCGCCGCGCTGTGGGACGACGGCGCGCTCACCGACGCCGCGCTGCCCGCGGTGCCGCTGCTGACCGCCAGGATGCGCGGGGCCGACGCGCGCGGCAGGGGCCATCTGGCGATCCTGCTCGGGCTGCTCGCCGAGGCCGAGTACCCGGAAGCCGGGCCGGTCTCGGCGGCGGTGCTCGCCGAGACCGACCTGTACTTCACGCTGCTCGCGTCCGCCCCGCGCAACGGTCCGCTGTCCCTCGCCGTCCGCTACCTGCTCGCGCACTTCCCCGTCCTGCGGGAGCGGGTGCTCCAGGCGGTCGCGCCGCTCGACCTCGCCGCGGACGACATGTCGCGTCTCGACCGCGCGCTCCAGGCACTCGACCCCGTCGGGGTGTCGCTCGGCAGGGTGTTCCCCTCCCCCGCCGTCTGGACGATGGACGAGCGGGAGAAGGCGTTCGACCGGGCCTGGATCGACGCGCTGAGCCCCGAGCAGGTCAGCGCGTTCTGGCATGACGACACCCGCACGGTCTTCGGCAGCACCGGCGCGAAGGCGTACTGGGCGGTCTTGAACGACAGCGAGGTCGCCGACCTGCCCATGCCGGAGCTGCCCGACCGCGCGACCCTGCCGCTGCCCGGCACCCCCGACCCGGCGATCTTCGCCCGGCACAGCGCCGCGCTGCGCTGCCCGGGCTGCGGCGGTCCCCTGGAGTTCACCGCCGAGAGCGCGACGTGCGCGGCAGACGGCACCCGCTACCCGATGGGCGGCGGCGTCCTCGACCTGACCGCGCCGGTCCCCGACGACGCCAAGGACTTCCAGTTCAAGCTCGCCGAGATGCCCAGCATGGGACTGTTCTACGAGTCCTACGCGCGGCCGAACTTCCTGCGCATGTCGGGCTCGGACTTCGGCGACTCCGTCACCCCCGAGGTGGAGGACGCCTACATCGCCGAGCACATCGCGCCGGTCGACGGACCCGTCCTCGACATGGCGGCGGGCGCGGGCCGGTGGACCGAGGTGCTCGCCGACGCCGTCGGCCCCGAGCGGGTCATCCCGCTCGACCTGAACCCGCCGATGCTCACCGCGCTGCGGGTGCGGCTGCCCGAACTGCCCGCGGTGCTGGCGAGCGCGGCCGACCTGCCGGTCGCCGACGCCTCGCTCGGCGCGGTGCTGTGCTGGAACGCGCTCCAGGCGTTCCCCGAGCACGCGGCGGCGGCCGTCCGGGAGGCCGCGCGGTGCCTGAAGCCGGGCGGCGTGTTCTGCTTCCTCACCTTCCGCGCCTCGCCCGACCCGGTCGCCGCGTACTTCCAGCGCTCGCACAGGTTCCCGCAGCACGACGGCGGCCTGAAGCTGTTCGAGCCCGCCGAGATCGACGGCTGGCTCGCCGACGCCGGCCTGCGCGTCAGGCACCGCTGGACACCCGGCACGTTCGTCGTCGTCACCGCAGAGAAGCCGGAGTGACCATGAGCGCCGTAGCCTCCCTCGCACTGCCGGGGACCCCCGAGTACGCGGCGGCCACCGAGGTCTTCAACCTCGCCGGGCCGCTGCACCCCGCCGCCGCCGTCACCGCGCGGACCGTCGCCGACGTCGCCGCCGCGATCGGCGCGGCCAAGGCGTCCGGGCTCGGCGTGCGGGTGCACTCCACCGGGCACGCGAGCGCCTCGGTGCCGGCCGTCGACGGGTCGCTGCTCATCCGCACCGCGCTCGACGGCGACGTCGAGATCGACACGGCACGGCGGATCGCCAGGGTCCCCGCCGGGGCCTGCTGGGGCGACGTCGTGCGGGCCGCCGCGCCGCACGGACTCACCGCGCCGCACGGGTCGTCGGCCCATGTCGGGGTCGTCGGGTACCTGCTGCGGGGCGGGCTCAGCTTCTACGGACGGGCGCTCGGCCTCGGCGTCAACAGCGTCCGGGCCGTCGAGCTCGTCACCGCCGACGGCTCCCTCGTGCGGGCCGACGCCGAAGCCGACCCCGACCTGTTCTGGGCGCTGCGCGGCGGCGGAGGCGGCCTGGGCGTCGTCACCGCGGTCGAGGTCGCGCTGTATCCGGCGACGACAGTCGTCACCGGGGCCGCCTACTGGCCGGGGGCGCACGCGCCCGCGCTGCTCAGGGCGTGGCGGGAGTGGACGCTGACCGCGCCGGACGCCGTCACGACGTCGGCGCGGATCATGAACCTGCCCGAGCATCCGCAGGTGCCGCCGCCGCTCGCGGGCCGGACCACCCTGGTGGTGGACGGCGCTGTCCTCGCCGAGGGCGACGACCGGGAGGGCGCGGAGCGGATCGCCGCCGAGCTGCTCGGGCCGCTGCGCGAGATCGCCGTCCCCGTCGTGGACTCCTGGGAGACGACGACGCCGGAAGCCGTCCTGCTCGCGCACGGCGACCCCGACGACCCGGTGCCGATCATCGGCGACCACATGCTGCTGTCGGAACTCGGCACCGAGGGCGTCGACGCCTTCCTCGGCGTCGCCGGGGAGGGGTCGGGGTCGGGGCTGATCGCGGCGGGGCTGCGGCAGCTCGGCGGGGCCTTCGCCGTCCCCGATCCCTCGGGGGGCGCGCTCAGCGCGGTGCCCGCGCGCTATTCGTACGCGGGTTCGGCGGCCCCGTTCGTGCTGACCCCCGCGCAGATCCGCGCCCAGCTCGCCAGGGTGCGGGCGGCGCTGACGCCGTGGGACACCGGCCTGACCGTGCCGTCGTTCGTGGAGGACAGGGACCAGCCGCAGCGGCACATGTCCGCGCGGGACGCCGCGCGGGCGGCGGCGGTGCGCGCGCGCGTCGACCCGGAAGGGCTTTTCGCGGGGGATGTCGCGCCCTGACACCATCCGGCAGTCCGACGGCAGTTACCTGACAATTTCCAGCGCCCGTTCCCCGCCTTTTCTGAAGCAGAATCCACGGTGACGAAGCCTTTGGGAAAGGAAAAAGGGAATGGGCGCTTTCGACGCACTCTCGGTCGACCACATAAGGATCTACACCGCCGACCTCGCCGAGGCCGCCGCGCGGTACGCCGGGTACGGGCTCGCCGAGCTGTCGCGCGCCGCCGAGCCGGGGGCCAGGTCGGTCATGCTCGGCAGGGGCGGGGTGCGCCTCCTGCTCACCGAGCCGGGGTCGGCCGACCACCCCGGCACCGCCTACCTGGACCGGCACGGCGAGGGCGTCGCGGACATCGCCCTGGCCGTCGCCGACCCGGGGGCCGCCTACCGGGAGGCCGTCGCGCGCGGGGCGACGCCGGTGCGCCCCGGGACGATCGAGGGGTTCGGCGACGTCGCGCACACCTTCACCCGGCGTGCGCCGACGCCGCAGCCCGGTGAGCCCGGCGACCTTGAGTTGGTCGACCACTTCGCGGTGTGCGTCCCGGCGGGCGGCATGCGGCCCGCGATCGAGCGGTACGGCAGGACGCTCGGGTTCGACCTCGTCTTCACCGAGCGGATCACCGTCGGCGGGCAGGCCATCGAGACCAAGGCGATCCAGAACCACGGCGTGACGTTCACGCTGATCGAGCCGGACACGTCACGCGAACCCGGACAGATCGACGCGTTCCTCGAGCGGCACGGCGGCCCCGGCGTCCAGCACGTCGCGTTCACCACGGCCGACATCGTCAACGCGGTCCTGCGCTGCCGGGAGCGCGGCGTGGAGTTCCTGGAGACGCCCGCGGAGTACTACCGGCTGCTGCACGACAGGCTCGACGTCGGCAGGCACCCGCTCACCGACCTGCGGCGGCTGTCGATCCTCGCCGACGCCGACCACGACGGGCAGCTCTTCCAGATCTTCACCCGCACCGCCCACCCGCGCGAGACGCTGTTCTTCGAGCTGATCGAACGGCTCGGCGCGCGGACCTTCGGCGGCGGCAACATCAGGGCGCTCTACGAGGCGGTCGAACTGCACAGGGCGGGCACGGTGACGGCCGCCGCGTAAATCCCGCGGTCTTCCGATGCTGATTTTTCCGGGAAAGGCATTCTCGGAGAAAGGCGACGGGCACTTGCCTCGATAGCGTCGATCAGCAGCAGTCTTTTTTGGAGAAGGAGAGGCCAGATGACCCTCCAGGCCGACTCGCCCGCGACGGGCGCGCGCATCCCGCTCTCGCACACCCAGAACTTCCTGCGGATCTTCGACCAGGGCGACGCCGCCGGGCCGTTCGGCGGCAGGTACAACATCGTCGTCGGCTGGCGGGTCGGCGGCCCCCTCGACCCTGCGGTGCTGCGCGACGCGCTCACCGACGTCGTCGCCAGGCACGACACGCTCCGCGCGACAATCGTCCGGGAAGGCGACGGGCACCAGACGTTCGCCGACCCGTCGCCCGCGGGCCTGACCGTCGTCTCCCTCGACGGCACCCCCGGCGAGGACCGCGCCCGCGTCGCCGAGGAGTTCTGCGGCGACATCGAGGCCGGGACGTACGACAGCGCCACGATCCCGCACCTGCGCGTCTTCTACGGGAGGTTCGACGCCACCGACGGCGTCATCGTCCTCGTCGTCCACCACACCGCGGGCGACGGCTGGTCGATGCAGCTCCTCATGCGCGACATCGCCGCCCTCTACGCCCTGCGCTCCGGCTTCCCCGCCGACCTTCCCGACGCCGCCTCCTACGCCGAATACGTGCGGTGGCAGATCGACGGGGAGGACGCCGAGCTGACCGAGATGTCGCAGGAGTACTGGCGTGAGAAGCTCGCCGGGGCGCGGATGCTGACCGTCCCGACCGACCACCTCCGCTCGGCGGAGCTGCCCCGCTCAAGCCCGGTGCACAGGTTCGCGCTGTCCCGCGAGACGACGGCGGCGACGATGGCGCTCGCCGAGGCGACCAGGTCGTCGGCGTTCATGGTGGCGCTGACCGCCTACAAGGTGGCGCTCGCCGGGCTGCTCGACGCCACCGACATCGCCATCCCCACGCTGACGTCGGGCCGCACCGAACCGCGGTTCGACAACACCGTCGGGCCGTTCTTCAACTTCGTGCCGCTGCGCACCGACCTGTCCGGCGTCACGACGTTCCGGGAGGCGCTCGCGCGGGTCAGGACGACGTGCCTTGATGCCTACTCCAACGAGCTGCCCTTCGCGCGGGTCGTCTCCGAGGCCCCCGAGCTGATGGGGCCGATGGCCGAGGACGACAAGGCGGCGTGCGCGTTCCAGGCATGGCAGTTCTCCGAGGCGCTTTACGGCACGAAGGTCGGCGACCTCACCTACGCTGAGATCCGCGAGCGGCTCCTTCCGCAGGCCGACGGCACCGACATCCCCGACGGGGCCCTGTTGACGCTCGACATGGACCCGGCGGGCCGGATCTTCGGCAACATCGCCTACAACGCCAATCTGTACACCGCTGAGACGGCCGAGCGCCTCGCGTCGGCCTTCGCCGCGGCGCTCACCGCCGGGGTCGCCGACCCCGACGCCCCCCTCACCTGAGAGGCTTGCATGCGCAAGGTCATCCTCCAGATGGTCACCTCGCTCGACGGCTATGTCGCGGGCCCCGACGGCGACCTGTCCTGGATCTTCCCGAACCTCGATGACGAGATCCGCACCTGGATCAACAAGTCGCTGTCGAAGGTCGACGTCCAGCTCCTCGGCCGCGTCGCCTACCTGGAGCAGGCCGGATACTGGCCGACCGCCACCGAGGAACTAGCCGGCGTCATGAACGCCTCAGAAAAACTAGTCTTCTCCCACACCCTCACCGAACTCCCGAACCCGGTGTGGCCGAACTCAAGACTCGCCACCGACCCCACGGCCGAAATCACCCGTCTCAAATCCAAACCAGGCGGCGACCTCTACATCCCCGGCGGCGCCTCCTTCGCCCAGTCCCTGGCCGCCGCCAACCTCATCGACGAATACCGCCTAATCCAACCCCCGGTCGTCCTAGGCACCGGCACCCCCCTCTTCACCTCCCCCCTCAACCTCTCCCTAATCACCTCCCACCCCTACACCACAGGCACCCTAATCAAGACCTACCACCCCACCTAACCCCCCGCGCCCTCCCGAGCCCCCTCCCACCCGGGAGGGGGTTCACAACAAACACACATCCGCCTCCCCAACAAACGCGGCCACCCGGTCACAGAAGCAGGACCTTTAGTTGGTCCCGCATGGTCTTGACCTCGGGGGTGTGCTTCCATGGTGCTGAGAGGGTGCCGATTTCGTGGAGGTAGGTGTCGAGGCGGGCCGACGACACCAACGGCGCGAGACGTCCCAACGACTCCATCAGGTCGGCGGCCAAGAGAGGCTGCGAAGCCTTCAGCGCCCCTTGGACCTGACGGGCCATCAGGTTGGCGGCGAGCCATGGTGACGATGGCGCAAGGCCGTTCACGGCCTCCTGGAAGGCATTCTGTGCGGGCTCCCAGGCAGCCTGGTCGTGCAGGGCGACGCCCACGTTCCCGATCAAATTCAGCCGTTGGAAGTGGTCGAGGCCCTCGCCGATCTCACGTGCGCGGTCAAGGTGCAGAGCCGAATTCCGCTTCTCGTTGAGCAACCCGAGGGACCGGCCGAAGTTGACATGTGCCGCTGCTTCTTCTTCCGGGGTCACATCGGGGATCGTCAGGGCCTGGCGTGCATAAAGATGACTGTTCAGCCCGTCGCCCTCGTATGCGCCGAACATGCTGAGCTCATTGAGCGCTCCGATCTGTCCCGTGTGGTCATCTGCCGCCCGTGCGAAAACAACGGCGAGCTTGCCCGCTTCCTTCGCCTGCGGAAGGCGGCGGGCGTCGTACTCCACGAGAGAGACATGCCGCGCAAGAGATGACGCGGCGCTCAGAAATCGAGTGTCCTTGACGTCGGCGGCGGTCAGTTTGACACGCCGCAGGTGCTTGGCGGCCTCTTCGACGGCCGTGAGCCCACCCGAGCCGTAGAGGTTCGCCCCAATCCTCTGACTGAGCGCCTGAACGTATTCCGGATCCCGATACGGATTACCGTTGGCACTTGGCACGAGCGCCACAGTCGCGGCACTGGCCAAAAACGCACGTCGCTTCACTTCAGCCTCGTCCGGTTTGCGTCGTATGACTAGTTCGTATCCTACGCGGCCGAGCATCTTCGCAAGGCGGCTGAACCCCACATCATTCTTCCCACTGGCCACAAGGGACGCCCACGACGGCGTGCGTCCCAGCGCTTCCCCAAGTTGCGCCTGCGTCCAACCTCGTTCCTTCATGATCGCTTGGGCTGCCTGCGCCAGGTCTGAATACTCCATGACCGGACCGTACCAAGCCTATCAAATTCCGTCGCCTTCCCTTTGAACAGAATTCACGCCCCGCTCACTAAAGGCAAGGAACGCACACACGATCAGCCGCGATCGCCGCACATCACTCCGAAGATCACCGTCTGCGCGGCTGTCAAGGAAGCCCGCTTTTCGGCGGACGGTAACGGGACCTGGAACCAGGCTGAATTAGGAGGTTTGTGCTTATGTCGGGGTCTGTGGTGAATTTGGCTCGGTGGGGGGCGGTGTCGGGGTCAGGTGGTGGTTTGTGGGTGTGGTCGGGTTGGTTCGGGTGTGGTGGCGAGGAGGGTTGTGTGGTGGCGGGCGGCGGTCAGGGAGGACCAGGAGGCGAGGGTGATGAGGTGGTGGTCGGGGAGGGCGGGGGCGGTGACGTCGGCGGGGGTGACGCGGGGGGCGTCCAGGGCGATGAGGAGGGCGAGGCGGGCTGCGGGGCGCTCGGTCGGGGGGAGTTGGGCGACCGCCTCGGCGGCCCAGGAGCGGGGCATCGGGGGGGCGTCGCGTAGCGCGATCTGGTCTTCGACCAGGGCGCGGGCCTCCGGGGACAGGACTGTCTCGGCCTCGGCTCCGACGGCCCGGACGGCGCGTGCGACGGCGTCGGCCACGCGTGGTGCGGGGGCCGCCCAGACGAGGTCGGCGGGGTGCTCCGCCTCGGGCAGCAGCGCCGGGCCGCCGGGCGACGGGGACGCCCGCACCGCGAGCCGGGCCAGGATGCCGCGCATCATGCCGTGCGCGAAGGACGGGACCTCGGACGGGAGCGGCGAGTCCGGCAGGAACACGCTGACCATGCGGTTGAGGTAGTGGAACGTGAACGCGACCCCGAGGAGCTCGGCGAGGTCCGCCCCCGGCGGCGGACCCGCCCCACGCACCCAAGCCGCCACCGCCCCCACGCCCGCCTCGCCCCCCACCGCGTCGCCCGCCACGTGGCCCCTCGAGTCGCCCGGCGTACGGCCCGTCTCGGCCCCCGCCGCGTCGCCCACCGCGTCGCCCGGCGCGTGGCCCCTCGGGTCGCCCGGCGTGCGGTCCGTCTCGGCCTCTGCGGAGGTGAAGGCGGTGTGCATGAGGGTGTGGACGGAGACGCAGTAGGGGCAGGAGTTGGTGGTGGAGATGGCTTCGGCCACCTCTTCCTTCAGGGCGCGGGGTGTGCTGCTCGGGTTCACGAGTGTCTCGCGCAGCAGGAGCCAGGCCGCGGCGAGCGGGACCGGGGCGGGCGAGTGCAGTGCGACGGGTGGGGCGAGCATGCCGAAGCGGGCGGTGGAGTCCGCGTAGACCTCGGCGACCTGCCCGGTCGCGCGGGCCGGGGGCACCGGCGTCACGTGCCGGATCTCCCGCAGGGTGCGGTTGAGCGCGAACGACAGCAGTTTTCCAGGCACGGAGACCTCCGGGGGGACTCGGCTACTTGCGGGTGAGCGCGGGCAGCAGCGGCAGCACGCCGGTGCGGCCCGAGGTCGCGCCGCCGGGAGCGGGCGCGCCGTAGGAGACCTCGACGCCGCGCGCCTTCGCCGCCGCGACGATGCCGGGCACGGCCCGCTCGGCCAGCGCCGAGATCGTCATCGCAGGGTTCACGGTGAGCGGCGACGGCACGGCCGACCCGTCGGTGACGAAGATGCCGGGGTGGCCGCGCAACTCGTGCCGGTCGTCAAGGGCGGAGGTGGCGGGGTCGTCGCCGATCCGGCATGACGCCAGCGGGTGGACGGTGTACGCGCCGACGAGGTCGTTGGTCCAGGCGGCGACCTCGGCGAGGCCGTCGCGTTCCAGGATGTCCTTGACCTCGGCGTCGGCCTCGGCCCAGGCGCGCAGCGTGTTGGCCGTCGGGTTGTAGCGCAGCCTGCCGACGCCGAGCATCTGCTGGGAAACGCGGTCGGCGTTGCCGCGCGCGGGCGGCGGCCCGAAGACGCCCTCGTTGTCGTCCTCGACCATCTGGAAGATGATCAGCCAGGAGCGCCAGCGCCGCAGCATCTCCTTCTTCTCCGGGCCGAACCACGCGGGCTCCGCCATGCCGGGGACCTGGGCGAGGATCGTGCCGAGGCCGGGCGGGAAGTACAGCTGCTCGAGGGAGTAGCGCGAGTGCTCGGGCAGCGAGCCGTCGAGCTTGTCCCAGTTCGCCACGGTCGGGCCCTTGCCGATCTGGTTGGCGAGGTAGGCCGAGCCGTCGGGACGGGTGAGGCCGAGGACGTCGCGGACCTTGTCCTCGTCGAGCACCGCGGTGTTCAGGCGCTCGCCGTTGCCGGAGAAGTACCTGCCGACGCCGTGCGGCATCCGCCCGAGGTGCGGCTCGCTGCGCTGCAGGATGACGGGCGTCGCCCCGGCCCCGGCCGCCACGACGACGATCTTGGCGTCGATCACGCCGGTCCCCGCCTCGATCCGGTAGTCCTCGTCGTCAACGTGCGTGTAGTGGACGCGGTAGCCGCCGTCGTCCAGGCGGGTCAGGTACTGCACCTCGTGCAGCGGCCGTATCTGCGCGCCGTGGGCGAGCGCGGCGGGCAGGTAGTTGGTCTGGAGGGTGCGTTTGGCGTCGAAGTGGCAGCCGGCCATCATCCAGTTGCAGTTCACGCAGCGGTCGTTGTCGACGCCGACCGGCACCGGGTTGGCGGTGCGGCCCGCGTGGTCGCAGGCCGCCGCCCACAGGCCGCCCGCGTAGCTGACGTCCGACCAGCCCTGGAGGCTGACGGGGATCGACTCGGCGACCCTGTCGTACCAGGGGTCGAGGGCCGAGCGGGTGATGGCGCGCGGCCACATCCGCCGTTCGAAGACGAACTTCGGCGCGCGCGGCAGCGCGGCGAAGTAGACCATGCTGCCGCCGCCGACGCAGTTGCCGCCCAGGACGCTCATGCCGTCGCCGACGGTGAAGTCGAAGATGCGGGTGTAGGACGAGCCGAGTTTGAAGTCGTGGTCGAAGTCCTCGGCGGTCAGCCACGGCCCGCGTTCCAGGATCACCACCTTCGCACCGCCCGCCGCGAGGTGGTATGCGGTGATCGCGCCGCCGAACCCGCTGCCGATCACCAGGACGTCGGTCGACTCAACGCTCATTCCGGGCTCCCTGATGCCGTGGTCGACGGGTGGAGGCGGGCGAGCTCGCGCCCGTAGCCGAAGTCGGGGAAGCGCCAGCGCCCGTCGGCGTCCGGCGGCGCGATCCCCATCGCGACGAGGCCGGGATGCCCGGCCGCGAGCGCCGCGGCGGTGTTCAGGTGCGCCGCGGAGTCGAACGCCATGTTGCAGAACAGCGCGAGGCTCACCCAGAACGCCTTCTCCGGGTGGTCGGGCGTGGTGAGCCGGCCGACGAGCGCGCGCCGGTCGGCGTATGCGAGCCCGACGAACGCGGGCCGCCCCTCGGCGAGCCCGTGTTCGGCCGCGTAGGCCCGCGCGTGGTCGTTGAGGGTGTCGGCGAGGCCGGGCAGCCAGCCGGTGACCCCCGTCGCGTCCCAGGAGAGCAGTTCCAGCGCGCCTGCGGCGACGGCCCCGCCCCCCTCCGCCACCCCCGCGACGGCACGGTCGTCAGGGCCGCGCCGCGCGCCGGGAAGAATCGTGTCCGCGAACGCCTCGAGCGTCTCGACCTGCTCCGATCCAAGATCCAATGCCGCCATGGGGTGCTCCCGCGGTCGGTGACGAAGACCCCTCAATCGTCGCCTTCGCCGTTCACCGCGGGCTTCTTCTCCAGTGCTCGCCGACCGCGCCCCGGCGGCCGCCGCCGCACCGGAAACCGGCAAGGACACGCCGGACTTCATAGCACTTTGGGCCGTTTTGGGAAGTTCTCCGCGACCGGATGATCACCCAACGTCATTGATTTGTCCTGGATTGCCGTACCGGTTCTCGGGCTGTCGGGCACGGAAGCCAAGGGGGCGGACATTGGCGTGTAATCCGGAGTGGAGGTCGATTTCTGCCGAGACGGAAAGGCGGAGTGATGCAGAGTGAGATCGAGATGGCCGTGCTCAGAGCCATCGAGGCCATGCAGGAAAGGCTCGGCGATGAGCTGAAGATCGACGATATGGCGCGGGCCGCCCTGTTCAGCAAATTCCATTTCTCGCGAGTTTTCCAGCGTGTTACCGGACTTTCTCCCGGACGTTTCCTTTCCGCGATGCGGCTCGAGGAGGCCAAGCGGCTGCTCAGCGAGACGCCCTATCCGGTGACCGAGATCAGCGTGCGGGTCGGCTACTCGAGCGTCGGCACGTTCTCCTCGCGCTTCAAGAGCAGCGTCGGGGTCTCGCCCACCGACTACCGGCGACGGCTCAGGTTCGCGCCCGTCCCGGCGAAGCAGCCCGCGCTCGTCGGGGCCGGAGCCCGTGCCTCGGTCTCCGGGACCGTGGAGTCGGAGCCAACCGACCGGCCGGTCTTCGCCGGGCTGTTCCCCGGCCCGATCCAGCAGGGCGGACCGGTGCGCTGCGCGGTGCTCGACCGGCCTGGCCCGTTCGTGCTGCGCGACGTCCCGCTCGGCTCCTGGTACCTGATGGCGCAGGCCGAGACCGCGACCGGCGTCCAGCACATCGGCAGCACGGGTCCGCTGACCGTCCGGCCCGGCACCACGACGCTGCGCGCGGACGTCAGGCTGCGGCCGAGGCACCGCTTCGACCCGCCGGTCCTGCTCGCCCTACAGGACCTGCGCGCCCTCGCCGAGAGGTTCGCCGCGTGACCCGACCACCACGAACGCACAAGAAAGGGCCCGGCTCAGCCGGGCCCTTTCGCTTGCGCGATTCAACGCCGGGAGACCCGCATGGAAAGGCCGCCGCGCACCCGCAGTGACAGCATCGGCTCGGGCGTCGGGCTCGCCCCGGCCGGTGCCGCGAGCCGCAGCGACCGCACGACGGTGGCGAGCACGATCGTCGCCTCGACCATGCCGAGGCTGTTGCCGACGCAGAACCTCGGCCCCGCGCCGAACGGCAGGTGCGCGAACTTCGGCCGCCCTTCCGCCGACCCGTCGAACCTGCCGGGGTCGAACCGCTCGGGGTCGGGCCAGAACGCCGGGTGCCGGTGCAGGGTGAAGGGGCAGATCACCACGTCGGCCCCGGCGGGCACCCCGTAGCCGCCGACGACGTCGGCCGCCTGCGCCTGCCTCGGCAGAATCCACACCGGCGGGTAAAGCCGCATGACCTCCTGGAGCACCTGGACGGTGTAGGCGAGCCCGTGCAGGTGCGCGAACCTGACCGGCCCGTCCCCGACGACCGACGCCACCTCGTCGCGCACCCGGTCGGCGACGTCGGGGTGCCGGTCGAGCAGGTGGAACGCCCACCCGAGCGTCGACGCCGTCGTCTCGTGCCCGGCCAGCAGCAGCGTGACGAGCTCGTCGCGCAGCCGGGTCCTGGCGACGGCCGGGTCGGCCTCCCGGTCGACCGACCTGATCAGCCGGGAGACGACGTCGTCCTCCCCCATCGCCGCACGCCGCTCGGCGACCAGGGTCGCGACGACCCGGTCGAGCTCGCGCCGCGCTTTGCGGAACCTGAGCTGGTGCGGGAGCGGCACCCACATGGGCACGGCCCCGAGCGTCACCATCTCGAACATCGCCTGGTCCTGGACGGCCTCGAAGGCGTGCGCGATCCCGGTGAACCTGCCGAGGTCGGCGTCGAGGAGGGTCCTGCCGAGGACGCCGAGGGTCAGCCCGGTCAGCTCGGCGACGACGTCGACGGGGGGTCCCCCGGCGTGCGCGGCGAGGCGCGCGGCGAGCGCCTCGGCCTCCTCGGTGATGACGTCGGCCTGGGCGCTGATCCGCTGGTGCCGGAACACCGGCCGGATCACGTTGCGCTGCTCCTTCCACAGCGCGCCCTCGCTGGTGAGCAGGCCGTCGCCGATGGCGCGGCGGGCCTGCACGAGGCCGATGCCCTTGTGGTAGTTGGCGGCGTTGTCGGCCAGGACGTGCCTGGCGTGGTCGGGATGGTTGAAGAAGTACAGGGTCTTCGGCCCGATCGTGATCTTCACCGCGTCGCCGTAGTCGCGGGCGGCCTCGGACATGAGGGCGAGCCGGTCCGTGGCGAGCTGCTTGAACAGCCTGGCCCCGGCGCGCAGCGGCGGACCCGGGGGGACCGACGGCGCGGGCCTGGCGGAGGTCGTGGTCACGGGAAGTCCTCTCCTCACGCGGCGGACCGGAAGCCGCCGTCGACGAACACGAGCGCGTCGCCGTCCTCACTGCGCGCCAGGTCGAGGACGCGGCCGAGGAAGATGGTGTGGTCGCCGCCGTCGTAGGTGCGCCACAGTTCGCACTCGAAGTGCGCGACCGCGCCGCCGAGCAGCGGCACCCCTGTGCGCGTGCCGAGCCGGTGCCCGATCCCCTCGAACTGGGCGGCCCCGAGCGGCCTGCGCCGGTCGGCGAAGTGCCGCGCCAGCGCCTCCTGCCCCGCCGCGAGGACCGAGACGCCGAACGAGGCGTCGAGGCAGTGGTGCATGATCGCGTCACGGCCGATGCACACGAGCACGAGCGGCGGATCGAGCGACACCGACGCGAACGAGTTCGCCGTCATGCCGTGCGGCGTCTTCCCGCCCGTGGTGATGACGGTGACGCCCGTCGCGAACGCGCCGAACGCGCGGCGCAGCGTCCTGGGGTCGGCCAGCGCTGACGGGATCACGACGCCCTCCCCGTCGCGGCGGCCTGCCGGTAGGGGGCGAGGGCGCGCAGCAGCGCGTCCGGCACCCGGGACGGGACTGTGCGGTTGTTCGGGCCGCGCATGCACGCGACCCGCTGCCTGCCCCTGGCGATGAGCGGCTCGGCGCCGTCGGGGTCGAGCCGCACGTAGTCGAACCCGAACTCGAGCTGGGTCTGGGCGAGGTCGATGAGCCGCATCCTGATGGACAGCTCGTCGAACGCGGTGATCTCGGCGAAGAACTCGCAGTCGACCTTGAGGGTGAACAGCTTGAGGTCGGCCCTGATGTCGGCGAGCACGTCGGGGGCCTCGGTCTTGAGGAACATCTCCCTCGCCCTGCCCTGCCAGCGCACGTAGTTGACGTAGTAGACGTTCCCGACGAGGTTCGTCTCCTCGAACCCGACGGTGTGCCGGTACTCGTAGTAGTCCGTCATGAGGGGTCCTCCTCCTCGAAGGCGACGGCGAGGACGATCGGGTCTGCGGCGTCCCGGACCGTGGTGAGCAGGGTCGCGACCCGCAGCGTCCCCGCGGCGTGGACGCGCCAGGCGTCATGCGTCCCGGGGACGGGTTCTGGGTCGGGCGCGCCCACGGGCAGGCAGGCGCGGGCCGCGGCGAGCCGCGCCGCCTCGCCGTCGCCGCCCGCGGCGACGACCGCGCAGCCGACCGCCCCGGCGACGGCGAGGGTCAGCCCGGCCGCGTGGGCGAGGGCCACGCCGTCGGCCTCGGTGGCGGGCCTGCCGAGCACGCGGGCCGCGGTGGCGCCCGGCCGTGGGCCGTCCGGGCCGTCGGGGTCGACCGCGACCCGGACCGAGACCCCGGCGAGGTCGGCCAGCATCCGCTCGGCGTAGGGGCCGAGCAGGGCGGGCGGCCACGGGCCGCGTCCGTCGCCCTTGCGGACGGCGCGCAGCCGCAGCCCCTCCCACCGTTCGACGACCTCGCCGGACGGTGTGCGGACCGCGACGTCGTAGACGTAGGTGTCGCCGTCGCGTTCCCGCTCGGCTGCGGCGAACCGCAGGTCGCCGACGGTCCCCGCGGGGGCGGGGACGATCCTCGCGACGCCGAGCGGCAGCAGCGTCGCGTGCGGGACGCACACCTGGTTGCCGTGCATGAGCGCGTCGCGCATCCCCGGGTCGCCGAGCAGCAGCCGGTCGGGCAGGTAGGCGGAGAACCAGTCGACGCCCTCCCGCGCCTCGACCGACGCGTCGACGCGCAGCGCGGCGGCCTCGGCGTACCCGGTGAGCCGGTGGAAGCGGCGGCCCTGGAACATGACGCTTCCGTACAGGTCGGCGGCCGGGTCGAGCGGGACGGGCGCGAGCCCGTCGGGGATCTGCTCGGGCGCGCCCTCGGCGGGCGGCCCTGCCGGGAAGACGAGCCGGGCGCGGAAGTGGTCGGCGGCGAACCCCGTCTCCGCGCTGCGGATCGTCGCCTCCGCGACGCCCTCCCCGGTGACGGTCACCGCGACCCGTACCGTCGTCGCGCCGCGCGGCGGGATCACCACGGGACGCAGGAACTCGGCGTCCTCGATCGCGGGGACGCCGTCCCATCCGGTGGCGGCGTGCGCGACCTGCGTCATCGCCTCCATCCCGAACACGGCGGGGAACAGGAGGTCGCCGTCGAGGTGGTGGTCGCCGAGATAAAGGTCGCTGCCCGCGTCGAGGTCGGTCTCGCAGACCAGCTCGACGCCGTGGTAGCGCACCAGCGGCCGGTCGGCGAACCGCAGCAGCGGCAGTTCGGGGCTGGCGAAGCGGAGCGTGTCGAAGTCCTGGACGCGCCCGCTGACCACGACGACGTCCGGGGTGTCCGGGTCGGTGACCAGCCGCCGCATGATCGCGACGCCCTGCTCGGGGGTGATCGCGGTGACGCCGTCACGTTCCAGCGCCGCGACGACCTCAAGCCGCTCGCCCATCCCGACGCCCGACCAGACCGACCATTCCACGCAGATCGCCCGGCAACCGGGGTGAGCGTCGCCGAACGCGCGGGTCCGCTCGGCCATCAGGTCGTTGGCCATCGCGTAGTGCGCCTCGCCCATGAGGCCCGCCCTGCCGATGATGCTCCCGAAGGTGACGAGCAGCTTCAGCCGGTCGGCGTCCACCGCGCCGAGCACGGCGGCGAGGCCGTCGAGCTTGGGGGCGAAGGCGCGGCGCAGGGCCGCGGCGTCGAGCCCGGCGATGGCGGCCGGCTCGTTGCGGCCCGCGCCGTGCAGCACCCCGGTGACGGGTCCCAGCGCGGCCTCGGCGGCGGCGACGGCCCGCGCGACCGCAGCGCCGTCGGTCACGTCGGCCCTCGCGTAGTGCACGGGGACGCCTTGGTCGGCCATCCGCGCGAGGTTGGCGGCGAGCTCGCCGTCGTCCTCGGGGGCGGAGCGGCCGAGGATCGCCAGGCCCGCGCCGGTCTCCAGCGCGACGGCGAGGGCGCACTCGGCGGTGATGCCCTTGCCGCCGCCGGTGACCAGCAGGGTGTCCCCGCGATCGAGCGGCATGACCCGTTCCTTCTGCGCGGGCGGAAGCGCGCGCAGCGTCGGCGACCTGCGCACGCCGTCCACGCCGTAGTCGGCCTCGCTGAAGCCCCGGGTGGCCGCGGTCTCGGCGACGACCCGGGCAGGGGCGTCCGGGCCGTCGGGGGTGTGCACGACGGTGACGCGCAGGTCGGGCGCTTCGAGGCGGAGCGTCCTGGCCAGCGCGGAAGCGCCCGCGCCGGGCTGCACGAGCACGTAACGGCTGCCCTGGCCCGCGCCGAGCGCCGCCTTCGCGCCGTCGAGCGCGGCGGCGAGATCGACCTCGGAAGGGTCGGCGGGCAGGCACACCAGCACGCCGTCGCCGAGCGGGGCGGCCGACAGCGCGGCGAGCACCGCCGCACGGCCCGGCGTCTCCGGCCCGAAGACCCGCCATGTGCCCTGCCGCTCGGCGGGGGCCGCCGGGGGCGGCGGGACGGGGTCCAGGTCGATCCGGAACTGCCGTGCCCAGGGCGCGGCACCGGTGATCTTCGCGGCCGTGGGGTCGGGCGCGTCGGCGGCCATCGCGTCGAGCGCCTCGGCGAGCTCGCGGATCGTCGCGGTGGCGAAGTTGGCGAGGCCCTGCGCGGCGGGCGCGCCGGTGAGCGCCTGCGCGGCGGTGTTCATGATCTGGCCGATGGTGATCGAGCTGAGGTGCAGGTCGTCGAGCAGCCTGCTGTCGTCGCCGACCATCTCGGCGGGCAGCTCGGCCCGCTCGGCGGCCAGGCGGCGCAGCAGCTCGACCGTCGGCTCGCCGTCGGTCGTCGCGGCTTCCGCCGACGCCTTCGCGGGACGCGCCACCTCGCGGACGACGACGTCGGGGGCCGTCTCGCAGGGGCTCGCGAAGAACGCGAACTCCTTGCCGACCTCGAGCGGCCGCACGAGGCGTCCGTCGAACAGCACCTCGTGCAGCACGGGGACGCCGAGCGTGTAGGCGGCTCCGGCGACGCGGAGCAGCCCGGCCAGCGACTCGTCGTCGGTGTCGAGCGAGACGACGGGCACGTCGGTGATCGCCGAGGCGAGGTTCCCCAGCACCCGGCCGGGCCCGACCTCGATGAACATGTCGCAGTCGGCGGCGGCCTCCGCGACGGCCTGCGCGAACCTGACGGGCGCGACGATCTGCTCGCGCAGCAGCGCGGGAAGATCGGCCCCTTCGGCGAGCGCGCTGCCGGTGACCGTCGAGACGACCTTCGCGGCGGGCGGCGCGAACTCCTGCGCGGCGAGGTCGCGCGCGAACACCTCGGCGGCCGGCGCGACGAGCGGCGAGTGGAACGCGTGCGACACCCGCAGCGGCGTCCAGCCGAGCCCCGCCGCGCGCACCGCGCGGCCCAGCCGCTCGACCGCGTCGACGGGCCCCGCCACGACGGTCTGGCCAGGGCCGTTGTATCCGGCGACGACGACGGGAAGCCCGCCGATCAGTTCCGCGACCCGCTCGGGGGCCGCGCCGACCCCGGCCATCGTGCCCGGCTCGCTGTGCTCGGACATCGCCGCGCCGCGTCTTCTGGCCAGGCGCAGCACGGCGTGCTCGTCAAGCGACCCGGCCCAGTGCAGCGCGGACAGCTCGCCGAGGCTGTGGCCGAGCCCGACCCCCGCCTCGATGCCGAGAGCGGACAGCGCGCGCAGCCCCGCGACGGAGCCCGTGACGATGCGCGGCTGGGCGACGGCGGTGGCGACCTGGTCGCCGCCCTCGGGCAGCGCGGCGGCCCGGTAGACCGCGTCCACCTCGGCGAACCTGCGGCGGAGCGCGCCGCCGCCGCTGCCACGGCCCGAGCCCTGCCCGGGGAACAGGAACCCGACCTTGACGTCGCCGGCCCTGCCGAAGGAGCAGCCGTCGGCGGCGCGCATCGACGCCTCGCCGGAGTCCATGGCGTCGAGGAGCCGGTGCAGCTTGCGTTCGGCGTCCTCGGGCGACGCCGCGACGACCGCGGCCCGGTAGGGCAGGTCGCGCAGTTCGGCGCGCGCGGCGGCGGCGAGGTCGCCGAGCTCGGCGTAGGACACCTTGAGCACGAAGTCCGCGAGCCTGGCCACCCGCGCGCGCAGGTCGTCGGCCGAGACCGCGTCGACAAGCAGCAGCTCGGCGTCCTGGCGGGCGGCGGCCAGCGCGCTGAGCCGCGAGTCGAGCGCGCGACGGCGGCGCGGCGTGGTGTTCTCCACGACGATGTGGGTGTTGATGCCGCCGAAGCCCATCGCGGTGACGGCCGCGCGCAGCGGGCCGTCCACGGGCCAGGACTCCGCCTTGCGCAGCACGCGGAGCTGCGCCTTGTCGCCGTCGGCGGCCGACAGCAGCTCGTGCGGGTCGGTGCAGCCGAGGGTCGGCGGGAGCACCTGCTCGTGCACCGCCATCGCCGCCTTGATCAGCCCCGCGACGCCCGCGGCGGCCTTGGTGTGCCCGATCATCGCCTTGACCGTGGTGATCACGGCGGGCCGCGCGGCGTCGCCCGCGGCGGCCCGCGCCCGCGCCAGCGCGGTCAGCTCGTTGCGGTCGCCGACCTGGGTGCCGGTGCCGTGGCCCTCGAACAGCTCGACGGTGTCCGGCCCGAACCCCGCCCTCGCGTAGGCGCGGTCCATCGCGAGGACGTAGCCGCCGACCTCGGGACGGGTGATGCCGCCCCTGCCGTCGGAGGAGACGCCCCAGCCCGCGATCGTCGCGTAGACGCGGCGGCCCTGGGCGACGGCGTCGTCGTGCCGCATCAGCACGACCATGCCGCAGCCCTCGCCCGGCCAGAAGCCGTTCGAGCCGCGGTCGTAGACGCGCATCTCGGACTTGGCGAGCGCGCCGGTCTTGGCGAACCCGATGATCTCGAACGGGTCGATCGACAGGTCGACGCCGCCCGCGACCGCCGCGTCGAGGTCGCCGTCCACCAGGGCCTTGCAGGCGGTGGAGACCGACAGCAGCGACGACGAGCACGCGCCGTCGACGGTGTAGCCGCCGCCGTTCAGGTCGAAGTGGTTGCAGATCCGGCCCGCGATGGTGTTGGCGAGCCCGCCCGCGAGGGTGTCCTCATCGACGCCGGGGAAGGGGGCCTTGTAGGACTCCTCGTAGCCCGCGAGGAAGTCCGCGAGCCTGTCGTCGTCCCAGCCTTCTGCCTTGAGCGCGGCGGCGAGGGTGCGCTTCACATACGGCCAGCGCAGCCGCATGAGGTTCGCGCGGGTGAACTCGCCGGTCAGGGAGTTGCCGACGAGCACGCCGGTGCGCTCGCGCGGCAGTCCCTCGGCGGCGGGAAAGCCCGCGTCGGCGAGCGCGCGGGCCGCGGTGTCGAGGGCGAGCCAGTGGGTGAGGTCGGTCGACCGGTAGGTGCTGCCCGCGATCTTGTAGGCGACGCGGTCGAACGTGTAGCCCTCGATGACCGCGGCGGTCCGCGCGTAGAACTTGTCGGGGGCCGACGGGTCGGCGTCCCAGTAGTCGTCGAGCCGCATCCGCACGTCGGGCAGGCGGCGGAAGGCGCGGCGGCCGGTCACCGCGTTGTCGAACAGCTCGGCGGGGCTGGCGGCATCGGGGTAGCGGCACGCCATGCCGACGATGGCCACACGGGTCATGGCCGTGTCCCCTGACGGACCGCGTAGAACGCCGCGATGCGCTGCCGCCAGTCCTCGTAGGCGGGCAGTTCGTCGTGGGTCTCCAGCCCTGTCGTCTCCAGCCCTGTCGTCTCCGGCTTGGTCTCCAGGCAGACCGCCGCTGCCTCCTCCGGCGACATCCCGCACAGGATCTGGGTGGCGAGCGCGGTGTGCTCGTTGAGGATGCCGCCGCGCGCCCGCGCCTCGGCGGCGAAGGCGCTGCCCTGGGCGAGGAACGGACCGTGCCTGCCCGCCCTGTCGCGCAGGCGGCGCAGCTCGTCGGCGGAGCCGCCGCAGGCGTAGGTCGCGGCCAGGCCCGTGCCCGCCCACAGGTCCTCGTGGCGCTCGGGCGCGTAGGCGTCGATCAGGTCGGCGACCCAGTCGGGATGGGTGCCGCCGACGAACCACAGCGCCCTGCCGACGCCCTGGTCGACGGCGCGGGCGCGGTACCGCGCGGACCCGTGAGCGGGCCACGGGAACACGGTGTCCCTGTGCTGCTCGTGAACGTACCGGCGGGTGTGGAAGTACGCCTGGTGGAAGCCGTAGCCGTCCAGGACGAGCCAGCGCAGCAGCGGGTCGGGCGCGCTCGCCCTGCCCCACAGGGGCCTGGGCAGACGGGCCAGCGCCCAGCCGACGCCGACGTAGGCGGTGTAGACGTGAGCGCCGCCGCGTCCTTCGAGAAAGCTGTCGAACCTGCCTCCGCCGCCGCCGGGCAGCGCGTCGAGCATGGTGCAGGCCATGCCCGCGCCCTCGTAGGCGAAGCCCTGGAACCGCTCGGGCAGGGCGTCGAGGCTCCGCTCGGCCTCGGCGAGGTCGCGGGCCTCCATCACGTGTCCGTAGCCGGTGAGGAACATCGCGCCGACCGTCTCCAGCAACACGCGGCTTTCCGGGTCCTTCTCCGGAAAGCCGCGTGTTTCCAGCCGGGTGGCCGAGACATGCGGGGTGAGAATTCTGCGGCGAGCCGCGCGCCATCCTTTTGCCATTTGCCCAACCATCCCTCGATTGGCTGTGATCGGGATTTCCGATTCAATCTCGCAAATGGTCGGGCGGCCGGGCTACTCCGAGCGTGCCGCCTTGCGGCCGAGGCCCGTCGCCGAGCGCACTCCCCCGGCCGTCAGGGCCCCGCCCGCGAGGACGAGGAGCAGCGTGAACACCCATTCCCGTGAGCCGTCGTGCCGGTAGACCTTGTCGCGCCTGCCGACGTCGCGGGCCGCGACCCGCGCGCCGAGCACGACCGCGCCCTCGCCGCCGTACAGCGCGACGTCGGCGCGGACCGGGCCGCCTTGCGGCTGGAACGAGCCGAACCAGTCGCAGGCGCGGTGCCCGGGATGGGTGACGCACTCGAGCCGCTCCGCGGTGAACGTGCCGGGCGCGCCCGCGCCCGGCGTGGCCGCGCGCGCGACCTGCCCTGCCGTGGGCGCCGCGAGGTACAGCAGGAACAGCCCGAGCAGGGTCACGACCACGCCGAACGGCGACCTGCCGGACTTCGGACGCCGCGCGGCCGTGGCGGCGGCCTCCTCCTCCGGGTCGTCCCACACCGAGGCGTCGGGGGGACCCTGGACGGCGGCCACGCGCTCAGCCCTTTCCCGCGCCGACCAGCTCGCGGCGCTGCTCGGGCGCGCAGTCGCACTCGGCCGCCGCCCGCTCGACGGGGTTCGGGCGCAGGTGCACGATCATCGCGATGATCATCGGGATCGTCACGATCGCGTTGTAGAACAGGTGGAGCTCCACCCTCGGGACGAGGAGCTGGATGATGCTGGTGGGCACCGGCTTGTCCGCGATGTTGCTGTGGACCGTCGCCTGGATCAGCAGGAGCAGGTGCTCGAGGTGGTGCCAGACCTGGATGCCGAGCGCGATGTTCCACCAGGTCCTGGAGCGGCCGGTGAAGCCGCCGCGCAGCGCGATGAAGCCGGCGAGCATGAGCAGGGCGTAGCCGTAGTGCAGCCACTCGGACTTGACCAGCCACGGGAACTGGAGCCCGAGGACGCCGCGCGCCTCCGGCACCGGCCAGCCGAGGGCCCAGATCTGGTACGCCTGCGAGAGGTGCTCGGCCCAGTGGGCCACGACGATGAATCCGAAGACGCCGAGCGCGGTCTTGTGCCAGCGCGTGTTGAGAGCGGTCACGGGGGTCTCCCTGAAATTTCGGAGGGCTTATCCGAAAGGGTAGGAGAGGCTATTCCCGGCATCCTTATTCCAGAATGCTCAGATATGCGGAGGCGGGGCCGCTCCCGCACGGCCCCGCCTCCGACGCGCTGACGTCCCTCACATGCCGAGTATTTGTCCATTAAAGCGGTGTATTGCCGTGTTTGCGGGGCTGGGGGGCCTCGCGCTTGGCGCGCAGCATCGCGAGCGCGCGGGCGACGGCCGCCCGGGTGTCGACGGGGTCGATCACCTCGTCCACGAGGCCGCGTTCGGCCGCGTAGTACGGGTGGACGAGTTCGGCCCGGTACCGGGCGGCGAGCTCGGCGCGTCTGGCGGCCCGGTCGGGGGCGGCGGCGAGATCCGCGCGGTGCACGACGTCCACGGCGGCCTCCGCGCCCATCACCGCGATCTCGTTCGTCGGCCACGCGAGCGAGACGTCGCAGCCGATCGACCGCGAGTCCATCACGATGTACGCGCCGCCATATGCCTTGCGGATAATGACCTGGACGCGCGGGACCGTGGCCTCGCAGTAGGCGTAGAGCAGTTTCGCGCCGTGCCGGATCGCCCCCGCGTGCTCCTGGTCGGTACCCGGCAGGAAGCCGGGGACGTCCACGAGGGTGACGAGCGGGATACCGAACGCGTCACAGAACCTGACGAACCTCGCCGCCTTCTGCGCGGCCTCGGCGTTCAGCACCCCGGCGAGGACCATCGGCTGGTTGGCGACGACCCCGACGGTCTCGCCGTCGATCCTGCCGAGCAGGCACAGCACGTTGCCCGCCCAGCCCTCGTGCGCCTCCATCGCCTCGCCGTCGTCGAGGAGTTCGGCGGCGACCGCGCGCATGTCGTAGGGCCGGTTCGGTTCGACCGGCACGAGTTCGGCGAGCGCGGGCCGCTCGTCGTCGGCGGCCCCGCACGGCCCGGCGGCCGGGGGCTCGTCAAGGTTGTTGGACGGCAGCAGGGACAGCAGATACCTGACCTCCGCGAGGCAGGTCTCCTCGTCGTCGTACACGAACGCCGCGACGCCGCTGCGCCCGCCGTGCACGTCAGCGCCGCCCAGCTCCTCGTGGGTGACGCGCTCGCCGGTGACCGCCTCCACCACGTCGGGGCCGGTCAGGTACATCCGCGCGGTCCCCCTGACCATGAAGGTGAAGTCGGTGAGGGCCGGCGAGTAGGCCGCCCCGCCCGCGCACGGCCCGAGGATCACGCTGATCTGCGGGATGACCCCGGACGCCTTGACGTGCCTGCGGAAGATGCCGCCGTAGCCGTCGAGGGACATGACGCCCTCCTGGATGCGCGCGCCGCCGCTGTCGTTCAGCCCGACGAGCGGCGCGCCGCAGGCCAGGGCCAGGTCCATCACCTTGTGGATCTTCGCGGCGTGGGCTTCGCCGAGCGAGCCGCCGAACACCGTGAAGTCCTGGGCGTAGACGAAGACGCGGCGGCCGTGGACCGTGCCCGAACCGGTGACGACGCCGTCGGTCGGCGGACGCCTGCGCGCCATGCCGAGGCCGCTCGCCCGGTGCGCGCGGTGCGGTTCGAGCTCGGTGAACGACCCCTCGTCCAGCAGCAGGCCGAGCCGTTCGCGCGCGGTGAGCTTGCCGAGTCCGCGCTGCCGCGCCACCGCCGCCTCGTCGCCCGCCCGCAGCGCGGCGACGGCGGCGGCGCGCTCGGCCCGCAGCGCGTCCATCGTGCGCGGCGGCGGCGCGACCCGCAGCTTGCGCGGGACCGGCACCGGCACGTAGTCGGCGTCCGAGGGAATGGTCATCGGTCCTCCCGGGAATCGGTCCGCCGCCCGTCCGGACGGGACGGGCGGCGGACGCGGTCAGGCCGCCGCGGCGTGCGCCGTGCCCGGCGGGGTACGGTCGACGCCGACGACCTCGGCCTTGGCATCGCGCTTGCCGAGGTAGTGCTTGACCCACCAGCTGATCCCGCGCGCGGCGCACACGAGCGTCGTCGCGTAGAACAGCGTGTAGGTCACGTTGAACACCATCAGCACGCCGTAGGTGGTCGACACCCCCGCGCCGAACATGAACTGGGCCCGGCCCGTCGAGGGCGTGGTGCCCGGGTCGGTGATCATGTAGTTGGTGTAGAGGATGAACGCCACGCCGGACATGACGGCGAGGCCGGTGGACAGCGGGTGGTCCCAGATCCAGTAGCGCACCAGCGCCTGGATGACGAACCCGCCGGCCCAGCCCACGATGAGCAGCACGCGCTTGGTGAGCATCGCGTTGATGACGGTGCCCGCCATCGCGATGAGCAGCGGGATCAGGATGCGGAACTCGGTGTTGGCGTACTCGGTGAACTGGTAGGGCGGCGCGATGCTCGCCCAGGTGCCGAACGCGAGCAGCCCCGCGGTGATGCCGAGGTTCGACGGGTTCATGAAGTGCCGCATCCGGCCGTTGATCGGGGCCTTGAGTATGTACTTGCCGCCGACGCCGACCAGCACCCCGAACATCACGGGCCACCACTGGTCGTTGGCGTAGAACAGCATGTTCACGGCGAGGCTCGTGATGTGCGCGGGCAACAGGAACTCGTACAGGCCGCGGAACCCGCGACCACGGAACTTGGGCGCGCGTTTCTCGGTCCAGGCCGACAGGCTCTCCAGCATGACGTCGAAGGTGTAGCCGGTGGCGAGCGCGAGGAACGGCCACAGGTAGGGCTGTTCGAAACCCAGGATGGTGTAGCCGAGGATGTTGAAGACGGACAGCGACAGGGCGAAGTTGCGCAGCGCGAGATAGCGCGGGTCGGCCTTGGGCTTCTCCTCGGGCGCGGGCGGCGCGGGCCGCACCGCCTCGATCGTCGACGTCATCGGATCTCCTCCGCGGCGGTGTCGGACAGGATCAGGGAGTGGGTGCCGGGAGCCAGCGTCAGCTCCTGCGTGATCTGCTTGCCGGTGGCGTCGGCCCACTGGAGGCAGACCTTCACCGGGGCCGTGGCGTCGCCGAGGCCGAACCTCACCTGGAACGACCGCTTGCCGCTGTGGCCGCCGCCCCCGTCGAGCTGGCCGAGGCGGGTGCCGCCGTCGGCGGTCCAGATCTGGGCGGTCGCCCCGTAGGCCGGCGTGCCTGGGGCCTGGAGCCCGCCGCCCTTCCCGGCGACCGGGCGGTACAGGTTGAGCGTGAGGTGCTGGCCGAGGTCGGCGGCGCTGTTGGCGTAGAAGGCGGGCGGACCCCACTGCCTGGCGACGGCGAGGTCGAGCGCGCCGGTGCCCCTGGTGTCGCCCGTGGCGAGGCCGCGGGTCGGGACCGGCACGGCGAGGCCGAGCTGGTCGCTGACGTTGGTGTAGGTGCCGTCGCCCTCGGCCGCGAAGAAGGCGAGCTCGTCGGAGCCGGACAGGTCGTCGCCGGGCTCGACGTGCGGCCACATCTTCGGGTCGGTGTAGACGTGGTCGTTGGACATGGCGAGTTCCTGGAGCCACGGCCACCGGTTGATCTTGCCCTTGACGAACCCGTCGGCCTGCACGACGTCGAGGTGGCCGGTGTTGGAGAAGTCGCCGGTCTTGTAGTCCCAGCCCCAGCCCGTCCAGGCCAGGCCCTTCTCCTGGGCGCGCTGCACGAACGGGGCGTCGCCGTCGCGCATGAGGCGGTCGGCCTCGGCGGGGTCGGCCGCGGTGTTCATGAAGATGAGGTTGCTCTCCTCGAGGCCCCAGGCCGCGGTGATGTTGCTGACGAGGATGTCGAACCGTCCCTTGTTGTCCAGGTCGGCGAAGTCGACGCCCATGCCCTTGAACGAGTCGTGGCCGACGGCGAACGACTTCGGCGTCGTCGGGCTGCGGGTCGATTTCACCTCGTTGAACCTGATCTCGTCGGCGGTGGAGACGTTGTGCAGCAGCCTGTCCTGGCCGAAGTCGTTGGCGAGGTACAGCTCGGGCTTGCCGTCGCCGGTGAGGTCGGCGTTCGACGCGGCGAGGGTCCAGCCGCTGCCCGCCTCGAACGGGATCGCCTTCTTGTCCTCGACATAGGAGATGGTGGGCTTGTCGCCCGCCTCGCCGCCCAGCCAGCGCAGCACATGCGAGCCGCCCGCGTTGTGCGCCGAGGACATCGAGGAGTTCATGGTGACGTTGCGCAGGCCGGTCGGGTCGAGCACGTCGGAGTCGGGGAAGTAGTTGGCGACGACGATGTCGGGCTCGCCGGTCCCGGCGAACGACCCCACGGTGACGGCGTTGGTGTTCCAGCGCGGCCCGTGGTACCTGCCGTCCGGCGAGTGCCCGGGGACGAGTTCCGTCGGCTGGTAGGACGCCATCTCGATCTTGCTCGCGTCGGCCTTGGCGAGGAACACCACGGGGGTGCGGCCCCAGTAGTAGACGAGCAGGTCGAGGCGGCCGTCGCGGTTGTAGTCGCCGGGCACGCAGCCCATCGGGGCCATCTTCCCGTCCATCGGCAGCGGGGCCGCGTCAAGGACGAAGGGGGTGAACCGGTCGGCGGCCGAGGCCGTGGGCGTGTAGGTGACGACGACCTCGTCGGTACGCGTGTCGACGATGCACAGGGCCGTCGCCCGGCCCGTCCCCGCGAGGTCGTTGACGGCGATCGCCGCGCCGACCGAGGAGATCCACGAGCGGATCCGCTCATAGGCGGGGTTGACGTCGCGGACTGTCTTGGCGGGCGCGTCGTATCCGGCGGGCATCTCGATGGGTAGTTCGGTGAAGCCGTAGCTCTTGGCGAGGTCGCTCTTCTCCTCGCCGGACGCCTGCGGAAGGCGGGCGACGAAGAACATGACGATGATGGCGGCCAGGGCGACCGCGCCCGGCAGAAGGGCGCGGACTCGGCTGCTGGGTTCTGTGCTCATCTCTCCATCCCAGGAAGTGGCGGCTGAGGGGGCGGCTGGGGGACGCGGGGCACTGCTGGCGGCTACCCGATCGGCACCTCCGTGAAGTGGGCGCGGACCCTGCCCCGCCAGATCTCGTAGGCGGGCACGGCATGGGACTCGGCCGGGTCGACCGCCGCGCCGTCGGCGAGCGCGACCGCGCGCTCGACGGTCAGGCCGGTGAGCGCCTCGAGCGCCTCGGCCGAGTGCGGCGCGACATGGCCGGAGAAGGCGCGGGCGCGCGCGGCGAACACCGCACCCTGGGCGACCTGGGGACCGTGGCCCAAGCCGTCGGCGACGGCGCGGAACGCGGCGAGGTCGCGCGGCGCGCAGCCGCCCGCGAAGGTCGCGGCGAGGCCCGCGCCGCTCCACAGGTCGGCGCGGCGGTGCTCGGCGAACGCGCCGATCGCGTCGGCGACAGCGCGGGGCCGCGCGCCGTGGATGAACCACAGCGCGCGGCCGATGCCCTGGTCGACGGCGCGCGGGAAGTAGTCGGCGTCGCCCTCCCAGGCGTAGGGGGCGGGGACCTTCTGCTCGTCGACCCAGGTCCTCGTCTCGAAGTAGGCGCGGTCGAAGCCGTAGCCGTCGACGGCGAGCCAGGTCATCGCCGGGTAGTAGGGCGAGCCCGACAGGTCGGGCATGACGTTCTTCCACAGCGGGCGCGGCAGCCTGGCCATCGCGAACCCGATGCCGATGTAGGCGAGGAAGATGTGCGGCGCGCCGGGGCCGCGCAGCAGCGCGCGGGTGCGGCCGCCGCGGCCCGGCATGGCGTCGCGCACGGTGCACGCCATCGTCGCGCCCTCGTAGGCGAAGCCGCGCAGTTCGGGGGCGACGAGGGAGAGCCTGCGTTCCAGCTCCCACTGCTCGCGGGTGTCGATCCCCCACTCGAAACCGGCGATCACCGACTGCGGGATCTCCTCGAGCGCCGCAGCGGCGGGGGTCCCCGCCGAGGGGAAGCCGCGCGCCGCGAAACCGATGCGCGCGAAGGACGGGGTCAGGGCGAGCCTCAGCAGCGAGCCGAACGGACTCGGCATGGTGTGCCTCCAGGGGGTCAGGTGCGGGGCGACCTGCTGCCCATGGTCAATTCGCGCGTCGCGGGTTGCTTCTTTCGTGATGCGGCACCCGGCCGGCGCATCTCCCCCGGGTGGCAGCAAGGTGCGGGGCCGCGTCAGCTTCCTGCCGCCGTCCCGGCCCCCGCGGCGGCCCTGGGAAGCACACGATGGAAATGTGCGAGCGGCCAAGGGCATTGGACGGGAATAACCGGATGTTCATGGAAGTCACTTTGCGGCGGGTGCCGCCCGATCCGAACAACTCACCCGTCGACGGGATTCGGATTCTGGCGATGCTGCCGCGGCATTGGCGGACGGGGCTGCGCCGTGAATCCGGCGACGTCATTATCGAGGTCCGGCTCGACGCGTCGGCCACCGCACGCGCGATACGCCGGGAGATCTCCCGGGCCATCGCCGATCCGAGTGTCGGCGATTGGGAGCCCGCCGGAAGCAGATTCGTGCCCGACGCGGCATGGGAGAGGGGAAGGCGATGAGCGGACACATTTCCACCGGTTCTGGTTGCACGATTCGGTGGGCGGATCCGCGTGAGCCGGCGCACGCCGAGGCCGTCGCGCACATGTCGGCGGCGGAGGTCGAGCGCGCGATGGGCTACCACCGCGAGGCCGACCGGCGGCGCTTCGTGACCGCGTGCGGGCTGCTGCGCGCCGCTGCCGCCGCCGAGCTCGGCGTCACGCCCGGCGAGGTGGTCGTCGACCGGACCTGCCAGGGATGCGGCGCGCAACACGGCAAGCCGAGGATCGTCACCGACGGGCCGGTCCTCGAGGTGTCGGTCTCGCACGCCGGCGACCGGGTGGCCGTCGCGCTCAGCGCGCTGGGCCCGGTCGGCGTGGACGTCGAGCAGATCGTGCCGGGCGCGGCGGCGATGCCCGAGCTCGCGCTGACCCCGGCCGAGCGGACCATACTGCGCGGCGTCCCTCCCGAGGGGAAGGACGCGGCATATGTCGCCATGTGGGTGCGCAAGGAGGCGGTGCTCAAGGCGACCGGGCACGGCCTGCGCATCCCGCCCGACCAGGTGGAGGTGACCGGGCCCGACGCGCCCCCCGCGCTGCTGCGCTGGCCCCTTGACCTCGCCCCGGCGTCGGTGGGGCTGTTCCCGCTCGACCCCGGCCCCGGCTACGCGGGCGTCGTCGCGATCCTCGGCGCGGGCGGCCGTGACGTCCCGGTGGAGGGCCGCGCCTACGCGGCGGCGGACGCCCGCGTAACGGCTCCCCCCGCCCCTCTCCCATCGCGCCTAATGCACACGCTACGATAAAGTAGAAGGTGGGCGAACAAATGAACTTCATCATGATTCCCGGGCCATGGCAGGGGGCTTGGATCTGGGAAAGCGTGGTCCGGCGGCTGCACGAAATGGGGCATAGGGCATATCCCATAACGTTGACCGGACTCGCCGCCGACGCGGCCGCCGATGTCAGTTCGATCGGCCTGCGGACGCATATCAATGACATCCTGAGGGCCGTCGAGGAAAACGATGTGCGCGACGCGATCATCGTGGCGCACAGCCTTTCCGGCGTGGTCGGCGGAGTGGCCGCCGACCGCATTCCGGAACGTGTCGCGCGGGTCGTCTACCTTGAGGCGTTCGTGCCGCGCGCGGGCCAGGCCGTCCTGGACGCCTTCCCCGCCCCGCTCGGGGAGGAGGAACGGCGGCTGATCGACGAGAGCGGCGGCCGCTGGCCCGTTCCGGACAGCAGCGTGATCGCCGACGGGCAGGGGATCACGCCCAAGCAGGCCGACTGGCTCGTCCGGCACTCGGTGGACCACCCGGGCCGGCCGCTGTGCGAACCCGTGACGCTCAGCCGCCCCGCGGCAAGGCAGAAGGCCGTCTACGTGGTCTGCTCCGGCGACCACTTCGACGACGCGCTCGCCGCCGACGTTGAACCGCTGCGCGCCGAGCCCACCTGGTCCTTCCGCACCCTCGACGCCGGCCACTGGCCGATGATCTCGGCCCCCGACGACCTCGCCGCCCTCCTTGACGACGTCGCGCGGGAAGCCTCCCTCGAGGTCTCCCGCGCGTCGACCACCTGACTCCCCGCCCCGAGGCGGATCAGGCCATGGGCTAGATCCACTAGATCCAGTTGGCCTCGCGGGCGCGGAGCGCGGCCTGGAAGCGGTTGACGGCACCGAGCCGGGTCATCAGGTCGGCGACGTACCTGCGGTAGGTGCGGACCGAGACGTTGAGGTCGCGGGCGGCGATCTCGTCCTTGTCGGCGTCGCACAGTGCCGCGAGCACCTTGCGGTCCATGTCCGACAGCAGCGGCCCGCCGTCGCCGGGGCCCGCGTCGAGCACGTCGGCGGACTGCCAGATGGTGTCGAAGTAGGCGACCATCTGGGCGACGAGCCCGGGTTCGCGCACCAGCAGCGCGCCCTGCTTGGAGTCGCGCGGGTTGACCGGGACGACCGCCGCGCCCCGGTCGAAGATGACCATGCGGTCGAGCGGTTCCGACGTCACCCTGATCTCCGCGCCGAGCCCGGAGATCTCCCGTACGTACGCCGCCATCGGCGCGTCCTCGAGCGCCCCCGGATGGTAGACGCAGCGCAGCACGAGGCCGCGGCGCAGCGACCTGGTGTCCAGCGGCAGCGCCTTGTCGATCGCGGCGCGCGACAGCGGCCCGCCCGGATGGACGGCGAGGGTCTCCCGGTAGGAGAAGAACGCGAGGTCGTCAAGGCGCAGGCGGACCCGGTCGAGGCCGTTGATGCGCTCGATGTCGAGCGTGGGCTCCTTCGCCTCGCCCTGCCGCTGGTCCTCCACCAGGGAGGAGATCGCGTCGCGGGCGGCCAGGACCTGGCGGATCTGCCCGTTAAGGTCGTGCAGACGGCGTTCGATCAACCGCTCGACGCCGATCCTCGGCTCGGTGACGGCGATGCGGTGCCGGTCGGAGATCTCCAGCAGCGCGAGCCTGCCGAGCGCCTCGACGGCCGCCTCGATCGCGTCGGGGTCCCAGCCGAGCGCCTGGCGCACGGTGCCGATCCCCTCACCGGGGTGGCGGAGGAAGAACCGGTAGACCTCCTCCTCCTCGACCGAGATCCCGATCACGGACATGTCCATCCGGTTCCACCTCCCGCGGGCTGAACAGATCAAGACTAGACCTGGCCTTCCTCGGCGACGCCACCGCGCACGTGCTCCCCGGTGATCTCGTCGAGCCGCCCGGCGTCCCGGACCGGACCGTAGGAAAGGCAGTCCCACGCCGTGCCGTCGAACTCGTCCGGCTCTTCCATCACAGCCCCCTGTTTCACCTCGGTAGGAATGGACAAAATGGACAGACATCTTCACGATAGTCGGGTGGTTTTTCATCTGATGTCCGCTTAAGTGCGGTTCGCCGGGGTGCGCATTCTGGAAGCAGGACCGCAGGCCGGAAATCCGCACCACGGGAGAAGCGCGCGCGCCGGGCCGTCCCGACGATGGAGCGATGGCGCCGAAACTGCTCGCCGTCTCCGACCTCCATGTCGCGATGCGGGAGAACCGCGAGTTCGTCGAACGGATTCGCCCGGAAGGCGACGGCGACTGGCTGATCGTCGCCGGGGACACCGCGGAGGTGTTCGATGACGTGCGCTGGGCGCTCGCCGCCCTGAGCCGCCGCTTCGCCCGCGTCCTGTGGGCCCCCGGCAACCACGAACTGTGGACGGCGAAGCACGATCCCGTCCGGCTGCGCGGAGAGCGCCGGTACCGGTACCTGGTGGAGATGTGCCGCTCGCTCGGCGTCGTGACGCCCGAGGACCCCTACCCGCTGTGGGACGGCCCCGGCGGGCCAGTCCGGATCGCGCCGCTGTTCCTGCTGTACGACTACACGTTCCGCGCGCCGGGCACCAGGACGAAGGACGAGAGCCTCGCCGCGGCCTACGCGGCGGGGATCGTGTGCACCGACGAGTTCCTGCTCCACCCCGACCCGCACCCGACCCGGGACGCCTGGTGCCGGGCCCGCGTCGCCGAGACCGAGCGCAGGCTCGCCGCGCTCGCCGCCGAGCCCGTCGTGCTGGTCAACCACTTCCCCCTGGTCCGCGACCCCACCCAGGTGCTCAGGCACCCGGAGTTCGCGCAGTGGTGCGGCACCCGCGCGACCGCCGACTGGCACGTCAGGTTCAACGCGGCGGCCGTCGTCTACGGGCACCTGCACATCCCCCGCACGACATGGCACGACGGCGTCCGCTTCGAGGAGGTCTCGATCGGCTACCCGGCCGAATGGCGGACGCGCGGGACGGCCCCTCCGCCGCCCCGCCAGATCCTCCCCTTCGACACCGTCCGCTGGTGACGCGCACGGCCCGCCCCCGTCAGAGCCCAGCGGGCTCAGGGAACTCAGCGGGCTCGCGCAGGTCGACGGGCCCGCCCAGCCCGGCGGGCTCAGTCGGCTCCGCGGGCTCAGCCAGGTCGGCGCCCTTGGGCAGGTCAGCGGCCTTGGGCAGGTCGACGGGCTCGGGCAGGTCGGCGGGCTCAGCCAGGCCGGCGGGCTCGCGCAGGTCGGCGCCCTCGGGCAGGTCAGCGGCCTTGGGCAGGTCGGCGGGCTCAGCCAGGTCTGCGGAAGGCGCGGTGGGGCCGTCGAAGACGTCGTTGATGGCGGTCAGGCCGGAGAGCATCGTCGCGAAGTCGATCCGGCGCGGGCGCAGCCGGTGCGGGTCGATCGTCTCCTGCGCCTTGTCCCAGTAGTCCTCCTTGTTCCGGGTCCGGTCGTAGAAGAACCTGACGAACTCCAGCAGCGACCCGAGGAACTCGCGGTAGTCGCGCTCGTACGCGGCCATCGTCGCGGCCTCCGTCGACGGGTCCCGCAGCACCGCGTCAAGCGACTCCGCGAGCCCCTGCGCGCCGCGCATGGCGAGGGTGACGCCGGTGGACAGCAGCGGGTCGATGAACGCCGCCGCGTCGCCGACCAGCGCCCAGCCGGGACCCTGGAAGCTGCGGCACGTGTAGGACCAGTCCTTGATGCTGCGGAACGCCGCGGCGCGGGTCGCGCCCTCGGTCAGCGCCCGCACCTCGACGGCCTCGCCGAGCTCCCGCGCGTACAGCTCCTCAAGGCTCAGGCCGCTCGCGCGGAACTCCTCGATCGGGGTGACGTAGCCGACGCTCACCGTGCCGTCCGCCAGCGGGATGTACCAGAACCAGCCGTTCGGGCGGTTCTCGGTGACGGTGTCGCCGGCGCGGGTCCCCCGGTACTTCTTGCAGTCCGCCCAGTAGGTCCACACGGCGATGTTGCGCAGGTCCTCGTGCCACTCGATGAGGTCGAACCTGCGCGCCAGCAGGTGCTGCTGGCCCGTCGCGTCCACGAGGGTCCGGCAGCGCGCGGTGTGCTCGGCGCCCTCGCCGCGCAGCGTGTAGACGACGCCGGTCACCCTGTCGCCGTCCATCAGGACGTCCTTCACCGACGCCTCCTCCACCACCCGCGCGCCGAGTTCACGGGCGCGGGCGAGCAGCATCGCGTCGAAGTCGGCGCGGCGCACCTGGTGGGAGTACTCGTAGTCCGACGACTCGGTGAACCTGAAGTCCCAGGTGCCCTGGTTCCTCCCCCACAGCAGGGTGCCGCCATATTTGCGGTTGAAGCCGAGTTCGTCCATCCGCTCGCGGACGCCGAGTTCCTCGAGGGTCGGGATCGTCCCGGTGATCAGCGACTCGCCGATGTGGTAGCGCGGGAACCGCTCGCGCTCCAGGACGAGCACCCGGTGGCCGCGCTTGGCGAGCAGACCCGCGGTGGCCGAGCCGCCGGGCCCGCCTCCCATGACGATGACGTCGAATTCGGCCTCGGTGTCCATCACAAGCGTCCTCCCTGTTCGCGGCGGTGACCCTCAGCATGCGCCGACCGCTCGGCGGGGCACTTCTCCGAGATTGCCGGAGAGGTGAGACCGGAGAGGTGCGAGGGGCGCGCGCATTCAGCACGTCAGGAGGTGCGCGGGACTTCCTCACGGGCGGACGATGATCACCGGTGAGAATTCCCGGAGGGGGAACGGCGATGAGCGATTCCGGCCCGACCGTCCGACCGCTGACCGGCACGGAGTACGTGGAGAGCCTCCGCGACGGCCGTGAGGTCCACCTCTACGGGGAGCGCGTGAAGGACGTCACCGCGCACCCCGCCTTCCACAATCCGGTGCGGATGACCGCCCGGCTCTACGACGCGCTGCACGACCCCGAGCGGCGGGACGGCCTTGTCAAACCGACCGACACCGGCAGCGGCGGGTTCACCCACGCCTTCTTCACCACCCCGCGCGACGCCGCCGACCTCGTCGCCGACCAGCAGGCGATCGCGGGCTGGGCGCGGCTCGGGTACGGCTGGATGGGCCGCAGCCCCGACTACAAGGCGTCGTTCCTCGGCACGCTCGGCGCGAACGCCGAGTTCTACGCGCCGTTCCAGGACAACGCGCGGCGCTGGTACCGGGAGTCGCAGGAGAAGGTCCTGTACTGGAACCACGCGATCGTGCACCCCCCGGTCGACCGTGACCGGCCCGCCGACGAGGTCGCCGACGTGTTCGTGCACGTCGAGCGGGAGACCGACGCCGGGGTCGTGGTGAGCGGCGCGAAGGTCGTGGCGACGGGCTCGGTCCTCACCCACTACAACTTCGTCGCGCACTACGGCCTGCCCATCAAGGACAAGCGGTTCGCCCTCGTCGCGACGGTGCCGATGGACGCGCCCGGCATGAAGCTCATCTGCCGCCCGTCCTACACGGCCGCGGCCGCGATGACGGGCAGCCCGTTCGACTACCCGCTTTCCTCGCGACTTGACGAGAACGACACGATCCTCGTCCTGGACAAGGTCCTGATCCCCTGGGAGAACGTGTTCATCTACGGCGACATGGAGAAGATCCGGCTGTTCAGCGGCAGGTCGGGGTTCCTCGAGCGGTTCACGTTCCACGGCTGCACGCGGCTCGCCGTCAAGCTCGAGTTCCTCGCGGGGCTGCTGGTGAAGGCGCTGGAGATCACCGGGACCAGGGACTTCCGCGGCGTGCAGACCAGGCTGGGCGAGGTGCTCGCCTGGCGGAACCTGTTCTGGGGCCTGTCGGACGCCGCCGCGCGCAACCCGACCCCGTGGGTGGGCGGCGCGGTGCTGCCGAACGTCCAGTACGGCATGGCGTACCGGTGGTTCATGCAGCTCGGCTACAGCAGGGTCAAGGAGATCATCCAGCAGGACGTGGCGAGCGGGCTCATCTACGTCAACTCCGGCGCCGAGGACTTCGCCGACCCCGAGATCCGCGGCTACCTCGACAAGTACCTGCGCGGCTCGGGCGGCGCGGACGCCGAGGAGCGCGTCAAGGTGATGAAGCTGCTGTGGGACGCCGTCGGCACCGAGTTCGGCGGCAGGCACGAGCTGTACGAGCGCAACTACGCGGGCAACCACGAGAACGTCAGGCTCGAACTGCTGCAGGCCCAGTTGTTCGGCGGTCAGATAGATTCCTACACCGATTTCGTGGATCAGTTCATGAGTGAATACGACCTTTCCGGATGGACGGTCGACGACCTTTCCTCGTTCCCCGGGCTGAAGCAGCGCGGCAGCGATTTCCCGACGCCCTGACGATGGCATGAAGCTGGTATCTCGGCGGCAGTTTCCTGACATCGGCGGCCGCCCTTTCCGATGCGTTTCCGGCGCACGATGGGGGTCACGGTCCCGCTATCTCAGGGAGAGACCCATGACCCGTTCCGCAAGGCCCGCCTGGGTGGCCCCCTACCTCGCCAGGCTCGGCGTCGACGCGCCCGGCGCGCCGACGCTCGACGCGTTGCGCGCGCTGCACCGGGCGCACGTCGAGCGGCTGCCTTACGAGACCCTGGACATCCAGATGGGCGTCGCGACCTCGGTGGACCGGCGCGAGGCGGTGCGCCGGGTCCTCGCCGGGCGCGGCGGCTACTGCGTGCAGCTGAACACCGCGTTCGGCGCGCTGCTCTCCGCGCTCGGGTACCAGGTCACCGGCCACCGCGCCGGCATCCAGGGGCGTGGCGCGACCGCGCCGTCGGACGCCGGGTTCGCCCCGCACCTGACCCTCACCACCCGGCTCGACGGGGACGCGTGGCTGGTCGACGCGGGGCTCGGCGACGGCCTGTACGAGCCGGTCCGGCTCGCGCAGGGCCCCGTCGAGCACGGCCCGCTGCGGTTCACGCTGCTGCCGTCGCGGGTCGAGCCGGGCGGCTGGCGGCTCGAACACGACCCGCGCGGCTCCATCACCGCGATGGACGTGCGCCCCGCGCCCGCCGCCAACGACGAGTTCGCCGCATGGCACCCCTACCTCGCGACGTCGCCGAACTCCCGGCTGGTCAGGGCGGTGTGCGTCATGCGCCGCGACGCCTCGGGCGCGGACGTGCTGATGGGCTGCGTCCTGCGCAGGATCGACGCGGCGGGCCGGAGCACGCGGGAGCTGCCCACCGCCGCCGCCTGGTACGAGGCGCTCGCCGACGTGTTCGGCCTCCGCCTGGCAGAGATTTCCCCGCAGCGCCGCGAAACCCTGTGGGAAAAAGTGCGAAAAGCACATGAGGAATGGCTGTCGGCAGCACCGAAGATGCCGGTGGACGAGCAGTTGACAACGATGTGATGCATGGCCTCGCGCACGGGAACGCGCCGCCTGGTCAGCATATGGGAAAACCACCAGAGAAAGGCGAGTCGCAATGAGCGATCGAGCGGAGTCCCTGGCCGCGGCCGAACCCGTCGCCGATGTCCGCCTCGGCAGTTACGCCGGTGAGTACGTGCGGTGGGAGGAGCGGCTGTGCGGGCTCATGTCCACGCTCGGCGTCGCGCCGCGCGGGGTGGTCCAGGTGGGCGCGCACCGGGGCCAGGAGATCCCCGCGCTCGCCGCGTGCGGGTTCGGCAGGATGGTGCTGGTCGAGCCCAACCCCGACCTCACCTCGATCCTCGAGGACGAGCTCACCGCGTTCCTCGGCCCCGCCCTGTCCGACGCGGCGGGCCCGCCCGTCTGGGAGGTGGTCCGCGCCGCGGCGGGCCGCGCCCGTGGCCGCGCGGTCCTGCACGTCACCGAGTACGACCAGCAGTCGAGCCTGTTCGCACCGGTGGCGTCGCTCGCGGTGCGGCGCAGGGACATCACCCCCGTCGTCCCGGTCCACGAGGTCCAGGAGGGCTGCAACGTGCTCGTCGCCGACGTGCAGGGCGCGGAGCTCGAGGTGCTGCACGGCACCGACCTCGACCGGATCGACCTCGCCGTCGTGGAGGGCAGCGCGGTCCCCCGCTACCGTGGCGGCGCGACCCTCGCGTCGGTCGCCGACTTCCTGCGCGGCCGCGGCTGGCGTCAGGTCGCGGAGTACCCGCACGCGCGTCCGGGCGTCTCCGACGTCGCCTGGCTCGCGCCACGCCCCCGCCTCCTGCCCGCCTCCTGAGACTCGCGCAAGACTCAGCCCCGGCGTGCGCGCCGGGGCTGAGTCACAGGTGCCGGTCACACACCCGCGGGGGCGCGCTGCGGCGCGGCGTCCTCCACGGGCGGCTGGCCGCGCCACTTGACGCGCTTCTCCACGAACCGGATGATCGGCTGCTCGAACAGGTAGTAGCTGAGGGTCGACAGCACGATCGTCCCCGCCGTGACGGTGAGGAACAGGTCCCAGAACCCGAACTTGCCGATGAGCATCTGCACCGGGACGATCTCGCCGAACACACTGCCGCTCTCGAAGCGGAAGTACATGACGGTGAAGTGCCACAGGTAGATGCCGTAGGAGATCCTGCCGAGGAACACAAGGACCGGGTTGCCCAGGACGTTCTTCATGTAGCCCGTGGTCGCGCCGGGCACGACGAGCGGGACCATGATGAGGAACGAGAAGAAGAACATGCACAGGTGCCTGATCACCGCGGCCTCGGGCGACAGCCAGTCCGAGGTGCCCGGTGTGCTGAACGGCTGCGCGCAGTTGAGCGCGTAGAAGGCCAGCGCGCCGAGCCAGAACAGCCCGGGACGGGCGAGCGCGGCGCGGTGCAGCGCGGCGGGGCGCTCGGAGACCTCGGACTGCGCCGACCAGACGGCCATCGCCATGCCGATCGCGAACAGGCTGCACACGCTCAGCGGGTAGAAGTACTGCGACGGCCACATCTCGAACGCGCCGTGGATGTAGATCGTCCAGGCGTACTCGGCGGCGACGAAGACGCCGAGCGGGGCGATCATGCGGCGGGCCTTGGCTGCCGGGTCGGCGACGCCCTTGGCGAGCCGGTGCATGACCCAGGCCAGGACGGGGAGCAGCGCGTAGAACTGGATCTCCGTCGGGACGGTCCACAGCACGTCCATGCCGGCGTAGTAGTGGAAGTCGTAGATGTGCAGGAGCAGGTAGGGCCGCAGGACGTCCCACACGCCGGTGATGGCCGAGGCGTTGAGCAGCACGAGGTCGACGGTGACGACGAGCCAGAACGCCGGGAGGATGCGTGAGGCGCGGCGCAGGTAGAACTTGCCGAGGGCGGGCCGCGGCGCGTCGCCGAACGCCCTGCGCGCGAACGGCCGGTACAGCAGCAGGCCGGACAGGACGAAGAACGGCCCGAGGGACAGCTGGCCGGCCGCGAGGATCGCCCAGATGTCCCTGCTGTTCTCCGACGCGTTCGACGCCTGGACGAACGTGGCGAACGCGACGTGGGTGAACAGGACGCCGAGCGCGCAGACCCCGCGGATTCCGTCGAGGACCGGTACGCGTTTCTTCTGGCTGCCTGTGGGGATGTCAGCGATGGCCGTCATCGGGACCACCTTTCTGGAGTGCGTGCCGCAAGCATCGCGCGGCACCGCACCCCGGAACATCTTTCTAAATGCTTTGCGGCGTGCTTTGCGACCGTCTAGACAATGGTCACCGGAAATGTGTCGAGGCCCCTGCCGACCCAGGTTTCCCTGCGGGTGTACTGGCCCGCCTGGGCGAGCCCCGGGAAGCGCTGGAGCAGGCGTGGGAGGGCGATCGACGCCTCAAGCCTGGACAGCGGCGAGCCGAGGCAGAAATGCGCGCCCGCGCCGAAACTCAACGGCTGCACGTCGGTGCGTTCGGGATCGAACAGACCGGGGTCGGCATAACGTTTCGGGTCACGATTTCCGGCGCCAAGGATCACCAGGATCTTGCTTCCGCCGGGAATTGTCCTGCCGAACAGTTCACTGTCCTCGGCGACGAGGCGGCTCGTCGCCTGGACCGGGGCCTCAAAACGCAGAACCTCCTCGACGTACCCGGGCGCGAACGCGTCGTCGGCGCGGAGCCGCGCGGCGTGCTCCGGATGCTCGAACGCCAGGAGCAGCGCGTGACCGAGGAGGAACGTGGTCGTCTCGAAGCCCGCGGTGAGCAGCAGCATCATGTTCCCGACGAGCTCGTCGCCGGTCAGCCGGTCGGCGTCGCGGACGTGCGCGAGCGTGCTCAGCACGTCGTCGGACCCGCGGCGGCGGTCCATGAGTTCCACGAAGTAGGCGGCGAGGTCGTCCATGGCGCGGTCGGCGGGCGCGAGGCCGTCGGAGGTGAACCCCTCGAGGGCGAGGGTGAGGTCGGCGGCGATCTCACGGAACCAGACGTGGTCGGACTCCGGGACGCCCAGCAGCGCGCTGATCACCGCGATCGGCAGCCGCGAGGCGAACTCCGCGACGAAGTCGACGGGCGATCCGTCGCCGCCGAGCTCGGCCATGCCGTCGAGCAGCCGGTCGGTCATCTCCGCGATGCCGGTCCGCATCCCGGCGACCCGTGACGCGGTGAACCCCCTGCTGACCAGGCGGCGCATCCGCGCGTGGTCGGGCTCGTTGCGGTACAGCATCGAGTCGGCGTATCCGCGCAGCGACGAGTGCGCCCGCCAGCCGGGCGCGGCGCGGTCGTAGCCTTCGGCGTCCTGGACGCGCAGCCTCGGGTCGCGCAGCGCCCGGTCGCACGCCGCGTAGCCGACCGCCGCGTACAGGCCGGGCTTCACCTCCACGAGGTCGCCGTGCGCGCGCAGCCGCTCGTACAGCGGGTACGGGTCGGTCCTGCCCTCGGGCGACACGAGGGCGGCCAGCGCCTCCCGCGCGCTCATCGCGACCGTGGTCTCCATCGCGGGTCCTCCCGGGTCAGGCTGCGGTGAACTCGAAGACGGTGAGCTGCCCTGCGGGGTGCGCGGCGCGCAGCCGCAGCCCCGCGCGCACGCCGAGGTCGGCGAGCTCGGCCCTGCCGCGCTCCTTGCCGCCGTAGTAGACGAGCATCCGCAGGTCCATCCCGGTGTGCGCGGTGCCGTCCGGGCGGACCTTCTCCACCACGAACACCCTGCCGTCCGCGCCTGCGGCCTGCGCGCAGTTGGCGAGGATGCGGGCGGCGTCGCGGTCGTTCCAGTTGTGCAGGACGAACGACAGGAGGTAGCCGGGCGCTCCGGCGGGCAGCGGGTCGAAGAAGCTGCCCTCGACGACCTCGGCGCGCTCCGCGAGGCCCGCCCTGGCGAGGGCGGCGGCCGCCGCCCTGACCGTCTCGGGCTGGTCCACCAGGACGCCGCGCAGCGTCGGGTGGCCGGTCAGCAGCTCGGTGAGCAGGGAGCCGTCGCCGCCGCCGACGTCGATGAGGCGGCCCAGGCTCCCCCACGGGTAGGCGGCGCTGATCGCGGGCGCGCGGCCCGGGACGTTGCGGCCGAGCAGGGTGTCGAAGGCCGCGCCACGGGCGGGGTCGGCGGCGAGGTCGTCCCAGAAGCCGTGCCCGAACGCCCTGGTGAAGGCTGCCTCACCGGTGCGGACGGCGTGCGCCAGCTCGACGGCGGCGGTCTCGGCCTTGCCGATGCCGTCGAGGTCGAGCCAGCCGCGCAGGCCCGTCGGGTGCCCCTCGCGCAGCGGGCCGGCGAGCCTGCCGAGCCCGAACACGCCGGTGGCGGCGTCCCAGGTGAACACCTCGCGTTTGGCGAGGTAGCGCAGGAGCCGGCCGAGCGCGTCGGGGTCGGCCCCGACCGCCTCGCCGAGCTTGTCGGCGGTGTCCCTGCCGTCGGCGATGTGGTCGGCCACCCGCAGGGTCGCCGCCACCCGAACCGCCATCGGCGTCACGAGCTGCGCCATCGCCCAGACCTCGGCCCCGGTCCCGTCCTCGTCCGCGAACACCACGGCTCCTCCCGTCGGCTGCCCGCCCATCGTCGCGCCCGCGTCGCGGCGGCCACATCTCCCGCCGTGCGCTAGCGGAAGAGGGCCGGGTCCATCGGCGCGACGTCGCGGGCCACCGCCACGGGGAAGGGCATCCGGCCGAGGATGTCGGCGCGGACGTCGACGCCGGGGGCCGTCTCGACGAGGACGAGCCCGTCGCGGGTCAGGTCGAAGACCGCGCGCTCGGTGACGACACGGGCCTCCTGGCCGCGCCGCACCCCCTCCCCCGCGTGGTAGGTGGTGTGGTCGACGGCGCTGACGAACTTGGCGATGTCGCCCTCCCTGACGATCCGCAGCGCGCCGCCCCCGCACTCGGCCTTCAGCCCTCCGGTGCTGAACGTCCCGGCGAAGACGAGGCGGCGGGCGCGGTCGGCGATGTGGGGGAAGCCGCCCGCGCCGGGGTTGGCCTCGCCGAACCTTGTGACGTTGACGCGTCCCTCGGCGTCGAACTGGGCGAAGGCGAGCGCGGCGAACCGGCACAGGCCCGCGTCGATGAAGTCGAACTGGGCGGGCCCGTCGAGCAGCGCGGTCGGCCCGTAGTTGGCCGAGAACCGCCAGCCGCCCATGACGAGCCCGCCGAACGAGCCGTGCTCGGTGGTGAACAGGAACCGGTCGGCGGCGTCGGGGACGTCCTCGGCGAGGGCGAGCACCGCGTCGGAGGAGTTCCCGAACCCGAAGATCGCTGTCTCGCCCTCGCGCAGCTCGGCGGCGGTCCTGCGGGCGACGACCTTGTCGATTCCGGACGGCAGCCGGGGCACGAGCGCGGCCGGGTCGGCGACGGGACGCAGGTAGCCGGGGTCGCGGCCGACCCCCGTGCCGACGGGCTCGCCCTCGGCCACCACGACGTCGTCCACCAGCGGGGCGGGGATTCTGACCTCCCCCGCCGCGCGGGAGCCGCGCGGCACGACCCTGTCGACCTGGGCGATGACCCGGCCGCCGCAAGACTTCACGGCGAGGGCGAGCGCGAGACAGCTCGACAGGAGCGGCTGCCCCTCGAACGACAGGTTCCCGTCCTCGTCGGCGCTCGTCGCGCGGATGAGCCCGACGTCGAGGTTCCACGTCGGGTAGTAGAGGTACTCCTGGCCCTGGAACTCCACGAGTTCGACGAGGTCGTCGCGCGCGCGGTCGGTGAGGCGGCCGCCGCCGTGCCGTGGGTCGGCGTGCGTGCCGAGGCCGATCCGCGTCAGATGGCCGGGACCCTTGCGGGCGACCTCCCGCAGCCAGTGCATCGCCGCGCCGATCGGCCAGTTGTACGCCTCGATCCGGTCGGCCCGGATGAGCCCGGTGAGCGCGGGCCGCTCGCCGGTCGCCGGGTCGCGCGGATTGACGTAGGAGCCGGAGACGATCCGCTTCATCAGGCCCGCGCGGGCCACGTGGTCCATGCCGGGGATGCCGAGCGCGTCACCTGTCGCGCAGGTGAAGAAGAAGGTGAGGCCGTGCGGGGCGGACGTCGCGGCGTGCCGCTCCCCGAGCGCCCGCAGCAGCGCGTCGGGGGTGATCCAGCCGATGACGCCGGTGCAGCCGACGGTCTGGCCGTCGCGGATGCGGCCGACGGCCTGCGCGGCGGTCGTGACCTTGCTCATCACGCCCTCCTCGCGGCGTACCCGGCGAGCGAGGCGAGGGCGGGCTGGCGGGTGAGGCCGTCGGCGAAGGCCGCCGAGCAGACCTCGTCAAGGGCGCGCGCGTCGGCGGCGAGGGCGGTCTTGGCGGCGGCGACGGCGTGGCCGGGCAGCAGGGCGAGCCGCGCCGCGTGGTACTTCGCGCGCGACAGCGCCGCGCCGGGCCCGGCGAGTTCGTCAACGACGCCGAGCCGGCACGCCTCAGCGCCGGTGATCGGGGCCGCGCCCCACACGAGGGTGCGGGCGCGGGCCGGGCCCACCCTGTCGACAAGGCCGGACAGGCCCCACGGCGGCACCCAGCCGAGTTTGACCTCGGGCAGGTGCCAGCGGGCGTCGGCCGCGGAGACGACGAGGTCACAGGACGTCGCCAGCAGGAACCCGCCGCCGATCGCGAACCCCTCGACGGCGGCGACGACCGGCACTTCGAGGCGCTGGAGCGTCCTGGCGACGGCTCCGGCGGCCTCCTCGTGCCGGACGACCGCCTCCCGGTCGAGCCCGGCGAGCTCCTTCAGGTCTGATCCTGCGCAGAACCCCGGGCCGTCGCCGGTCAGCACGATCGCGCGGACGCCGGGGTCCGCCGCGAGGGCGAGCGCGGCGCCCCTGAGGGTTTCCATCAGCGCGCCGCTGAGCGCGTTGCGCACGCGCGGCCGGTGCAGCCGGACGACGGCCAGCGGGCCGTCCCTCTCGCAGAGCAGTTCGGACATGGGCGCTCCCTGTGGTGCGGATACCTGCAACGCATCGTCACCGGGGAGCGCGCCCGGCGGGCGGCCCGCGCGCTTCAGGTAGCTGACGGCGCGAATCCCGTTCCTGCCAGCCGTGGGACACAGCAGTTTCGGAGAAGCGCGGGCCGCGCGCCGTCGTCAGAATGGTCGGCGAACCATCCATCGACCAAGCCGCAGGCCGCCAGGCCGCACGAGTACGGCACGGAACGCGGGCCGCCCGGAGGAGCCGGGCCTCGTCAAAGTCGCGTTCCGGCGAGTACGGCCCGGGACGCGGGGCGGCCGGGAGGAACACATGCACGTCAAGGACGACTCGACCACCGCCGTCTCCGCCGACGGGACAGTGATCGCCTATGAAAAGGTCGGCCAGGGGCCGCCCGTCGTTCTGGTCGGGGGCGCGTTCAACACGCGGGACTTCGGGCCGAACGCCGAGCTCGCGCCGCTGCTCGCCGAGCACTTCACCGTCGTGAACTATGACCGGCGCGGCAGGGGCGGCAGCGGGGACACCGCGCCCTACTCGGTCGCCAAGGAGATCGAGGACCTGGCGGCGGTCATCGACACGGTCGGCGGGTCGGCCGCCGTCTACGGCATCTCCTCGGGTGCGGCGCTCGCGCTCGAGGCGGCCCGTGCCGGGCTGCCCATCACGCGGCTCGCGCTGTTCGAGGCGCCTTTTGTGGTCGACGGCACCCGGCCGCCCATCCCCGACTACGCCGCCGAGATCGACGCGCTGATCGCCCAGGGGCGCGCGTCGCAGGCCATCAAGCTGTTCATGCGCCAGGGCGTGCTCGTGCCCGGCTTCGTCGTCGCGATGATGCCGCTGATGCCCGCGTGGAAGCACATGAAGTCGCTCATCCACACGCTGCCGTACGACGTCGCGGTCCTCGGCGACACCGGCCGCGGCCTGCCGCTGCCCGCCGAGCGGTACGCCGACGTCACCCTGCCGACCCTCGTGGTGTCCGGCGGGAAGAGCCCCGAGTGGTCGCGCAACGCGATGGCGCACCTCGCCGGGATTCTGCCGTCGGCGCGGCTTGAGACGCTGCCCGGCCAGACCCACATCGTCAAGGCCAAGGCGCTCGGGCCGGTCCTCATCGACTTCCTGAGGGCCTGAGCACCGGAGACCGCGCGGAGGGGGGACGGCCAGGCCGTCCCCCCTCGCGTCATGCGGCGGGGCGCAGCTCCCTGCGCAACAGCTTGCCGTTGGACGAGCGCGGCAGCGCGGCACGGAACTCGACGGCCCTCGGGTACTTGTACGGCGCGATCGACCGCTTCACGAACTCCTGGATGCCGCGCGCGGTCTCCGCGGTCTCCGGCACCCCGGGACGCAACACCACAAAAGCCTTGACGATCATGCCACGGCCCGGGTCGGGCACCCCCGCGACGCCGCAGTCGAGGACCGCCGGATGGTCGAGAACGGCACGCTCGACCTCGGGACCGGCGATGTTGTACCCGGCCGAGACGATCATGTCGTCGCTGCGCGCCTGGTACCAGAAGTAGCCGTCGGCGTCGCGGACGTAGACGTCGCCCGTGAGGTTCCACCCGTCCCTGACGTAAGCGCGCTGGCGGGGGTCGTCAAGGTAGCGGCAGCCGGTCGGGCCCTGGACGGCGAGCAGTCCGGGGACGCCGTCGGGCACCTCCCGCAGGTCCTCGTCCACGATCCGCGCCCGGTACCCGGGGACGGGCAGGCCCGTCGCGCCCGGCCTGATGTCCCCGTCGGCGGCGGAGATGAACACGTGCAGCATCTCGGTCGCGCCGATCCCGTCGATGAGGCGGATGCCGGTCGCCTCGTGGAAGGCGTGCCAGACCCGTTCCGGCAGGTGCTCGCCCGCCGAGACCGCGCGGCGCAGCCCGGACAGCCGCCCGGCGAGGCCCTGTTCCAGCAGCGCGCGGTAGACGGTCGGCGCGGTGAACAGCACTGTCGCGCCGACCCTCTCGACGGTCTCGGCGAGCGGTCCCGCGCCGGGTCCCGGCTCGCCAAGGTAGACCGACGCGCCCGCGCGGAGCGGGAACACCACGAGGCCGCCGAGCCCGAAGGTGAACCCGATCGGCGGGGTGCCGAGGAAGAGGTCGTCGGGGACCGGTTTGAGCACGTGCGCGGAGAACGTGTCGGCGATGGCGAGCACGTCGCGGTGGCAGTGCAGGGTCGCCTTGGGGCGGCCCGTCGTGCCCGAGGTGAAGGCGAGCAGCGCGGTCTCGGCGGCGTCGGTCGGCACCGCGGGCAGCGGCTCCCTGCCCGCGCAGCGCGCGGCGAGGTCGTCGGGCGCGTCGCCGCCGAACGCGACGACGGGGACCCCGGCGAGCTCGCCCGTCGCGCGGTGGTCGCACAGCGCCGCCGACGGGCGGGCGATCTGGGTGATGGCGGCGAGCTCGTGCGCGCGCAGCAGCGGCATCGTCGTGACGGCGACCGCACCGGCCTTCAGCACGCCGAGCCACGCCGCGACGAGCCACGGGCTGTTCGCGCCGCGCAGCAGGACCCGGTTGCCCGGCACGATCCCGAGGTCGTCGGCGAGCACCCTGGCGATCCTGCCGGACAGCAGGTCGAGGTCGCCGTAGGTCAGGACGGCGTCCTCGGTGACGAGGCAGCGCCGGTCGGGGCCGAAACGCGCGACGGCCTCGTCGAGGAGGACCGCCGCGCAGTTCAGCAGCTCGGGATAGCGCAACTCCGGCAGGTCGAAGCTGAGCCGGGGAAGGTCGTGCGGCGCGGGCGTCCGCTCCGCGCAGAACTTGTCGACGTGCGCCATGACGCGCCTCCTCGCTCGTGACGGTGCCCCCAAGATCCCAGCCGGGCCGTCGGGCGACATCTTCGAGCGTGCGCGGACGCGGTCAGGCGGGCGGCGCGTCGGCCGGGCCGAACAGCTGCCGGACCTCGGCCTCGCCCTCCCAGCCCGGCCAGTTGTCGCGGTGGACGGCGAGGAACTTCTCGGCCCACTCGACGGCCTCGTCGCGGGAGGCGACGTCGTACAGCGCGTAGGCGGCGAGCGCCTCGGCCTCGCCGAACGGGCCCTCGGCGCGGGTGATCTCCCCGTCCACGACCCTGCTGCGCACCGCGGTGAAGGTCGGCGCGAACCCGGCGGTGTCGATCAGCGCGCCGGCCTTGGCCGCCTCCTCGCCGAGCGCGCCGATCGCGGGCAGCAGGCCGGGCGGCGGCGGGCCGATCTCGGCGTTCTCGGGCGTCCTGAGGAACATGATGAAACGCATGGCATTGCTCCCTGTGGGGTCAGCGGTTCTTGCCCTGCTTCAGCTTCTCGACGGTGTCGGCGACGCGCTTCGCGCGCGTCTCGGGCTTCTTGGCGGACTCGACGGCGAGCGCGAACGCCTTGCGGTGGCTCGCGGCGAGGCCGTCGAAGAAGCGCTTGGCCTCGGGCTCGGCGGCGAGCGCGGCGGCGAGGTCGGCGGGCACCGCGATCTCGCGCGGCGCGGTGTCGAGCGTGACCTCGACGTCCACCTCGTCGCCCGCCGCGATCCCGGCCAGCGCGCGGTTCTCGGCGCTCACCGGGATGCGGAACTCCCCGCCCATCGAGCCGACGGTGCTGGGGTAGGTGTGGCCGTTGATGGTGACGTTGACGGCGGGCCGCTTCCCGCCGCCGAGCCCGGTCACGACCTCCTCGGGCACCACGAGGCCGGTTGAGGTCTTCCCGTGCAGTCGCAACGTGGTCCGGAAATTCATGGTCGCGATTATTCCTTTCTGAGAGTGCCCCGAACGGGGCGCTGACCGGCTGAGCAATCTCGGAGAAGTTCCTCACGCCGCGTGATCACATTCGGTGGCCGCGGCAAGAAGTCGTGACCGTCCGTGTTCGCCGCGGACGAGGAGGTCGGTCAGCGCGGGGCCCGTCGCCGTCCCGCGCAGGGCCGCGGCCGCCGCCGCGAGATCGGCGGCGACCGAGTCGAGGACCGCGGCGACGGCGTCGGCGTTCTGCTGGAGGATGTCCCGCCACAGGGCGGGGGACCCGGAGGCGATCCGTGTCGCGTCGCGGACGCCCTGGCCGGTCAGGGCGAGCGTCTGCGGGTCCGCGTCGGCGAACCGCGCGGCGACGGCGGCGGCCACGAGGTGCGGCGCGTGCGACACCTCAGCGGCGATCGCGTCGTGCGCGGCGGCGTCGAGCACGACGGGCCGCGCGCCGCACAGCGCGACTGCCTCGCGGACCGCCGCGACGGCCCCGGGATCGGTGCCGGGGCCAGGGCACAGCGCCCACGTCCGTCCGGTGAACAGGTCGGCGCGGGCGGCCTGCGGCCCCGACAGCTCACGGCCCGCCATCGGATGGCCGGGCACGAAGCCGGGGTCGTCAAGCTGTCCGGCGATCCAGCCCTTGGCGCTGGCGACGTCGGTGAGCCAGCGGCCGAGGCCGCGCGCCCGCGCCTGCCGGACGGCCGCCGGCACCGCGCCGGGCGGCGTCGCCACGATGACGAGGTCGGCGGGCGGCGCGCCGTCGCGCAGCCGCGACCCCGCGCCGCGCAGGACCGCGGCGTCGACCGCCCCCGGGTCACGGTCGGCGAGCCTGACCCGCACCCCCCTGCGGCGCAGCGCGAGCGCCGCCGAGGTCCCGATGACGCCGCAGCCGACGACCACCGCCGTTCGCACATGCTCCGGACTCCGCACGAGCCCCGCACCCGTGAGTCCCGCGCTGCGTGTGAGTCCCGCACCCAGTGTGAGCCCCACACCCAGTGTGAGTCCCGCACTTCGTGGGAGCTCGCTACCCCGCCCGGACGGCCCTGCCCGCATGATCTCTCCCGCTGTGTCGGTGCCCGCACCGCCACCTTAGGCGGAAATTGCCGATAAATGGTGTGACAGGAAGCGGAAATGGCCTGGCAGCTTGCTGACGACGGCAAGACAAGTCAATTGTCCGCGACCAAGGCAGCATTGATTCCAGAAGGGCAGTGAAGAAACCGATAAAAGCAGAAAAATGGAGCTGATCGAAATGCTGAACGGAACCTCACGGGACAGGCTCGGCGGCGGCACCGCGTGGGACAAGCGCGGCGGCGGCACCGGCACGGCCTGGGACTGACTGACCATGCGCGTCGTCGTCGTAGACGCCTTCGACAGCTTCGTCCACACGATCGCCCACTACGTGCGGTCGGCCGGCGCGACGCCGGTCACCGTCAGGTCGGACGCGGCCACCCCGGCCGCCGTCCGCGGGCTCGCGCCCGACGCGATCCTGCTCGGACCCGGCCCCGGGCACCCCGCTGACTCCGGACACGTCCGGCTTGTCGACGCGTTCGCCGCCACCGTCCCCATGCTCGGCGTGTGCCTCGGCCACCAGGCGATCGGCCTCGCGTTCGGCGCGTCGGTCACCCCCGCCGCCCACCTCATGCACGGCAAGACGAGCCCGGTGCGGCACGACGGCCGCGGGCTGTTCGCCGGCCTCCGCCAGGGCTTCCCCGCCGCGCGGTACCACTCGCTGATCGTGGCGGAGCCGACCGTGCCCGCCGAACTCGAGGTCACCGCGCACGCCATGGACGACGGGTACGTCATGGGCCTCAGGCACCGGAGCCTGCCCCTTGAGTCAGTCCAGTTCCATCCCGAGAGCATCGCCACCGAGGACGGCGCGCGGCTCATCACGAACTTCCTCGGCGCGCACCGGCCGGGAAGCCGCCTCCTGGCAGCGGTCTGAGCGCCCCGAGGGGCGCGCGGAGAACAGGTGCACGGAAAAGGCCCGGCCACTCCGGCCGGGCCTTTTTCCGGAGTTTCTCAGGAAATCAGTTCACGGCCGGTGACCGCCCAATAGGCGGCGCTCATCTTGGCGAGGGTCTCCTGCCATTCCCGCGCCGGCACCGAGTCGGCGACGATTCCCGCGCACGCCCGCGTCGTGTAGACGCCGGGCTCGTGCACGAGGGTTCTGATGCACAGCGCCATGGTGACGTGCCCGCCGACGTCGATCAGCCCGAGCGCGCCGCCGTAGAGGCCGCGCCGGTCCTGCTCCAGCTCCTCGATGAGCTCCATAGCGCGGATCTTCGGCGCGCCGGTCATCGTGCCCGCCGGGAACGTCGCGGCGATGACGTCGTAGGCGTCGCGGTCCGGCTCCACGTCGGCCTCCACCGTCGAGACGAGGTGGAGCACGTGGGAGTACCGCTCGACGGCGAACAGGCCGGAGACCTCGAGGCTCGCGGGACGGCAGACGCGCGCGAGGTCGTTGCGGCACAGGTCGACAAGCATCGTGTGCTCGGCGATCTCCTTGGTGTCGGCGCGCAGCCTTGCCGCCGCGCCCGCGTCGTCGCCGTCGCGCGGGACAGTCCCGGCGATCGGGCGCATCGTGGCGCGGCCCCCCGAGACCCGCACGAACATCTCGGGGCTCGCCCCGACGAGCGTCCGCCCGGCGACCTCGGCAAGGTACATGTACGGGGACGCGTTGCGGGCGCGGAGCCTGCGGTAGGCGTCGAGCGGTGTCATCGCGCTGGCGAGGCGCAGTTCGTGGCCGAGCTGGATCTGGTAGACGTCGCCGACCGCGATGTGCCGCAGGCTCCGCGCGACCCGCGCGGTGAACTCCGCCTCGGTGACGCTGTCGGCGAGCGGCGTCGCGGGCGGGACGGCGGGCTCGGGCAGGGGCGGGAGCCGTGCCGAAAGGAGCGCGGCGATCTCGTCGGGGTCGGCGGCGGGCCAGGCGGCGGACGTGTGCGTGCGCAGCTCGGCGGTGCCCGCCCGCAGGTCGTAAACGACGCAGCCCTCGTGCAGGGCGAGGTGGACGTCGGGGAGCACGGGCTCCCCGGAGACCGGGATGTCCTCGATGTACTGCACCGACTCGTAGCCGAAGTGGGCGAGGAACCCGAACCTGAACTCGTCGGGCGAGCCGTCGGCGTCGAAGACCGCGTGCACGGCGCGCAGCACGTCCCACAGGTCGCGTGGCGTGCGCAGGGCGTCGCCGTCAAGGAGGGGCGCCACCCGCGTGCGCACCGCCTCGCGCACCTCGGGGACGCCCTCGATCCTGACCTCGGACCCGAACACCGAGACCGCGCACAGCAGGCCGAAGCCGACGTAGGCGCGGTGCTCGTCGCGGGCCTCAGGGTCGGCCGACTCCAGCAGATGGACGTGCGCGCCGCCGAACCGTCCGGCCAGCGCGCGGTAGGCGTCGAGGGGGTCGCCCGGCGTCAGCCCCCGGACTGCCGTGGTGACGGCGATCTTCCGCCCTGTGATGGTCATGGGTGTCCTCCCTGCGGTCGACGACGGCCGGGGACCCCGTGAGGTCCCCGGCCACGGCGGCGGACGCGGTCAGCCCGCGACGGGCTCGGGCTCGGCGGCCTCCGGCTGCGCCTGCCCGATCGGCGGCAGATGGCGCAGCCGCCTGGCGACGAGCACCGCGGCGAACGCCATGAGCACACAGCCGACGGCGGCGACGGCGTGCACCCCCGACTCGAAGGCGGCGGCGGCGCTGTCGAGCAGCGGCCCGGCGACGGCGTCCGGACTGTCGGCGGCCACGACGCTCGCCCCGGCGAGGCTGTCGGCGGCCGTCGCGGTGTCGGCGGCGGACAGCCCCGCCGGGACGTCGACCGACGCGCGGTAGACCGCGAAGCCGAGCGTGCCGAGCAGCGCCGCGCCGAGGGTGCCGCCGAACTCGTTGCTCATCTGGGCGAGCGAGCCCGCCGATCCGGCCTGCTCCTGCGGCGCGGAGCCGACGATCATGCCGGTGCCGAGCGCGACGAGCGCCGAGCCGCAGAACGAGAACACCGCGAACCCGACGATCAGGGTCTCCGTCGCGGCGTCCCCGGAGATCTGCGTGAAGACCGCGAGGACGGCGGCCGTCCCCGTCAGGCCCGCCGAGATGAGCACCGCCGGCCTGATCCGCGCCGCGAGGAACGGCACGGCGACCATGAACCCGAACGTCGCCGCGGCCATGCCGGGCAGCATCGCGAACCCGGCGCGCAGCGTGGACATGCCGTCGGCGAGCTGGAAGTACAGCATCATCACCAGCATCACGCCGCCGCCGGTGACCGCGTAGCACAGCTGCGCGACCAGCGCCGTGCTGATCACCTTGTGCCGCAGCAGACCGACGTCCACGACGGGGTCGGTCAGCGCGATCTGGCGGCGGACGAACACGACGCCCGCCGCGAGGCCGACCACGACCGCGCCGAGCGGCGCGGCCGCCCAGCCGTCACGGGCGAGCTCCTTGACGCCCCAGATCAGCGGGAGCAGCGCCGCGAGCGACAGCAGCACGCTCGCCGCGTCGATCCGGCCCGCCGCCTCGTTGCGCGACTCGGGCAGCACCCTGCCGCCGACCACGAGCAGGACGAGCATGACCGGCGCGCCGAGCAGGAACACCGAACCCCACCAGAAGTGCGCGAGCAGCACCCCGCCGAGCAGCGGGCCGACGATCGCGCCGAGGGTGAACGTGCCGCCCCACAGCGAGAACGCGCGGGCGCGCTGGCCGTCGTCGGCGAACATCGTGCCGATGAGCGCGAGCGTGGACGGCATCAGCGTCGCGCCCGCGACGCCGAGCAGCGCCCGGCACACGATGAGCATCTCGGGACTTGACGCGTAGGCCGTCAGCACCGACACCACGCCGAAGGCCACGGCCCCGACGAGCAGCAGCTTGCGACGGCCGACGCGGTCGCCGAGCGTGCCCATGGACAGCAGGAACCCGGCGAGGAGGAAGCCGTAGACGTCGTTGATCCACAGCTGTTGGGTGCTGCTCGCGCCGAGGTCGGCGGACAGGTTCGGGAGGGCGAGCAGAAGGACGAACAGGTCGATCGAGACCAGGAAGGTCGGCAGCGTGAGCACCGCCAGCCCGATCCACTCCCTGCGTCCCGCCTTCGGTGCGGCATCCACGATCGAGGGTCCTTTCCTAACGATGGGGGTCAGCTGACTCCGGCGGGGACGGCCGCGCGCAGCCTGACGGGCAGGCTCTGGTGGCCGTTCATGATGAAGGTCGGCAGCGGCTTCAGCTCGCCCGGCGGCACGGCCAGGCTCAGCTCGGGGAAGCGGGCGAACAGGCTCGACAGGCCGATCCGCGCGACGAGCCGCGCCACGCCCGCGCCGAGGCAGTAGTGCGGGCCGTGCCCGAACGACAGGTGCTCCTTGTCCCGCCGGGTCAGGTCGAACACGTCGGCGTCGGGACCGTGCAGCGCCGGGTCGCGGCCGACGCCCGCGTAGTTGACGAGGATCGGGTCGCCCTGCGGGATGACCACGCCGCCGCCGAGGTCGATGTCGGTGACGGCGTACCGCAGCGGGAGGTGCGCGAGCGGGGACTCCACCCTGAGCGTCTCCTCGATGACGTCGTCCCAGGTCGCCGCGCCCGACGTCACGAGGGCGAGCTGGTCGGGACGGCTGAGCAGCGCGGTGATGGCGTTGTCGAAGAAGTTGATGGTCGTCTCCGACCCCGCGCCGAGGATCGCGAAGATCGTGTCGGTCAGCTCCTCCTCGGTGAGGCGCGAGCCGTCCTCGTCGCGGGCGGCGATGAGGTCGCTGGTGATGTCCTCGCCCGGCTCCGCGCGCTTCGCCGCGATGTGCTCGGCCATCGCGCCGCGCCACCCGAGCAGGACGGCCTGGGCCTGTTCGGGCGTCACCGTCGTGTCGACCATCATGTCGATGACCTTGGCGGTCCTCGCGCGCGCCTCCTCGGACATGCCGATGAGCTCTGCGACGAGCATCGCGGGGAGCGGGTAGGCGAAGTTCTCCCTGAGGTCGACCACCTCGCCGGGCGGAACCGCGGCGAGCGCGTCGAGGAGCGTCGTCGTCAGGCCCTCGATGAGCGGGCGGACCTGCTCGGTGCGGCGCGGCGTGAACGCCTTGCCGACCAGGCGGCGCAGCCTGACGTGGTCCCTGCCGTACGCGGTGACCATGTTGTCCATCGCGACCCAGCTGATCATCTCCCAGTCCATCGGGATCGCGCCCTCGCGGAACGCGGGCCAGTGGCTGCGGGCGCTCTTGGTGACGTTCGGGTCGGTGAGGATGCGGCGGATCGCGTCGTGTCCGTTGACCGACCAGGCGAGGACGCCGCCGGGCAGCTCCACGAGCACGGCGGGCCCTTGGGCGCGCAGCGCGGCGGCCTCGCCGTGCAGATCTGCGCCTGTGACGTTGAGGACGGGGCAGCGAGATGACATGGGGGGCTCCCAAGGGTTCAGACGAGTTCGGGGAAGACCTCGGCGGACCGCCGTCCCATGAACGCCGCGAGGTCCGCGACGGCACGGGCGAGCTCGGGCAGGTCCTCGGCGACGAGCGCCTGCGGCCCGTCGCACAGCGCGACCTCGGGCCGCGGATGGACGTCGACGATCACGCCGTCCGCCCCGGCGACGACCGCCGCCCGCGTCAGCGGCAGCACGAGGTCGCGCCGCCCGCCCGAGTGCGACGGGTCGACGATCACCGGCAGGTGCGACAGCCGCTGCGCGACGGGGACCGCGGCGATGTCGAGGGTGTTGCGGGTCGCCGTCTCGAACGTCCGGATGCCGCGCTCGCACAGCACGATGTCGAGGTTGCCGCGCTGCGCGATGTACTCGGCGGCCATCAGCCACTCCTCGACCGTCGCGCTCATGCCGCGCTTCAGCAGGACGGGCTTGCCCGCCTGCCCGACGGCCTGGAGCAGCGCGAAGTTCTGCATGTTCCGGGTGCCGATCTGCAACATGTCGGCGTATTGGGCGACAAGCGCGACGTCGCGGGCGTCGACCACCTCGGTGACGATCGGCAGCCCGGTCGCGGCCCTGACGTCGGCGAGGATCTGCAGGCCGCGCTCGCCCAGGCCCTGGAACGCGTACGGCGACGTCCGCGGCTTGTAAGCGCCGCCGCGCAGCAGCGCCGCGCCGAGGTCGCGGGCCATCAGCGCGGCCTGGAGCGTCTGCTCCGGGGTCTCGACGGCGCACGGCCCCGCGATGACCGTCAGATGGCCGGGGCCGATCGGCACCCCGCACACCTCGACGGTCGAGCGCTCGGGCCTGTGCTCCCGGCTGACCAGCTTGTACGGGGTGGAGATCCGCATGACGCGGCTGACGCCGGGGAGCGCGCGCAGGCCGAGCAGCAGGAACCGTTCGACGTCGCCGACGAGTCCGATGAGCACACGGCTCGTGCCGCGCGTCACGAACGCCGAGCCGCCGACCGACTCGACAAGGGCGACGACCGAGCCGATCTGCCCGGGCGTTGCCTCCGCGGACATGACGATCACCATGGGGGTGCTTCCCTTCGGGGTGGGGTCGGCCTGTGCCGTCAGGCGGCGACGGCGTCGCGGAACTGGCCGGGCGCGCGGCCTTCCCCGGCGGGTCCCCGGTAGGACTGGGCGAGGTCGAGCCAGGCGTCGCCGAGCGGGCCCGTCGCGGTGACGGCGAGGTCGGCGCGGTGGCGGCGTCGGGTGACGAGCAGGCAGAAGTCCTCGGCCGGGCCGATGATCTTCTCGGCCGAGTCCTCGGGGCCGAACTCCCACAGGCGGCCCGACGGGAGCGTGATCTCGTAGCGGAACTGCACGTCCGGCGGGGTGAGGCCGCGCGACTGGTAGCCGAACTGCCACGTCAGCGCGGCGAACCCGACGAGGTGCTCGATCCGGTCGGTCCGCTCGACCGCCACGCCGAGCGCGTCGGCGATGTCCTGCCCGTGCGCGAACAGCTCCATGATCCCCGCGCACGCCAGGATGACGGGCGGCAGCGGGTTGACCAGCCACGGCACGACCTGGCCGTCGGGGACGGCCGCGAGGGCGGCGACGCAGCCGCTGCGCTCCTCCCGCCAGCGCCGCATCAGCCGCTCGGGCGAGTCCTCCGCGTAGTCGTCGAGCGCCGCGTTGACCGCGCCGTCGAAGTCCTCCTGGGCCGCCGCCGTCACGCGCGCGAACTCGTCGGCGTCCTCGGCCGCGAGCCGCGCCAGCCGGAAGATGAAGCACAGGTGCGCGACCTGCTGCGCCACGTTCCATCCCGGCGCGGGCGTCGCGCTCTCCCACGCTCCCGGCTCCAGCACTCCGACGAGCGCCTCCACCACTTCGCTCTCCCGCGCGAGGTCCGCAAAGACCCCCTGCACTCCGCTCACCCAAGCACCCCTTCCGGGTCCCGGACGCGCCCACCGCGCCGCTCCCCCCACCCTGCGCCCCCACCCCACCCCCGGTCTTCTTCCCCCATGCGCACCTCCCCGCCCCCGACGGACGGACCCGCCACACACCTACCCGACGCGCAAACAGTCCCCGACGGACGGACCCGCCACACACCTACGCAACGCGCGGACGGCGCCCGGGGACTCTCTCGACGCGCGGGAGCGCGAGGCGCGGGAGCGCGAGGCGCGGGTAGGCCGGGCGGCGGCCGGGCAGCCGTTAAACGGGCACGACGCGCACCTGCGCGACGCGCGGACGGGTGTCGGTAGACGGGCACGACGCACACCCGCACGACGCGCAGGCCCACGAGGCGCAGGTAAGCGGGGCGGCGACCCGGGGACCGTTGGACGGGCACGACGCGCAAACGCGCGAGGCGCGGGTAGGCCAGGCGGCGGCCGGGCAGCCGTTGAACGGGCACGACGCACACCTACGCAGCGCGCGGACGGGTGCCGGTAGACGGACACGACGCACACCCGCGCAAGGCGCAGGTAGGTCGGGCGGCGGCCCGGGCCCGTTGGACAGACACGACGCACACCTACGCGACGCGCGGACGGCGTCCGGGGACCCGCACGACGCCCACCCGCACGACGCGCAGGCGCGCAAGGCGCAGGCGCGCAAGGCGCAGGCGCGCAAGGCGCAGGCGGGCCGGGCGGCCGTTGAACAGGCACGACGCACACCTACGCGACGCGCGGACGGCGTCCGAGGACTCGCTCAACGCGTGGGCGCGCGGGGCGCAGGTAGGTCGGGCAGCGACCCGGGGCCCGTTGAACGGGCACGACGCGCACCTACTCGACGCGCGGACGGCGTCCGGGGACCCGCACGACGCGCACCCGCAAGACGCGCGGGAGCGCGAGGCGCGGGCGCGGGTAGGCCGGGCGGCGGCCCGGCGGTCGTTGGACGGGCGCGACGCGCGCCTGCGCGGCGCGCGGGCTTGCGGGTGGGCTGGGGGCTTGGCGTGCGGGTGGGGGCGGGCTCGACGTACCTGCGCGGGCGGGCCAGTGGGCCGGGGGCCCGAGGTGCGGGCGGGCCGGGGGCGGGAGCGGGAGCGGGGGCGGGGTGGGGGCGCGAGGTGCGGGTGGGGCGGGGGTGGGGTGTCGGGAGGGGGTGGGGGTCAGGGGGTCAGGGGGTGGTGGGGGGTGTGGGGGTTGGGGAGGGCTAGGAGGACGGGGGGGTCTAGGGGGCCGGTGGCGGTTAGGGTGAGGTCGGTGTTCGTGGAGCCGGGGTTGACGTCCACGCGGACTGCGCCGACGGCGGTGCGGGGGGTGGTGGGGCCTGGGGCGGGGGACGCCTCGGAGCGGCCGATGAGGTTCCAGGTGCCGAGGGGGACGCCGTCGAGGGTGAAGCGGCCGGGGCCGCGCAGGAGGGCGAACGCGACCGGACGGCCCTCGATGATCCGGTCGGGGAACAGGCCGACGAACACCGGCTCCTCGCCGAGCGACGACACCACCCGGCCCGTCACCCGTCCGGTGGTGCGGTCCCCGGCGACGGCGGCGGGCTCGAGGCGCGGGACGACGCCGCCGAGCTGCCGGTACGTCGTCGGCGGCATCCCGACGCTGTAGGCGAAGCGTTTGCTGAACGACCCGACGCTCGCGTAGCCGACCCGGTGGCTGATCTCGGTGATGGAGTCGGTGCCCGAGATGAGCAGCCGCCTCGCCTCGTGGATGCGCAGCGCCGACAGGAAGTGGCCGGGCGACAGTCCTGTCATCCGGTGGAACACCCGGGAGAAGTGGAACTTGCTGAACATCGCGGCCCCGGCGAGGTCGTCGATGGCGAGCGGGCCCGACAGGTCGTGGCGCATCAGCTCGATCGCGCGCAGGATCGACCGTTCGACCTGCCGTTCGTTCAGCCGCGCCGGGCGCGGGATCTCCCGGTCGACGTGCCGCGACATCGCCGCGACCGCGGCTGCCGCGTCCCGCCGTTCGAGCGCCGCGAGTATCCCCAGGTGCTCCTCGTGCAGCACCTCCTTGGCGTCCGGGGTGAGCGAGAGCCTGCTCCACGCCTCGACCCAGAGTTCGTGCGCGGCGCGCTGGGCGGCGGCGAGCAGCTTGTTGCCCGCGATCCTGGCGAGTTCGGCCTCGAACAGCAGGTTCAGCGAGCCGAGCTCCGCGCTCTGCGGCAGCTCCTCGGCGTTGCGCGACATGACGGCGCGCAGCCGTGCGAGGCCGTCCGGGGTGATCCGTTCGGCGGCCAGCTGGACGATCTTGATCTCCAGTCCGGCCCGCAGTTCGACGAGGTCGGCGAGGAAGTCGGCGTTCACCGGCCGTCCCATGAGCAGCGCCCCGGCGATGGGGTCCTTGCCCGGGTAGACGACGAACGTGCCCGACCCGCGCCGGATCGAGACGCGTCCCGCCGACTCGAGCACCTTGAGCGCCTCGCGGACCGCGACCCTGCTGACGCTGAGCGCCTCCGACAGCTGTCTTTCCGACGGCAGCCGGTCGCCCGCCCGGTAGGTTCCGGACTCGATCAGATGGGAAAGTTGCTGTCTGACCTCCGCATATATCCCCACTTGCCGGATCGGCACAAGCGGGAACGTTCCACGGGTTTCTCTGCTCAAGGGGGTTCTCCAGGCATGGCGAGCTGCCAGTGGACTAACCAATCCTCTGAACGACCCTGACTGATGTCAATGCGCTCCCACGAACCCACCGCTTGTGGCCATCCGCCCCGCGCGGCACTCCCCACCCTCTACATTCTTCTCCCGCCCCACCCACCGGACCAGGCATTTCCCCCACAACCCGCCAAACCTCCGCCCCAAGCCGAAATGCCTCCCCCGCATTTCGGAAACACACGAGAAACCGCGAGTTAATGCGAACACTCGACCGCCCCCGGGGTGCACCCGACGGATTCCGGGGACGCGTGAAGCGTCCCCGGAATCAGGTCCCACAGGGCCCGGGAGCCGGAGTCAGGTGAGTTCTGCGGTGAACTCCGCGGCCGTCATCGGGGTGGAGAACATGGGGTAGTCGTAGCGGAGGGCGTTGTCGTGTTCCTCCTGGGAGGTGGCGGCGACGCAGTCGGACAGGGTGATGACCTGGAAGCCGTGCTCGTAGCCGGTGCGCATGGTCGACTCGACGCAGCAGTTGGTGAGGAAGCCGCCGAGGGCGATCGTGGTGATGCCCTTGCTGCGCAGGATGAAGTCGAGGTTCGTGCTGGCGAAGGTGTCGAGGCCGCGCTTGCCCTCGATGACGATGTCGCCGGGCTGCGGGACGAGCTCGTCGATGATCTCCGCGCCCCAGCCGCCCTTGACGAAGGCGTTGCCGTCGACCACGCCCTTGAGGATGCCGTACGGGTGCGAGGTGATCTCGTAGTAGCCGGGGTGGAACGTGATCGGCGCGTGCATGATCGTGACGCCCGCGGCGCGCGCGGTCTCGACGGCCTTGCGGGTGTTGCCGAGCATGCCGGTCGTCTCCATCACGCCCTTGACGGCTTCGTGCAGCACGCCGCCCTCGGAGGTGAAGTCGTTCTGGTACTCGATCAGCACGATCGCCGTCGTCTTCGGGTCGATGGCCATGGTCTCTCCCAGGGATGATGTGAGTCACTTCACTTAACCACTTATCAGACAAGCAGGCAAGCGGTAGGATCGTCGGCATGGACCCGATCGTTTTTCGCGCGGTGACCCGCACCCCGCTCAGCCTGCTGGTCTCGGGGCAGGTGCGGGAGCTGATCCTGTCCGGCGCGCTGCCGGTGGGCACCGAACTCCCGAGCGAGAAGGACCTCGCCGACCAGTTCGGCGTGTCGCGCTCGACGGTGCGCGAGGCAGTCCGGATCCTCCAGGCCAAGGGGTTGATCAGCGGCGGCGACACCGTCTCCACCGCCAAGCCGAGGGTGTCCGACGCGCTCGCGTCCGGCAGCGCGTCGGAGGCGTTGGAGAGCGCGTTGCGCCTGGGCAGCGTTCCGCTCGGCGACCTCGTTGAGCTGCGGCTGGCGCTCGAGGGCGCGGCCGTCGCCAAGCCTGGGGTGGCCGACCTCGAGGACGCGCGGGACGCGTTGGAGACGATGCGCATGCCGGGCGTCGACGTCGCGACCTTCCACGACGCGGACGTCCGCTTCCACATCTGTCTCGCGGGCGCGGGCGGGAACACCGCGTTCGCGCTGGTCATGTCCGCACTGCGCGACGCGATCGGCGGGCACCTGCTCGCCGCGCTCGATCGGCTTGACGATCCAAGACCCACCCTCGCCAGGCTCGTCGCGGAGCACGCGGCGATCCTCGAGGCCGTCGAGAGCGGGTCGGGCGAGCGCGCCGCCGAGCTGATGCGCGCGCACATCTGGGACTTCTACGCGTCGGCGCTGTCATGAGCTTCCTTTCCGCGCTGGCCGCGGCAGTTCCCGACGTCGTCACCGACCCCCAGATCCTCACCGGTTACCGGTCCGACCAGATGGCGCTGGCCGAGGCGGGCGAGCCGCTCGCGCTCGTGCGCGCGCGGTCCGTCGAAGACGTGTCGGCCGTCCTGCGGCTCGCGACCGAGCACGGCGTGCCCGTCGTGACGCGCGGGGCGGGCTCCGGCCTCGCCGGCGGCGCGAACGCGATCGACGGGTGCGTCGTGCTGTCCGTCGCGGCGATGGACGAGATCGTCGCCATCGACGCGGACGCGCGCACCGCCACCGTCCAGTGCGGCGTCCTCGGGGGCACGCTCGCCGAGGCGCTCGCCGCGCGCGGCCTGTGGTACCCGCCGGACCCGGCGAGCAAGGCGTTCTCCACCATCGGCGGGAACATCGCGACCAACGCGGGCGGCGGGTGCTGCCTGAAGTACGGCGTCACCGGCGACCACGTCGCGGCGCTCACCGCGGTCCTGCCGTCGGGCGAGGTCATCCGGACCGGGGGGCGGCAGCGCAAGAACGTCGCGGGGCTCGACCTGACCCGGCTGCTCGTCGGGTCGGAGGGCACGCTGGCCGTCATCGTGGAGGCGGTGCTGCGGCTGCGGCCCGCGCCCCGGCCGCCCGCGACGCTCGTGGCTTTCTTCACGACCGTGCAGGACGCGGCCGAGGCCGTCGGGGCGATCCAGGCGTGCGGCGACCCGTCGCTGCTCGAGCTGATGGACCGCACCACGATCGGGGCGGTCGAGCGGGCCACCCGGATGGGCCTCGACACCGACGCGGGCGCGCTGCTCATCGTGCAGACCGACGAGCCCGACCCCGACGCGGCACTAGCGCGCTACTCCGACGCGTGCGCCAAGGCGACCGAGCTCGCGAGCACGACCGACCCGTCCGAGGGCGAGCAGTTCCTCGTCGCCCGCCGCCAGGCGCTGCCCGCGCTGGAACGGCTCGGCCCGACCCTCCTTGACGACGTCGCCGTCCCGCGCGCCGCCCTCGCCCCGATGATCGCCGCGATCGAGGAGATCGCCGCCCGGCACGGCGTCACCATCGGCACCTTCGGCCACGCGGGCGACGGCAACCTCCACCCCACGATCGTCTTCACCCCCACCACCGAACCCGCCGCCCGCGCCGCCTTCGAGGACATCGTCCGCACCGCCCTGTCCCTCGGCGGCACCATCACCGGCGAACACGGCGTGGGCACCCTCAAAACCCCCTACCTGACGGAAATGCTCGGCCAAACCGAACGCTCCCTGATGCACCGCATCAAAACCGCCTTCGACCCCACCCACACCCTCAACCCCGGCAAAGCCCTCTAACTCCCCGAGCACAGCGCGCCCTGGCCGTCGCGGGTCAGGTTGAGGTTCGGGGGATGAGGTGGGCGGTCGGGGGGGTGGCGGGGGGTGGCACGTCCTCGGCGCGGCTCGCGGCGACGATGCGGCGGACGAGGTCGGCGGCGCTGGTGGGGGGGTCGTCCAGGGCGACCGTGGTGAGGGCGGGGGTGTAGAGGGCGGCTAGGGGGTGGTCGTCTATGCCGACCACGGCGACCTGGGCGGGGACGGGGACGCCGAGGTCGGCCAGGGCGGCGAGGACCGCGAAGGCGGTTTCGTCGTTGTAGGCGCAGATGCCCGTTGCGCCCGTGGCGAGGAGGGCGCGCACGGCCTCGCGGGCGGCGGCGCGGTCGGGGGGGACGGCGCGGGACTGCGGTTCCGGCATGCCGAGTTCCGCGCAGGTCTGGGCGGCGGCCTGGCGGCGTGCCGCGTCGAAGGTCGCGAGCCGGGGGTCGGCCGTGCCCGCGTAGGCGACGGCGCGGTGGCCGCGTTCGGCGAGGTGGCGCACCTGGAGGACGGGCGGCCGCTCCGCAGGAGGGGCGTCCGACAGCGCGACGACCAGCGGCGCGCCGAACCTGCGCAGGTAGGCGTCCTCGGCGCGGTCGGGCTCGGTCAGGTGCAGCACGACGGCGGGCGCTAGCTCGGTCGCCGGATGCCGGATCGCCGTGGACGGGTCGTACCCGAGCTGCCAGACAAGGTTCAGGCCGTGCGCGCGCAGCCCGTCGGCGAGGGGTTCGAGGTAGGGCGCGTAGCTGGGCGGGATGATCGGCTCCCGGTGCGCGAACAGGACGAGGTCGCTCGCCCCCCTGGCCAGCGCGCGGGCGGGCGCGTAGGGCGTGTACCCCAGGCGCGCGGCGGCGGCGCGGACGCGTTCGCGCGTCTCGGCGGGGATCGTCTGCCCCGGCTTGTCGTTCAGCACATAGCTGACGGTCGCCGCCGAGACCCCCGCCGCGCGGGCGACCTCGGCGCTGGTGACCCGGCGCTGCCGACCTCCCATGCTGACCTCCTCCAACGCGCGCACCACATCTTGACGCCGCCGTAACGCGACATTAACTTATGCGCCTAAGTGATTCTACTTAAGCGCGTAAGCGCAGCGTGGAACCCACCCACCCCATCCCTGCAAGAACATCGGAGGGTCACATGACCTCCATCGACAGCGACCCGACCCCCGACTCCCCCACCACCGAACCCTCCCGAGCCCGTGTCGCGGACTCCGGTGGGGACAGCCCGGCCCCCTCAGGCCCCGGTGCGAACAGCCCGCGACTCGGGCGGCCCGGCGCAGCCGGACCTTCCGGAGCCCGCGTTCCCGGCCCAGGTCAGCGCAGCCCGAAAGACGGTAGGCCCGGCGCGGCCGGGCCTACCGGAGCCCGTGTCGTGGGCCTTGATGAGCGCGGCCCGGAACTCGGGCCGCCCGGCGGAGCCGGGTCTTCCGGAGCCCGTGTCGCGCCGCCCGGTGCGGGCGGTTCGGGGGCGGCGGGGCCCGGGTTGTGGACCTACTTTGCGCTCTGTCTGGCGAACCTCGGGCTGTACACCATGTTCATGGGGGCGCTCACGCTGCTGCTGCCGCAGCAGGTCGCCGCGCTCGTCGGGGAGGACGGCAAGGTCTCGGCGCTCGGCCTGGTCACCGGCATCGCCGCGCTGGCGGCGGCCGTGGCGCAGCCCGTCGCCGGGTACCTGTCCGACCGGACCCGGACCAGGCTCGGCAGGCGCAACACCTGGGTCCTGGGCGGCGGCATCGCGGCTGCCGTCCTCATCTACCTCGTCGGACGCACCGCGACGATCCCGATGCTGATCCTCGCGTGGTCGGCGGTCCAGGCCGCGGGCAACGCGGTGCAGGCGGGCGTCACCGCCGCGCTCGCCGAGCGTATCCCGGTCGAGCGCCGCGCCTCGGCCTCCGGCGTCATCGGCCTCGCGACGATGCTCGGCATCGTGGTCGGACCCGTCGTCGCCAGGGCGGCGGGCGGCGGCGAGGCCGGATACACCGCGCTGGCCGGGGTCGTCCTGTTCAGCTCGCTGATCTTCGCGCTCACCACCAAGGACCGCCGCGCCGCCGAGCCCGTCGCCGCCGCACCCGGCAAGCCCGCCGCGCCGCGGGACCCGCAGGTCCGCCGCGACTTCTGGTGGGGGTTCTCCGGGCGCGCCGCGCTCTTCCTCGCCTACGCCATGGTCAGCGGGTACACCCTGTACATGCTCCAGGACTACGTCGGCCTCTCCGCCGAGGACGCGGAGTCCAAGGTCACCCTGCTCAGCGGGGTCATGGGCGCGGCGGTGATCGTCGTCGCGCCGCTGTCCGGACTCGCCGCCGACAAGACGGGACGGCTCAAGCCGTTCGTCATGGCGTCGTCCGCCCTGTTCATCCCGGCCTTCGCCGTCATGTACGCGATGCCGACCCTCACCGGCATGGTGACCGGCATGCTCCTCGTCGGCCTCGCCTTCGGCTCCTACATGGCCGTCGACCAGGCGCTGATGACCCGCATCCTGCCGAGCATGGACGACGCGGGCCGCGACCTCGGCATCCTCAACATCGCCTCGGCGGGTCCGCAGATCGCCGCCCCGTTCGTCGCGAGCCTCATCATCTCCGCGATGGGCGGCTACCGGACCCTCTTCGCGGCAGGGATCGTGCTCGCCGTCCTCGGCACGCTCGCGATCCACCCCATCCGCTCAGTCCGCTGACCAGAAAGAACGACACGATGATCTACCGAGACTCCACCGCGCCCGTCGAAGCGCGCGTCGAGGACCTGCTGTCCCGGATGACCCTCGAGGAGAAGGCGGGACAGATGTTCCACACGATCCTCCTCATGGGTCCGGACGGTGAGCTGTGGGAGGGCGAAAGCCCCTTCGGACACGTCTCGACCGACGCGTTCGTCTCCGGCAAGCTCATGACGCACTTCAACATCCTGCAGGCCGCGCCGCCCGCGCAGATGGCCGGGTGGCACAACCGGCTCCAGGAGCTCGCGGCGCGGACCAGGCTCGGCATCCCGGTGACGATCTCCTCCGACCCCCGGCACAGCTTCACCGACAACCCCGCGACTGCCCTGTTCGCCGGCGCGTTCTCCCAGTGGCCCGAGTTCCTCGGCATGGCCGCGACGCGTGACGCCGAACTCGTCAGGGCCTGGGCGGACATCGTGCGGCGCGAGTACCTGGCCGTCGGGATCCGGGTGGCGCTGCACCCGATGGCCGACCTGGCGACCGAGCCCCGGTGGGCGCGCGCCGTCGGGACCTTCGGCGAGTCGGCGGAGCTCGCCGCCGAACTCGTCGCGGCCTACATCCGGGGCATCCAGGGCGACGAGCTCGGCCCGCACAGCGTCGCGGCGATGACCAAGCACTTCCCCGGCGGCGGCCCGCAGAAGGACGGCGAGGACCCGCACTTCGCGTACGGCCGCGAGCAGGTGTACCCGGGTGGCAGGTTCGAGCACCACCTCATCCCGTTCGAGGCGGCCTTCGCGGCAGGAACGTCGCAGATCATGCCTTACTACGGCATGCCGGTCGGCACCGACCTCGAGGAGGTCGCGTTCGGGTTCAACCGCGGCGTCATCACCGCGCTCCTGCGCGAGAAGTACGGCTTCGACGGCATCGTCTGCACCGACTGGGGCCTGCTCAACGACATGGAGATCGGCGAGACCACCGAGGTCGCCCGTGCCTGGGGCGTCGAGGACCTGACCCCGCGCGAGCGCGCCCGCAAGGCGCTCGACGCGGGCGTCGACCAGTTCGGCGGCGAGGCGTGCCCCGAGCTCATCGTCTCCCTCGTCCGCGACGGCGAGATCACCGAGGAGCGCATCGACGTCTCAGTCCGCCGCCTCCTGCGCGAGAAGTTCCGCCTCGGCCTGTTCGACGCGGCCCCGCTCGACCCCGACGAGGCCACCGCCACCGTCGGCCGCGCCGACTTCCGCGCCGCGGGCCTCGAGGCCCAGCGCCGCTCGCTCACCCTCCTGAAGAACGACGGCGTCCTCCCGCTGCGCCCCGGCGTCCGCGTCTACACCGAGGGCGTCGACCTCGGCCCCGAGTTCCCCACCGCGACCTCCCCCGCAGACGCCGACGTCGCCATCCTGCACCTGACCGCGCCCTACGAGCCACGCTCAGGCAACTTCCTCGAAGCCCTCTTCCACGCGGGCGACCTCTCCTTCCCCCCATCGGAGATCGACCGCATAACGGCCATCGCCGCCCAAACCCCCACCGTCATCGTCATCCACCTCGACCGTCCCGCCGTCATGCCCGAGATCAACGAAGCCGCCTCCGCCGTCCTCGCCGAATACGGCGCCGACGACACGGCCCTCACCGCCGTCCTCACCGGCGCCCACTCCCCCGAAGGCCAACTCCCCTTCGACCTCCCCTCCTCCATGAAGGCCGTCGAGGCCAACCGCCCCGACGTCCCCCACGACACCGCCGACCCCCTCTACCCCTTCGGCCACGGCCTCACCTACTGACCACCCCTCACCCCTGCGCCTTTGGTGGCCCCACTGGGCACGTCCGATGTCGGACGTGCCCGATGGGGTCAGGGGGTGTGGGAGTTGGTCATGAGGGCGGCGAGGTCTTCGGGGTTGAGGAAGGAGGGTGGGGGTGGGGGTCCCCAGTTGAAGAGGCCGCGGGCGCCCTCGAAGGTTTCGGGGGTCCAGGGTTGGTCTTCGGGGATGGTGTCCATGTCGGAGTAGTACTCGCTGAACATGCCGGACGGGTCGCGCAGGTACCAGAAGAAGTTGGAGCCGGCGTGGTGGCGGCCGAGGCCCCACACGTGCCGTTCCGGGTGGTCTTCGAGCATGCGCTGTGCGCCCCGGCCGATCTCGTCTATGTCGTCGACCTGCCACGAGGAGTGGTGCGGGAAGACGACGGGCGAGCGCATGACCAGGAGGTTGTGGTGGTCGGTCGAGCAGCGCAGGAACGCCGCCGCGTCCTTGACGTGGTCGCTGGCCTTGAAGCCGACCCCGTCGCGGAAGAAGGCGACGGTCGCCGCGAAGTCGGTGCTGCCGAGGACGACATGGCCGAGCTTGCGCGGCCGGACCGGGCCCTCCCGCAGGACGCCGGGGGCCCGGACGCCGACCCTGTCGAGCCTGCCGGGACCGTTGTACGGGGTCGCGGCCACGACGGGCTGGACGAGCCGTGACTCGACCTGGAGCACCGCGCGGACCCCGGTGCCGGGGTCCGTCGCGGTGAGCGTGCCCCCCTCCTCCGCCGCCGCCTCGACGCCGAGCGCCGCGAGCGACGCCGCGGCGCGGCCGAGGTCGTCGGGGTCGTCCACGCCGATCCGTACCTCAACGAGGCGTCGGAAGGGCGCGTCGGTGAGGTGCAGCTGACGGCCTCCGTCGGTGCCGGAGAACCAGCCGCCGTCGTCCTCGGTAAGGCCGAACTCGCGGTAGTAGGAGCGGGTCTCGGCAAGGTTGGGGACGCCGAGGGTGATGGAGCTCAGACGGTGCAGTGCCACGGGCTCCTCCTCAGACGAGCGGGGTGATCTTTTCCTCGATGCCGAGCAGTGCCTTGCCGTAGACCTCCGCGCCGATCGTCTGGGAGATGACCGCGTGCCTCGCCCCGACGTTGACGTCGCGCCAGATCCGCTGGAGCGGGGACACCTCGGCGAAGCCGCCCGCGCCGTGCGCGTTCATCAGGATGGTGAGGGCGTCGACGATGTGCGCGACTGCCGCGCCCGCGTCGGCGCGCACCCTGGCCCGCGCGGTGTAGTCGAGCGACTCACCGCGTGCCGCCGCGCCGTCGACGTCCTTGGTCGCCCTGTCCACGAGCAGGTGGGCGATGTCGATCTTGGTGGCGGCCTCGGAGATCTGCAGCTGGAACGCCGTCGACTCGGCCTGGGTCTCGAAGAAGGTGTAGGAGATGGGCTTCTTGCCCGCCTTGTCGATGACGAGGTTCAGCGCGGCCCTGCCAAGGCCGAGCTGCGGGCCCGCGAGGACGAGGGTGAGCAGCGGGATGAACGCCGACCGGTACAGCGCCTCCTCGGTGTGCTCGGTCGCGTAGGTTCCCTCGACGGCCTCGGGAACCGACATCACCCGGTGCTCGGGGACGAAGAGCTTCTCCCCTACCAGGCAGTTGCTCGCGGTGCCCCGCATGCCCGCCACGTGCCAGACGTCCTCGACGGTGAGCTCCGACGCGGGGACCAGCACGAGTCCCTGGTCGACGACCTCGCCCGCCTCGTTGGTGAGCGGCGTGCCGAGCACCGCCCAGGTCGACCACCAGGAGCCCGAGTTGTAGTACCAGCGCCCGGAGATCTCCCATCCGCCCTCGACCTTGCGCGACGTGGCGGTCGGCGTCAGCACGCCGGTGACCCTGGCCGGCCCCGAGCCGAACACCTCGTCCTGTGCCCGCTCGGGGAACAGCGACGCGAGCCAGTTGCACACGTTGGTGAGCGCGACGACCCAGCCGGTGGAGCCGTCGGCCTCTCCGATCGCGGCCGAGACGTCGAGCATCGTGCGCAGGTCGGTCTCGTGGCCGCCGTAGCGCTTGGGCACCGAGACCGCGAACAGCTCGGCCTCGGTGATCGCCTCGATGCACTCGGTGGCGACGCGCCGGTCGGCCTCGGTCTTCGCCGCGTGTTCGCGGACCAGCGGCTGGAGCGCGACAGCGCGGGCGACGAGTTCAGCGGAAGTTGTCATGTCTTTCCTCCTCAGATGGGGGTGGTCAGCGGGAGCAGGCGGTGATCGCGTCGGTCACCGCGCGCCTGGGGCGTTCGGCGTAGTGGGAGTGGGTGCCGAAGGCGCGGTGGCCGTAGACGAGCGGCGCGGCGACCCTCGTCTCGGCGTCGGTGACGGCGCCGAGCAGGAGGATGTGGTCGCCGCCCTCGATCTCCTGGGCGAGGTCGCAGGCGATCCAGCCGGGCGCGCCGACCAGGCGCGGCAGCCCGGTCTCGAACCGCCACTCGACCGACGCGAACCTGTCGACGCCGCGTTTGGCGAAGACGAGTGCGTCGGCGTCCTGGCCGTGCCCGAGGACGTTGACCCCGAACCTGCCGGTGCGCCGGACGCGCTCAAGGAGCGACGACGCCCGGTCGAGCGCGACGGTCACCATCGGCGGCCGCAGCGACAGCGACGCGAAGGCGCTGACCGTCGTGCCGTAGGGGATGCCCTCGTCGGCGGCCGTCACGACGGTGACGGGTGCGCAGACACCGGCCATCAGGTCGCGGAAGGTCTGGTCGGTGACCATCTCCTGCTCCCTTCTATTCATCATGATGATTATGGAGATATTGGGATCCAGGGGCTGTCCTCGTCAAGAGTTGGCGCTAATGTTTATGACGAATTGGTCCCCGGGGAGGGTGCAAGTGGCTGCCGCCGACGAGCAGAACGACATACCCGCGCTCCGGCGCGACGAGTGGCGCCGCCCGGAGCGGAGGGCCGAGGCGGGCCGCTCCCGGGCTGAGGACGCCGCCGATGTCATCGCCGGGCTCTCCCTCGGCGTCAAGCAGGGCACCAGGCTCGGCACCAAGGAGGAGCTGCGGGCCAGGTGCGGGGTGTCGGTCGGCACCTTCAACGAGGCGGTCCGGCTCGTGCAGGCGCGCGGGCTCGTCACCGTGCGGCCCGGCCCCGGAGGCGGGCTGTTCGCCGCCGAGCAGTCGCCGATGGTGCGCCTCGGCCACTCCGTCCTCGCGCTCGACTCCGACAAGTCGTCGGTCTCCGACGCCGTCCGCATCAGGGACGCGCTCGACCCGCTGCTCATCGAGGACGCGCTGTGGCACGCCTCCCCCGCCGACATCGCGGCCCTGCGCGAGCTGCTGAAACCCATGGCCTCGGCGGTGGCCGACGCGGACCCGACGGCGTTCGTGCACGCCAACTGGCAGTTCCACGTGCGGATCGCGGCGATCAGCCAGAACCGGATGCTGCGCTCGATCTACTCGACCCTGCTCGACATCATCGAGGGCCACACGCTGTCGGTCCTGCCGACCGAGGACCGGCCGCTGCCCGAGTACATCCAGCAGCGGTACCAGCTGCACTCCTCTCTTGTCGACGCGCTGGAGCGCAGGGACGCGTGCGAGGCGTCCCGCCTCATCCGGGCGCACAACACGAGCTCCGTCGAGAGCTGAGCCGGGGTGCGGGCCCGGCGCGGCCCGCACCCCGCGTCTCACGGGTTGACGACGGCCATCCACATCGGCTCGCTGCGGGCGCGCATCGCGCGCACCGCGTCCTTGACGTCGGCGAGCGCGAACCGGTGGGTGAGCAGTTCGTCGACGTTCAGGGTGCCGTCGGTGAGCAGGCCGATGACGTCGGTGGCGTCGGTGCGGGTGCATGAGCGGTTGCCGACGATCCGCCACATGTTCGCCATCATCGCCACCATCGGCAGGGGCAGCGGCGCGAGGTTGCCGCCCATGTGCAGCATGGTCCCGCCCATCGCGAGCGAGGCGAGCGCCTGCGCGGTGCCCGCGCCCGCCGGGGTGTAGTCGGTGAGCGCGTCGACGCCCTCGGGGACGATCGCGCGCAGCGCGCGGGTCAGGCCGCCGGTCGTCTCCCAGTCGTCGGCGAGCTCCTCGGTGGCCACCGTCTCGACCGGCAGCGCGCCCGCGAGCTCGCGGACCGCCGCGAGCCGTTCGGCGGAACGGCCGACGAGGATCAGCCTGCCCACGCCGAACAGCGGCGCGAGCTTGACCGTCGCGGTGCCCATCGTGCCGGTCGCCGCGGTGACGAGCAGGGTGCCGCCCAGCGGGACCGCCGCGCCGCGCAGCGCGCGGACCGCGTTGGCCAGGTCGTGGACCTTGGCGGCGAGGTCGAACCCGATCGCGTCGGGCAGCCGGTCGACGAGCCACCACGGCACCCGGATGTACTCGGCGAGGCCGCCGTCGTGGTACTCGGCGTACAGCGGGGCGGGTCCCGCGCCGAAGGCCGCGTGGCCGATCATCGCGGCGTCGGGGCACATCTGCTCACGGTCGCTGCGGCAGTACCCGCAGGAGCCGCACGACAGGTTGGGGTGGACGCGCACCCGGTCGCCGAGGCCGATCCGGGTGACCTGCTCCCCCACCGCGACGACGTGGCCCGCCGCCTCGTGCCCCAGGGTGGTGGGCAGGTGGCGGAAGGCCCCGCGCTTCAGCAGTTCCATCATGCCGGGGGCGAGTCCGGCGGCGGCGACCTTGACGAGCACGTCATGGGGTCCTGGCTGGGGAATGTCGATCTTCTCGAGGGCGAGGTCGGGGGAGTCTTGACGGGCGCGGGCGGCGAGCATGGTCGACATGGGGACGGTCGTCCTTCTCCTGTGCGGGGTGGGTGGGGGTGGTGCGGGGTCCGGCTTGCCGTTCAGGCGTGCCTGACCCCGTCGGCGAACTCGGGGATGGTGAGTTCGGCCTTCCTCGTTGCGGGCGCGACCTGGGGAACCGGCCGCGCCGACAGAAGCGTGATGCTGACCGACTCGTCGTCGGTCACGCTGGTGAACGCGCAGCCGACGGGGACGCGCACGAAGTCGCCGGGCGCGAGCTCCACGACGCCGCGCTGGGTGGCGAGGGTGCGGCGGCCGCTGATCTGGTACTGGATCTCCTCGGCGTCGCGGTGCCGCACGTAGGCGCGCGGTTGCGCGGCCGTCAGCCGGGTGGTGCCGAGCCAGACGTGCGACGAGCCGTACAGCCATGTCGTGCCCGTCTCCTCCCCGACGGTCAGCACGGGGATGCGGGCCGCCTCGTAGTGCGCCTGCTCAAGGAGGATCTGTTCGTCCACGGGCTGGATGGCGACGTCGTGGCCGAGTCCGCCGAGGCACTCGGTGACGAGTTCGTTGACGACCTTGGGTTCCCACCCGTCGAAGGGCGGGAACAGCGGCGCGGAGACCCGGTCGGCCCGGGCGATCTCCGTGACTGGCGCGGGGATGTAGAACAGCAGGTGGCTTTCCCGCCGCCCGTAGTTGTCGTGGGCCGTGCCGACGGGGATGCGCGAGAACTCTCCCGGCCTGTGCTCGACGGTGCCGAGTTCCGTCATGAGCGTCCGGTCTCCGGCGATCTGGTAGGAGATCTCGTCAACGTCGCAGTTGCGGTGGTAGAAGGGCTGGCGGTTGTCCATCGTCTGCCACTCCACGCGCAGGTGGTCGCCCTCGTAGACGCCGCGCGGCGGGGCGAAGGGCTGGGCCTGGTAGTCCGGCGCGAAGCTGACGACCTCGAGCGGTTCTGCGTCCTTCCACAGCTTCATCGGCCCGGGGACCGGCGCGGTGAAGAACAGCTCCTCACGCCGTCTGACGACGCGGGCGGGGCCGCCCGGGGGAAAGGAGTCGATGGTCTCCTTGACGATGCCCATGGGGTGGTCTCCTCGTAGGTGGGGTTACCGGTCGGCGAGCCGGCACAGGTAGGCGAAGCCCTGCTCAAGCTGGGCGGCGGGCCAGCATTCGACGCGTTTGGCGGCGGCCTCCGCGGCGTCGGAGAAGTGCGTGACGGGCCCGGCGGCCATGGCGTTGAGCTGGAGCGCGCACGCGCGGTCGAGCAGAACGGCGTGCATGACGGCGGCGGCGACGCCCGTCCCCGCCGCGACGAGCCCGTGTCTTGGCATGAGGGCGGCGGGCGCGTCGCCGAGCGCCGCCGCGAGGTCGCGGCCGAGCGCCGGGGTGCCGATCAGCCCGCCGGTTCCGGCGAACCTCGGCACGTCCTTGCCCCCGAACAGCGCGCCCTCGTGCGAGATCGGCAGCAGTGCGGTGCCGAGCGCGCCGAAGGCGACGGCGGCGCGCGCGTGGGTGTGGACCACGCAGTGCGCGTCGGGACGTGCCTTCAGGATCTCCAGGTGGATGAAGACCTCCTTGTGCGGGGTGCCCTCGCCCGCCACGACCTGCCCGTCGAAGGAGACGAGCTGGACGCGGTCCTGGGCGGTCTCCTCAAGGCCCCAGCCGGGGGCCTTGATCCAGACGCCGCGTCCTTCGGGGTCCCGCACCGCGACGTGGCCCCAGATCATGTCGCCCTGGCCCGCCGCCGCGAGCGCGCGGCCGGCCCTGACCGTCAGGGCGCGGGCGGCGGCCTCGCTCGCGGGGACGGTCATCTCGGCAGCGCCGCGTAGTAGGCGGCCGCGCCCGGGTGCAGCGGCACGGGCGACGTGCCGATCGCGACGGGGTCGAGCGGGTAGGTGACCGGGCTCCGGTCGGCGGGGATGTGCCGGTACTGGCGTTCCAGCGCGTCGCGGGTCTCGCCGAGAATCCAGGCGATCGTGTAGGCGACGTCGTCGGGCAGATCGGTCGTGGTCAGCAGGAGGAAGTCGCTGAAGTCGAGGGTGTGCAGCTCGTCCTGGCCAGGCAGGTAACCGGCCGGGAGGACGGCGTCGGGCCAGCCGAGGTCGTCGCGCAGCCCGTCAAGGACATGCGGCTCGAGCGGGAGGAAGGTCAGGTCGGGCGCGATCTCCTGCCAGTCCGGGACCATGATCGCCTCGTGGATGATCGCGTCGGCGCGGCCCGCCCTGACGTGCGCGATGGAGTCGAAGGGCCGTTCGTCCTCGAGCAGACGGCCTCCCCAGCCCGTCACGTCGATCTCTGACCTGGTGAGGACCTCGTGCGCGGCCCAGCCGACGTGGTTGATCCCGTCGTGCATCGAGGTCGCGAGGCTGAGCGCGGGCCGCGCCTTACGCAGCTCCGCCACCGAGGAGACCCCCAGGGACTTGTGTACGCCGAGGACAAGGCGGTCGCGCTGCGGGAGCACGCCCAGCGCGCGCACGTGCGGATACGCCTCGCCCGCGTAGACGCCCCCGCCGTCGAGCGCGGCGGTGACGAACGCGGAGGGCGTCGACAGGGCGATGTCGACCTGTCCCCTGGCGACCGCGTGGACGGCGTCCGCGCCGCCCCTGCCGTTCCAGATCGCGATCCGGGTGTGCGGTCCGCTCCGGTCGCCGAGTTCGAGGGAGATCCAGCCGCAGATGCGGTGCAGGTTGTACTGGCCCCAGTCGCCCTGCAGGTGCAGCGTGATCGACCGGTCGATGCGGGGTTCGTCGGGTCTGCCCATGGACGAGCGCTCCAAAAGATCGTGGTGTCTTACATTACAGGATGCATGTCCTGAATCAAGGGACTGAGTGGGTACCCTACAGGCTACGCGAAAAAACGGAAAGAGTCCCTCCGTATTGGTACGCTCCCGGCATGACCCAGCCGAAGCCACCGCGCAAGGACGCCGCGCGGAACCTGCGCCGCGTCATGGACGCCGCCGCCGAGCTCTTCGCCGAACGCGGCCTCGACGCGACGCTCGAGGGCGTCGCCCGCCGCGCGGGGGTCGGCGTCGCGACCGTCTACCGGAAGTTCCCCGACAAGGAGGCCCTGGTCGAGGCGCTTTTTGTGGAACGGCTCTCCCGGCTGACCGAGATCGCGGAAGAGTGCCTCGCCGTCCCCGACTCGTGGGAGGCGCTGGCCAGGTACATGGAGTTGATCTGCGCCGAGCAGGCCGGCGACCGTGGCTTCGGCGACGTGCTCATCAGCGGGGCCTTCGGGATCGAGCGCATCGTCCGGGCCCGCGACAGCCTGCTGCCGCTGGCCATCGAGGTCCTCGGACGCGCACAGCGCGACGGCCACGCCCGCGCCGACCTCGCGGCCACCGACCTGCCGCTGCTCATCCAGGCGGTCGGGTCGATCGCGGCGTTCACCCGCGACGCCGCGACACCGGTGTGGCGGCGGCACCTCGCCGTCGTCCTCGACGGCATGCGCGCGCCCGGCGCGACCCCGCTCGACGGGCCCGCGTTCACCCCGCAGGAGATCGACGCCGCGACGCAGCGGCTGTATCCGGCGAAGCGGTGAAGCGCCGTCATCCGGCGCCCGCGAGGCTGATCCCGTGCCGGGAAAGCGCCGCGCCGACGCGCGTGTGGTCGTCGGCGGCGAAGACCGCGGCGACATACCTGTCGGGCTTCACCAGGACGAACCTGCCGCGCGCCGATCCGAGCGCGGCCGCAAGCCGTCCGTCGGCGTCCGCGACCGCACGCCGTCCGGACGTCGCGCGCGGCAGCCGTTCGCCCAGCACCACGTCGACGCGGTCGAACGGCCAGGCCACCAGCGCGTCCCATGCCTCGGCGGGCACGTCCACCCCCAGGAGCACGGGGTGCTCCCCCAGCACCGCGTCGAGCCTGCGCGGGTGCGGTTCCGACGGCGCGAGCACGAGCGGTTGCGGGAGCTGCGTCCCCACGAGGCGCTCGTCGCCCCGGCCCGTCCTGACCACGAGCCCGTCGGCGTGGACCGCGCGCGGCCTGAACCGCATCTCCGCGAGATAGCGGCGGCCGCGCGCCGACCTGAGCAGCGCGCGCACGACGACGTCCCTGAGCAGCGCCCGCCGCGCGTCGGTCGTCATGACGACCCGGCCGAGCCGCTCGGAGAACGCGACCATCGCGGTGGCATGCGGCCGTCGCTCCGGCTCGTAGGTGTCGAGCAGCGCGTCGGACGCGCGGCCGTGCCAGACCTCGGCGACCTTCCAGCCGAGGTTCGCCGCGTCGCGCACGCCGGAGTTCAGCCCCTGGCCCGCGAACGGCGGCATCATGTGCGCGGCGTCGCCGAGCAGGAAGCATCTGCCGTCACGCCAGCGGTCGGCGACCACCGCGTTGAACGTGTAGTTAATACACCTTTCGACCTGCTCGGGGGCGATCGTGCGGTGCGGGGCCACGAGCCGCTGGATCGTGGCGAAGTCGGGACGGGTTCCGCCCGTGCCCTCGCCCGGACGTAGACGGAACTCGTAACGGCAGCGCCCGTCACGGCCCGGCACGATCACCGTGGGCCGCTCCGGCGTGCCGTGGTGCATGCCGTACCGCTCGTCGTGGGCGTCGCCGAGGGTGTCGGCGACGAGCCAGACGTCCTTGTGGCTCGTGCCCGTCATGTCGATCTTCTTCAGCTCGCGCAGGATGCTGCGGCCGCCGTCGCAGGCGAGCAGCCATGACGCGGCGAGCTCGCGGGTCTCGTCGGTCGCGACGTCGCGCAGGGTCGCGCGGACGCCGTCCTCGGCGTCGGCCACGTCCACCAGCTCGGTCGAGAACGCCGTCGTGACGTTCTCGCGCGGCGCGAGCGCGTCGAGCAGGGCGCGTTCCAGCTCGGGCTGCGCGAACTGGTTCTTGAACGGGTAGCCGAGCCGGTAGGGCTCGGGCCCCCGCGCGTGGAAGAGCTGCCTGCCCTTCCTGTCGTAGTAGCGGGTGCCGGTGCCCGGCACCACGATCCGCATGACGGCGTCGGCGAGGCCCGCCGACTGGAGCGTGCGCAGGGACTCGTCATCGAGGCTGATCGCCTTGGCCTCGTCGCTCGTCGTCGCGTTGCGTTCCACGAGGACGACGGGGACGCCGCGCGCGGCGAGGAGGTTCGCCATGGTCAGTCCGACGGGCCCTGCCCCGACCACGAGGACGGGAAGCGGGGATGGGGTCATGCGAGCGCGCCGTCGAGGAAGGCCCAGGTGCGCTCCCACGCCTCGGTCGCGGGCCCGGCGCGGAACATGTGCGGGCGCGCGTCGCACGCGAAGGCGTGCCCGGCCTCGGGGTAGACGTGCTGGGTGAAGGCGACGCCCGCGTCGGCCAGCGCCTTGTCGATCGCGTTGACGTGCTCGGCCGGGATCGTCGGGTCGTCCGCGCCGACGTGCAGCAGCAGCGGCGCGGTGATGGACGCCGCGCGGTCGAGGACGGCGTGCGGGCCCGCCGCGATGCCGGGGCCGTAGAAGACGACGGCCGCGCCGAGTCCCGGCAGCGCGGTCGCGGCGGTGAAGGCGGCGCGGCCGCCGAAGCAGAAGCCGGTGGCCGCCGTCTTGTCCGCGTCGATCCCCTGCTCGGCGAGGTGGTCGAGGCACGCGGTCACGTCGGCGACAATCGGGTCGACGCCGATGGCCCCGATCAGGCCGACCGCGTCGGTGTGCCGGTCGTAGGGGAGTTCGGCCACGCCGGTCCGGTGGAAGAGGTCGGGGGCCAGCGCGAGGAAACCGCGCTCGGCGAAACGCCGGGCGATGTCCTTGATGTGCGCGTTGACGCCGAACGCCTCCTGGAGCACGATCACCGCGCGCCCGGACGGCGTCGCGGGCCTTGCCACGTGGACGTTCATCGGCCCGTCGGCGGTGTCGAGGGTGATCAGGTCGCTCATGGTGTGTCTTTCCTGTCTCGGGTGTTCAGGCTTCGGCGCGGACGGTGTTGCGCAGGACGCCGAGCCCGCTGATCTCGACCTCCACGACGTCGCCGTCGGTGAGGAAGACCTGGGGGTCGCGGCGGAAGCCGACGCCGGAGGGGGTGCCGGTGAGGATGACGTCGCCGGGCTCGAGGCGGGTGAAGGTGGAGATCGTGCTGATCAGCTCGGGCACGTCGAAGATCATCAGCGCGGTGGTGGAGGACTGGAGCTCGACTCCGTTGCGGCGGAAGGTGATGTCCAGCTTGCCGGGATCGACCTCGTCGGGGGTGACCAGCGCGGGGCCGAGCGGGGTGGCGTCGTCCCATGCCTTGCCCTGGGTCCACTGGTGGGTCTTGTACTGGAAGTCGCGCATCGTCACGTCGTTGCAGATGGTGTAGCCGAGCACGTGGTCGAAGGCGTCGTCGCGGGCGATCCTGCGGCCGCCGCGCCCGATGACCACGGCGAGTTCCGCCTCGTAGTCGACCTTGTGCGACTCGGGCGGCAGCACGATCGCGTCGCCGTGCGCGATGAGGTTCGAGGCGAACTTCGGGAACAGCACGGGGTAGGTCGGCAGCTCGCGGTTGCTCTCCTCGACGTGCGCCCGGTAGTTCAGGCCGACGCAGAAGATCTTTCCCGGCCGGGAGACGACCGGCAGGAGGCGCAGGTCGTCCACGGGCACGCCGACGGGCTCGGCCTCGGCGTCGCGCAGCGCCTCGGGACTGATCGCGGCGTCCACGGCGGTCAGGCCGACGAGCCGGTGGGCGAGGCCCGCCTCGACCCTGGCGAGCGCCGCCACGCCGTCGGCGTCGCGGAAGGAAACGTACTTCATGGGTCCACTCTCCAGCCGATGCGTCCTGATAATCAGGCATCTGTTCCTGTTGCGCGGAACAGCTTAGGCATGGTTAGAGTTGTTTCGCAATACAGGAACTATGTCCTGATATACGAGACAAGGAAGAGCATGGCCATCGCGAAGCTGGGCCACACCGGCCTGTGGGTCTACGACCTGCCCAAGATGCGGGACTTCTACGAACGGGTCCTCGGCCTCACCGTCACCGACGAGGACGCCGACCTCGGCATCGTGTTCCTCAGCGCACGCCCGGAGGAGGAACACCACGAGTTCGTCCTACAGACCGGGAGGACCGCGGCGATCGGGGACAAACAGCAGCACCAGATCTCCTGGCGGGTGGAGTCCCTCGAGGACATCCGCGCCTTCCACCGCGTGTTCGCCGCCGAGGGCGTCAGGGTGCAGCAGGAGGTGACGCACGGCAACGCCTTCGGCATCTACTTCTTCGACCCCGAGGGCAACCGCAACGAGGTCTACCTGCGCGTCGAGCGTGACGTGCCCCAGCCGTTCCGCAAGACCATCGACTTCGGCATGGAGGCCGCGGAGATCTGGGCGGAGGCCGACCGGCTGCTGAACGACGGCGGCACCGCCTACCAGCCCGTCCAGTGAGCGTGCGCCGCCGTGGCATCCCGCCACGGCGGCCGGGCCGCGCGGGTCTAGGCGGCGATCCGCGCGAGCTTCTCGCTGATCGACGCGGCCGCCGCGCTGACCGCCGCGGCGACCTCGGGCACCCGCTCCTCGGGGACCCGGTGCGCGAGGGCGGCGACGCTGACGGCCGCGGCGACCGCGCCGGACTCGTCGCGGATCGGCGCGGCGACGCCGACGACGTCGGGGTCGAGCTCGCCGCGCGAGACCGCGTAGCCGAGCTCGCGGATCTCGGCGAGCCGCGCGAGCAGGGCGTCGGCGTCGGTGACCGTCGCGCCGGTCAGCCTCGGCAGCCCGCTCGCCTCGATGACGCTCCGCACTTCTTTCTCCGGGGCCCAGGCGAGCAGGACGAGCGCTGACGCGCCGGCGTTGACGGGGAGGATGTGACCGCGCTCGTAGGACAGCCGCACGGGACTGTCGGTGGACTCGCGCTCCAGGCAGACCACCGAGGTGCCGGTACGCCGGGTGAGCAGCACGGTTTCGCCGACGTCCGCGACGAGCTCGCGCATGACCGGCCGCGCGACCTCCGACAGCCCGATCCCCTTGCGCGCGAGCCTCGCCAGCTCGAACACCCGCGGCCCGAGCCGGTAGCCGGACGGCCGCTGCTCCTCGATGAAGCCCGACGACGCGAGGCTCTGCAGATACCGGTACGCGGTCGACCTGGCGACGCCGAGCTGGTCCGCGACCTCCTGGCCGCCGATCACCAGCCGCTCGTCGTCGAACAGCGCGAGGATGTCGAGCGCCCGGTCCGCGGTGGAGTTCCGCTCCCGGTAAGTCCCGGAGCGCCCCTGACCCTGTCCTGCCATACAGGAAACCCTACACGCCCCTCAGGCCGCCGTCGGCCCCGTCGCCCAGCCCGTCAGCGGCGGCGGCGCTTGGGTGCCGCGCGCTTCTGCGGCGTCCGTTTGGGCGGTTGGGGGGCGCGGCCGCGCGAGCTGTTGGCGGTGCGGCCCCGGACGATGCCGATCAGCTCCTCCATCAGGTCGGACGTCTCGCCGGCGGGCCAGGCGAGGCCGATCCGCGACTGCGGGGCGTCCGTCACCGGGCGGTAGGTGAGGTCCTTGCGGTGGTGGAGCCGGGCCAGCGACTGCGGGAGCAGCAGCACCCCGGCCTCGGCGGCGACGAGTTCGATCGCGTCCGCCGTGCTCTCGGGACTGGTGAACGCGGGATTTCCGGGCCGCTCGGTCCAGTCGATGACGTCGTCGAGCGGGGCGATGACCTCTTCGTCGGCCAGGTCGGCGAGCGTGAGGTCGTCCACCGCGGCCACCGCGTGCTCCTTCGGCACCACGACGACGGTGGTCTCCACATAGAGCGGGATCACCTGCAGGCCCTCGCGCTCAACGGGCAGCCGCACGAACGCCGCCTCCGCGCCCCCGTCACGCAGGAGCGGAACCGCCTCGGCGGCGGACACCTGAATCAGCCGAAGCGGCACATCGCGCACCCGCTCGGCCCACACCCCCGCCCACTTCGCGGGCGTCACCCCCGGCGCGTACACCAGCCGGAACTCGCCCTCACTCACCTCCCCACCCTAACCCCGTTTCAGGGGCGGGGGGCGCGGCGGCGCAGGACGACGACCGCGCCGACGGCGAGGGCGGCGGCGAGCGTCAGGGGGATCGTCAGGTCGGGCCGGGAGGAGGTGACGTATTCGGTGACCGTCACGACGGCGCGGTAGGGGTCGTCGGACGCGGAACGGGTGAAGTGGATGTCTTGGGTGATGTGCGCCGCGTTGAACGCGCCGTCGTAGCGGGTGAGGAAACGCGGGCCCGTCAGGGTGGCGGAGATGGTCGGGTATTGGGGGTCTGGCTTCACCTCGCCCGCGAAGGTCAGGTCGGCCGGGCCGCCCTGCGGGGCGGGGTTGGTGACGTCCATGCGATGGTCGGCCAGGACGTACAGGCGCAGCGGCTGAAGGCCCTCGGCGGTGGCCGACAGGCGCATCGGGTAGACCGGCGTGTCGGTCTCGAACGCCAGCCGCATCGGCGGCAACCCGTCGGCGAGGCTGCCGGAGGACGGGGCGAGCCGCACCGCGACGACGAGCCAGCCCTCCGCGAGATAGGGCTCGAGCGCGCCTTCGAGGTCGTCGGGCAGCGTGAAGCCGTTGCGGTCGAGCCAGCGTGACACCGCTGCCGCGTCGTCCCCGCCGAGTTGCGCGACCTCGTACGGCCCGAGCCGCACCCGGTCCACGACGGTGACGCCGCGATCGGCCGCGCCCGGCGCGCCCGCGCCGACGCCGTCGCCGTCCACCTCGACCCGCCGCACCTTGACCTCGGGCCGGCTGATCCGGTCGAGCTCGGCGAACACCTCGCCGTCGGCCACCTCGAACCGCGCCCGCGCCGGAACCGGCATCAGGAACGCCGCCCGGTCCGCCGCGGACCGCGCCTGCACCGCAAGGGTGATCGACTCCGTGCGCCCGTCGAGCTCCACGAGCGCGGTCTCCCGCAGCGCCCGCAACTCGTCATTGGCGACGAACGCCCCGCACGCACACGCCCGCGACGCGACAGGCCCTCCCACCACCACCCCCACGACGACCCCGACCACCACCGCGACCCGCCGCACTCCCGACCAAATTCCCATACCCCCTCCGACTCCCCCACCCCCGCCCGGGTTCCCACCGCCACCCGGGTTCCCGCCGCCACGCGGTGCGATCCCGTCAGGCGGGCGGGGGCGTGGTGGGAGGCGGGGCCAGCATACGGTCGACGATGATGTGCAGAATCGCACGGAAGTAATTCCTCGCCTGCACGTCGTCGGACCGCAGCATGCCTTTCTTCGGAGCCAGCAGCCCCGTGCTCAGAAACCCGTTGACACACCAGATCACAACACCAAGAAAGGCATAGGGCCCAAGGTCCGGCGGCACCACATCCTTGATCTTCCGCGCGGACATCTGCATCAAAGGACGCGTATAAAGATCCTCCACCTCAGGAATCCCCGTCGCGTCCGACGCCCACCGCTGCGCCCACAGCGCAAGCAGATCCGGATTGGCAAGAAAAACATCCATATAAGCATCAGCGATCTGATGCGCCGCCTCATACGGCGACTCAGTCCTGTCAATGACCTCCTGAATCCTCCCCCGATGCTCCTCATACATCCGATCCATCATCTGCAGGTAAAGCTGCCTCTTGTCCCCGGCGAGACCGACGACCGTGGAGACCGACACTCCCACCGAGTCCGCGACGAGTTCGAGGGAGGTCATGTCATAGCCGAGACCCGCGAACAACCGCGTCGCGACATCAATGACCCGCTCGCGCGTGACCTCTTCTCTCACACCCCTATCCTACGAGACGACCCGACGATCCGGACATCTCATCCCTCACGGGGACGCCAACGATCGCTCCGGAAGTTCCGAACCTCCTCTATATCCTTATTTCACTAATCTTTTCCCCACACCGTGCTACATGCCGGAATTCGTCAAGTGCGCGCGGTGGTCTCGTCAGGGACGCGCTGGCAAACTCAGAAGTGTCTCGGCCTCCGCGACAGACGCGATCGGGCGGTCGAGCGCGCGGGCGAGGCGCACCGTGCGTTCGACCAGCGGCCGGTTGCCGACGGCCGGCTCACCCTTGCGCAGGTACAGGGTGTCCTCCATGCCGGCGCGCGCGTTCCCGCCCATGGCGAGGCCGATCGCGGTCAGGTCGAGGTTGGCCCGGCCGATCGCGATGATCTGCCACACGGCTCCGGGCGGCAGGCGTCGCACGATCGTCGCCAGGTTGTCGGCGGTGGCCGCCGCGCCGCCGACCACGCCGAGGACGATCGAGAACTGGAGCGGGTCGGCGAGAAGCCCTTCGTCGTACAGGCGCAGACACGCGTCAAGGTGCCCGGTGTCGTAGATCTCCAACTCGGGCTTCACGTCAAGCTCGCGCATCCGCGCCGCGAGCCGCCGCACTCCGTCGGGCGGATTACGGAACTCCCCCGCGCCGAAACTCATCGTGCAGGGATTGAGCGTGGCCATCCGGGGCCGCAGCTCGACGAGCCTCGCGCGCTCGGCGAAGTCCACCGAGAGCCCTACGCCGGTGGACAACTGGACGAGGATCGGACATCGCTCCGCGATGAGGTCGAGCGTGCGGCGCGCGACGGTGAGGTCGGCGGTCGGCCTGTCCTCCTCGTCGCGCAGATGGATGTGGGCGACCGCCGCGCCCAGGTGGTACGCCTGTTCGACGGCCGCCGCGATCTCGTGCGGCTGGGTCGGCAGGTGCGGGTTGTCGCTCTTACCGGCGATCGGACCGGTCGGCGCGACGGTGACGATGACGCTCATGGGCTCTTTCCGTTGTCGAGGGGGTACGTCGGCGTGTCCACCGCGACCTCAGGACGTGACGCGCAGCGCCGCCATCGGGCAGGCCCTGGCGCCGGCCGTCGCGGCGGACTCCAGCTCGGGCGGAAGGTCGCCGTGCCGCACGCTGACGACGCCCTCGTCGTCGAGTTCGTACACGGCGGGCGCGGTCAGCTCGCATCGCGCGTGCCCCTCGCACCGCGCCCGATCCACGACGACGTTCACGGGCGGGCCCCCGTCGGGACGACGCGCAGGGGTATCGAGCGCAGGCTGCGGACGATGGGGTTGCCGCGCCGCTCGACGTCCCCGGCAAGCTCGAAGCGGTCGACCCGCTCAAGGAGGGACGCGAGCAACTCGGCGGCTTCGAGCCTGGCAAGCCCCTGGCCCGCGCAGCCGTGGATGCCGTAGCCGAAGGCGAGGTGGTCGACGGGGTTGCGCCGCAGCTCGAACTCGGTGGGCCTCGGGTAGTGCCGCGGGTCACGGTTCGCCGCCGCCCAGTGCAGCATCACCCGCCGCCCCGCCGGGATCGCGACGCCGTCGACCTCGGCGTCCCGCCGGGTGACGCGCCAGAAACCCTGGACCGGCGACTCGAGCCGAAGGATCTCCTCGAAGATCGGCCCGGCCAGGGTCGGCTCGTCCTTGAGCTCGGCCCAGACGTCGGGTCGCTCGGCGAACAGCCGCAGCATCGCGCTGACCGCGTTGACCGTGGTGTCCATTCCCGCGGTCATGTAGGCGCTCATCGCCTTGACGGCGCTGAGCCGGTTCAGCCGCCCGTCGTCGACGGCGTCGAGGATGGTCTCGCCCCAGCCGCCAGGCGCGATCTTGGCGCGGTCGGTCATCGCCTCCATCCAGACCTGGTAGGAGATGAGCGCGTCGAGGTGCTCCTGGGCGTAGGAGCCGAAGGGTCCGAACGCGGCGAAGATGGCGTCCGCGCCGGGGTGCAGCTTCTCGCGTCCTTCCAGCGGGAGTCCGACGAGGTCGGCGACGACGTTGATGGGGTAGACGGCGGCGAGGTCGGCGACGCCGTCGAAGGTGCGGCGCTCGACGAGTCCGTCCACGAGGCGATCGGCGTAGGAACGGATCTGCTCGCGCACCGCGGAGAGGCCGCGCGGAGCGAGCTTCTCCCGCAGGACGGCCCGCAGCTGCTCGTGCTCCGGCGGGTCTGCGCTGAGGATCGAGCCGGCCAGCCGCTCGTTGAACTCCGGGGTGAGCGCGACGCCCTCGGCGGAGCTGAACGTCTGCCAGTCGCGGGCCGCCGCGCGGACGTCGTCGTAGCGGGTGAGGACCCAGAAGTCGTAGCGGCTGAGGTGGACCGCGGGGCTCAACTCGCGGAGCCGGTCAAGCGTGGGGAACGGGTCAGCGACGATGTCGGGGGCGAAGAGGTCGAGGTCGGAGACTTCGGTGGGTTCATTGGTGGCGGCGTTCGACATGGGCCATCCCTTCAAGGGGGCGCGGGGGGTGGGTCGAGCGTTGACGCGGTCGAGCACTTGCCCGGAGGCCGCGGCGGCGTGCGGCGCATCTGCGGTCCAGGCATGCGGGACCAAGCCCTGCTCCGCACGGTGAGCCGAGCTTGTGGGGTCGGGCTTCGTGGGGTCGGGCTTTGGGGGGGTCGGGTCCTACGAGGCGGGGGCCTGGGATGACGCCCCCGCGATCACCAAAAGTGGGTCATCCGCCTTTCACTTCGGGGGACACCGCGGCTTCCCGCGCGTCGAGCCAGGCCAACGCGCGCTCGGCCCAGCGCACTTCGAGTTGTGCGCGTTCGAGGTCGCCGGAGTAGGCGAGGACCCGCAGTCCCAGGGTCAGGTTCCGGGTTTCCTCCGGCCGATTCCGCAGGCGTAGATTGATGCGTTCGTGTTCGCCGGACTCGATCGCGTCGAGGATTTCGCGCAGCCTCCGGCAGTGCCGCTCGTGGTGTTCCCGGTGTGCTTCCAGATGAGCCCGAAGCGCTTCGGGAGCGTCGTCGGCGAAGATGAGCTGCAGGCGCTCGACGTCGCGGTTCGGCGGGTAGACGGGAGGGGAGTTGACCCACTCGGTGAGGACGGATCGGCCTTCCTCGGTGATCCGGTAGGTGAATTTCTCAAGGTTCTCACCCGCCATATCGGGATCGCGGGTAATGAGACCCATTTGCGTCATACGCCGGAGTTCCGGGTAGATCTGACTGTGCCGCGCACTCCAGAACCACCCGAGTCCGGTGTCGAACTGTCGCGACATGTCATATCCGGTACCGGGACCGGTCGACAAATAACCAAGAATCGCAAGACGCAGAGACACCAGCAGTCCGATCAGATCGTCCTCTTGAGGGGTTCCACCCTAGCCAGCGCGATGGTCGGCGGCGGGCAGCGGTTCGGCGTCGACCAGGACGAACAGGACACGGCAGATCCCGCCGGAACGGTTGAGCCAGCCGTGCCGCGTTCCCCGCTGCACCAGCAGGTCGCCCGCGCGCAGCAGCCGCTCGGAATCGTCAAGGACCGCGTGGATCTCGCCCTCGATGACGTAGCAGTAGTCAAGGGAGCTGGTCCGGTGCAGGTAGACCGACTCATCGGTCCGCGGCGCGAAGTCCACGACGCGGCACACCGTCCCCGCGGGCGGGGGCGGCAGCGACGGCGTCGCGCCGATCGGGTCCTCGTACGGCTTCGCGTTGTCCGGCACGCCGTCGTGCCGCCAGATCTCGAAGACCGTGCCGCCGTCCGGCGGTTCCCACTGATGGGGGCAGACCTCGTCCGCGACGACCACGGCGCGGCCGTCGCCGTCGTGGCCGGTGACCACGCGCCTGACCGGTTCCAGCGGCGTCATGAGCGACCTCCCTGTCCGCCGGCCGCGACGGCGAGCGGCGGCCGGTAGGTGAACCCGTCGCCGCCCGTCTCGAGCGCGACGGGGTTGCGCAGCGTGCCGAGCCCGTCGATCTCCACCTCGACCACGTCGCCGGGGCGCATGAACACCGGCGGTCGACGCCGCAGCCCGACGCCCCCGCACGTCCCGGTGACGATGACGTCGCCGACCTCGAGCCTTGACGCCGTCGAGACGTAGTGGATGAGGTACTCGATGGAGAACAGCAGTTCGCCGATCGACGCGGACTGCATCACCTCGCCGTTGAGCCGCGTGGTGAGCCGGTGACGGTAAGGGTCGCCGAACTCCTCGGGCGTGACGAGCCACGGCCCGAAACCGCCGGTCGAGCCGAAGTTCTTGCCCATCGTGATCTGGGTCGTGTGCCGTTGCCAGTCGCGGACCGAACCGTCGTTGTAGCAGGCGTAACCCGCGACGTGGCGCAGCGCGTCCGACACCGGGATGTGCCGGCCGGCGCGGCCGATCACGACGGCGAGCTCGCCCTCATAGTCGAGTTCGGCGGAGACCCCGGGCACCAGCAGCGGCCGCCCGTGCCCGACCTGGCTGGCGGCCACCCGCAGGAAGAACAGGGGGTGGTCGGGCACGGGCCGGTCTCCGCCCTCGCGCACGTGGCTCAGGTAGGTCAGCGCGGCGCACCAGATCGCGTGGGGATCCGGGACGACCGGGAGGAACTCGACCTCGGCCAGCGGTATCGCCGTTCCCGACCCCTCAGGGCGCAGGTCGGGGCGGTCGCGATCGAGCCAGGCGAGCACCGAACGCATGTCACTCGGCGCGTCGGCGCGCAGGTCGGTCAGGGCGACGAGGCCGGCGTCGGTGACGACGCCGACCGCGGCGGTGCCGTCACGGACGTAACTGGCGAACTTCATCTCCTTGCCTCTTTCCACCGCGAGCGGGTGTCGGCGGTGAGGCGAATCTAAGATGTACGCATCAACATGTCAATATTGACATAGCTGGCCGGGCGGGGGATCGTTCGAGCCATGCAGGAACATGACGGCACGACCCCTCCCCCCTATGACGTCCTCATCGTCGGCATGGGGCCGGTGGGCGCCATGGCCGCGATCGCCGCGGGCCGGGCCGGACTGCGGACGTGCGTGGTCGAGCAGGCCGCGGACGTCTACCCGCTACCGCGCGCGGTGCACTTCGACGCCGAGATCATGCGGCTCTTCCAGCGGGCGGGCCTTGCCCCGGCCGTCGAGCCGATCATCGGCCAGTACCGCGGCGGCGTGCACCTTGGCGCGGACGGCGAACCCATCCGCGACTTCCGCGTGCCCGCCGAACGCGGCCCCCTCGGCTGGTATCCGCACAACACCTTCCTCCAGCCCCGGCTCGAACGTGTGCTGCGAACCGCGGTCGCCGACCTTGACCGCGTGGACGTCCGGCTTGGCTGGACGGCCGAGAAGATCCGGCAGGACGACGACGGCGTCGACGTCACGGGCCGCACCGCCGCAGGAGTCGCCGAGGCGCTGCGCGCGCGGTGGGTCATCGCCTGCGACGGCGCGAGCAGCACGGTGCGCAAACAGGTGGGCATCCGGCTCACGGACTACGACTTCAACGAGCCGTGGATCATCATCGACGCCGTCGTCGCCGACCCCGACCGATTGCCGGACTACTCGGTGATGTGGTGCGACCCCGCCCGTCCCGGCACCTACGTGCCCCTGCCCGGCAGCCACCGGCGCTGGGAGTTCATGCTCCTGGACGGCGAGACCGCCGAGACCATGGGCGCGCCGGAGAAGATCGCCGAACTCGTCGCGCGGTCGGTCGACATCGCCGACGTAGAGCTCGTCCGGAGCGCGGTCTACCGGTTCCACGGCCTGATCGCGGAACGGTGGCGCGCGGGGCGGGTCTTCCTCGCGGGCGACGCGGCCCACCAGACGCCCCCGTTCTACGGCCAGGGCATGTGTCACGGGATACGCGACGTCACCAACCTCGTCTGGAAACTCGAGCTCGCCGAGCGGGACCCGCGGTTCCTCGGGCTGCTCGACACCTACGGGCTTGAGCGCCACCCGCATGTCCGGACGGTCATCGACGCCTCGGTCGAGAACGGCCGCTACATCTGTGTCCTCGACCCCGAGGAGGCGCGGCTGCGCGACGAACGGCTCCGCGCCCGCGCGGCCGCCGGCAAGGACGTGCGGTCCTTCCGGTCGGTGATCCCCGGCCTGGTGGCCGGGCTCGTGCAGCCGGACGGCGAGGGAACCGAGGCCGGACAGCTCATGCCGCAGCCGACGGTCAAGGGACCCGACGGCGCGGAGCTCCTCCTTGACGAGGTCCTCGGCGACGGGTTCGCCCTCCTCACACTCGACGGCCCGCGCGCCGCCGACGACGTCGAGTGGTTCACCGACGTCCTCGACGGACGCGTGGTCGGCGTGGACGAGACAGTCGACGCGACAGGTGAGCTGCGCGACTACCTCGCGGCGAACGCCGCGACCGCCGTCCTCGTGCGGCCCGACCGCTATGTCTACGGCTTCGCGCGGGGACCGGCCACGGCCGACGACCTGCTCGCCGAGCTGCGCGACCACATCGCGTCCTACCAGCGCTGAATGAGGGAATCGATGACCGGTATCCGTCCCCGCCTGAGCCATCTCGGGTTCTACGTGCGCGACCTCGACGGCCAGGCGGAGTTCTACAAGCGGGTCTTCAAGCTCCTGGAGACCGACCGCGGCGTCTCCGGCGCGGGCGACCCCATCGTCTTCCTGACCGGCGACAGCGGTGAGCACCACCAGCTCGTCCTCACCGCGGGCCTCCCGCCTGAAGCCGCACGCACCTGGCTCAACCAGGTCTCGTTCCGCGTCGCCTCGCTCGCGGAACTGCAGGAGTTCTGGGGGTGGCTGCGCGAGTGCGGCGTCACGCCGAGCGCCACGGTCAGCCACGGCAACGCGTGGAGCGTCTACTTCCCCGACCCCGAGGGCAACAACGTCGAGGTCTACGCGAACTCGGACTGGTACGTCCCGCAACCGTTCCGCGAGCTCATCGACCTGAGCCGCCCGACCGAGCAACTCCTCGCCGAGACCTACGAGAGCGTCCGGCAGAACGGCGCGTTCCAGCCTGTGGCGGAATGGGCCGCGCGGGTCGAGGAGCGGCTTGACGCGCTCAGCTCGACCACCCCCCACTGACCGATCCAAGGACGCACAGCATGAAGCACGCATTCCCGGCCCTCGCGAAGGAGGCATGATGCCGACACTTCACGGCGTCGACCCGCTCACCGGTACGCGCACCCTGAGCAACGCGCGCGAGTGGCTGCACGCCCATCTCGACACGCGCAGCCACCCGTTCAACGCCATCGCGGTCGAGGAGGCGCGCAGGGTCGTCGACGGGCTGCCCGGCCTCGAGCCCGAACCATGGGCCGAGGCGTGGCTCGCGGCGGCACGGACGTTCGAGGCGCGGGCGCTCGCCGCGCTGTCGCGTGACCGGCCGGCCGACGCGCGCGAGGCGTGGTGGCAGGCATACCAGTTCGCGTTCCTCGGGCGTTATCCGACGCCGCTGCACCCGGCCAAACAGTTCGCCTACGACGAGGCACGGCGCTACTTCCTCAAAGCCGGCGCGTTGGACGGCGTCGAGCGCGTCGAGGTGCCGATCGCCGACGGCGACCGGGAGGGAAGGGACCGGGTGACCTTCTATCTCGCCCGGCCGGACACCGCGACGGCGTCGGCACCGGTGGTGCTCGTGTGGGGCGGCGTCGACGCCTGGAAGGAGGAGACGTACGTCCGCACCGCCGGGCTGCGCCGCGACGGGATCGCGACGATCCATCTCGACATGCCGGGCGTCGGCGAGTCGCCGCTGTTCGCGGGCCCCCGCGGCGAACGCATGTGGGACCCCGTCTTCGACTGGATCGACCGCAGCGACCTCGACAGCGCCAGGGTCGCCGTGCTCGGGCTGTCGTTCGGCGGCTACTGGGCGATGAAACTCGCGCACACCCACCGCGAGCGGCTGACCGCCGCCGTCAACTGGGGCGGCGGCGTGCACCGGACCTTCCAGGTCGCGTGGCAGGAACGCTCGCGCGGCGCGGGGTCCTACCTGATGGACCTGATGGCCGCCCGCGCCAGGATCTTCGGCGGCACGACGTTCGAGGACTACATCGCGCGCTGCCCCGAGCTGTCGCTCCTCGACCAGGGCGTCCTCGATCGGCCGAGCTGCGACCTGCTGCTGGTCAACGGCAAGGACGACAGACAGAACGACCCCACAGACACTTACCTGTCCCTGGAGCACGGCTCACCCAAGACCGCGCGGCTCTTCCCCGGAGGCCACATGGGCGACGGGCCGGTGGGCGCCACCGTGGCCGCATGGCTCAGGGACCGGCTCGCGCCCGCGAACACCGCGTCGTGAAGGACGGAACCGATGACCGATAGGCACCTCATCACGCACCTGCGGCACGTCGACATCGCCATGCCCGACCTCGACGCGCAGCTCACCTTCTACCGCGACCTGTGGGGCCTCACCGAGGTCGCCGCCGACTCCGGCGTGCGCTTCCTCGCCGCCGAAGGCTCACCCGAGCAGTACGTCGTCAGGCTTCGGCGCGACCGGCTGAAGCGGCTCGACCTCGTCGCGTTCGGCGCGGCGAGCGTCGCCGACGTCGACGCGCTGGCCGGCGGGCTCGTCAAGAACGGCGTGCGCATGGTCCGGGAACCGGGTCCGCTCGACACGCCGGGCGGCGGGTACGGCGTCAGGTTCTTCGACGGCGACGGCCGCGTCGTCGAGGTCTCGGCGGACGTCGCCGTCCGCGCCCACCGCAGGATCGAGGCGCGGGAGTCCATCCCGGTCCGGCTCTCGCACGTGGTGATCAACTCCCCCGCGCCCCAGGCGACGGTCGACTGGTACGTCAGGAACCTCGGCTTCCGGCTGTCCGACACCCTGGTGCTCGGCGACCGCGGCCCGTTCATGTACTTCCTGCGCTGCAACCCGCAGCACCACAGCTTCGCCGTCGCGCGGGCGCCGCACGCCTCGTTCCACCACGCGTCCTTCGAGATGCGCGGCCTTGACGAGTACATGCGGGGCACCGGACGGATGCTCCGCCACAAGGTGGAGAAGGTCTGGGGGCCAGGACGCCACTACGCGGGGGACAACACCTTCAGCTACTTCCTCGACCCGGCCGGCAACACCGTCGAGTACACCACCGAACTCGAGCTGCTGGACGAGGACACGTGGCATCCCCACGTCTACGACATGCTCGCGAACGAGGACGTCATCGACCAGTGGGGCACGGCCAACCCGATGAACGAGGCGGTCGCGGCCCGTCAGTTCAACGACCCCGACCACTGCCTGTTCCAGGCGCCCCCGATCTGAGCGGAGAGCAGCGCGATGCAACCATCCACAGTGAAACCGGGACGAGTCGCGGTGGTCGGATCCGGCCCCGCCGGCATGGCCGCCGCGCTCTCCATCCGGCAAGCCGGACACGAGGTGACGATCCTGGAGCGCTACCCGGAGACCGAGCCGCGCGGGAACATCCTCAACCTGTGGCCTCCGCCGCTCAAGGCGCTCGGCCTGCTCGGCGTGGACATCGAGGACATCGGCGCCCCCTGCCAGACGGTGTTCTACTCCGCGTCCGGCAGACGCCGCCGCGCCGAGATCCGCATCCCCGACGAGGTCCAGGCCGAGTACGGCGGCGACTTCATCGGCCTGCTCCGACCCGAGCTATACGCCAGGATGCACGCGGCGCTTCCGGACGGCGTCCTGCGGACCAACGTCGCCGTCACGTCCTTCACCCAGGACTCCCGTGGCGTCACCCTCCAGCTGGAGGACGGCTCCGAGGAGAGCTACGACCTCCTCGTGGGGGCCGACGGGGTCGGCTCGATCGTGCGCGGCGCGCTGTGGGGCGACGTCCCCAAACGCGAACACAACCTGCACATCTTCGGCGGCTACACCCTCGCCGACATCGCCGCGGAACGGGGCATCTGCGCCATCTCGTGGTCGTCGACCGTCCAGGGCAGCTGGACCTCGATCCGCAGCAAGGGACGCGACGGATTCGAATGGTGGGTCGTCGCGGCGCACGACGCCGACCGGCCCTTCGAAGGCGACCTGCACGCCGAGGCGACCCGGCTCGCCGGCGGCTTCACCGGCCCGCTCCCCGCGCTCATCGCGGCCACCGACCCGTCCCACATGCACCGATGGGTCCTGCGCGACAGAAAACCGCTGGCACGCTGGTCACGCGGCCGCGCCCTCGTGATCGGCGACGCCGCCCACCCGACCTCCCCCTACGCCGGCTACGGCGCGGGAATGGCGATCGAGGACGGCTACTTCCTGGGCCGCCGCCTGCGCGGCGTCGACCTCTCCGACGCCTCCGCCACCGAATCCGCCCTCCTCGCCTTCGAAAAGCCCCGCCGCGCCCACACCGCACGCCAATCCCAACAGGCTTACCTCCTCAGCCAGGTATGCCACCACGCCCCACGCCCCCTCCGCCCCCTCCGCGACTTCATCTTCAACCGCACCCCCCTCCTCCAAAAAGTGGCCGCCGACTCAACCCCCGGCCTGATCATGAACCAACTCAACGTCATCCTCGAAACAGAAAAAACCTTCACCTAACCCCACCCGCCCCCGCCCTTCCAGCCCACGAGGCTTTCGGGTCAGCGGATGAGGATGAGGCCGCAGCTGTAGGCGCGGGCGTGGCCGATTCCCTGGGTGAGGGCGGTGACGAAGACCTTCGGGTCGGTGACCGTCAGGGTTCCCTTGATCTCCGCGCGGGCGATACGCAGACCCTTGTGCGGTGCCTGGCTTGAGGCGCGTGGAAGGAGACGAAGCGCGAGCCGTTCGGTGTCGGCGACGGCGCCGATGCGGGTGACGCCGTCGGGGGCGACCGCGGGTTCACCGATCGGTTGCAGCCGGCGTGCGAACCAGGTCCGCACGTGTTCGGGGCGGGTGTGCGCCACCCGGACGCCGCGGGTTTTCGGCGGCGAGCCAGGTGCCGGCGGGATACTGCGGACCGGGTTGACGACAGTCCTGAAGTCGACCCGGTCGCCGACCCGGAAAGCGCGATCCACGATGAGGGTCTCCGGCACGTCGGCGAGGGCTCCGCGGGGCATCCCGCTCCAGTCCGCGGGAACCGACGACTGAACCACGAGGTTCACCCTGGCCTGCCGTAGGTCGACGGCCCAGGTCGACAGCACGCCCATCTGGGCACGGGCGTCGCGGCTGCCGTCGTCCACCCAGCCGCCGAAACCGCTCATGACGGTCCGGTGCATGTCCTGCGCGTCGAGGAGGGACCTGGCGACGAACGGGTGCCGCGCGTCGAGGGTCAGCAGGGTCTGGGTGGTGACGAACCTCGCCGCGCCGCCCGGACCTGAGGGTGTGTGCGCGGTGGTGGCCGGTGTGTTCACAGGATGATGTCCCATCCACGGGCGTTCGGGGCGATGGTGATGCGGTGCCGTGTCTCCCAGCGCAGACCGTGAACGCCTCCGTCAGCACCGAACCGTACGGGCTGGTCCGACAGCGGTCCCGCGCCAGGGATCGGGCTCGGGCTCTCGATCCATGCCAGCGGGCGCACACCGGTCGCCGGAGCGGACGGCGAGCCTTCGTAGCGGTGCACGTCAGGGAGCAGCGCGTGCGTCTCGAACACCTCCTTGAGCGCCCCCGGCACAACGCCGAGAGCGAGGTCTCCCGAGGGCGGGCACGCCTTGCGCCCGAGCCAGAGCAGGCGTTTCGGGTGTTCCAGGGCGTGCGCGATCCGGTCAAGGAGCGCCACGTCGGAGTGCTCGAGGCCGACGAGGAAGGCGGCGTCGGCCAGGTACCAGCGTTCGGTGATCAGCGCGTGGCGGTGGACCTGCCCGGAAACGAGCGCCCCTGACTCCGGGTCCGCGGAGACGTACTTCGGCGAGCCGTACCATTCGTCCACCTCCCATCGGCCGAACGCGGTGGACGTCGCACTCTCCGTCCCGGGGATCTCGACGGCCTTGGCGGCGCGCCGGTAGTCGGTGATGAGGTCGCGGGGACGCAGGGGCATGGTTCCTCCGCCGACCGTGTGGTAGTCGCGCAGCGCCGTGCCCGGCCTGTCGGCACGGACTCCGAACCTGACATGCGCGAGTTCGCCAAGGGGCTCGTCCCGGTCCAGGCCGAGAGCGGCGGCACACAGCCCGATCACCCCTGACTTCGTGGGATGGCTCCGGGTGTCGCGGTGGGCGAACCGGCCGGTGACGCCCCATGACTGCAAAGGCCCGGCCAACCGGACGAGCAGGACATGCGTGTCGCTCACGGGATGAGGTCCTCGATCCGCTCCACCACGGCCAACGAGGTCGGCAGGCTCAACTCCCCGAGCAGGGCGTCGACCTCGGGGTCGTAGGTGAGCACGCGTTCGGTCCGCAGATCCGGGCGGCGGCCGCTGACGAACCCGTGGTGGCGCAGCAGTCTGCGGACGGCAGCCGGGCCGGCCGGCCCCTCCCCTCCCGCCGACGCCGGGCCTTCGTCGACCGGCCGCTGGAACGCGGACGCGTAGTTGTAGGGGCGTTCCCCCTCGAACGCGAGGACAAGCGCGGGGAGCGAACCGGTGGACGCCGTGGAGTTCTTCTTCGCCTCAGGGACCGCCTCAACAAAGGCGTTCACGAACTCCGCCTCGGCCTCGGACGCCGCCGCCTCGGCCTCCTCCTCGGCCATCCCCGCGATCCGCAGGTTGGCGCGCAACTGGACGCGGTCGAGAACGGCGTGCCGGTAGAAGGTGCCGGAGATCAGGGACTGGTATCCGGTCATCCCGGCGCCCGCGTCGTCGGCGGAGTCGAGGAAGCTGAGCGCGTTGCGTTTGCGGTCGAGCTTCGCGTCGTCGGCCGCCGCGTAGAAGTCCTCGATCTGCTCCGCTTCGTGCACGGTGAAGGCGTGCCCGGTCTGCACAGCGCCGTCGACGTTCGGGGAGTCGGGGATCTCCGCAAGGAAACGGCCATAGAGGGCGATGTCGATGGCGTCGCGGGGGGCCAGGGCGAGCAGGACCGCGTCACGGGTGGGCCTGGGCAGCGGTGGCAGCGTCGGCTTCGCCGCGGGCGCTTCTTCCGTGGCTTCCGCCGTCTCCGTCTTCCTGGCTCCGCGACGTGGTTTCCGCGCCGCGATCTCCGCCTGCGCCGCGAAATACTCGTCGCGCCACGCCTTGATCTCCTCCGCCGCGGCGGCGATATGGCCGGCGATCCGCGCCGCCGCATCGGACGGCGCGAAGATGAGGACCTTCGTCAGATTCGCCACAGTCCGCTTCTTCGGGTCACCGAACTTCAGGCCGCTCCCCTCCATCACCGCGCGCGTCGTGACGAGCGCATCATCCTTCTCCCAGCCGTGAGCGGACTCCAACTCGCGGCCTGCGAGGATCGCCCACTCCCTCGTCCGCACCCCCATACTCCGCCCACGAAGCGCGCCACGACCTGCGTTGGCGCGGTCGCGGGTGTGGACGCGCTCGGCCCGCCGCCGGGCCTGACTTGTGATCATGTGGCGTTCGACGCCCCCGAAAACGAGGGTCTTGGGCTGCGCGTTCTCGTCACGGACGGGAAGAACCGCGGCGAGCGTCTCGATGAGGTGCAGGGACAGGAACTGGCTCCGTGATGCCTCAGTCACGAGGTGGTGTCCTTCTGTTCGTCGTTGGGTTGGTGCGTGCGGCCCGGTCCTGCTCCGGCGGGGTGTGGAACTCGACCGACCACCAGTAGCCGATCCGCGCCCTGCGGTCGTTCCAGAAGACGAGGTCGTCGGCGAGTTCGGTCCAGGACGGGGGCGGCTGTTCACAGGACCGCAACCGGGTGACGGCGTGCTGGAGATGCCGCCACGGAACACCGCGCCTCGGCGCGGTGATCCGAGCCATGAGGCGCTGGGCCCCGGGGTTGTCCGGCCCGCGCCCCGTCCCGTCGCCGATCCGGCGGGCCGCCTCGCCGAGGCTGCCGGTGCCGTACGAGGGACTGGAACGCCCCTGGTGGTAGATCGCGAACAGGAAGGCGATCCGCTCGAACATGTCACGGTGTTCGTCACCGCCGTACCAGCCCGCTCGGATGTGCGCGTTGGTGCCGCCCCTGGCCCTGCGCAGTTCGGCGAGGGTCCCGTATTCGCGGTTGCGCACGAGGGTGGTGAGCCAGGCGGTGAGCGCGGAGCTGTCGTGCGGCACAGGAAGCCGCTCCGGATCCGCTCCGGCGGACGGACGGGGCTCGGTCACGCGTGGATCTCCCCTTTCAGTTCCGCGGGCGCCCAGATGTCGGCGATGTCGTCCTCGAACCGCCGCACGGCGCGGGCCCGCGCCTGGTAGTTGCGATCGCCCGGCGGCAGCGCGTCAAGACGCCGATGCAGGTGCGCGCGGGCGGTCGCCAACAGGTCGGCCGCATAGGCGAGGAGCGGTTCGGACACCGGGTCCTCGGTCTCCAACCCTCGGTCGACGACCTCGTCGAGCAGCTCGTAGAAGGGCTGCTCCGCGGCCGGCCAGAAAGCCCACCGGGCGTCGAGACGGGCGATCTGGCCCGCCTCGTCGGCGGCCCGCACAGCCGGGAAGGCGGTCTCGGCGGCCACGACCGCCGCGCGCCTCAGGCTCGCCGCGAGATACTCCGCGACCTTGGACCCCCGCCAGGAAGCCCGGTAAAGATGCTCCGCCATCCCCGGGGCGTACGGAAAGGCCCCGTGTGTCCACGCGACCGGCAGCGCGTGGTTGGCCAGCAGCCCCACCGCCCAGAGGTGGTACGGGGCCCCCGACTCCCACCGCTCATGTGGCACTAGTTCGCAGAGCCTCGCGTACAAGCCGGTCTGGTTCTCCACGACTGCGCTGTAAAGCGCGTGCGCCTCCTGCCAGAGCGCCCTCGTGGGGGACGGCCACAGCGGCTTCTCCACGCCATTCATCGTCCTGCTGAACACGGCGTCCTGGAGGTGCAGCTGAGGATCGAGCTCAAGGAGTTCACCGGCGCCTATGACGACCTTGTCGACCAGAATCTGGCCACGCGGTCCCGGACGCGGACGCAGCAGCACTGACCTCCCCAGCGAACTGTGCAGGTCCGCGGCACCCCGAGGCGCCCTGGGCGCTGCCTTCTCCTTGAAGGTCCGGCGCTTGATGCCGCCCGCCGTCCATGACGTGTTGAGCTCGTCCTTCGACCGGTCCCCAGCCGGGTAGAGGTTCAGACGCAGCGTCTCCCCCAGTGTCCGGCCCAGGGCGACGACACGGATTCGTCCCGTGAGCCGAGCCGCCGCGAGATTCGTCACCTTGGGGCCGAGCCGCTCCCCGGACATCCTGGCCCGGCCCGGGAGGCCGTACACGTGCTGCGTGAGGGTGGCCCGAAAGGCGTCGGCCGCCGAGAGCGGACTGTCGGCGTCGAGGTGCTGGTGACTGAAGTGCAGCGAATAGTCGCCCGCGCCTTCGATCAGCAACTGGGCGGTTCCCACACCCTTGTCCTCAAGGTCCTCCTTGAGACAAGAGTTCTGCAGCAGGGGTACCTCCTCGTGGAAGAGGTCCCAGGAACCCGCCGGCTGGCGGTCCAGCCACGCCGCGGCCGGTGCCAGGTCCCTACGCTCCGTGATCCACGTACGCCACTCCTCGTCCGACGACGGACAGGTGCCCGAAGCGAAGCAGATGGCCATCAGATACTCGATGACGGCGACCGTCTCCCCAGGCGACGCACAGTCCACAGACACGAGGTCATCGGCCCTGGCAAGAAGCCCACACAGCGAGTAGTGCGCGACCGCCCCATCAAGCGCGACCGTCGGTACGCACGGCTGGCACCGCGGATCCCAACTGGGACACCACCTCCCAGCGGCTCCAGACAGAGAGGGTTCAGACAATTCCTGACTACCACTCTTTCGACCATGGACAGCGGACAGGCACCGGCTAGGCCGGACTGCGGATCGACGTGTCCCCACACACGCGGGGAAGGAATCGGGCAACGCCCTTGAAGCCGTCGACGGGCCACTCCCGCCATCGCGGGAAGTATTTCCTCGGTTCGCGCACCACATTTTCGGAACAGAGGACGTTCGGGGGTTTCGGGAAAGCGGACGAACAGGAGGACTTACACTGGGAGGTCGCCGAAACAACGGCGGTCCCGGCAGGACCGCACCGGCGGACCCGGCGAGGTCCTTGGGCGGTTCCCGTCCCGCGCACACGGGACAGGAACCGCTGAGTGGCCGGGGCAGGCCGCTCTTGGTGCTTTGGGTGCACCAAGAGCGGCCCTCACCAGAGGTGGTCGACGATCTTGCCCACCACCGCAGCGACCACGATGAGGGTCATCTCCCATCCATGGCGCTCCCACCACTCACGCGGCGACGTCCTCATAGTTCCTCCGTACCTGGACCTCCACCGTGCGATCTGCACGGCGGGCGTCCCGGTACGGCCAAGGCGTCGCCGACACACAGATGTCTACCGCAGCGCACCGGCCTGGTGGGGCAGATTCCTCCAACCGGCATGGCTCGGACGATGGGTCAAGGCCCTCGACGCTGTCGACTCGACTGTGTTTGGCGGTGTCGGCTCAGCGCCGTGCTTCGCGGCTTCGGTCGGGCGGAGATGAACTTCGCTGACTTGGGTTCAGCGGGGGCGGCGGCGGATGAGGATGTTGAGGGTGGTGCGGGCGTCCTTGCGGCGGTCCGGGGTGGGGGCGAGGACGGAGATGAGGGCTACGAGGAACATGACGCCCGTGTACAGCAGGCCGACGCAGCCGCTCAGGGCCGCGGTCCAGTAGAGCAGCTGCGGGAGTTCGGACATTGATCAGGTCCTTTCAGGAGTCGCATCTCGGCTCGTGCGGTGATGGCTCCACGGTCGCGGAAGCCGGGGGCGCGGCAAAAGTTCTGATGGCCCTCATTCCTATTTGCGCAGGTGGGACCGGGATTACCTGACGACTCCGACCTTGAGATTCCGTGTCAGCCGCAGGTGGAGGGGAGACGGTGATCGATATCGACAGGACCGCGCGCAACCGCTTGGGCGCGATGGTCAACGAACTCTGGGAGGCGACGGGCCTGCGGTGCCGCCAGGTGACGGAACTCGGGGTCGCCGACCGGACGTTCCGCAACTGGCGTCGTGGGACTGCCCCGTCGCATGAGCACACCGAGAAGTTCAGGTCCGTGCTGCACTCCCTACAGCAGGCGGCGGGCCGCGAGTTCTACACGGAGGAGGAGTGGCACACCGCCCTGCGCGCGGCACAGGAAGAGGCGTACAGATCTCGGGACAAGCAGCTCGATCGGCCCCGGGCGCATCCTGATCGCCACGTCGTCACCGCGGCCGACCTCCGGAAGCGGATGCGCGAACGCAAGGTGATGGACGCGTTCGTCGGCGACCCAAGTCCTCGGGCCGCGTCATACCTGTGCTGGTATGCCGATGCTCCCGTCGGCAAGACCACGTTGCTCGCCGACTACGTGCGGCGGCCTCCGGCCGACGCCGACATCTTGTCCTACCTCGTCTCCCCCACGTACGGCACCGACACACGTGCCAGGGTCGAGACCGAGATGGCGGCTCAGATCGCGGTGTTGCTCGGCACTCCGCTACCCGATGTTCCCCGGGGCGTCGGGGCGTGGAAGGCCCTCTTCACCGAGGCCGCAAGAAAGAGCGCGGGCCGAAATCGGCGGCTCCTTCTCGTCGTCGACGGTCTCGATGACGACGCGGCCTGGTCAGGGCTCGCGGCCGACGGAGGGACGAAGGAACCGGCCCGGAGAACGGCCCGTGGCAGCGTCGCCGCCTTCCTTCCCGCGTCTCCGCCGCCCGGTATGCGGATCATCGTCTCGCTCAGACGCCGGCTCCGCTTCCCCGACGACCTCCCTGCCCGGCATCCACTACGGGGTGGCAGGAACCTGTGCCTGCGGGAACTCCTCCCGGTCGAAGACGCGCCGCCCGCCCGACGGGAATCACACCACGCCGACTTCAACCGGGTGGTGATGGGCCTGCTCGCCGTCGCGGAGGGCGGTCTTCGCTCGGCGGATCTGGCGGATCTCACCGGGATCCCTGCCGCCGATCTCGACCGCCGTCTGGAAGGACAGCCGGGGCGCTCGTTCCGCCTGGACGATCCGGTGCTCCAGACTTATGCGCTCGCCGACACGGACCTCGTCCGGTCCGTCAAGACAAGGTTGGGCGAGAAGGGCGTCGCCCGGCACACACGGGCGCTGCTCGACTGGTCGCGGCGCTGGTGCGCGGCCGGCTGGCCCGACGGGACTCCCCCGTTTCCGCTGGCGCATCAGCTCCGGCTGCTCACCGGCACGGCGGAACGCGCCGACTATGTGCTTGACCACGTCCGGCTGCGCCGGCTGGCCGACGTGTTCGGCCCGGACGCGGCGCTGGCCCAGCTCGACGCGTTCGAGGAGGAGGTGGGCTCCGCCGGGGAGGTCTCCCCCGCGGGTCTCGCGGTGCTCGTCCGGCTCGCCGCCGCCCGGGCCGTCCTGCGCGGGGAGCCGCGCGAAGTTCCCTTCGAGGCACCCGGGCTTCTTGTTCGGTTGGGCGAGGTCGAGCGCGCCCGCGGCCTCGCGCGTTCCGCGCCGACCGCCGCGGCGAGGAGCGCGCATCTCGCCGACGTGGCGGTGGAGATGGCCCGCTCCGGACGGGACGGGGCCGAGGCCGTCGCGCGGGAGGCCGCCGCATGGCTCGTCAACGCCGGCCCGGACTTCCCCGGTCTCCACCGGGACCCCGAGACGCATGCGCGGCTGCTCGGCGCGGCCCGCGAACTCGTCAGGCTGAACTGTCACCACGACGCGCGCCCACTACTCCGTGCCGTGGTCGACGATCCGGCGGCCGGAGTCGAAGCGCTCACCGAGGCGGCCGGGGCACTCGCCGAGATCGGCGACCCGGAGATCAACGAGGCGTTGTGCGCGCGGGCCGAGTCCCTGGGCGCGGGCAGCGTCCGTGCCCGTGCGGCGGCGGTCGACCTCTGGGGAGCCCTGGGACACGCTGTGCCCTCGCTCAGGGAGGTCGCCGTGGCCCACATCCAGACCATCTGCGACGAACTCGGCAGCTCAGCCGGACTCGCCGCCGTCGACGTCATGGCGGTCAGCGCGTCCGCTCTCTTCCGGCTCCGGTACAAACGGCCCTATGCCCGTCACCTGATCGGGACCGCGAGGACCCGGATCACGGAGGCGCTGGCCGACCCGGCGGCGCTGTCCGAAGCGGACCGGGCCCACCTGGACCGCGAGCTTGCCGGAACCTTGGCGCGGATCATCCAGGCAATGCACGACTCCGACGCCACGCTCGGTGTTTCCGCCGTTGGCGAGCAGCTACTGCGGTCCCTTCCAGAAGATCTGCGGGTCGGCCTGCTCGGCGACGACATCGCGGGACGCGCGGCGGAGATCGTCGCGACCTCCGTGGAACGCAGGAAGCAGGTGACGCGGAAATGGGCTGCCGAACAGCGGGCGAAGAAGAACGCGAAGCGCCGGGACTACTACGCGCAGCAACAGGGGTGGGCCAAGGACCGACGGGCAGGGAACGCCGGGCGGGCGCAACAGGTCGCGTCGCCGCCTCGGCAGAGGGGATCGCAGGAGCCGGAACTCACCGCCAGCGGGGGTCCCCTGCGAGAGGCGTACGACCACCTCGCCGCGGGGGATCTCCTGCGCAGCCGGAAGTCACTGGACGACGCCCTGCGCAGCCGCCGCGCTTCGTCCGGGCAGCCCTTGGTCCCGGGGAACTGGACGGTGGACCTGGCGCAGGCGCTGGGCACAGCCGGCGAGTTCAGCGCGGCCGAAGCCCTCGCTGAGCACCTGCCCGTCGGGCCGGACCGCGCACGCCACCTCGCGGCGCTGTCTCTCGGGTGCTCCCTCGGTGGGCACGGGCTCGAAGGCCGCCGCTATGCCCGCGAGGCGGCGCGCTCGGCGTCCGGCGGCACCGAACCCGCACTCGCTTACGCGGTCGCCAGAGCTCTCGCCTGGGCTGGGGAAGAACTCGCGGTGGCGGGACTGCCCGACAACGTCCAAGCCCTGACGGCCATCGCGGCCGGGCTCGTACGCCACCGCCCGGAGGAGGCCGCAGGTATCACCGGGCCCCTCATCGAGAAGCTCACACGGCGGAACTCCCCGGGAAGCGCCCTGCGCGTCGTTCCCGACCTCGCGGCTCTCCTGCTCGCTTACCCCGACGTCCGGCGACCCGACCCCAAGCTGTCCGAAGCGCTCCGCGACGCCGCACTCAACCTCGCCCGGAAGCCACCGCCACGGCACGCACCTTCCACAGCCGTCATCTCCCTGCTGACGCGGCTCGGTCTCCTCTCAGAAGAGGACACCCATGTCGTCACGGCGGAGACTGACACCTGGCGGCACTCCCACAGGTCAGGGCAGACGCCTTGCGGCGAACTCGCCGTGCTCTTCGCCATGGACGGCGACACCGCCGCCCTCGACCGCCTCGTGAAGGCGGCCCGGACGCCGGACGCGCAGACGGCGATACTCAGTGCGGCAGCCGCCTACTTCGCGGGAGTTCCTGTGGCCCCGACCGTGGCCCGCGCAGCCGCACACCGCGTGGTACGGACCTGCCTGGCACTCACCCGCGCAACCGAAACCGAAGCTCCGCCAGCCGAGGCCCCCGCCCGAACTTTCACACAACGCCTCCTCAAAACCGGCGGATGGCCCCCAACCATCCCCCTCCTTCCCACCCTCGCCCCCGATTCCCTGACCCCCCTCGCCACACTCACCGGACACATGCTTAAGTTGCGGGATGCTGGGTGGGTCGGTAGAGGGCCGCTTGTGTCGGGAAGGCTGCGATGACGGTGGAATCGCGTCATATAGCGCCGGCGTACACTGCGGATTGGCAGGTTTGGCTGGCTGAGAACCTGCTCCGCGGTGTTGAGACGGACAAGATCGTCGCCAAGATGGTCGATCATGGCTTCGCGGTCGGCGACATTCGGGGATGGATCGCCGCGCAGCGGGAAGCGCCCGCCTTTCGTGCGGCGTTGAGGGTTCAGGCTGAGCAGCATAAGTTGCGCTCTTTGACTGACGCGCTGAGCGACCAATGGCGTCAGTCCCCCACCGCCACGGTCGTCCCGGTGATGGACCCGCCCGACGTCGACGCGTTCTTCACGAACCACTATTTCGCGAACCGCCCGGTGGTTCTGCGCGGGCTCGCCGCCTCCTGGCGCGCGGTGAGCCGCTGGACGCCGGAGTACTTCGCCGAGTCCTTCGGAGACCGCACCGTCGAGATCACCGCCGGCCGTGACGCCGACCCCCGGTTCGAGGACAACTTCGTCGCGCACCGCACCGAGGTCGCCATGCGCGACTTCGTCAAGGACGTCATGGACGGCACGGGCAACGACCGTTACCTCGTCGCCAAGAACCACGTGCTCCAGCGCCCCGAATTTCAGACCCTCCTTGACGACATCCGCTGCCCGGACGGATTCCTGGATCCTGCGGGGCTGAGGGAGTCGGCGAAACTGTGGTTCGGACCCCTCGGCACAGTCACCCCTTTCCACCACGACGCGTGCAATATCCTGTTCGTCCAGATCTACGGGTCCAAGAAGGTCCGCATGGTGGAACCGCACGAGCTTCCGCGCCTGTACAACGACCGAGAGTGCTTCAGCCCCGTCGACCTTGACGACATCGACCTCGATCGCTTTCCTTGGATGACGGACGTGCCCGTGGCCGAGGCCGTCGTGCGCCCGGGCGACGCGCTGCTCATCCCGCTCGGCTGGTGGCACTGGGTCAAGTCCCTCGAGGCGAGCATCTCGCTGTCTTTCACCGGATTCGCCCTCCCCGGCCGCCCGAGCATCTGGCGGTACCGCTGAGCGAACACGCTCACTCCGCGCGGTAGTTCCCAAGCAGCAGGTCGGCGAAGGTCGTCGTCTGCCACAGCACGCACGCCACGTCGTTGTGGAGGGGGCGCCGGCGCAGCAGCACATCGGTGGCGTCGTACATCTGCAGCCCGTCACGGGAGAAGTCGTAGCCGACGTCGATGAGGAGCGTGTCGAGCGCGGACACTCCCGCGATGACTTCCAGCCGCAGCCCGAGCAGCGGGGCGGCCCGGCGTAGGAGCGTCGTCGGGTAGCGGTAGACCTGGGGGTGCCCGTAGGTCGCGAAGCAGACCGGCGGGTCCTCCAGCGCGGCCGCCGTCACCGTCGCCGCCATCTTCTGATACGACGGCAGGCGCGGCTTCCGCTCCTCGTACAGGTGCAGGAGGCTCACGACCTCGGGGTTGAGCGAGCGCAGGTACTCCTCGACACCCGGCGTGGCGTCTACCGTGAACACACGCCGGCACCTGCTGACGACGGCCTCCGCCTCCCGCGTCAGATGGTGGACGCCGAGCACGCCGAGTCCTACCGCCGCGATGTCGAACGGCGCTTCCGCGGTGGGTCCACTCATACGATCCTCCTCATCAGGGCCTCGGCGGCGGCGAAGCGTTCGTCGGGGGTCTCCGCGCCGAGCACAGCCTCGACCTCCGGCCGCAGCGCCTCGACGACGAGAGCGTCGAGATCCGGATCGTCCAGCGGCCCCCACGCCTCCTCGAACGACCCGCTGAACGGCGAAGGAAAAGGCCATGGCGAGGGCGACGGAGACGGGAAGGGGGAAGGGAACGGAGCTGGCGTAGGGAAGGGCGAGGGAGCCGGATAGGGCGAAGGCGAGGGCGCTGGTGACGGCGAAGGATAGGGCGAGGGATACGGGGGCGGATACGGCGGCACCGGCGTGGGATCAGGATGGGGAGGCAGCGGATACGGCCCCGGCTCAGGGCTGGCGGCGCTTGCCGGGGCGGAGGAACTTCCGGCCTGGGAGGTCGTGGCGGCGCTGGAGAACGGGGGCGAGCCGGCGCTGCTCTGGGCACCGCTTACCGTCGAGCCCCCGACGCCCACGCCCACGCCCACACCGCACCCATCGCCAGCTCCCGCACCGACGCCTACTCCCGCTCCGCACCCTTCGCCTGCTCCCTCACCGACATCAACGACGGCGCATGGCCGTGGTTCTGGCTGGGGTCGGCTTGCTAATCGGACTACCAGTCCGTATCTTAATCCGGACCAGTAGTCCGATTGATTGGAGGGGCGTATGTCTGCGGCTATGGATGTGTTCGGGAGGCTTGCCGCGGTGAGTGTGGAGGGTGGGGGGCCTGAGGCGATGCTTGATCTGTGTGGGGAGGACGTGGTGTTCGAGTTTCCGTTCGCGCCGCCGGGGCGGCCGGAGAGGGTCGAGGGCAAGGCCGCGCTTCGGGAGTATCTGCGGTCGGTCGCGGACGCCGTGCGGTTGGAGGCGGTGCCCAGTCTTGAGGTTCATGAGAGCGTCGACCCGAATGTGGCGATCATCGAGATGACGACGACGGGGACGGTCACGGCGACCGGGGCGCCCTTCAGGCAGCGGTACGTCGCCATCCTGACCGTGCGCGACGGTCTGATCTCCCACTACCGGGACTATTGGAACCCGTTGTGGAGCGCCCAGTGGAGTGCGGCGTGAGCGGCGTGCTCGTCACCGGGGCGAGCGGCACGACGGGGAGCAGGGTCGCCGCCCGGCTGACGGCGCGGGGCGCGCGGGTGCGGGCCGCCAGTCGGAGCAGCGCGGTCGCCTTCGACTGGTACGACCCCGGCACCCACCGGGGCGCGGTCGACGGCGTCGACCGGATGTACCTGGTGCCTCCCGTCCGCGACCCGGACCCGCAGGCGGTGATGCTGCCGTTCCTCGACCTCGCCCGGACGGCGGGCGTCCGCAGGGTGGTCCTGCTGAGCAATTCCCTGATCGCGGCAGGCGGCCCCTCGACGGGCGTCGTGCACCAGGCGATCTCGGAGACGTTCGAGGAATGGGCGGTGCTGCGCCCCGGCTGGTTCATGCAGAACGTGATCGGCGGCCACGCGCACGCGGCGTGTCTGCGCGCGACCTCCACCATCGCGACCTCGGCCGGCGACGGCCGCGCCGCGTTCGTCGACGCCGGCGACATCGCCGAGGTCGCGGCCGAGACCCTGCTGTCCGCCGTCCCGGCGAACACCGACCTTGTCCTCACCGGGCCGGAATCCCTGAGCTATGACACGGTCGCCGCGATCCTGACGCAGACCACAGGTCGCGAGATCACGCACCGAAGACTCGATCCGGCCGACCAGCCCGCGTTCTACCGGGCCCTGGGGCTCCCCGAAGCCACCGGCCACTTCCTCGTGGCCATGGACTCGATCGTCGCGGCGGGCATGGAGGACCGCACGACCGATACGGTGGAGCGCGTGACCGGCACCCCCGCGCGTTCGTTCCGCGACTTCGCCATGGCGGAATTCCCCGGGTGACGATGAGGGAACGCGCCGACGCCGCCCGCAACCGCCAGGCCATCCTGGCCGCCGCGAGCACCTTGTTCGACACGGCCGACGACCCGTTGAAGGTCACCATGGACGATGTCGCGGCCGCGGCCGGCGTCGGCAAAGGCACCCTGTTCCGGCGTTTCGGCGACCGCGCGGGGTTGCTGCAGGCCCTCTTCGACACCCGGATCGACGGTCTGCGGGCCGCGATCGTCGACGGGCCGCCGCCCCTCGGCCCGGGCGTCCCGCCGCGTGAACGCCTGCTCGCCCTCCTCGACGCCATGGTCCAGTTCAAGCTGGACAACCGCAGGCTCACCCGCGCCCTGGAGCAGACGTCCGAACGCGCGTCGTTCCTCGAATCGCCGAGCTACCTGCTCGCCCACGCCCTGTTCACCGATCTGCTCACTGACCTGACCGGCCGGGAGCGCGCCGCCTGGACCGCACACGCCCTCCTGTCCTTCACGCGCATCGACCTGCTGGAGCGCCTGCTCGCCGACCAGCCGTGGACGCCCGAGCGCCTCCGCCAGGAGATCCAGGACGTCGCCGCCGGAATCCTCGGCCCCGCACAGGACCAGGCCGGACGCTGAGTCCACGCAGCACCCGCGACCGGGGACTGAGGTCCCCGGCCCGGAATCAGGGCCCCCGGCGCAGCAGTGCGCTCCAGAACCTCCGCGGACGGAAGGGGCGGCGGGTCCGCCTGCGCGGGTCGTACACAAGACCCTCCAAGGGTGGTGGGTGGTCGGGCCTCGGCGTCATTTCGCTGGGTGGGTCAGGGTTGGTGTTGTTTGGGTGAGTCTGGTGTGTTCGGTTTTGGTGGGGGGGATGTGGGTCATTGCGAGGCGGAGGATCGGGGGGGCCATGAGTGAGGTGGTGATGGCGATGAGGATGATGATGGTGTAGGCGGTGGGGGTGAGGATGCCCAGGCGTAGGCCGACCGTGGCGACTATGACTTCGATGACGCCGCGGGCGTTCATGCCCGCGCCGAGGGCGAGTGCCTCCCAGCGGGTCAGGCCGCACAGGAGTGCGCCCGCGAAGGCGCCGAGGAACTTGCCGGCGATGGCGACGGCGAGGACCGCGAGCGCGGCGAGCAGGACGGGGCCGTCGCCGAGCGCGGTGAGGTCCATGCGGAGTCCGACGATCGCGAAGAACACCGGGGCGAGCACCGACATGACGAGGGCGCGCAGCACGGGCAGGTCGTCGGAGGTCGCCGCCCGGGTGCCGCCCAGGACGATGCCCGCGACGAACGCGCCGAACACGGGTTCAAGGCCGAGCCGCTGCGCGCCCGCGGCTGCGAGCAGGACGAGCGCCGCGATCGCCGACGCCGTCGCGCCCGGCGTGCGGGCGGTCCGCGCGCTGAGCAGCCCGAGCGGCCGACGGAGCAGGGCAGCCATGGCGAGGACGAGAAGGAGGCCGCCGATCGAGGTGAGCACGTGGTCGGCCCGGACGCCGGTGGTCGCCATGGCCGAGACGATCGCGAGCAGCAGCCAGCCGACGGCGTCGTCCACCATGCCGACGGTGAGGGTGAGCTGTCCGATGTCCCGGTGCAGCAGGCCCATGTCCATGAGCGTCTTGGCGATGACGGGGATGGCGCTGACGCACATCGCGACGCCGAGGAAGAGCGCGAACACGTGCCGGTCGGCGTCCGGGGGGACGAGGCCGTCGGCGAGCAGCAGCCCGCACCCGACGCCGAGGCCGAGCGGGATCACCAGGCCGAACGCGCTGATGACCGCCGCTGACCTGCCGCGCCTGCGCACGAGGCGCAGGTCGAGGTGGATGCCGGTGAGGCCGACCAGCAGGAGGACGCCGATCTGCCCGAGCGCGTCGAGCAGGTGGAACTGGCCGGGGTCCTTGGGCAGCAGCCATGCGGTCAGGCCCGGCAGCAGCTGGTCGGCGACGGACGGGCCGAGCAGCACCCCCGCGCACAGCTCCCCGACCACGGCGGGCAGGCCGAGCCTCCTGGCGAGCGCGCCGAGCAGGAGCGCCACGGCGAGCAGCACCCCGACCTGGGTCAGGAAGGTCATGAGCTGGTCCGGGCCGAGCAGCGGGACGGGGGTCATGCGCGGCCACCGTCCGTCCGCTCAAGGGGGTGCGCGGCCCGGGCCGGTGGGACGAGCCGTGACGTGATCAGCCGCGCCAGGGCGCGCGCCTGCGTCTCCAGGTAGAAGTGGCCGCCGGGGAACCTGACGACCTCGGTCTCGCCGGTGGAGTGCCAGCGCCAGTTGTCGATCTGGGCGTCGGTGAAGATGTCGTCGGCGCCGCAGCAGGCGACGATGTCGGCGTCGATCACCGACCGCCGTTGCAGCGGGGTGAAGGTCGCCGACAGGCAGAAGTCCCCGCGCAGGACCTCCGCCGACCTGTGCAGCAGCGCGGGGTTCGCCAGGACGCACGGGGGCAGCGCCCCTCCCGCGATCCGCGCCACCTCGACGATCTCCGCGTCGGAGTACCGCAGCGGCCACCGGTCGAACGGCAGGACGGCGGTCAGCGGGTCGGCGTTCGCCGAGGCGAAGAACGTGGTGCAGTAAGGGCCGCCCGCCCGTTCCAGTTGCGAGGCGAGCACAAGCCCGAGGTGCGCGCCGAGGCTGTGCCCGAAGATGGCGATCGGCCCTTCGAGGTCGGCGACCTGCCCGCGCAGGTCGCGCACGGCCGCGCCGAAGCCGGTGATCCGGCGTTCGCGCCAGCGCCTGCCCCGGCCGGGCAGGTCGAGCGGAACCGGCCTGACGGACGGCGGGAGTTCCGCCATCAGCCCTGCGAAGATCTGTGCGGTGCCGCCGGCGTGGGGCAGCAGCACCAGGGGCGTTTCCACGACGCCGTCCTTTCCTGCCTCGCTGCCGGGCCGGGCGGCGACGGCTTCGTCGCCGCCCGGCCCGGGGCTCAGGGCTGGTGGGGGGAGAAGGTGAAGCCCCGCCTGCTGCGGCGCACGGTCCTGTTGTGCCGGTAGCGGTCGGTGCCGGAGACCAGGACCGCGCCGTACTCGGTCAGGTCGATGCCGCCGCCGTACTCGGCTACGCCGTCGGTGCCCGGGTAGATCCGGACGCTGGTGGGGACGTACCGAGCGGTGAAGCCCATGCGGTAGTCCTTCTTGGCTCCGGTGTGCGGAAGCGAGGCGTGCATGAGCGTCGACCAGAAGATGACGCACTCGCCGGGCCGCATGACCAGCGGGAACGCCTGGGACTCGTCAGGCTTCCAGTCCGGGTCCTTCTGGAGCCGTCGGTAGTCGTAGCCGTAGAACCCGCGCTTGATGTCGTCCTTGACCCGTCGGTTGATGGCGGCCGGATCGTAGGCCATGCCCTTGGACTCGTCGTAGTTCATCGACGTGTGCGTGCCGGGCATGAGCTGGAGGCAGCCGTTCTCCTTGGTCGAGTGGGTGAAGGCGGTCCACGCGGTGATCGCCCCGCCGAACGCGGGCTGCTTCTCCACGGACGGCCAGACGATCTGCGGGGTGCCGCTGGCGTGCCCGAACGTCGCGGCCTGGTGCCAGTCGGTACCCTCGTCGCCCTGGAACTTGGGGAAGAACTCGCTGCGCCAGCACAGCACGTCGGGGCCGAGGATGGAGGCGACCCGGTCGACGATCTCCGGCTTCATGATGTGCTCGGACAGCAGGTCGATGTCCAGGTGGCGGTCGTAGTTGGCGATGCTGCCCGCGACCTCGCCGGAGTAGATCGCGTGTGACCTGTCGTTGAGCTGGCGGCGGATGGTGTTCCAGCGCGCCGTCATGTCCTCTTCGTCGTAGATGCGGACGGGGCCGAGGTAGCCGTTCCGCTGGAAGGCCGCCTTCTCGGCCTCGGTGAGCCGGAAGCGGCTGCCGGTCGTGGTCATGGATGCGTCCTTTCGGTGGGTGCGGCGCTGTCGCGGGCGACGCGGGCGGCGACCTCGCCGAGGCTGCCCTCGAACAGCGGCTGCATGTCGAGCTCGACCCCGAAGCGCGCCCGCACCTTCGCGATCAGCTCGAGGGCGAGCACCGAGTGGCCGCCCAGGTCGAGGAAGTTGTCGCCGGGCTGCACAGCGCCCTCCTCCAGGAGTTCGGCCGTCCAGCCGAGGATGTGCTCCTCGACCTCCTTCGTCCGCGCGGGACTGTGCGTCTTCTCCTTCACCGTGGGTCCTCTCCCTTCTCGTAGAGCCGTGCGATCATGTCCCGGTCCGCTTTTCCGTTGACGGTCCGGGGAAGTACGTCGAGCCGCAGGTAGTGGGCAGGCCGCATGTAGTCCGGCAGCAGGCCCGCGACGTGGCGGCGCAGGTCCGCGCCGGTCACCTCGCCGCCGGCCCGCGGCACGAAGGCGCAGCACAGACGCCGGTCCCCCGACGCGTAGGCGCGCACGAGCACGACGGCGTCGAGGACCTCCGGGCACTTCCGGACGGCCGCCTCGATCTCCGTCAGCTCGACGCGGTGGCCGCGCAGCTTGACCTGGAGGTCGGCGCGCCCCTCGAACGCCAGGTCCCCGTCTGGGAGCCGGCGCACCAGGTCGCCCGTGGCGTAATACCGCAGGATCGCGCCGCCGTCGGGGTCGGGGGCGTACCGGAACCGCCGCTCGGTGAGCGCGGGCCTGCCGAGGTAGCCGTCGGCCACCTGGGGGCCGGCGAGCCAGAGTTCGCCGACGGTCCCTTCGGGGGCCTCGCCGCCCGCGCCGTCGACGATCCGGACCCCGAAGCCGGGCAGCGCCCTGCCGATCACCGACGCGTCGCGGTCCAGGTCCGCCCGCGTCATGGGGTGGAACGTGGTGAAGACTGTCGTCTCGGTGATGCCGTACCCGTTGACGATCTTCGGACGATCCAGCCCGAACCGGTCGGCCCAGGCGCGCACACTCGAGGCGTCGACCTTCTCGCCGCCGAAGATCACATACCGCAGCCGGGGCAGGGCGCGGTCCGCGGTGAGCGCGGTCTCGGCGAAGGACGCGAACGCGGTCGGCGTCTGGTTGAGGACGGTGACGCCCTCGTCCGCGACGATCCGCAGGCACTCGCGCGGGCTGCGTGCGGTCCCCGGCGGCATGAGCACGACGGCTCCCCCGGTGGACAAAGCACCCCAGATCTCCCAGACGGAGAAGTCGAACGCCAACGAGTGGAACTGGAGCCATCGGTCCTCCTCGGAGAAGTCGAAAACCTCGCGCGCCGCCCTGAGCAGGGCGACGGCGTTCGCGTGCTTGACGGGCACGCCCTTGGGCCGGCCGGTGGTCCCCGACGTGTAGATGACGTAGGCGACGTCGGCCGCCGTCGGGCCCGGGATCGGCGCGGCGTCTCCGTCCCTCAGGTCGTCAAGGAGGCCGAGCGGAAGAAGGCGCGGCGCGTCGAGTCCGTCCTGGGGGACGCCGACCAGGACGCCGGCGCGGCAGTCGGCGAGGACGAAGCGGTTGCGGTCCGGCGGGTTGCGCAGGTCGAGCGGGACGTAGGCCGCGCCGCAGCGCAGGATGCCCAGGATCGCGACGACCGCCTGCGGCCCGGCGGGCATGCGCAGCGCCACGAGGTCGCCGCGCGCCACGCCGCGCTCGTGCAGCGCGCTGGCGACGCCGTGCGACCAGCGGTCGGCCTCCGCGTAGGTGAGCGCCGCGCCGTCCAGCAGGACCGCGGGGTGGTCCGGCCGCGCCGCGACCGCGGCGTCGAAGAGATCGAGCAGATGCGCGGACGCGATGTTCGGCATGCCTTCACGGGTGCGCACGGTCGCCTCCTTCGGCAGGAGCGGTCAGCGCGGCAATCTGGCGGGCGACGTCACGCGCCTGGAAGGTGGCCGCGCGGAAGAAGTTGGCGAACGGGACGCGCAGCCCCGAGGCGGGGCCGATCGCCCAGATGCGCTCCGGCCCGTGGCCGGGCGACAGCACCATCCGGAAGGAGGCGTCGAGCTGGGTGACGGCATGGGCGTCGTGGGGCGGCGCGGTCAGGTACAGGGTCCGGCGGCGCGCGTGCAGGGGCGGCGGGTCGAACCCCGTCGCGGTGACCACGAGGTCGAACCCGGCGGGGTCCACTGAGCCGAAGTCCGCGACGCCCAGCGCGCCGCGCTCGATGTGCTCGAGCATGCGGTGGGCGGTGGGCAGGGCGATCGCGGTGACGTAGCGCCACAGGAACTTGTCCTTGGCCACCGGCAGCGCGCGGTCGCACAGCACGTCGAGGATGCCGATGACCGAGTCCTGCCACGGGCACGCGTCGGCCTCCGCGAGCTTGGTCTCCTCGCGCAGCCGGTCGAACGGATCGGCGGCCCGCGAGAGCTGCTCCGCCAGCGGCGGATGGCCCTTGCTCCGGGTGTCGCGGTCGAGCAGCCGGTAGACGTCGGCGGGCAGGTCGATCGTGCCGAGGTCGACCTCGGCCGGGAGGGTGCGGGTGCGCACGGCGGGGAACTCGCCGGACCGCGAGGTCATCACCACCTCGCTGCCCGCGTCGCAGAGCACGAGCGCGGCGTCGATGCCGGACTGTCCCTGCCCGACGACCAGCGCCCGGCGCGGCTGCGGGTTCGTGCGCAGCCGCCGCGACGGGAACGGCGGCAGTCCCCTGAGCCCCGGCACCCGGCGCAGGGGCCCCGCGCCGACCGCGATGACCGCCGCGTCGACGGGGAGCCGCCGCCCGTCCGACAGCACGGCGTGGTAGCCGTCGCCGTCGGCGGTGATCCGCCGGCATGCCGCGCTGACGCGTTCGACGGCGCAGCCGCGCGCGGCCGCCCGCCGACAAGCCGCCCGATAGCGGTCACGGTAATAGCGGCCCATCACGAACCTGGGAGTGGCCGTCGGCCGCTCTCCCCCGAGGAAGTCGAGGAAGTCGTCGGGGCGGTCGGGGAAAAGCGAGTTGATCCCCGGTGAACTGTTCGCCAGGAGCAGCGGATCTTCGTCATCGAACACCGACGGGTAGTCGCGGTCGTCGGGATCGACGACGATGATCGACGACCCGGCCGGCGCGGTCTCGACAAGGTGCACGACCGCCGCGGTGCCGGTGGCCCGGCCGCCCACAATGAGGACCCGAAAGGCTCCGGAAGACGCCGGACCGCGTTTCCCCTGATCCGCCGGAATCGAATCGGCGGCACTCACCATCGCCCTCATCTCCTGTTTCCCTCACCTGATTGGAGAAGCCAGGAGATCTCACCTCATCCCGTTCCGTCCACCTTCACGGAACGCGGACTGTTGAACGTGATGAAAGAAATGCCCGCGCGCGGACGCCGACGCCTGACCGTCGATGTGCTAAATCGCCGAGCATTCCCCCGCTGATCGCCACACATTTGCGAAAAGACCTCGATCGGCGGCGGAAATATTCCTATTGACAGCGCGTCCACCACGGTTGTTCAGTCGATCTGAACCATTCGCCGACACCGGAAAGGAAGCGTTCGCAGTGTCCAAGACCCGACGCCGGGACCCCAATCACGCCCTGCGCGGGCTCATGGCGGAGGCCGGGTACTCCAACACCGCGCTGGCCTCGGCGGTGAACCGGGTGGGCCGGGAGGTCGGCCTCGCGCTCCGCTACGACAGGACCGCCGTGTCGCACTGGCTGGCCGGCACCGCACCGCGCCGGACGGCGGCCCCGCTGATCGCCGAGACGCTGTCACGCCGCCTCGGGCGTCCCGTCGGCGTCGCCGAGCTCGGCGCGCCGGTGCGCGCGGAGACCATGCCCGGCACCCGGTCAAGCGGCGCGCTGGCGATCACCGAGGTGACCGCCCTCGCCGAGCTGGACGGCCGCCCATCCCGCCGCGCCGCGACGCCGATCGCCTACGACCTGAACTGGACCCGGTCGGTCGGCGCGCCCCCCGCGCCGGCCGACCGCCGCGAGTCCTCGGGCGAACGGTGGCGCGTCGGTCCCGGTGAGGCGGCTCTCGCCGAGCAGGCCGTCGCCCTGTTCGCCCGCAGCGCCGACCGGATCGGCGCGGGCCATGTGCGCTCGTCGATCAGCGCCTACCTCGTCTCGCCGATCTCCGGCTGGCTCACCAGCGCGGCCCCGGACAGGACGCATCGCCGCCTTCTCACCGCGGCTGCGCAACTCGTGCACCTGCTCGCCGACGTCTGCGCCGACGCTGGCGTTTACGGGCTCGCCCAGCGCTACCACGCCGCGGAACTCCGGCTCGCGCACGAGGCCGACGACCCCGTCATGCGGGCCATGGCCCTGCGCGCGATGAGCAAGCACGCCCGCCACCTCGGCCACCTCGCCGAGGCCGCGAACCTCGCCGAGACGGCGCTGCGCACCGCGGGCACGGGCGCGGCGGCGAGCATCCGGTCGTTCCTGCTGGCCGAGGTCGCGGTCACCGCGGCCCTGACCGGTGACGCGCGGCGCGCGACCCGCTCGATGGACCGCTCACTGCGGCTTGTGGAGGGCAAGGGCGGCGGCGTGCGACATCCGTTCACGCACTACCCGCTCGCCGCCGCCCACTTCCAGCACGCGCTGGTGCGCGAGGCGTTGCGGGAACCCGGGGCCGCCGCCGAGGCGCTGCGCTGCTCCCTCGCCGAGCGCGACGTCTCCGAGCACCGCGCGCTGGCGCACTCGCTCGCGCTGCTCGCCTCGTTCCAACTCGCCGGCGGCAGGGTGGAGACGGCCTGCGAGTCATGGCGCGTGTTCCTGCTCCATTATCGGCATCTCAACTCCCGGCAGGCGGACCAGCGCCTGCACGAACTCCGCAGCCTTCTCACCCCTTATCGCCGCAGCACGGCGGTCCAGAAAATTCTGTGCGAGGCCGCCCGCGTCACCGCCGAAAAGTAAACAACGAACTTCAGCGCCTTTCGGAAGAATCCGCACTCCCCGCGGTGAATACCCCTCGGAACGGCACTGACCCTTGTGGTCCCGGAGCGCGGGTCATACACGACGCCTCCACATATGCGCGAAGCTGTACCGTCTCATCCGTGCTTGCGCGATAAGAGATCACTCATCACACAGTTCGCATGCGACCTCTATAGGGGGACGCGCACATCAGCGGCCGGGTTGTCATGGCATTTCCGACGCAATTTCGCGCTGCGGTCAGGGCGGCCTCACCGCGTCAGGAGGGGTTGGAGGATTCTAGGAGGGTGTTGAGGGAGGGGAGGAGGGCGTCGGTGATGTGGATGGGGTGGGGGATCAGGGTGTTGGCGTGGAAGAGGTCGGCGGCGTGCTGCTGTTCGGCGACGAAGTCGGGGGTGATGGGGAGGAGGCCCCAGGGGCGGGTGCGCAGGGCGTGTTCCCAGGCGTCGAGGTCGCGGCCGTCGGACGCGGCGAAGAAGGCGGCGGCCTCGCGCGGGTGCGCGGCGGTCCAGGCGTCCGCCTCCTGGAGGGCCGCGACGATCGCGGCGAGTTCCGCGGGGCGGCCGGTGGCGAAGTCGCGGCGGGTGAACCACAGGGAGCGGTGGCTGAACAGGCCGTCGGTCTCGATGAGGGTGCGGACGCCGGTCCGCTCCTCGACCTCGGTCAGGTAGGGGTAGGACCCGACCCAGGCGTCGACCTCGCCGGACAGGAACCGCTGCGCGGCGTCGTCGTAGACGTCGACGGGGACGATGTCCTGCCAGCCGAGGCCCGCCTTCTCCAGGGCGAGCAGCAGCAGCGTCGTCTGCCATGAGCCGTGGCCGAGCGCGACCTTGCGGCCCTTCAGATCGGCGATGTCCCGGATGTCAGAGTCCTCCCTGACGACGAGGCGGCCGTTCTCCGTGCGCGGTCCGGAGATCGCGACGTAGACGATGTCGTGCCCGAGGCTCTGGGCGGTGACGGGCGGGGTCGAGCCGGTGCCGATGAAGTCGTAGCCGCCGTCGAAGAGCCGGTCGCCGTGCTCCGACGGCAGACCCCGGGTCGGGTCGACGGGCTCGCCGGCGGGAAGGTCGCGCAGGTTCACCCACTCGACGTCGGGAATGGCGCGTTCCAGGATTCCGAGGTGGCGCAGCACCCAGAGCGAGTTGTTCTGCGGGAAGTATCCGACGCGGACTGTCATGACAGGTGTCCTTTCAGGAGGGGCAGTACGTGGGCGCCGATCCGGCGTGCTTCTTCCAGATGGGGCATTCCGGCGAGGATGAGGGAGTCGACGCCGAGCGCGAGGAGTTCGTCTATCCGGGCGGCGACCTGGGCGTAGGAGCCGACGAGGCCGAACGCGGGCCCGTCGCGCAGTTCGCTGAAGCCGCCCCACACGTTGGGCTGGACCTCGCGGTCGCGGAAGCCGTCGCCCGCGCCTGCGAGGAAGGACTCGCCCCGCTGGACGCCGACGGAGTCGCCGTGCTCGGTCTCGCGCGCCGCGCGGGCGGCCCAACCGTGGCGGATCTCCTCCCACGCCTCGTCCTCGGTCTCGCGGGCCAGGACGTCGACGCGGACGGCGAACTTCGGCGGGGTCGCGCTGTGCGCGCGGACCAGCGCGAACTTCTCGGCGAGCGCGTCGAACGGCTCGAGCCACGACAGGTACTGGTCGGCGTGCCGTCCCGCCGCCGCGATCGCGGCGGGCGAGGAGCCGGAGAAGAAGATCTCCGGGAACGGCTGGCCGCTCAGCCAGTCGGGCAGCTTCGCGTTCTCGACCTGGTAGAAGCGGCCCTTGTGGTCGAACGGGCCGTGCCACACGCCCTTGAGGACGTCGAGGAACTCCGCGGTGCGGTCGTAGCGGTCGTCGTGGTCGACCCTGTCGCCCCACCAGAGCTGGGACGGCCCTCCCCCGCCGGAGATGATGTTGAACACGACCCTGCCGCCGGTGGCCCGCTGGAGCGTCGCGGTCATCCGCGCCGCCTGGACGGGGTGCAGGAACCCGGGCTGGAAGGCGATCATGAACCGGTAGGCGGACGTCTCGGCGGCGAGCGACGCGGCGGCCGCCCACGGGTCGTCGGTGTGCGGGAACGACGGCATCAGGCCGCCGACCAGGCCCGCGTCCTCGGTCGCCAGGGCCACCTCGGCGAGATAGTCGAGGTGGGTGAAGCCGTCGGGCGCGCCGTCGCGCACGCCGGGGGCGATCCGGCCCGGCGCGTCAGGGGCGAAACCGCCCCTGCTGTTGACGCGGCGGTGCAGCGAGGTCTGGTCGCCCTCCATGTGCAGCCGCCAGTAGAGGTCAACCATGGACTGTCTCCTGCCGTGCGAGCCTCGGGATCAGGGACTCCCCGAGGAGATAGGCGGCGTCGGGCAGCGGCGCGGCGTCGATCAGGAACACGCCGACGCCCCGGGCGGCCTGCTCGCGGATCGTGGCCTCGGTCGCGTCGAGGTCCGTCAACGCCAGCCGCAGTCCGACCACGACGCCGGGAAGGTCGGGAATCTCCTGGTCGGCGGTGTCGAGGACGTGGACGTCGGCGTGCTCGGCGGACAGCCGGAGCGCCTCCGGCGACGAGCCCGACAGGTACACGCGCGGGAACGGGCCGGGCGCGTCAGGGAACCTGAGCCCTCCGGCGCGCACCTGGTAGAACTCGCCGTCGAAGTCGAACGACGAAGCCGTCCAGACGCCCTTGGCGATCGTCAGGAACTCCGCCGCACGCCGGTACCGGGCCGGGCCTTCAAGGAAGTCGCCCTGGGCGCGGGCGACGGCGCGGTCAAGGTCGACGGCGATCTTCCAGTCGAGCCGCCCCGCGGAGAACCGCTGGAGCGACGCCGACAGCTTCGCCGCGTAGACGGGCGTGGTCACGGCCGGGTGGAACTCGGCGGCGACCCGGGCGTGACGGGTCGCGCGCAGCGCTCCGGCGGCCGAGACCAGCGACTCGACGCCGTCGGGGTCGAACGGCACGACGAGCCCGGCGAGCCCCGCGAGGTCGGCGGCCCTCGCGGCCCGCCCGACCGGGTCACGGCGGGCCGGACGGACGTCGGTCACGAACCCGGGCAGCTCCGGACGGTCCGGGAAACGGGTCGGCGCGAGCACATGGATCTCGACGGGGCTCACAGGGCGACGTCCTTTCGCGCGCGCGCCGTCCCGGCGATGCCGAGGTCGGCGAGCAGGTCGGCGCGCAGCTCCGCGGCGTCGTGCTCGCCGGAGTCCTCGATGCGGCGGTCGGTGATCAGCTTTCCGTCCCGCAGGACGAGGACCCGGTCGGCCAGGCGGATCGCCTCGTCGACGTCGTGGGTGACCAGCAGGACGGCTGGCCTGTGCCGTCGGACGAGCGCGCCGATCAGATCCTGCATCTGCAGGCGGGTCAGCGCGTCGAGCGCGGCGAAGGGCTCGTCCAGCAGCAGCAGGCGCGGTTCGCGCACCAGCGCCCTGGCGAGCGCGACGCGCTGGGCCTCGCCGCCCGACAGCGTGGCGGGCCACGACCTCGCGTGCCGCTCGAGCCCGACCTCGGCGAGCGCTTCGAGCCCCCGGCCGCGCGCGCCGCGCGGCTGGCCGATGACGACGTTGCCGAGCACCCGCTTGGACGGCACGAGGCGCGGCTCCTGGAACACCACGGTCCGCGCCGACGGGACGAGGACGGTGCCGCCGTCGGTCCGCTCGAGCCCGGCCAGGATGCGCAGCAGCGTGGTCTTGCCCGTACCGCTCGCGCCGAGCAGCGCGACGAACTCGCCCTGCGGGACGTCGAGGTCGACGCCGTCGAGGACGGCGCGTCCGTCGTATACGCGCCGGACGCCGCGCACTTCCACCGCCCGGCTCATCGGACGGCCACCTGACGCCGCCACGGCATGATGAGCCGCTCGACCACCCGGACCAGCAGGTCGGCGCTGAGGCCGAGCGCCGCGTACACGATGATGCAGACCACGAGGATGTCGGTGCGCACGTAGTTGAGCGCCTGGTTCATCAGATGGCCCACCCCCGCCGTCGCGTTGATCTCCTCGGCCGCGATCAGCGCGATCACGCTGATCGTCAGCGCCAGCCGTGCGCCCGCGAGGATCGAGGACAGCGCGCCGGGGAGGATCACCTCGAAGACCAGGCGCGGCCCGCGCAGCCCGAACGTGCGCGCGGCCTCCACGACCTTGCGGTCGACGTTGCGGACGCCGCTGTGCACGTTGACGTAGGTCGGGAACGAGACGGCGACCGCGATCAGCAGGATCTTCGACGCCTCGTCGATGCCGAACCAGACGATGAACAGCGGCACCAGCGACAGGAACGGGACGGCCCGCAGCATCTGCAGGGAAGAGTCCACAAGTTCCTCGCCGAGCCGGGTCAGCCCGCTGAGCACCCCGAGCACGAGGCCCGCCGAGATGCCGAGGGCGAGGCCGAGTCCGGCGCGCGTCAGCGAGACCCGCAGCGCCTCCTGGAGCTGGCCGTCGCCCCACAGCTCGCCGAACGCCGCGCCGACGTCGCCCGGCGAGGCGAGCACGTCGGGCCGGATCCAGCCGCGCGCGCTCCCGGCCCACCAGAGCGTGAGCAGGGCGATCGGGCCGAGGGTCCGCAGCGCAAGGGACAGGCCGGGCGGACGGGTCCGCGCCTTCGGCGGCTCGGGGGTGACGAGGCCCGCGGTCGTCATGACAGCCCGACCAGCGTGTACGCGCCCACGTCCACGGGCTGCTTGATGACCTTCTGCTCGGTGAAGAACCGCGAGACCGTCTCGAAGCGGGCGAGGTCGTCGGCGGTGACCGGCCTGACCGGGTCGGTGTCCCTGAGGAAGCCGAGCGTGACGTCCTTCAGCTTCCCGGCGACGGCCTGCGGCCCGGCCTCGGTGTTGACGTTGACGAACGGGGCGGGGTCGGCCTGCTGCTTGACCGAGCCGTCGTGCAGGTAGTTCGTGAGGACCTTCACCACCTCGGGGTGCTTGCCATAGAAGGCGTCGGCGACCACGTAGATGGTGTAGTTGTCGGAGTCGATCGCGTCGCCGTCGACCAGCAGTTTGCCGTCGGCGTTGGCGATCGCGGGCGCGGTGAAGCTGTTCCAGGTCGCCCAGGCGTCGACCTGGCCCGAGTTGAACGCGGCGGGCGAGTCGGCGGGCGGCAGGTAGACGCGCTTGACCTTGTCGATCGGCACGTTGTTCTTCTCCAGCGCCTTGAGCAGCAGGTATTCGCCGGTGCCGCCCTGGTTGACCGCGACGGAGCGCCCGGCGAGGTCGGCGACCGAGCTGATCGGGGAGTTCTCCTTGACCAGGATGCCCTCGCCCGCGGCGGGCGGCTGCACCGCGAAGATCTTGAAGGTCGGCTTGACGGCGAGCGCCCCGATCCCCGAGGTGATCGAGCCCGTCGCGATGTCCAGCGACCCGGCGTTGATCGCCTGCGCGGCGGGCGCGAACGGGCCGAACTCCCCGGCCCACTCGACCTTCGCGTTCACCTTGGCGAGCGCGGCGTCGAGGGTGCCGTCCTTCTTCCCGACGGCCAGCGGACCCGTGTTGCCGGGGTCGGGGATGCGGATCGTGATGGTCCCTGACGACTTCGCGTCGTCGTCGGAGCCGCCGCCGCACGCGGTGAGGCCGAGCAGGGCGGTGAGTCCGGCCGCCAGCAGGGCGAGGGGCTTCATGGGGTCTCCTTGCGAATCAGTTCTTGTGCGGCGGTCAAGGGCGCGAAGTCGGCCCAGGCGCGGACGTCGACGGCCTCCGCGAGGAAGCCGTGCGCCCGCAGGAAGCGTTCCTGTTCGGCGAGCAGGTCGAGCCGTTCGTCCGAAAGGTCCGGGTGCAGGGGTTGGTGGACGTAGGCGCGCGCGACGGCGTCGCTGCCCGCGCCCGTCTCGGCGGACAGGATGCGGCGGAGCTCGGCGGGTTCCCGCGCGGCCCAGTCGGCGGCGCGCAGCAGCACCGCGAGGAACCGGACGACGAGCTCGGGCCGCTCGTCAAGCAGCGTCTGATGGACGGTGATCGGCCGCGGGGTGCCGTTGTTGATCCTGGCGCGCCGGTCGGGCAGGGCGTCGAGGTCGATGGCGACGTCGGCGTCGAACCTGAGCGCGGCCTCGACGGCCAGCGCCCCCTTGACGTAGACCGCGTCGACCTCGCCCTTGGCCAGCGCCGCGAGTTCGGCCTCCCACTGGGGTGCGCGCCTCGCGGCCTCGACCTCGACGAGCGCGGCGTCGGCCAGGTCGCGGCCTTCGGCGCGCAGGGCGCCGGCGAAACCTTGCAGCGCCATCGCCCGCCAGAAGTCGATCGGGATGTCGCGGCGCGGCACGGCGAGGCGCAGTCCGTCGAGGGACGTGACGGGCTCGCCGCGCCGGGTCAGGATCGCCTGGCGTTCCTCGATCCAGGTGAGCCCGAGCAGCCGGGTGCGCTCGCCGCGTGCCCTGGCCCAGAGGGCGGGAACATTGCCCCCCTCGCGGAAGAGCCCCTCGAGGGCGTGCGTGTAGTGGGTTTCGGCCTCTTCGGGGGACACGCCGTCCTGGAGTGACTGGACGGTGATCCCGTCGGGGGCGAACTCGTCGGAGAGCCACCCCAGGTCAGCGGCGATTCCCGTCGCGGTGGGGACTGGACAGCGGGTGAACCAGAGGGTCGGCGGAGCCATGCCGGGAGCTAATCACTACTATTCTGGTAGGACAAGTCGAGTCCCGCGATACGGGAAAGGGCACCATGACCCAGCGAACACAGTCCGTCGACCGGGCCCTCGCGGTGCTGCGCGCGTTCCGCGACGGCGGGCCGACGCTCGGCATCTCGGAACTCTCCCGGCGTCTTGAGCTGTCGACCTCGACCGCGCACCGGCTCGCGCGGTCGCTGGTCACCGCGGGCTTCCTCGAACAGGACGCCGCCGGGGCCCGCTACCGGCTCGGCCCGACCGTCGCCGAACTCGGCCAGCTCGGCTTCCACCAGCGCGGACTGCACCGGGCCGGGCCCGAACTCGCCGCGCTCGGCAGGGCCACCTCGACCACCGTCGACCTCGCCATGCACTCCGAGCGTGAGGCGCTGATCCTCGTCGGCGACTCCGTCCGGCCGGACACCGGCCTCGGGCTGCGCCGCCCGCTGCACTCGACGGCGCTGGGCAAGGTCCTGCTCGCCTGGTCGCCGCCGAGCGACCTCGACGACCTGGGACCGCTGCCCGCGATGACCGACCGCACCATCGTGGACCCGGCGGAGCTGCGGGAGGAGCTGGCCCAGGTCCGCGAGGACGGTTATGCCGTCAACGACGGCGAGTCACAGGACGGGGTGAGGACGCTCGCCGTCCCCGTGCTGGACCGTGCCGGACATGCCCGGTATGCGCTTGCCGTCAGGTCCACCCCTGCGGTGATCACGACGGCGCGGCTCGCCTGGTTCGTCACGCGTGCGCACGCGTGTGCGCGCGCTTTGGAGATCGTCCTTCTGTCCCCGGAGGAACGCTGGACCGGCCGCCCGGACTGACGACGCGGCTCTCGACCGAGGTCATCTCGGGCTCGGCGGGTCGGCCGGGGACTCGAGGTCGGGGGCGCGCATGCGCCAGGCGTCGGTGATGAGCTCTTCCAGGCGCGCGACGTCGACCGTCTCCAGCCGGAGCATGACCAGGGGCAGTCCGTCGTAGGCGGGGGTGGTGAAGAAGCGGTCCGGCTCGCCGAGCAGCAGCGCCTGCTTCTCCGCCTCGTCACCGACGTACAGGACGGCGATGTCGATCCGGATGCCGCGCGGCTCACCCGGTCTGCGCTCGGGGTAGGACCAGACGAAGCCCTTGCCGGAGACCCCGAAGTCGAAGCCGTCACTGTCGATCTCGACCACGTCGGGCAGCGCGAGCGCCAGCCTGCGCACGTCGTCGGCGTCAACCATCGTGGCCGCTCCCGTAGACCGTTGTCCGCACCGCGACAGGCTATCGGGCCCGGGTCAGTCGGTGACGGGGACCTCTACGAAGCCCGCTGCGCCGCGTTCTATCGACGCTCTGCCCGCCGTGGCTCCGGCGACCCACGCTTCGAACTCGTCAAGTTCTGCGACCGGCACCGCCACGTCGGCTTCCACGGCGACGCCGTAGCGGACGTCGTCCGGCTGGTGGCCCCGGCCGTGCAGGTCGCCAAGGAAGCGGCCCGCGAGCGCGTGCTCGACGCGCACCGTGACCGTCAGTACGGGCTGCAGCTCCACCACGCCGACCGCGTCCACGGCCGCCGCGACCGCCTCCCCATAGGCGCGCACCAGACCGCCCGCCCCCAGCTTCACCCCGCCGAAGTACCGCGTCACCACCGCTGCCGTGTCGGTCAGCCCCCGGCGCACCAGCACCTCGAGCATCGGAATCCCCGCAGTCCCGGCCGGCTCCCCGTCATCACTGCTGCGAGTGATCTCCCCCCGCTCCCCCAGCACATACGCGGTGCAGTTGTGCGTCGCATCCCGATGCGCCCGCCGATGACCCCCCAGAAACTCCACAACCTCGGCCTCACTACGCACCCGCGCCAAAGTGCAAACAAACCGCGACTTACGGATCACCAGCTCGTGTGACCCCGCCCTCCGAATCATCCGCATCGTGCCCCCGAGTCTACGGCCGCCCCCGGAACCGGGTCGCGGTGGGCGTCGCGGATAAATGGAGCGACAGCGGCGGGGAGGGGTGCGTATCGTCCGTGACGTGACCAAGCTGAACCAGATCATCGCGGTGGAGAAGGGGACCAAGTCCCGCGCCCAGCGTGATCTCGCCGAGGCGCAGAACCGGCTGCAGAAGCCGGTGCTCCTGTCGGGGATCTCGCGGACCTACCAGCCCAGCGACGACGAGGGCGAAACGCTGCCCGCGGAGTCGACAAGGGTCCAGGTGCGGGCCGAAGAGGTGCTGCGCGAGGCGGGCGCGTCGCTGGCGCGGCTGTTCGACGTCGTCGCCACCAAGGACTGGGCGAACTGCGAGGCCCGCGCCGACGTCGTCGTCGACGGGACCACAGTCCTGTCCGACGTCCCGGTCACGTACCTGCTGTTCCTGGAGAAGCAGCTCACCGAACTCCAGGCGTTCATCGCCAAGCTGCCGCTGCTGGACGCCGCCGAGACCTGGGTCTTCGACGAGTCCGCCGACCAGTGGCGCGCCGAACCCGTCAGGACCACGCGGACCAAGAAGGTGCCGCGCGCGCACGTCCTGTACGAGGCGACGGACAAGCACCCCGCCCAGGTCGAGACCTACACCGAGGACGTCATCGTCGGCACCTGGACGAAGGTCGGCTTCTCCGGGGCCCTCCCGGCCCGCCGCGTCAACGAGCTCAAGGAACGCGCCGAGCGGCTGACCGCCGCGGTGAAGTTCGCCCGTGAGGAGGCCAACGGCATCGACGTCACCGACCGCCGCGTCGGCGACGCCGTCTTCCGCTACCTGCTCGACTGACCCCGAGACTCCCCCGCCTGGAGCGCGGGGGACGGGCCGCGAGGCCCGGCAAGCTGAGGATGACGCTCAGTCTGAAGGCGGCGACAGCGCGGGTTCGATTCCCGTCCCCGGCACCCGTGCCGGGGTAGCCCAGTGGCAGAGGCAGCCCCGTCAATCTCAGACTCTCGCTCCAGTCTCAGCACACACCGCTCACCACCGGCTTCCGGCCGGGGACCCAGGACGATGGGATGCCGGTTCGAGTCCGGTCTGCGCCTCCACCCGGCGCGGTAGCTCAAAGGCAGAGCACACCGTAACGAAATCTGATCCCCGACCCCAACCCCCCGGCGGACACGAGCACCCAAGGGCCCCGGGGCCGGGTACACCCCCGGGGCCCACCCACCCACCCGCTCGGCATGCCCGGCCCGCGAACGCGGCCCTCGGAATTACCCAGCGCTCACCGCCCCAAAGTATGTGCTTTAAACAGCATGTTGAAAGAGAAGCTATTTAAAGCACATACCGCATAGCGCCTGGTCAGAGGTGCAACGACGGAGCCCCGCCGCCCGAGATGGACGGCGGGGCTCATGTTTCGCGGCGAACTCCTGCTGAAAACGAAGTCCCGCACCTACCGTGGGAGCTGTCGAGACACCACAAGGAAGGGCGGGACTATGGATGACGGTAACACGATCGGCGAACGGCTCAAGCGGGCCCGGAAAGAACGCGGGATCACCCAGGAGGCGCTCGCAGCGAGGGCAGGCGTAAGCGTCGACCTCGTGTCCAAGCTCGAGCAGAACCGGCGCACGTCCGCGCGGGTCTGGAGCCTCATGGCGCTCGCGCGCGCCCTCGACGTCGAACTGTCAGCGCTCACGGATGGACGGGACCGGCTCGCGTTCGGCGAGCCTGACATCGGCGGCGGCGTCTTGGCCGTTCGGGACGCACTCCTGTCGCCGTCCCTGCTTCCGGGGTTCGGCGGTCTGGACGCCGACGACGACGGGACGCCGACCCCCATCGCCGACCTCGAACAGACGGTCGCGGCCGGGTGGGATCGCTACTGGGTCGGAGACCTCGCGGGCGTCTCCGCACTCGTGCCCGGCCTCATCGCGGACGCGCGGCTCACCCACCGTTCCCTTGGCCCGCAGGCGGCAGGCCCGCTCGCGCAGGCATACGAGCTGGCTGCGTCCCTCATGGCGCAGATCGGTCGCGGCGACCTCGCCGCCATCGCCGCCGAACGCGGCATCGGCGTCGCCGCGCTCGGCGACGACGAACTGCTGTGGGCGACGATCCACGGCACCTACTCATGGGTGATGCTGCGCCAAGGCCGGCTCGCCGAAGCCGAGACCGTCGCGTACGACGCCGCCCGCCAGATCCAGCCGGGATTCACGGACCCGGCGACGCGGCTGGCCGCGTGGGGGCTGCTGCTGATGGCGGCGGCCGGTGCGCGGGTGGTGGCGGCCCGCAGCGGGCAGGGAAGCATGGTCGGCCATGACGCGGCGGAGTACCTGAGCATGGCGGGCGCTGCTGCCGAGAGAATCGGCCGCCGAACGCCGATCTACGGGACCTCGTTCGGGGCGGCGACGGTCCGGATGCAGACCGTCTACACCCACGTCGGCAGCGGGGAGCCGGGCGCAGCGCTGGAGGAAGCCGCGCGCGTCCGGCCGGGTGATCTGCGCGGGATCTCCCACTGCCGTCATTTGCTGGACGTCGCCCAGGCACAGGTGGACATGCGCCGCCCGCGAACGGCCGCCGCCCGGCTCGACGAAGCCGAGCGCCGCGCGCCCGCTTGGTTCGCCCAGCAGACCCTCGCGCGGAGCCTCGTCGCGGACGTGCGGGAGCTGGAGACTCGGGTGAGCCCGGTGACGCGGCGGCTGGTCCGGGCGGTCGGCCTCGACTAGGACGCTGCGTCCTACCCGCGCCCGTCCGATCCGGCGCGGGTAGGACGTGGTGTCCGAGGGCGGCAGTATGCGGCCACGCGACTAGGACGCTACGCCGGTGGTACCCCGCGCGGTCTCACGCTGAGATGGGCACATGACAATCTGTGATGGCGCGGGTGGCTGCTGTTGCCCCTCCCCCTCCGGGAGGAACGCGCGATGACCTACACCCAGACCGAGCAAGACGCCGTCGACCTCTCGGTCCTCCAAGCGCGGTACCCCGAGTGGCGGCTGTGGCGCGCGGACGGCGGGGCGTGGATGGCGACCCGGGCCGACCTCACCGACGCCCAGACAACGGCAGGCATGTCCCCCACCCTCATGGAGGACACCCGTCGCGCGCTGGCCTCCGAACTGGCCGCGCAGGCACTCGCCGACGTCCACCGGTCGATGGGCTCCGAGTGCACCGTCACCGCCGCCCGGGACCATCTCCGTGACCGGCGGCCGTGCTGCTCGTCGGCCGGGCAGCGGGAACGGCCGTGACGGCCGGGGCGATGGCGGCCGTCACGGTGGTGCAGCTCGTCACCCTCGCCGGGGTGGCCGTGGCCGCGCTCGTGCCGAGGCTGTCGTGACCGAGAAGCCGCTGCGGCTCGTGCGGAGCGCGGAAGCCCACGACCTGCTCCACGCCTTGGGAGGGCATCCGGATGTGCGGGCCGCTCTCGGCGACACGATCGCGCACGACTCCGTGGTCGTGACCGGCCCGACGGGGGCCCTGCTGCGGGTGTGGGTGCGGCAGCGGGGAGACGAGCCCGCGGAGTATTACGCCCACCTCAACGGCGGTGAGACCGACGATTTGGTCGGGACGCATGACGGGTTGGGGTCCGTGGCGGGGATTATCCGGCTGAGAGTCGGCTGCACAAGGTAGGGGTGGGGGCGTTCATGCCGCCCCACCCCGCGCATTCCACCCTACGCGCCCGGAAAGCAGCGAGGCCCCACCCGAAGATCGGTGCCGTTGTCTGGGCTCCTCTGGGTGGGGTGGCGTCAGTCTGCGGGCCGGGTGCGGGTGGGGTCAGGGTTGTGTTGGGGGATGGGGAAGTTGGCGTGGAAGAGGTTGGTGGGGTCGTAGGTGTGTTTGAGGTGGCGTAGGCGGGACAGGGCCGTGGTGCCGAAGGCGTCGAGTAGGCGTTCCGGGCGGGTGTCGGTGTCGAAGGACAGGTAGAGGCCGTCGGTGTGCGGCGCGACCCGCGAGTCCCAGACGGCGTTCAGCGAGGACTGGTCGGCGGCCATGGCGGTGAGGGCGAAGTTCTGGTGACGGTGGGGGTAGGCCGTCGCGTCCGGGGCTAGGTCGTGCGCGGCACCGCCGGTGGCGCGGATCTGGAGGAAGTAGGGCGTTCCGGAACGCGCGGCGTCCGCGAAGGCGCGGCTGACGTCCTCGTCAAGGTGGGTGACGAGGCCGGAGCGCACCGCGGGGTCTCCCCCGCCGGTGTGGTGTTTGTCGGCGGGCGGCACCACCCCGGCGTAGGGCAGGAGGTAGCCTTGGTGGTCGAGGAGCGGGCCCGCCTCGGCGAGCCGTTCCAGCTCCTTGACCGCGGTGTTCGTGTCGTCGCCCGCGTAGACGGTCATCAGCTGGGCGACCGCGTCGCGGCCGCCGCGGGGCGGGGAGAGGACGAGGAAGCTCGTCAGCTCGCGCGGGGCCGCCTCGACCGCCGCGCCCCAGCGCTGGAGGAGCCCGGAGATGTCGCGCGCGCCGAGGGTCATCTGCGAGAAGACGACGTCGCCGAGCTCCATCGCCTCGATCTCGACCCACGTCACCACGCCGAGGTTGCCTCCCGCGCCGCGCAGTCCCCAGAACAGGTCGGGGTTCTCCTCGGCGGACGCGCGCAGCACCCTCCCGTCGGCGGTCACCACCTCCGCCGCGACCACGTGGTCGATCGTCAGCCCGAACTTCCGGCCGAGGAAGCCCATCCCGCCCGTGGTGGCGAGCCCGCCGACGCCGACGCCGCCGAAGTCGCCGGAGCTGATCGCCCACCCGTGCGGGGTCAGCGCCTCGGCGACCGCGCCCCAGGTCGCGCCCGCGCCGAGCCGTACCCGCCGGGTCCGCAGGTCGACGACCTCGACGCCGTTCAGCGCGCCGACGTCGAGCACGATGCCGCCGTCGTTGGTGGAGCGGCCGCTGATGCCGTGGCCGCCCGAGCGCACGCCGAACGGCACGTCCTGGGAGCGCGCGTAGCCGAGCGCCTCCACGACCTGGTCCGTCGTCCCCGGGCGCAGGACGAGGCCCGGCGACCCGGACCGCAGATAGTTGTGCCGCACCGAGGCGTACTCCCGGTCGCCCGGCTCGACGGCGTCGCCGGCGAGACTCGCGGGCACCCTGGCGTAGTCGATCCCCGGGCGGCGCAGCTCGAGCGCGGCAGACCCGCGCCGGGACGACGCGGGCACCGTCCCGGCCTTGGCGCGCTCGCGGGCCACGTTCTCGCGCACGGCGGGGGCGATCTCCGCGCCGAAGACCTGGAGCGCGCCCGGGTCGTCGGAGGCGAGGACGAAGGTGCCGATGCCGTCCTCCAGCGCCAGGGCGGTCAGCTCCTCCGTCCACTGTGCGACGGGTCCGCGCAGGAAGCCCTGGGACTCCGCGGAGATCTCGCCGCCGATGTTCAGCAGGCGGCGGATCTGGGCCGGGTCGCGGCCCGCCTCGGCGGCGGTCTCGTCGATGAGGGCGTTGCCGCGGCGCAGGTCGCCGTCCTTCAGATAGGCGAGGCTGGGCAGCCAGCCGTCGGCCTTGCGGGCGACGAGCCGGAGCATGCGCGGGCCGTATGCGCCGAGCCAGACGGGGATGTCGTGCGCGGGCGCGGGGCCGCGCTTCGCCCCGTTGACCCGGTGGTGCGCGCCGTCGACGCGCAGGATGCCGCGTTCGTCCGCGGCCCAGATGCCCCGGATGATCTCCAGGCCCTCCTCCAGCGCGGTGACCGACTCGGCCGGGGTGAGCCGCTGCGCGCCCATGGACTCGATCGCGTCCCAGAACCCTCCCGCGCCGATGCCCAGCGCGAACCTGCCCTGCGACAGCAGGTCGAGCGACGCCGCCGCGCGGGCCAATACCGCAGGCGGGCGGAGCGGCAGGTTGAGCACGTTCCCGGAGACCGTGACGCGCTCGGTCCGCGCGGCGACCCACGACAGCAGCGTCCAGGTGTCAAGGAATCCCGGCTGGTACGGGTGGTCCTGGAAGGTCACGAGATCCAGCCCGGCGGTCTCGGCGGCCTGGGCGAGCCGGACCGGGCCCTGCGGGTCGCGGTTCTGCGGGGTGAGGAACGCGCCGAACACGAGGTCGTGGCCGTAGTCCGTCATGTCGCACTCTCTTCTGCAAAGATAATCTGCCCTACAGACTATATGCTCGGCAACATATCTGAGTCGCAGCGTATTTCCGGCTAGGCTGGGCGCGTGACCATCGGGGAGAGGCCGCAGGCGGCGCACCAGCCGTCCACGCTCGGCTGGACGCTCACCGTGCTGCTCAGGCAGTGGCACGAGCGGGTCGAGGACATCGCGCGCGACCTCCCGCAGGGCGTCCGCGGCTACCAGGTCCTCTCCGCCGTCACGCACGGGACGCCGCCCACCCAGGCGGCACTCGCCGCCCGCCTCGGCATCGACCGCACCGTCATGACCTACCTGCTCGACGCGTTCGAAGGCTGCGACCTCCTACGCCGCACGCCCGACCCCGCCGACCGACGCGCCCGCCGCATCGTCCCCACCGACCACGGCCGCGCCGTCCTCGCCGACCTCGACGCCCGCGTCACCGAAGCCGAAGCCGACCTCCTACGCGGCCTCGCCCCCAACGAAAGAACCCTCCTCCTCACCCTCCTGGAACGCGCCGCCTCCACCGCCTCCCCCAACACCGACCCCTGCACAGAAGTCCTCCCCCCACCCCTCCCCTGACCCCTGCCCCCCACTTCACAGCAAAAAGACTGGACGCCCGCGTCACCACCAAGTGGTCAGAGGTTTCCTCGGGTTTGTTGTTCTTGTTCGATTGCTTGGAAGAGGGCTTTGAAGTTGCCTTTGCCGAAGCCGAGGGAGCCGTGGCGTTCGATGAATTCGAAGAAGACGGTGGGGCGGTCGCCGGTGGGTTTGGTGAAGATCTGGAGGAGGTAGCCGTCCTCGTCGCGGTCGACGAGGACGCCGCGCTTCTGGAGTTCCTCGATGGGGGTGCGCACGTCGCCGATGCGGGCGCGCAGCTCGGGGTCCTCGTAGTAGGAGTCGGGGGTCGCCAGGAACTCGACGCCCTCGGCGGTCAGGGCGTCGACGGTGCGGAGGATGTCGTCGGTGGCCAGCGCGAGGTGCTGTGCGCCCGGGCCCTGGTAGAACTCGAGGAACTCGGCTATCTGCGACTTCTTTTTGGCGATCGCGGGCTCGTTCAGGGGGAATTTCACCCGGTGGTTGCCGTTGGCGACGACCTTCGACATCAGCGCCGAATAGTCGGTCGCGATGTCGTCGCCGACGAACTCGGCCATGTTGGTGAAGCCCATGACGCGGTTGTAGAACGCGACCCAGCGGTCCATCTCGCCGAGCTCGACGTTGCCGACGATGTGGTCGAGCGCCTGGAACATCCGCTTCGGCGCGCCCTCGCGCCTGCGGAAGGACGACGTGCGCGCGACGTACCCGGGCAGGTAGGGGCCGGTGTAGCGGCTGCGGTCCACGAGGGTGTGCCGTGTCTCGCCGTAGGCGGCGATCGCGGCGATCCGGACCGTGCCGTGCGCGTCGGCGACGTCGTGCGGCTCCTCGAGCACCGTCGCGCCCGCGCGGCGGGCGTGCGCCACGCACTTGTCCACGTCGGGGACCTCGAGCGCGATGTCGATGAGGCCGTCGCCGTGCCGGGCGTGGTGCGCGGCGATCGGGCTGTCCGGGGCCACGCCGCCCTTGACGACGAACCGGACGGCGCCGCTGCGCAGCACGAACGAGACGTGGTCGCGCTCGCCGGTCTCCGGCCCGGAGTAGGCGACGAGTTCCATGCCGAACGCGGACTGGAAGAAGTGGGCGGTCTGGGTGGCGTTGCCGACGGCCCAGACCGCCGCGTCCCAGCCCGTCACGGGGAAGGGGTCGGCCGCGGCGTCGTACTCGACCAGGCCGACGAGGCGCTTGACGGTGTCGAGGTCGAGGTCGGCGAGGACCTCCGCGTTGGTCAGGGTGTCGTTGCGTGACATGGGCCTTCGCCTTTCTCCGCGCACCTTGAGGTTGGCGCTGAGTCAAGACGAAGAACCCACTTCTGCACAACCTGCCCGGTTCCTCCTGGGCAGAGTGGCCAGATTGGCGAGTGCGGGACGGCCTGAGGTGGACAGATCGCCAGTACCGCGACACGCAGGGGTCACCCGGCGTGTGCGCCGACCTTGAACAGGCGCATCATGTTGCCGCCCATGATCTTGGCGATGTCGTCTTCGGGCATGCCGGCGAGGTCGTCGACGTAGGAGACGGGGTCGGCGAGGCCCTCGGGGTGGGGCCAGTCGGAGCCGAAGACGACGCGGTCCGCGCCGACGAGGGCGGCGAGCTCCTTGAAGTTCTCCTCCCAGAACGGGCTGACGTAGACGCACCGCTTGAAGGCGGCGATCGGGTCCTCAAGGAACGCCGAGGGCATCTTGGCGTAGGTGTCCGACAGCGCGTGGAAGACGTGGGGGATCCAGTCCGCGCCGTTCTCGATCGACAGGATGCGCAGGTCGGGGTTGCGGGAGAGCGCGCCGTGGCAGGTCAGGGCGTACACCGTGTCCTCGATCGGGCGCTTGCCCATCGCGGTCATCCGGAAGGCCGTCGGCCGGAAGGGGGTGAACTCCCCCGCGGGCTCCCAGGCCGAGAGGAACTCGTTGTAGCCGCTGTCGGACGCGTGCATCGAGACGGGGATGCCGGCCTTCACGCAGGCGTCCCAGAACGGGTCGAACTCCGGGAGCCCGAACGACCGGGAGCCGCGGAAGCCCGGCACCGGCGCGGGCCGCACCAGGACCGTGCGCGCACCGCGCTCCAGGCACCATTCGAGCTCGGCGAGGGCCCGGTCGACGATCGGGAGGGTGATCACGGGGGTGGCGAAGATGCGGCCCTCGTAGTCGAAGGACCAGGTCTCGTGCATCCACTGGTTCAGGGCGTGGATGACGTCGTGGATGAGCTCGGGGTCGTCCTTCATCCGCTCCTCGACCAGGCTGGCCAGGGTGGGGAACATCAGCGAGTAGTCGAGGCCGAGGTCGTCCATGACCTTCAGCCTGGCGGCCGGCTCGCGGAAGGCGGGGATCGCCTTCATGGGGTCGCCCATGATCTCGCGGTAGGACTTGCCGTCGGGGTTGCCGTTGCGGAAGTAGTCCTCCTGCGCGCCGGGGCGCGCGACGACGTCGAACGTGGGGTTCGGGATGTAGTCGCTGATGTGGCCCCGGACCACGATCTTCGTGCGGCCCTTGACCTCGATGTAGTCGATGGCCCCCTTGGCCCGGTCGGGCAGGAACTTGGTGAGCGCCTCACGTGTCTCGTACAGGTGGTTGTCGGCGTCGAACACCGGAAAGGCGAGCTCACGAGACGGCATGTCATTCTCCTCAAGGTCGGGGAACGTTCGGACCGGTTCGGGTAATGACATTACCAACTAACCAAGGGCCAGGGAAGTCTTTTCATTACCAGACCATGACGGATACGCTGCGTCCGCGTCCGGAAGCCGAACAGAAAGGCGCTCGAATGACGTTCGACCTGGCCCATCTCCGCGACCGTCTCGACCTTGAAACCACAGGTGAGGGAGTTTTCACGGGCAAGAACCTCGCGCTCGACTACAGCCGGGTATTCGGTGGGCAGATCCTCGCCCAGACCATCATGGCGCTGCAGAAGATCGCCGAGGGAAAGGAGCTGAAGTCCTTCACCCAGCATTTCCCACGGGAGGGCGACGTGACCCTTCCGATGGAATACCGGACGACGGTGCACCAGGCCGGCCGGACTTTCGCCACGGCCGGGGTCCGGGCCGTCCAGGGGGAGCGGCTCGTCAGTCTCGCCAGTGCCTCCCTGCACCGGCCGGAGCCCGGCATCGAGAGGTCCGATCCCGCCCCCGAGGCCGGATCACCACGGGACGCGGTCCCGCTCGACCTGCCGATGGTGCCGTGGGAGATCCGGGTGGTCGGCGACACCGACCTCACCCGGCGCGACGTCCGCCCCGCCCGCTACCGCTTCTGGACCCGTGTCCCCGAGCCGCTGCCGGACGACCCCTGGCTCCACCGTGCGCTGTTGGCGCACGCCACCGACCTCACCGTGATCGGCACCGCGCTGCTGCCCGTCGAGGGTCTGTCCCAGGAGGACGCCGGCATCGCGTTCCATTCGGCTGTCACCTCCCACACCATGTGGTTCCATCAGGGGTTCCGGCTCGACGGGTGGCTCCTTGTCGACCAGGCCGCGCCCGTCATGTCCGCCGGGCGCGCCTTCGGCGGCGGTCACGTGTGGACCGCCGACGGCCGGCTCGTGGCGTCCTTCGCCCAGGAGTCCATGGTCAGGCCGGTCGCGCCGGTCACCGGCTGAGCGGCGGGCCGGGCGGTCGGCGACCCGCTCGGCCCACCCGTGCTCAACCGCGCCGGGCGATCTCCGACTTCATCCCCTCGAGGCCGACCAGGACGGGCAGCCCGCTGACCGTGACGGCGTTGCCGTGGCCGAGCTGGTGGATGTCGAAGACGGCCTGGACCGCGGTGGTGAACCCCTGGACGTCGAGCGTCTGGTTGACGGCGCGTTTGGCCATCCGCAGCGCGAACGCGTCCTTGGCCGCGATGTCCAACGCCAGCTCGCGGGTGCTGGCGTCGAGGTCGGCCGCGGGGACGACGCGGTTGACCATGCCGATCCGCAGCGCCTCGTCCGCCCTGATCGCACGGCCCGTGAAGAGGATCTCCTTGGCCAGGCGGGGGCCGAGCTCCCAGGTGTGGCCGTGGTACTCCACCCCGCCGATGCCCATGGCCACGACCGGGTCGGAGAACTTCGCGTCGTCGGCGGCCACGATCAGGTCGCACGGCCACACCAGCAGGAGCGCGCCCGCGATGCACGCGCCCTGCACCGACGCGATCGACGGCTTGGGCACGTTGCGCCACCGCAGCGAGTACTCCAGGTACTGCTTCGCCTCGGTCGCGTAGATCTCGTTCACCGTGAACTTGCGTGGCGTCAGCGGATCACCGGTGCTCAGGTCATGCCCGGAGGAGAAGTGCCTGCCGTTGCCGCGAAGGACGATCACCTTCACCTCGGGATCGTCGGCCGCCCGCTGCCACAGGCCGTCCAGCGCGTGCAGCAGCTCGGGGTTCTGCGCGTTGGCGACCTCCGGGCGGTTCAGGCTGATCGTGGCGACGCCGTCGGCGACGTCGTACAGGACAAGGGCCTTGTCGGTGTTGCTCACAGCTCCTCCTGTCACAGGCCGAGCAGGTCGGCCAGATGGGTTCGGTGCCGCCCGCAGTCCCCGAACAGCAGTTCGGAGGTCTTGGCGCGCCTGAGGTGGTGGTGGCTGGGGTGCTCCCAGGTGAAGCCGATGCCGCCGTGCACCTGGAGGCCGCCCTCGACGGCCTCGGTGTACATCCGCGAGCACCATGCCTTGGCGATGCTCGCGAGGATCTCCAGTTCCGGGTCGTCGTCGTCAAGGGCCGCGGCGGCACGGCGGGCGGCCGCGGCACCGGACTCCACATCGAGGTAGATCTCGGCGAGCAGGTGCTTGACACTCTGGAACGAGCCGATCGGGCGGCCGAACTGCGTGCGGACCTTGGCGTAGGCGACGGCCGCCTCCAGCGCGGCCTCGGCTCCGCCGACCTGCTCGCAGGCGAGCGCGACCGCGGCGGCGCAGCGGAGCCTGCGCGCGCCGTCTTCGCCCGCCAGCCGGACGGCCGCCGCGCCGTCGAAGGAGATGTCGGCGAGCCCGCGCGTGGGGTCGAGCACCGTCCGCGAAGCGACCGTGACGCCCCGCGCCCTGAGGTCGACGAGGAACAGTTCGCCGGAGCCGACCTCGACGACCGCTACGTCGGCGTCGGCGGCCCCGACGACATGCCTGGCCGTGCCGACGAGCCCGCCGTCCGCCCAGCGGATCTCGCTGACCGCCGCGGGCAGCGACGGCGCGACGGCTCCCAAACGCCCGCCCCCCGCCAGGTCGCCGATGAGGTCCTTGTCGACGGGTTCGCCGTGCAGCAGGGCGTCAAGGGTGAGGACGGTCGGCAGGAGCGGTCCCGCGTACAGACCGCGGCCGCATTCCTCGAGGACGACGGCGAGTTCCCGGAAGCCGCCGCCCGATCCGCCGAGCGGCTCCGGCGTCGCGAGCCCCGCGAGCCCGAGATCCCCCGAGAGCCGGGCCCACAGGTCGCGGTCGAAGCCGGAGCGACGATCCCACGCCTCGGCGGGCGCGCCGCCCTGCTCGGCGAGCACGGCGCGGACTGAGTCGCGCAGCGTCCGCAGGTCGGCGTCTGTGCTGTCGGCCATGTCAGGGCTCCTTAGGCAGGCCGAGGACCCGTTCGGCCAGGATGTTCTTGATGACCTCGGTGGTTCCGCCGGCGATCGTGCTGCACCGGGCGAGCAGGTAGTTCCAGGCGGGGCCGGACGGCGCGGGGTCGAGGCCGTCGAGTCCGGCCAGCGCGATCTCGGTCGCGGGCAGCGCCTGGCTGAGCCGGCTCCACGCGAGCTTGATGAGCGACTGTTCCGGTCCTGGCGCGCCGCCCGCCTCGGCGTCCGCCAGGGAGTTCTCGCCCATCATCGCCAGCACCCGCGCCTGGAGGTAGCGGGCGGCGAGCTCGTCCCTTCCCCGGTGGTCAAGAGCGGCCGGCCCGGCGCGCCGGTGCTTGGCGACGAGGCCCGCCGCCGCGCTCTCCAGCAGCGCGGCGACGGTGATCACTCCGGCGCGCTCGTGCGCCAGCGTCGTCATGGTGACGTTCCAGCCCGCGTTCTCCGGCCCGATCAGGCAGGACACCGGCACCCTGACGTCGTGGAAGAACATCTCGGCGAAATCGGCGTCGCCGGTGATCTGCCGCAGCGGCCGCCGGTCGATCCCGGGAAGGTCGAGCGGGACGGCCAGGGCCGAGATGCCCTTGTGCTTCGGGGCCCGTCCGTCGGTGCGCACAAGCAACTGGCAGTGGGTGGCCTCCATGCCCTGGGACGTCCAGACCTTCTGGCCGTTGAGCACGTAGGAGTCGCCGTCGCGGACGGCGGCCATGCGCAGCCCGGCGAGGTCGGAACCGGCCTCGGGTTCGCTGAACCCCTGGCACCACAGCTCCGAGCCGTCAAGGATGCGCGGCAGAGACGCCTTCTGCTCCGGCGTGCCCCAGGCCATCAGGGTCGGGCCCACGTTGTTGACGCCGAGCACCCCGGCGATGCCCGGCGCGCCGAGCTCGGCGAAGGCGAGGTCGCAGGCCACCCGGTCGGCGACGCCGAGACCACGGCCGCCGTACTCGACGGGCCAGTGCGGCGCGGCCCACCCACCGGCCGCCAGACGGCGCTGCCAGTCGAGCCGGGCCGCGTGCGACCGGTCATCTCCCCATTCCCGTACGAACTCCGGGAGCGCGTCGCCGAGGAACCGCATGAGCTCCTGCGCGGGCGGGGAGGCGGCGATCCTGCGCTCGGCCGAGGTCCCCGTCATCGCGACGGCACCTCGACCACCATCGCCGCACCCATGCCGCCGCCCGCGCACATCGCGGCGACGCCCCGTCCGCCGCCGCGTCGCCGCAACTCGTGGACCAGGCTCACCACCATCCGCGCGCCGGTGGCGGCGATGGGATGCCCGAGGCTGCATCCGCTGCCGACGGGGTTGACGTCGGCGGGATCGAGCTTGAGCAGCCTCGTCGCCGCCGCCGCGACTGACGCGAACGCCTCGTTGATCTCGAAGACGTCGACGTCCGCGACCGTCAGGCCGAGCCGGTCGAGGGCCTGCGGGATCGCCCGGACGGGGGCAAGGCCCGTCATCTCGGGCTCGACCGCGACGGTCGACCAGCCGCGCACGTACGCCAGTGGCGCGAGTCCCCGCTCCTCGGCCCGGTCCCGGGACATGAGGACGACGGCGGCCGCGCCGTCGTTCACGCCGGCGGAGTTGCCGGGCGTGATGCCGAACCCGTCGATCTCGGGATGCAACGGGCGCAGGGAGGCCAGCTTCTCCAGGGTGGTGGAGCGACGCGGATGCTCGTCCACCTCGAACACCGCGTGCCCGCCGTCCCTGCCGACCACGGTCAGCGGCACGATCTCGTCGCGGAACCAGCCGAGGTCGCCCGCGTTCACCGCCCGGCCGTGGGAGGCGTGGGCCCAGGCGTCCATCTCCGCCCGGGTGAGACCCGCCTCGACCGCGGTGTTCCAGCCGACCGTGATGCTCATGTCGTCGTTCGGCGCGCCCTCCCGGCTCTCGTGGGAGGGCGGGATCCATCCTTCGGCCCAGTCGTCGGTCCCCGGCGTGCGGAACGCCGACCGCGGCGACGTCGAGGTGGAGTGCGCGCCGCCCGCGATGACCACGTCCTGGGCTCCGGTGGCGATGCTCGCGGCGGCGATGGCGATGGCGCTCAGCCCCGACGCGCAGTGCCGGTTGACGGCGAGGCCGGGCACCCGCGTGAGCCCGGCGGACAGGGCGGCGTGCCGGGCGACGTCTCCGCCGCCGTACATGGACTCGCCGAGGACGACGTCGTCGACCTCGTCCGGGCCGAGCCCGGTCCGGTGCAGCGACTCCACGATCATCGCGCGGGCGAGTTCGAACGCTGTGGTCTCGGTCAGGCTGCCCTTGAACGAGGTTCCGATCGCGGTTCGGCAGGCGGACACCAGGACGGCATCGGACATGCGTGCTCCCAAGAAGGTCAAAGGGGTCGGGGCAGCGACAGGGCGTGCTGGGCGATGATGTCGCGCTGGATCTCGCTGGTCCCCGCGTAGATCGTGGTTCCCTTGGCGTGCCGGACGGCGTACTCGAACCCGCCCCCGCGCACGGCGGACGGCTCGCCCCGCGAACGGAGCGCGTCGGCTCCGACGAGTTCGAGGACGGCGGCGGCCTGGCGTTCGAGCCGCTCAGTGCTGAAGAGCTTCGCCATCGAGCCCTTGCCCCGCACGTCGAGCCCCTCGGACTGGAGCCAGACGCTGCGGCGCTGGAGCAACAGCGACACCTCGATGTCGGCGCGGGAGCGGCCGATCCGCTCGGCCACCGCCGGGTCACCGATCCTGGGCCTGCCGTCCTCGCCGACGGCCTCCCGCGCCCAGGCGACGAGGTCGGCGAGCAGCCGTTGTTGCTCGCCGACGAACCCGTTCGCGTGCTCCCTGGACAGGGCCGCGCCCATCACCTTCCACCCGCCGTCGACCTCGCCGATGCGCAGGTCGTCGCCCACGCGAACGTCGTTGTAGAAGGTGATGTTGGTCCGCTCGCCCGAGAGGGTGCGGACCTCCTGGATCTCCACCCCCGGCTGGTCCATCGGCACGAGGAAGGTCGTCAGGCCCCGGTGCTTGGGCACGTCGGGATCGGTGCGCGCCAGCAGGAACACGTAGTCGGCGATGTGCGCGTTCGTGGTGAACATCTTGGATCCGGTGATCGTCCAGCCGTCGCCGTCCCTGACCGCCCTGGTGGCCGCGGCGGCGGCGTCCGAACCGTTCTCCGGCTCGGTGAAGCCAAGCGCGATCACGATCTCCGCCGCGAGCGCGCGGGGGATGATCCGCTGCTTCAGCTCCTCGGTGCCCAGCAGCGCGATCACATGGGAGACCATCATCGTGGTGCCGATGCCGTAGGTCGGGGCGTTGCGGCGCTGGAGCTCCTCGGCGTGCGCGAGGACCTCGAGCGGGGACCGTCCCTGCCCGCCCTCCTCCACCGGCCAGCCGAGGGCGAGCCAGCCGCGCTCGCTCACCGCCTTGGAGAACCGGGGATGGTGGTTGACGCCGCTGCGGTGGCACTCCTCGAGGATCTCGTCGGTCAGCACCTCGTCGAGGAAGGCGCGGGTCTCCGCCCGCAGCCGTTCGCTCCCCTCGCCCAGGCCGAAGTCCATCACAGTTCCCCTTCCGCGCGGGCGGCGGCGGTCCGGAAGCTGGCCGCCGGTTCCTCGAGCACCGCGGCCCAGGAGCGGGCGCGGCGGAAGTACAGCTGGACGGGGTACTCGAGCATGAAGCCGTACCCGCCGTGGAAATGGAGCGCGTCGTAGGTGGTGTCGCGCGCGGTCTCGGCGGCGAAGCCCAGGGCCAGGGCGGCTAGTTCGCCGAACCGCCCGGGGTCGGCGTCCGCGGCCCAGGCCGCCTCCCGGACCAGCAGCTCACAGCCGTCGACCTCGCAGGCCCGGTCGGCGAGCCGGTGCGCGACCGACTGGAACGCCCCGACCGGCCGTCCGAACGCCTTACGCTCCTTGACGTAGGCGACGCCGATCTCCAGGGCCCTGGTGGCGAGGCCCGACAGGGCCGCCGCGGTCAGGACCCGCCATTCGTCAACCGCCTTGCCGAACAGCGCGAGCGCCTCAGGTCCCGTCAGGACGGCCGGGTCGTCCGCGGCGACGGCGACGTCGGCGAGCGGCAGGCAGCCCAGGTTCCTGACGGGTTCGGCCCGGCCCGCCAGCGGCACGAGCAGCAGCCGGTCGCCGTCGAGCACCAGGGCGTCGTCGGCGATCGCGCCAGCGGGAACGAGCCCCGCCGACCCGGCCGACGCCGGCCGGACCGCGATCGTGACGACGCGCTTTCCGGCGAGCATCTCCGCAAGGGCGGCCTGCGGCCCCGCACCGGGCAGGCGCGCCAGCAGCCGGGCGGCGACCTGCGCCTCGATGAGCGGCGCGGGGGCCAGGCACCCGCCGTGCCGCTCGGCGACGAGCGCCAGGTCGAGCAGCGTGATCGCCTCGCCGTCCTGCCCTGACGCGACGGCCATGTCCACGGCCCCGATCCGCAGGAGCCGGGACCACAGCGACGGCAGGTGGCCGAGCGGCTCGGCCTCCCGCACCGCGTCCGGCGTCACAAGATCGCCATAGAGGTCGGCGAACGCCTCGGTCAGCCGCCGTTGGTCATCACTCGGTCTCAGATCCACGCGAGCCCTCCCCGACGCCCGCGCATCGCACCGACCGACGGAAGGGGGCGTCTCCGTTCTTGCGCCAGATCATCGCAGAGAACCCATTGACTGGCAATAGCCTTACCCGGCTAGGGTAACCCTATTACCAAGCGGAGGAGGCATGCGGTGCGGATCGACGGCAACAGCGTGATCGTGACCGGCGGCGCGGGCGGGCTCGGCGCGGCGACGGTGCGGCGGCTCCACGCCGCGGGCGCCCATGTGGTCGTCGCCGACGTGGCCGACGAGCGCTCGGCCGCGCTCGTCGCGGAGCTCGGGAAGCGGGCGTGCCACGTGCACACCGACGCCTCATCGACCGATGACGTGCTCGCGGCGATCGCGACCGCCCAGCAGATGGGACCGCTGCGCGCGGTGGTGACCGGTCACGCCGGTCCGGCGGTCGGCGGACGGCTCGTCGGCAGGGACGGCTCGCCCCTTGAGCTCGACGGCTTCCGGACCACCCTGGAGTCCTACCTGACCAGCACCTACAACGTCATGCGGCTGACGGCGGCGGCCATGGCGGCCTCCGAGCCGGAAGGCGACAGCGGCCGTGGCGTCATCATCACCACCGCCAGCATCGCCGCGTTCGAAGGGCAGATCGGACAGCTGGCCTACACGGCGGCCAAGGGCGGGGTCGCCGCCATGACGCTGGTCGCCGCCCGCGACCTCGCCGTGCGCGCCATCCGGGTGCTGACCATCGCGCCCGGCACCTTCTACACCCCGGCGTTCGGCATGTCGGAGGAGGACGCGACCGCGCGGTTCGGCGCGGCGATCCCCTATCCCCCGCGCATGGGCAGGCCCGCGGAGTACGCGCGGCTCGTGGAGTCGATGATCGACAACGACTACCTCAACGGCGAGACCGTCCGGCTGGACGCCGCGCTGCGCTTCGCGCCGAAGTGAGCCGGGCCGCGGGCCCCGGCCGTCAGCGGCCGGGGCCCGCGAGCGTGCCGGCCAGGCCGTCGACGCAGAACTCCAGCAGGTGCTCGCTGTTGAGGACGCCGCCCGCCAGCTCAGCGCCGAGGGCGTGCATGCTCGCCGCGCCCATGACCGTCTGCAAAGTGATGATCGCCAGGATCTCGGGGTCGAGGTCGGCGCGGTACACGCCGTTGGCCACGCCGCGCACCACGAGGTCGCGGATCAGCCGCTGCAACGGGGCGAGCACCCTGGCGAAGTCGGCCGGGCGGGTCTCGGCGAGCTGCAGGTTGTAGATGACCAGCGCCCGGTTGATCCCCGTACCGATGTCCTCGCCCGGCTTGCCGTAGATCTTCTCCAGCAGGAACTTCAGCCGCGCGCGGTCGTCCTCGATCTGCTCGATCTCGGTCCGCCAGGCCGCGGTGCTCTCCATGATGATCTCTTCGAACAGGGCGAGGAGCAGCTCGTCCTTGCTCCCGAAGTGCTGGTAGAGCGCGCGCAGCGAGGTCTTCGCGCGCTCCACCAGCTCCTGTGCGGTGAAGTCGGCGCGGCCGGTCTCGCTGAGCAGCTCCGTGGCGGTCCGCATGAGCAGCCGGGACCGCGTCTCGGCCTTCGCCCGGGCCTCGCGCAGCGATCGTTCGACCGACCGCTCACGCCAGGTCCCCGTCGCAGCCGCCGCGTCGTCGCCGTCCACCATCGTGCCTCCGTTGTCCGCAGCCGACGGAACTCGCCCGCCGGTGAATGCGGGAAAATGCGTTCCTCCGGAAGTGTAGCTGGCCCGCGATAAGGAGATTACCGTTCGACTCGGCCCTCACGTTCCCTGACCATCGCCGACCGGTTGACCTTGGTGGCGGCGGTCCGCGGAATCCGGTCGACGAGTTCGACGGTCTTGGGGACCTTGTAGGCGGCCAGCCGCGCCCTGGCGAAGGAGACAACCTCGGCCTCCGTGACCGCGCCCGACCCCGCAGACGGTTCGACCACCGCGTGGACCCTGCGGCCCCACCGCTCGTCCGCGAGCCCGATGACGACGACGTCGGCGATTCCCGGATGCTCGATCAGCGCGCTCTCCACCTCGGCCGGGAACACATTGGCCCCGCCCGTGACGATCATGTCCACCCGCCGGTCCGCGATGTAGAGGTAGCCGTCCTCGTCAAGACGGCCGATGTCCCCTCCGGAGGCGAAGCCGTCCTCGGTGGCGGGGAGCCGCGCGGCACCGCCCCGATAGCTGTAAGTACCGCTCGCCGGCGACCTCAGGTAGATCTCCCCGAGTTCGCCGACGGGCACGTCATCGAGGTTCCCGTCGAGGATTCTGATCTCCGTTCCCCGGGAGCCACGGCCGACGCTGCCGGGGTGCGCCAGCCACTCGTCGCCGCGCAGCGCCGTCAGGCCGAGGTTCTCCGTCATGCCGTAGGCCATGACGACCTGTTCCGGCGAGAGCAGGTCGAACCAGGTGCGCAGCAGGCCCGGCGGCATGACCGCCGCACCCTGGAGAATCCACCGGAGGCTCGACAGGTCGCGGCCCGCGACGCCTTCGACGGCGGCGATCCGCTGCAGCATGGTGGGCGTCGCGGTGAACGTCGTGATCGCGTGCCTTTCGATGACGTCGAGGACGAGCGCTGCGTCGAACCGTTCGAGCACCACGAGCACGTCGCCGCCCAGCAGGGAGTTCAGGGTCGCGAAGCCGTTGGTGTGGTACATCGGCCCCGGGACGAGGATCGTCTGGGGGCGTGCCACCGGCTCCCAGTGCTCGAGGAACGGCCGGGACAGCTCGGGCGACCACAGGGCGGGCCGCTCGTTCACGATCACCTTCGGGGTGCCGGTGGCCCCGCTGCTGCAGATGCCGCTGTGCTGGGGCGAGGTCAGGTCCGGCACCGCCCCCGGCTCCTGGGCGGCGGCGAGGTCACGGAACTCCGCGAGCCGGTCGCCGTCGACCACGACGGCCGGGTCTATCGCGGCGAGGACCCTGCCGCGCTCCCAGTCGGGCAGGTCCCATCGGACCGGGACGGGCACCGCGCCCGCCTTCCAGACGCCGAGGGCCGCGAGCACGAGGTCCACCGAGTTGGGCACCGCGAGCGCGACCCTGTCGCCCGCGCCCGCGCCCCGCAAGCCGAGCGCCCGGCACCAGCGGTTCGCGCCCTCGTCCACCGCGCGCCGGGTCAGGCTCCGGAACGCGCCGCCCGCGTCCACGACGACCAGGGCGAGCGCCTCGGGTTCCGCGTCGGCGAGTTCCCGCAGCCGGACGCCGAACGGCACACCCTCCACGGCGCTCACGCGCGGACCTTCGGCGGGATCACCGTGCGGGAGGCCAGCGGCCCCTCGGCCGCCGCGCGCATCGAGATACGCGGCAGCACCACGCGGGGGTCGAGCGAGTCAAGGAACCCGACGACTCCGGCGACGTCCTCAGGCTGGAGTGCGTGCATCTCGAACGAGACGTCCTGCAGCATCGGCGTCTCGACCGGTGCGGGGATCACGAGGTTGACGTTGATCCCGTCGCGCTCCAGTTCGGCGGCGAGCGACTCGGCGAAGGCGTTCATCCCGGCCTTGGACGCCGAGTAGGCCGCGCGGCCCTTCATCCCCTGCTCGCTTGAGGAGGACGAGATGAGCACGATGCGGCCGCCCTGGCGCATCTTCGGCAGCACGCCCTGGACGGCCACCAGCGTGGAGCGCAGATTCGCGCGGAGCACGGCGTCGAAGTCCTCGACGCGCTCCTTGCGGACGAAGGTCCCGGCGAGCGTCCCCGCCGCGTGCACCAGCAGGTCGACCCGGCCGACCGCGGCGACGACCCCGGCGAACCCGACGGGGTCGGCCGCGTCGGCGGCGACCCAGCGCGCGCCGATCCGCTCGGCGGCCGCGCGCAGCGGCTTCGCGGTCCGCGCGGTCAGCACCACCTCGTAGCCCCTGGCCATGAGCACTTCGGCGCAGGCGAGCCCGATGCCGCCGCTCCCCCCGGTCACGACGGCGGTCCGGGGGGAGTCTCGCGGTTCAGCGGGGTCCATGTCCTTCTCCTTCCTGCGGGGCCTATGACGCCTATGACGCCCGTGTCATCATCAGATCTCGTCGCGCGCACCGCGCCTCCCTCCTGGGCGGGCGAAAGGGCGGACATGCACGTGCCGCCGGGACGCCAAGCCCACCGCGAATGTGATCTTGGCCATAGGGAGCCCGACGTCGCTGTCAGGTACCGCTATCCTTGGGTCATGTCAATGGAGAAGACCGGCGCCGCCGTTCCGCACCGGCCGTCGATGTCGGGCGGCGCCCCGGCGAGGGAACGCGCCCTGCGCAAGCAGGGCCGGGACACCATGCGCCGACTTCTCGACGCGGGCCGGACGGCCTTCAGCGAGATGAGCTACCACCAGGTCAGGGTCGCCGACGTCGTCAAGATCGCCAAGACCTCGCACGGCACCTTCTACCTGTACTTCTCCAACAAGGAAGACCTGTTCAGGGCACTGGCCAGGGACGCCATGCAGGACGTCGAGGAACTCGCCGAGCGCTTCCCGATGGTCCTGCCGTCCCCCGCGGGGCACGCGGCGCTGCGCGCCTGGATCGAGGAGTACGGCGAGCTCTACACGACCCACTCCGCGGTGATCCGGCTGCTGACCCAGCCCGACACCGTCGGCGAGGAGCTGTGGGCCGACGGGATCGACATCCTGGGCAAGCTCAGCAAGGCGATGACCGCGGTGATGTCGGACTCCGGACGTGACGCGCGCTCCGCGGAGCTCACCGCGCTGTCCTGCCTGATGATGATCGAGCGCATGAACTTCGTGCAGTCCCTGCGTCACCTCATCACCCTCGACCGGGACGAGATCACCGACAAGCTGACCGACATCACCTTCGCCGCCTTCCTGTCCACGCCCGTGCGCTGACGGCCGTCAGGCGGGCATGATCTGCCCTCCGTCGACGCAGAGCACCTGGCCCGTCACGAACCTCGCGTCGTCGCCGGCGAAGAACACCGCGGCCCCGGCGACGTCCTCGGGCTGCAGCACGGTCTGCATCGCGGACATGTACTTGATCATGTCCTGGAAGCCGCGGGGGACGATCTTGTCGGTGGCCTCCGTCATCGTCACGCCTGGCGAGATGCAGTTGACCGTGACGCCGTACTTGCCGAGCTGGCTCGCCATGAACTTGGTCAGTCCGATGACGCCCCACTTGGTCTGGCTGTAGCTGAACGCGCCGACCTCTTCGAACGGCCTCTCGCTGGGCGGAAGCACGTACATGTAGGCGGCGTTCGAGCTCTGGTTGATGATGCGGCCGTACTTCTGTTCCACCATGTAGGGCGCGACGTTCCTGGTCATCAGCCACGCGCCGTGCAGGTTGACGTCGAAGACGCGCTTCAGGTACTCGGGTGAGTTGTCGGAGTTGTCGATGTCGTAGTACAGCGCGGCGTTGTTGACGAGGATGTCGATCCTGCCGAACCTGGCCGCGGTGTGCTCCGCGCAGGCCGCCGCCGAGGCGTCGTCGGAGATGTCGGTGACGACGAGCTCGACCTCGCCCCGTCCCTTCAGATCCTCCAGTGCGCGGGCGCCCCGCTCGGGACTGATCTCGGCGATGACGACCTTCGCGCCCTCGGCGAGGAACCGCTCGGCGAATGCCTTGCCGATGCCCTGTCCCGCGCCGGTGATGATCGCTGTCTTGCCCTCGAGCCTCATGGCCTCTCCTAGTCTGTGTTGAGCAGCAGACAGCCCGCCAGCGGACCGCCTCCCGCCGCCACCACGGCGACCGACGCGTCGGCCACCTGCCGTTCTCCCGCCTCATGGCGGAGCTGCACGACCGCCTCGTGGAGGTGGCCGAACCCGTGCAGCCGTCCCCCGGAGAGCTGGCCGCCCCAGGTGTTCAGGGGCAGTTCCCCCGTCCGCGCGATGCGTTCGCCGCCCTCGACGAACGGTCCTGACTCGCCTTCCCCGCAGAACCCGAGCGCCTCGAGCCACGACAGGGTCAGGAAGCTGAAACCGTCGTAGAGCTGGGCGCAGTCGACGTCGCCGGGGCGCAGGGTGGTGCGCGACCACATCTGCGCCGCCGCGTCGTGGGCGGCCATCCGGGGGAAGTCCGCGCGCTGGTCCCAGCTGGGACGGCCGTGCAGCGCCGCGCCCATGGCCGCGAAGCGCACCGGCGGCTTCGGCAGGTCGGCGAGCGTCTCGACCGACGAGACCACCACGGCGGTCGACCCGTCGGCGGGGACGTCGCAGTCGTAGAGGCAGAACGGGGTCGAGATCATGCGCGCGGCGAGGTAGTCGGCCATGGTCAGCGGCGTCCGGTAGATCGCGTTCGGGTTCAGCGCCGCGTTCGCCCGTCCGACCAGCGCGACCTGCGCGAGCTGCTCGCGGGTCGTGCCGTAGTCGTGGAAGTGCCGTGCGGCGTTCAGCGCGAGCCAGTTCGCCGCCGAGTAGGCGTGGAAGGGCAGGGTCCATTCCAGGAATCCCGACGCCCGGCCGCCGCCGCGGCCCTGGCCGCGCGACCCGCCGAGGCCGATGCCGCCGTGCCCGGCGCTCGCCTCGGTGACGGTCCGGTAGACGACGACGTGCCGGGCGAGCCCGCACGCGACCGCGCAGACCGCGTTGATGACGGGTGCGAGCTGCGCCGGTCCCTCGGGTCCCCCGCTGTGCCAGTTGAGCTCGAGGCGCAGCGCGTCCTGGACGTCCGGGGTGCCGGGACCGGAGAAGCCGGGCGGGGACGCCATCGCACCGGGGTAGGCGGCGAGCCCGTCGATGTCGTCGCGGGTCAGCCCGGCGTCCTTGATGGCCCGTTCGATCGCCTCGATCGTCAGGTCGAGCGCACCGCGGCCAAGACGCCTGCCGACGGCGGACTGGCCGGTCCCGCTGATGACGGCGAGGTCCTCGGCCCTCACTGCCCGACCTCCGCGAACACGGGGATCCAGACGTCGCGGTCGTTGACGAAGCCGACCTCCATCAACGCGCCGATGGGCGGTTCGCCCTCGACCCCCGTCATCAGCCGGAGTCCCGGTGCGTCGTCCAGCTCGATGAGGCCGATCGAGTAGGGCACCGGCACAGTGGCGTTCCAGGGCTGGTGGTTGACCGTGATCGACACGAGGGTGCCGCGCCCGCTCACCTGCTCGGGTTTCAGATCGCGCGACAGGCAGGACGGGCAGACCGGCGCGGGCGGGTGCAGCCAGCAGCGGCAGTCCTGGCAGCGCCACAGCATCAGCCTGCCCTCGCCGCCCGCCGTCCAGAACACCCGGTTGCGCTCGGTCAGCTCGGGCAGAAGCCGGAACTCGGTCACCGCGCTCACTTCCCGTCGAACAGGACGACCTGGCGCAGGGCGTCGCCGCTGCGCAGGTTGGCTATCGCGTCGTTGAGGTCCGCGAACGCGATCCGGCTGGTGATCATCGGCTCGAGGTCGAGGAGGCCGGACCGCCACAGGTCGACGAAGACCGGCACGTCCCTGCGCAGGTCGCAGGAGCCGTAGACGGCGGGCCGGATGGTCTTGGCGTCCATCAGCAGCGCGAGCGCGTCGATCGACCAGCGGTCGTCCGCCGAGCCAGCGCCGGCGATCACGAGGTCGCCGCCGCGCGCGGTCAGCTTCCACGCGGTGTCGATCGCCGCCGACTTCCCGACCGCCTCGAAGACGTAGTCGAAGCCCTGCCCCCCGGTGAGCAGCCCGGCGGTGGCCTCGACATCGTCAGGACCCGCCGTGTGGGTCGCGCCGAAGGTCAGCGCCGCGGCGTGCTTGGCGGGGTTCGGGTCGACCGCGAGGATGACCGACGCTCCCGAGATCTTGGCCCCGGCGATCACGGCGAGGCCGACGCCGCCGGAACCGACGACCGCGACCTTCGCGCCGGGCCGCACCTTCGCGGTGTTGATCGCCGCGCCGACCCCCGTCGCGACGGCGCAGCCGAACATCGCCGCGTACTCCAGCGGCACGTCGTCGGGCACCTTGACGACGGCCTGCCGCGGCACCACGGTCTCCTCCGCCCAGGTGCCGACCCCCGACATGCCGAAAGCCGGCGTGCCGTCGCCGAGCAGGAAGCCTGGACTCCCGTATGCCTCGATGAGCAGCGCGATGCACAGGTGCGGATGGCCGCGCAGGCACTCCCCGCACCGCCCGCAGGACGGCGTCCAGTTGACGACGACGTGATCGCCGACCGCGACCTCGGTGACGTGCGCGCCGACGGCGGCGACGATCCCCGCCCCCTCGTGGCCGAGCACCGACGGGAGCGGCATGCTCGGCAGCACCCCGCTCATCGTGGACAGGTCGGACTGGCACACGCCGGTCGCCCTGATCCGCACCTTGACCTGCTCAGGTCCCGGATCGATCGTCGTGACGTCGTCAAGCAGCTCGACCTTGTCGGCCCCTACCCGGTGCAGCACCGCGGCGCGCGCCATGGTCACTCCTCCCAGTCGATGATGTTCTGCTCGCCCTTGGCGGTCAGCCGCACGGTCCGGCCGACCGGTTCCTCGCGTCCGGCCTCGGCGAGGAGGGCGGGGTCCTCGATCCAGCCGTAGGCCCGCGCGCCGTCGGGCAGCTCCACCACCGCGATGCCGCGTTCGGCGACGCCGTCGCGGCCGTGGACCACCGAGCACGCGGCGACGACGGCGTCGCCCTCGTGCCGGTCGACGACCTCGCGCGGTTCCCCGACGGCTCCGAGATCGACGCCGGCGGCGAAGCCCGGCTCCGCCGACCACACGCCGTAGATGTGCTTGGTCATGTGCATGCCGACCCCGGACAGCAGGCCGTGCCCGCCCTCCTCGCGCAGCCTGCCGGTCAGCGTCGCGAGCGCGTGCAGCAGGTAGGCCGAGCCGGGACCTCCGGCGAAGGGCAGGCCGCCGGTGACGGTGAGCCCCCGAGGGTCGCCGGGATCGAGCCCCAGGGCGTCGCAGGCGAAGCGGACCGCTGAGCCGAAACAGGCGTAGAGGTCGAGGACGCCGATGTCGTCGAGGCCGAGCCCCGCGGTCGTCAGCGCGGCGGCGGAGGCGGCCCGCATCGCGGCCGAGCGGTCGAGGTCCGCGCGGGCGGCGATGTGCCAGGCGTCCTCGGCGTAGCCCTGGCCGCGCAGGTACACGCGCCGGTCGGCCGGGACCCCCGCCGCGTCGGCCGCGGCGGTGCTGGTGAGCAGGACGGCCGCCGACATGTCGACGTCGATGACGGCCACCGTGTGCTTGGTGTAGGGCGACCCCACCAGCCGGTTGCCGGGCGTCGGGGTCACGAGTTCGTCGGCGGCGCGGCGCTGCCGGAACCACGCGTAGGGGTTGGCCTCCGCGACGGCGCTCATCGCGCTCATGATCGCCCCGCGCGACCTGCGTTCTTCCTGCGGGGACTCGCCGCTCGCCGCCCGTCTGGCGGTCTCCAGCAGGGCGAAGGTCAGCCAGGCCGGGTGGACCCCGTGCGCCAGCTCGGTCGCGAGCGGGTACACCTCGAGCGGGTAGGGCGGGCGGGGCGTCGCGGGGAACGACCACGCGGTCCGCTCCCCCGCCTTGCGGGCGGCGCGGCGGGTGGCCAGCGCCTCGCCGCCCACGACGAGGGCGACGTCCATCTCGCCCCTGGCGATCGCGGCGGCCGCGTCGCCGACGAGCCGCTGCGGCACGTTCCCGCCGATGCCGGAGTACCGGCGCTGCCGGGGGTCGGCCCCCAGCAGCGCGGCGAGCCGTCCGGCGGGATCGTCGTAGGACCAGGACTCGCAGTAGACGACCTGGAGCGAGTCGAGCGCCCCGAGCAGTCCGGGGGCCCCGCTGTCCTTCGCCGCTTCGGCGGCCGCCTCGGCCCACTGCTCCAGTGGTTCGGGGGCGGGTGTCCGGCGGTAGGTCCGCTGGCCGACGCCGACCAAGCAGGGGGTTCTTGGATCCATTACCGTCCTTCCACGGTCGGGAGGGCAGGTGCGGCGGTGCCCGTCCGGGCCGGGCTCGGGAGGGCGCGTACCCGGGCCCGGCCCGGGGCTCTGGTTGACGACGACGGTTCGCGAGAAGCCGTGGGCAAGACCATGACATAGCCGTCACGTAAAAACCAGTGTCTCAAGCGAGAAGACCGGCGAAACGCCCTTGAATCAGGGATCAGACCCCCAAATTGCCGCGTTGCCAGCTTCGAACTATGACGTTGATGTCAGTAAAGTGATAGCCTCCGGCTCGGCGCCAGAACCTGAACGAGGAGCGAGCCCGTGTCAGAGCATCGGATGACCATCGACGGCCAGAGCGTGGACGCCGACGAGTACTTCGACGTGGTCAACCCCGCCACCGAGGAGGTCGTCGGCCGCGCGCCCCGGTGCGGCCCCGACCAGCTCGACCTCGCCCTTGCGGCCGCGCGCCGCGCGGCCGACGGACCCTGGTCACGCGATCTCGACCAGCGGCGCGCCGCCCTGTCGCGGGCCGCCAAGGTGGTCGAGGAGGCGCTCGGCGACATCTCGACGCTGCTCACCCTGGAGCAGGGCAAGCCCCTGGCCGACTCCATGGCCGAGCTGATCGGCGCGGTCATCTGGCTGCAGCACTTCGCCGACCTGCCGCTCCCCGGGCCCGAGGTGGGCGGGGACGCCGGCTGCCGCACCGAGCTCCACCGGCACCCGCTCGGCGTCGTCGCGGCGATCACGCCGTGGAACGTCCCGGTCGTGCTGGCCTGCTGGAAGATCGCACCTGCGCTGCTCGCGGGCAACACCGTCGTGGTCAAGCCGTCGCCCTACACCCCGCTGTCCACGCTCCTGCTCATCCAGCGATTGCAGGCGGCCTTCCCGCCCGGCGTGCTCAGCGTGGTGTCCGGCGGCGACGAACTCGGCGCGGCGCTCACCCGCCACCCCGTCCCGCGCAAGATCACCTTCACCGGGTCGGTGGCGACGGGCCGCAAGGTCCTCGAGGCGGCCGCGCACGACCTCAAGCGCGTGACGCTCGAACTCGGCGGCAATGACGCGGGGATCGTCCTTGACGACGCCGACGTGGACGCCGTCGCCGACGCCCTGTTCTGGGGCGCGTTCTACAACACCGGCCAGGCGTGCGTCGCCATCAAGCGCCTCTACGTCCCCGAGCGGCTGCACGATCCGATCGTCGACGCGCTCGCCGGGATCGCCGCCGACGTGGTCGTCGGCGACGGCATGCAGCCCGGCGTCCGGCTCGGCCCCCTGAACAACGCGCCCCAGCTCAACCGGGTCACCGAGCTGGTCGATGAGGCGCTGGCCGGCGGGGCGAGCGCGGTGGTCGGCGCGGAGGTCCGCGAAGACCGCGGGTTCTACTACCCCGTCACCCTCCTGACCGGAGCACGCGCCGACATGCGCGTCGTCGCCGAGGAGCAGTTCGGCCCGGTCCTGCCGATCCTCCCCTACTCCGACGTCGAGGAGGCGATCTCGTCAGCGAACGCGACGTCCTACGGGCTCGGCGGATCGGTCTGGGGCTCCGACACCGACCGGGCGGCCCAGATCGCCGGAAGGCTCCGCTGCGGCACCGCATGGGTCAACGCGCACATGGCGCTCGGTCCCGAGCAGCCGTTCAGCGGATGGCACGACAGCGGTTACGGCACGGAGAACGGCCTGCTCGGTTACCACGAGTTCACGCAGGCGCAGCTCGTCCGCACCCCCAAGGCGGACGCGCCGGCACCCTGGTGAAGTCCCCCCGAGACGGCGAACGGCCGGTGCTCCGCGCACCGGCCGTTCGCCGTCCGGCTCATCCCCCGGACGCCGCGAGGCCGCGGAGCGCGCCGACCGTCGCGGCGTCCCTGGCGATGTGCTGGAAGGGGTCGAAGCGGAACGCCTTCATGGCGTTCAGATGGGTGATCTTGTTGATCTCCTCGTCGCTCACGCCGGCGAAGTGCTTCATCGCCATCTCCGGCGCGTGCGGCCAGGTCGAGTCCGAGTGCGGGTAGTCGCACTCCCAGGTGATGTTGTCGATCCCGATGCGGTCACGCTCGGCGACGCCCGCCTTGTCGTCGATGAAGCAGAAGGTGAAGACCTCCCTGGCCCGCTCGCTCGGCAGTTTGTCGCCGAAGTCGGCCTTGGTCCAGAAGCGGTGCTGCTGGTAGACGTAGTCGACCCGCTCCAGCGCGTACGGGAGCCAGCCGATGCCGCCCTCGGACAGCGCGAACCTGAGGTCGGGGAAGCGCTTGAGCACCGGCGACCACAGGACGTTCGCGAACGCCTGGATGCTGTTGACGGGCTGGAGCGAGATCAGGACGTCCATCGGGGCGTCCTCCAGCATGACGAGCTTGGACGACGACCCGATGTGCAGGCAGATCCGGACGTCGTGCTCGACGCAGGCCCGGTAGAACGGGTCCCAGTGCTCGGAGTGCAGGCTCGGCCAGCCCAGCGCGCTAGGGTCCTCGGAGAACGTGACCGCCGTGCAGCCCTTGGCCGCGACCCTGGCGACCTCGGCCGCCATCAGTTCCGGATCCCAGATCGGCGGGATCGACAGCGGGATGAACCTGCCGGGGTGCGAGCCGCACCACTCGTCGATGTGCCAGTCGTTGTAGGCCCGGAGCATCACATACGACATCTCCTTGTCCTTGGCCTTGCTGAACAGCTGGCCGCAGAACTGCACGAACGACGGGAAGCACATCGAGGACAGGACCCCGTTGAGGTTCATGTCCTTGACCCGCTCGACGTGGTCGTAGCAGCCGGGACGGATGTCGGTGTAGGCGGTCGGGTCCCAGCCGTACTCCTCCTTGGGGCGGCCGACCACGGCGTTGAGCCCGATGTTGGGAACCTTGATCCCCTCGAAGACCCAGACGTCGGAGCCGTCCTCCATCCGCACGCTTCGCGGCGCCTGGTCACGCCACCGGTCGGGCACGTGCGCGTCGAACATGTCCGGCGGCTCCACGATGTGGTCGTCCACGCTGACCAGGATCAGGTCCTCGATGTCCATAACACTCCCTGACGTATACGTCATGTTCGGCTCAGGGTAGCGAACGCCCCCGTCGGGCACCACCGCCGGTTTTACGCGCTTCTCCGCGCTCGCCGCCACCGATTCTCCCTTGAAGCATCCGCTTCCTCGGATGCTAACCATGACATGAACGTCAGAGAAGTGCTACCGTCGCGATCGAGAACCACGGCCGACGGCAGGAGTGACGATGCCCCTTGAACCCTTCGAGCTGAGGCCCGGAGACGACCGCCCCTGCTACGACATGGCCGTGCAGACCATGCCGCGCGAGCGGATGCGCGAGATCAGGGAGCGGCGGCTCCGCGAGACCGTCGCACGCGTCTTCACCAAGCCCGTCCCGTTCTTCCGGCGCAAGCTCGCCGCCGCCGGCGTCACCGACCCCCGCGACATCACCTCGCTGGACGACCTGCGGGCCATCCCCGTCACGGTGAAGCAGGAACTGCGCGACTCAGAGGCCGAGCACCCGCCCGTCGGCGACTACCGGGGCACCGACGTGCGCGAGAACGTCAAGCTCGGCACCTCCACCGGGACCACGGGCACCCCGACGGTCTGCCTGTGGACCAAACGCGACCTGCTCATCGACTGCGAGGCCGGGGCCCGGATGTTCTGGGCGATGGGGATCAGGCCCGGCCATGTCATCACCCACGCCCACCCCTCCTACCTGTACGGCGGTGGAGCCCTCCAGACGCTCGCCTACGAGCATCTGGGCTGCCTGACCATGCACGTCCCGCCGCCGGACGACGAGGAGCTCGCCGAGAAGGGGCTGCGCATGTGGCAGCGCCTCCCCCCGGACTTCCCCTTCATGGGGTTCTCGACCGGGGCCTTCATCACCCACGCCGAACGGCTCGGCCTCACCCCCCAGGAGGTCGGGCTCGACTTCTCCCGGATGCCCAACCTCGGCGGCAGCGACGGCACCCTCGGCCTGTCGACGGCCGGGGCCGAGTGCTTCGCCTACCTCGGCGCGCCCTGCGGCGACCGGCGCGGCTCCCACCTCGCCGAGGACTACACCTGCGTCGAGATCCTCGACCCCGACGGCGACCCCGTGCCCGACGGGACCTGGGGACGGCTTGTCGTCACCACCTTCGGCCGCGACAACTTCCTGCTCAGATACGACCTCGAGGAGGTCGCCAAGACCGACTCAAGCCCGTGCGGCTGCCCGCAGACCTCGGTGCGCGGCTGGTGGGGCGGGCGCGAGAAGGACCTGATCACCGTCCAGGGCAGGTCGCTGCTGCTCCCGGAGATCGAGCGGACCCTCCGCACCGTGCGCGCCCTGTCCCCGCTGGAGTACCAGGTGGTCAGGCCCGCAGGCCGGGACGCGGCGCTGCGGATCAGGGTCGAGCGCGGCAGGTCGAGCGAGGAGCCGATCGAGGTGCTCGCCGACGCCGTCCGCGACGCCTTCACCAAGCTCGACATCGTCGTGGACCCCGAGATCCTGCCCCGCGACACGCTCCCCCGCGCCGGATACAAGTCGACCCGCGTCGTCACCGAACCCTGAGGAGGGGTCCGAGCCATGCGTGATCTCCAGACCTTCACGCTCGCCGACATCAGCCGCGAGCACTCCCGCAGCTGGCCGGAGCGGACCGCGGCAGTCTGCGGTGACCAGCGGCACACCTACCTGGCCCTGGACGACCGGGTCAACCGGCTGGCCAACGCGCTCGCTGTGCGCGGGGTGCGGGAGGGCGACCGGGTGCTGTGGCTCGGCCAGAACTGCCACAGGCTCGTCGAGGGAATGCTCGCGACGGCCAAGCTGAAGGCCGGGTTCTGCCCGGTCAACTGGCGGCAGTCCGTCGGCGAGTTCGGCCATGTGATCGAGGACCTCGCCCCCGCGGTCGTGCTCTGGCAGTCCCAATGCGAGGTCGCCGACACGCTCGCCGACGTCCAGAAGCTCCACGGAACCGCCGTGTGGATCGACGCCGACACCGAGTACGAGCGGATTCTTGCGGAGTCCTCGGCCGAAGACCCCCTCGCCGACGACGACGACCTCGCGCCCACCCTGTTCATGTACACGGCGGCGTTCTCCGGCCGTCCGCGCGCGGCGATGCTCTCCCACCGCGGCCTGATCGCCCAGAACCTGACGATCTCGCTGGTGCAGGGCATCACCCCCGAGTTCGTCTTCCTCAACACCGGCCCGCTGTTCCACATCGCGACGATGATGACGACGCTCGCGACCCTGCACATGGCGGGCACCAACGTGTACACGCCGCGCAACGACGCCGTGGAGTTCTGCCGCCTCATCGACGCCGAGAAGGTGACGGGCGCGTTCCTCATCCCGCACGTCGCCAAGCAGATGGCCAGGGCGAACGCGGCGCGCAAGTACGACCTGTCGAGCCTCAGGACAGTCCCGATGGGCGACAAGGACTTCCAGGAGATGACGTCCCGCGCGGACTCGCCCTGGATGCGCAAACCCGGCGGATACGGCCAGACCGAGGTGTGCGGGATGCTGACGCTCTCGGCGTTCGGCGACGCGCCGCTCGGCCCGGGACGGCCGACGCCCATGGCCGGGCTGCGCATCCTCGACGAGTCGGGCCGGGAGGTGCCGCACGGCGAGACCGGCGAGATCGCCGCACGCGGCCCCGTCGCCATGCTCGGCTACTGGAACGACCCGCGGGAGACCTCCCGCAGGCAGGACGGCGGCTGGCACCGCACCCACGACCTCGGCCGCCGCGAACCCGACGGAACCGTCACCTTCATCGGGCCCAAGACCGAGCTGATCAAGACGGGAGTGGAGAACGTCTACCCGGCCGAGGTCGAGCAGGCCCTGTCCCAGCACCCCTCGGTCGCCGAGTCCATCGTCATCGGCGTCCCCGATCCCCAGTGGGACCAGAGCGTCAAGGCGGTCGTCAAACTGCACGCCGGTGCGGAGGCCACGGCCGAGGAGCTCATCGCGCACGTGAAGTCCCTGCTCGCCTCGTACAAGAAACCGCGCACCGTCGCCTTCGTCTCCGACTTCCCGCGACTGGACAGCGGCTGGGTCGACCGCGACGCCGTCCGGGCGGCCCACGGCGCCGGCGGCACGCCGGGCCGCGGCGTCTAGCCCCGTCGCGCGGGCCCCGCTCCGGCGGGGCCTCCCCCGTTCCCCGATTCAGGAAGGATCCGGCGCATGTCCCCGCACACCGACCACCAGCCGCACTCCGCGTCACCCAAGGACGCCGACCCCATGGAGTCCTACACCAAGCTGGCCGGCGACGTCCGCGACCCCTACCCGATGCTCGCCGCGATGCTCGCCGAGGCGCCGGTGCACCGGATCGACCTCGGCCATCTCATCGGCAGGGACACCGGCGGCGTGAAGAACCCCGCCCTGTTCACCGTCCTGGGGTACGAGGCGGTGCACGAGGTCCTGGGCGACAGCAAGACCTACTCCTCCGCCATCTACGACAAGGTCATGGGCCCGGTCATGGGCCACACGATCCTCGCGATGGACGCCCCCGAGCACATGAGCCACCGCGGCAAGATCGCCCACGTGTTCCGGGCCCGCGCCCTCACCCGCTGGTCCGACGCCGTCATCGGCGCGACGGTAGACGACCTCATCGACCGGTTCGCCGCAAGGGGTTCCGCCGACCTGATCCGCGAGCTCACCTTCCCGTTCCCCGTCCAGGTGATCGCGAAGATCCTCGGCCTTCCGCCCGAGGACTACAAGGACTTCCAGCGGCTGTCGCTCGACCTCATCTCGATCCAGAACGACCGTCCGGCGGGCCTGGCCGCGAGCCGCGCGCTCAGCGAGTACTTCACCCCGCTGATCCGCGAGCGGCGGGCCGACCCGCGCGACGACGTGATCAGCGACCTCGTCCGCGCCGAGATCGACGGACGGCCCCTGGCGGACGAAGAGATCCTGCCGTTCCTGCTGCTCCTGCTGCCGGCCGGCGCGGAGACCACCTACCGCTCGTCGAGCAATCTGCTGTTCGGCCTGCTCAGTCGGCCGGAACAGCTGGCGGAGGTCAAGGCGGACCCCGAGACGCTCCTCCCGCAGGCGATCGAGGAGGCCCTGCGCTGGGAGCCGCCGCTGCTGAACGTGGTCCGCGCGCCAGTGCGCGACGTCCAGTTGGCGGGCGTCGACATCCCGGCGGGCGCGATGATCTCGGTGTCGATCGCGTCGGCGGGCCGCGACGCGGGCAGGTACGCCGATCCCGACGTGTTCGACCTGCACCGCGACCCGGAGCAGCACATCGCCTTCGGCCACGGGATGCACCTGTGCCTCGGCATGCACCTCGCCCGGCTGGAGACCCGCATCATGGTCACGCGGCTGCTCCAGCGGCTCCCCGACCTCCGCCTCGACCCCGACGCGCAGGACGTGCACATCCACGGCCTCATGTTCCGGTCGCCGCCCGAACTCCCCGTCCTGTTCACCCCGGCCTGACACGGCGCGGCCCGGCCGGATTCTGATCCGGCCGGGCCGTCCGCTGTCCGGTGCCGGTCAGGGACCGACCGTCCCGCCGGGCACCGACGTCTTGGACTCCGGAGGGGCGATGGGCTTGCCGCTCGGATCGGTGTACGCCTCGACGCCCCCGCTGAGCAGCGTGATGTTGCCCGCCAGCCAGCGCCCGCCGACCTTCTTCATGCTGATCGCCAGGGTCGCCCCGGTGTTGGACTGGATCGAGGCCGAGGTCGTCACCTTCGTGTCGATGACGACCACCACGTTGGCGGCGGAGTCCTTGATCCGCCCCGGATAGACGCCCTGGATCGTCGCCAGGGAGCTCACCTTGTTGGCGGTGAAATATGTGGTCAGGGTCTCGGCGGTCGGTCTGATCGCGTCGCCCGCCTCCTTGGTGAGCAGCGCGTACTTGGCCTGGAACGACTCGTCCATGTGCGCGTGGTCCCAGTTGAAGAACGTGCTGGCGACCTTGCCCGAGGTCTCCTCGAGCGCACGCCGGTCCTCCTCGGCCGCCGTCAGCGTCCCGTTCTGCTGCCACTGCAGAACGGACACCGCGGCGAGCGCGACGACGAGGACCGCGGTCGCCGCGCGCCCGACACTCGGCATCGCCGGAAGGGTGACGGTCAGCCTCCGCCTCGTCGGCGCGGCGGGCGCGTCCTCCTCCGCCTTGTCCGGCTCCTCCGGCTCTTCCGGCTCTTCCGCCGTCTCCGGCTCCTTCGGCTCCTTCGGCTTCGCCGACTCCGCTAGCTCCTCCGGCTTCGCTGCCTTCTCCGGCCCTTCCGGCTCTTCCGACTTCTTCGGCTCCTCCGGTTTCTCCAGCTTCTCCGGCTTCGCTGTGCCGCCCTGCGGGGTCCATCGCAGGGCGGGCTTCAGCGCGAGGCCGGTGAGCTCGGGACGGAAGCGCCGGGCGCGGCGGGGCACCACGGCGACGCCGCGCACCGGTGCCGGGAGGTCCGCGGCGGAGGCGGGCTCGGAGTCGTGGTCGGTCATCTTCTTCTCCTTCTCGCTCGTCCGGCGAGGTTCAGCGCGTTCAGGGCGACCCTGAGCAGCACGAGCCCGGCCAGCACGGGCGGCAGCCAGAGGTACCAGCCGGGCCCGCCGTCGGTTTTGTTCGCGCTGTTGCGCACCGCGACGGAGTCCGGTCCGCCCGGGGAGTCCCCGCCGCCCGGACGCGGCGTCGCGGTCACCGGCGGCGTCGCGTTCGCCGGCCGGTCGGGGGAAGGCTGCTGCACGGCCGGGAGCGCGATCCCGGGACATGTGGGGATTCTCGGGATGACCGGCAGCGAGAGCAGCTCGCGGTACTCGGTCGCCGCCTTGACCGGCCCCGTCGTGATGATGAACTTCAGATTGAGGTTCGGGTCGCCGTTGACGTAGGTGGTCACCCCGTTGAGCGCCGCCACGAGCTGCGGCGCCCACTGCAGGCCGGTCGACAGGTCGGCGACGTTCTCGCGGGTGAGCAGGGTCGGCAGTCCGGTGCCGAGCGCGCTCAGCGTGCACTTCATCGCGGCCTTGGAGTCGTCGAGCAGCTTGGTGAGCCGGGCGAGGACGTCGGGGCTGTCCTCGAGCAGGCGGACGAGGTCGCCCTTGGTGTCCGCCAGCGCCGAGGTCAGCGCCGCGGTACCGGACAATCCGTCGGCCAGGGAGTTCCGGTGGTCGGCGAGGACCTTGGTGAGACCGCCGAGGTTCGTGATGAGCCCGTCGATGACCTGCGTGTCGTCGGCGAAGGCGCCGGCCAGCCTGCTGACCGCGCTGATGCCGTTGCCGAGCGAGTCGGCCCTGCCGTCGAGTCCGGCGGCGAGCTCGCGGGTGACGGTGCGCAGATCGTCGGGGTTCAGACCGGACACCGCCCGGTTGACCACGGAGAACAGGTCACCGTAGGTCTGCGAGACGCTCGTCCTGGCGAGCGGGATCGTCTCGCCCGGCTTCATCGGCGCTGCCTCGGCCTGGCCGGGACCCGGTTCCAGGTCGACGTAGGGCTCGCCGATCGCCGACTTCAGTCCCGCCGCCGCCGTGACGCCCGACGGGATGCGCCGGCCCTTGTCGATCTCGAGCTCGGCGACGACCATCCGGTCGGCCGACCTGACCGACCTGACCTTGCCGACGGCGACGCCGAGATAGGTGACGTCGAAGTTGGGCTGGAGCCCCGGTGAGCTGGCGAACTCGGCGCTGATCCGGTACGGCTGGGCGAACGCGTCGAGCCTGAGCACGCTCTTCAGCGCCCACACCGAAAGGACGACGGCCAGCAGCGTGAAGGCGGCGAGGTTGACGGTGATCCGGCGGTTCATCCGACGGGCCTCAGCATCTCGACAAGTTCGGGAAGGGTGGGTCCCGTAGGTTCCTTGGCCCCGGACGGCTCGTCGATCTTCAGCACCGGATAGATCAGGAGCTGTCCGTTGTACACCGAACGCGGCATCCGGTAGACGAACTCCTGCGCGCTGGCGATCAGCGTGCCGAGCCTCGTCTTGTCGCTCGCCAGGGTCTTGAGCATCGGCCCGAGCTGGGTGATCATGTCGTGCATCTGGTCGGTGTGCTTCAGCAGCACTGTGTCGTTCACCGTCTTCGCGAGGTCGGACAGGCTCCGCAGCGCCGTGAGGATTCTGTCCCGGTCGTCGGCGAGCCGCGCCGTCGCCTTGGCGAGCCGGTCGGGGAGCCGGTCGAGCGGGCCCTTCTCCTTGGCGATGGACCTGCCGAGCGCGGCGAGGTCGTCGACGGCGTCGGCGAGTTCGCCGCGATGGTCGGCGAACAGCTGGGTGAAGACCGCGGCGTCGCGGATCATGCGGTTCATCTGCTCTCCGCGTCCGCCGAGCCCCTCGCTGGCCGCCTTCGCGATCCCCGGCACGTCACCTGCCGCGAGCGCGCTGACCAGCGGACCCGCGTGGCCGACGATCTCCTCGAGCCCCGGGGTCACGCTGGTGTCGGCGATCCGGTCGTGGTCGGCGAGGAACGGGCCCTGCGAGAGGTCGCCCCCTGCGGGGGGCGTCAACCTGACGTAGTTCTCGCCGAGCAGGGACGTCACGGAGATCTCGGCCCTGGTCCCCACCGGCACGTTGACCCCCTCCTTCAGCGACATCTCCACCCGCGCCCGGTAGTCCGCGCCCGATCCGACGAGCTCGACCTTGACCACCGACCCGACGGTGACGTCGGCGATCTTCACGCTGTGGCCGACGACGAGGTTCTGCGCGTCGGTGAAGTCCGCGCTCAGGGTGAGCGGTCCCTTCGTGGCGTGCAGCGTCTGGATCGAGCAGCCGGTAAGGGCGAGGACGGCGAGCAGGACCGGCCCCAGGAGCAGCTTCACTCTCACGTCGGCTCCTAGATGCAGTTGGAGTAGGGGGGCGGCAGCGGGCACGGGACCTGGGAGTTGGGACGTGGCTCGCGCAGGATCGCGGTGACGTAGGCGCGCAGGAAGTTGTCGAGGGAGACGCGGCTGACGACGGCGCGCTGCTTCTCGTCGTAGCCGTTGACGAACTGGTAGCTCAGGCCGGGCATCGCCTCGAGGAACTTGCCGAGGCTCTCGGCGTTGCCCTGCAGGGTCAGCGCGATCTGGCCGAGGCTCACGATGTCGCGGGGCAGCGTGCCCTGGTACATCTTGATCAGGACGCCGCCCTTCTCGGCGAGGTCGGCGGCGCTCTCGATGAGGGTCTTGATGTCCGCCCGCTCCTCCTGCAGCGCCCGCGACGTCTTGCCGAAGTCGTCTACCAGCGAGCCGAGTACCTTCTCGCGGCCGCGCACCACCGAGGCGAGCCGGTTCAGGTCGTCGGCGACCTTCAGCAGCCGCTCGTCCTGTCCGGCGAAGGCGTCGGCGAGCCTCGCCGTCTGCTCAAGCGCCTGGTTGATCCCTGCCCCGTTGCCCGACAGCATCCGTCCCGACTTGTCGAGCAGGGCGTCGGTCTTGGTCGGGTCGAAGCTGCCGAGCAGGGTGGAGAACGACCGGAGTGCGTCGTTCACCTCGACGGGGACGCTCGTCCGCTCCTTCGGGATGACCGCCCCGTCGGAAAGCCTGGCGTCACCGGGCTTCCAGGCGGGGGTGAAGGTGAGGGTGCGTTCGCCGATCAGGCTCAGCGGGACGATGGCCGCCGTCACCGAGGCCGGCAGCGGGACACCGTCGTCGATCGTCGCGACGACCTTGACCCGGTCGCCGTCCGGGACGACGTCCTCGACCCTGCCGATGTTCACGCCCATGACCTGGACCCGCGAGCCCGGATAGAACGAGACAGCCTTGGTGAAGTAGGCGGTGACCCGGTAACCCTGCCCGCCCGGCAGGACGGAGCATGCGGTGAGCGCTGCGGCGAGCGCGGCGGTCACGGCGGTGGCAAGGACGGCCTTGGCGTGGCGGATCACTGGACCTCTCCCGTCGGGACCAACGGGAAGTTGGGCGGATTGAAGTTGGGCTGCGGCCCGAACAGACCGGGCTGCAGCGGGCCGAATCCCACAAAGCCCCCCTCGGTCCACCGGCCGTCGTGGTTGCCGGCGAGACCGAGCCCGAAGAAGGCGGGCCCGAACCACGCGAACGTGACGTTCAGCGAGGCGAGGTTGTCGCCGGTCAGCGCCTCGGTCGTGAGGTGGAGTCCGTCGAGGACCTTCTGGAGCTGGGCCTGCCTGGTGTCGAGCAGTTCGCTCAGGTTCTTCACGACGGTGCTGCCGTCGCCCAGCGCCGCGGCGAGCCGCTCCTTGCGTCTGGCCAGCTCGGCGAGAAGGGTCCTGCCGTACTCGAGGAGCTGGCCGAGCTGCTGGTCCTTGGCGCTGAGCGTGCCGGTCAGCTTCTCGCCGTTGGCGATGATCGCGGCGATCTTCGGGAAGTCGTCGTTCAGGGTCTTGCCGACCTTGCCCAGGTCGGCGAGCAGATCCTGGAGCTCCCGCCGGGACGGCAGCTCCACCCGGGACGCCTCGGCCAGCAGCCGGTCGATCGCCTTGGTGTCGAGCCCGCCCGCCAGCCCCGTCGCGGAGTCCAGCGTCTTGTTGAGGGTGTAGGGGATGCTCGTGCGCTCCAGCGGAATCCGCCGCCGCGCTTCGGGAAGCGACTCGAGATACGGTTCGGCGACCGGCCCGGAGAGCTTGACGTACTGGCCGCCGAGCAGGTTCGCGAGCCTGATGTCGGCGCGGGTCCGCGGCCCGAGCTCGATGCCCCCGTCGACCTTCCATTCCACGATGACGTGGCCGTGGGCGAAGTCCGGCCTGATGGCGGTGACCCGGCCGACCTGGACCCCGGCGAGCTGGACCTGGCTGCCGGTCTGGAGCCCGCCGGAGGAGGCGAAGACCCCGCTGACGGTGTACCCGCGCGTCCCGAGCCCGAGCGCGCCGAAGGCGTAGACGGAGATCAGCAGGACGGCGACCAGCGGCACGGTGACCAGGGCGAGCGCCTTGGGGTCGCGGTCGCGCAGCGACCTGGCTCTGCGCCGCCGGCTCAGGGCCTTCATGGCTTCCTCACCTCGCTGCCGAGCAGCATCAGCTTCATCATCGACACGAAGGTCTGCTGCTGTGCGGAGGTCAGCTCGGCCGGTTTCGCGGCCCCGCCCCCGCTCCCGGCGGCCGGCGGGGGCGGCAGGTTCCACGGGAACGGACAGGTGTCGGTGTAGACGATGTTGATGCACAGCGCGTTGGCCCGCACGAAGTGGCCGCCGTTCAGGATCGACAGCATGGCCTGGAGCGCGGTCGGCATGCCCTTGATCAGCTTCTCGATCACGCCGATGTGCTGGTGCGTGATCTCCATGAGGTCGGCCGAACTGTCGAGGAGCGCGGCGAGGTCGGCGCTCGACGGGCCGATCACCTTGTTCAGCCGGGCCATGAGATCGCTCAGCTGGACGATGCCGTCGTCGACCACGTCGCTGTTCGTGGCGAAGGCCGCGGTGAGCGTCGTGATGTTGTCGATGGTCGCGCCGATCTGCCGGTCGCGGGCGGCCAGCGCGTCGGTGATCGTCTTGTAGTCCGCGACCATCTGCTGGATCGTCCCGGTCTGGGTTCCCATGACCTTGAGCAGGCTCGCCAGGTTCGCCGTGATCTGGCCGACGTCGTCGCCGTTGCCGTCGAGGGCGACGGCGAACGCCTGGAGGATCTTGTTGACGTCGGCGGGGTCGATGCCGCCGATCAGCGGGCCGAGATCGTTGATGAGCGCGCCGAGGTCGACCGCGGAACGGGTCCGCGTCATCGTCTGCCCGGCCGTCAGTGACCTGGGGCTCGTCCCCGGTTCGAGCATGACCTCGCGCTCGCCGATCAGGTCGCGCCAGCGGACGACCGCGGCCGAGTCGTCGGGCAACTTGACCGCGCGCCGCACGGTCATGGTGACGACGGCGGCCCCCTTGTCGACCTTGACGCCCGCGACACGTCCGACGGGCGTCCCCGCGACCTTGACCAGGTCTCCCTGACGCAGCCCGTTGACGTTGTCGAACCTGGCGTGCAGCCGGTAGTGGGACCCGAGGTCCGTCCCGACGATCCGGAAGGCCATGAAGAGCGCCAGGGCGGCGGTGACGACCGCGAAGAGGGAGAACCTCCAGGCCGCGCTCCGGTCTGGTCCCGGCCTGCGGCGGCCGCCTGCGGTCCGGGCGCTCATCTCCCGCCTCCGTTCGGCTTCTTCGGGCTCGGCTTCTTCTGGCTCGGCTTCTTCGGGTCCGGCTTGTCGGGGATCGCCGGGACGATCGGGCCGCACACGCCGGGCAGGGTGTCGCACAGCACGTTCGACGGGTCGATGTGCACCGTGACCCGGGAGAGCAGCGTGTTGTGGGGTCCCGGCACCCGGACGATGCCGGTCAGCTGGGTGAGGACCGCGATGCCGCCGTTGATCAGGTCGGGGAGATAGCGGCGGTACCGGTAGAGCGCGTCGAACGGCGGGACGACGGCGTCGAGGATGTTCCCGATCGCCTTCGGGTGCGCGGAGAGGATCTCGTCGAGGATCTGGGTGGACTCGGTCAGCCCGGTCAGCAGGGCGTCGATCTCGTCCGGCCGGTCGCCGATCACCGGGGCGAGCGCGTCGAGGCTGCGGACGGTGGTCGCGACGTCGTCGCGGTGGGCGGCGAGGGTGCCGGTGAGGGCGGTCCCGTCGGTGAGGAGCCCTTCGATCGACCGCTTCCGGCGGACCATGAGGCCGAGCAGGGCCGAGGAGTCGTCCACGAGGCCGGCGAGTTCGGTGCCGCGTCCGTCGAGGCCCTTTCCCAGCGTCGAGAGTATGGTCGCCAGATCGTCGGGGCCGATGGCCTGGAGCAGGCGCTTGGCCGGTTCGGCGGCGTCGGTGAGGTCCTCGGGATCCCTGGTCTGGCGCACCGTGGCCCCGTCGGCAAGGTACGGGCCGGTGGACTCGCCCGGGCCGGGCCGCAGGTCGATGTACTTCGGACCGAAGATCGACAGCGGCATGATCGCGGCCACCGAGTCTGTCGGGGCCTTCACCCCGGGGTCGAGCCGGATCGTGACGAGGGCACGGCCCTGCGGCGTCAGCTCGACCGAGGCGACGCCGCCGACCGTGACGCCCCGGATCTTGACCGTGGAGTGCTGGTCGAGGCCCTCGCCCGCCCTGCCGAAGCTCGCCTTGAGGTAGGCCGCGCCGGGATGGGTCTGCCGGGTCGCGAGGAGCGCGGTGAGGAGGCTGCAGGCGATGACCGCCGCGCCGATCGAGCCGTAGCGCCTGCGTGAGCGGGGCGTGAGGTCGTTGGTTCTCATCCGGTGAGGTTCACCGTCCCGCCGTGGCCCCAGAAGATGTAGGACAGCAGAAGGTTGACGATGATGATCGTGACCATCGACTCGCGGATGGCGAGGCCGGTCGCCACCCCGACGCCGACCGGGCCGCCGACCGCGTTGAAGCCCCGGTAGCAGTGCACGATGATGATGATCACCGCGAAGACGGCGACCTTGACCACGCTGTAGAACACGTCGATGGGCGGCAGGTAGAGCCGGAAGTAGTAGTCGTAGATCCCCGGCGAGACGCTGAAGAAGTTCACCGAGATCAGCCGGGTCGCGGCGAAGCTCGCGAACAGCGCGAGCAGGTAGAGCGGGAGCAGCGCGGCGAGGGTGGCCGCCACCCGCGTGCACACGAGGAAGGCGAGCGAGTTGATGCCCATGACCTCGAGGGCGTCGATCTCCTCGGAGATCCGCATCGCGCCGAGCTCGGCGGTGAAGGACGCGCCGAGCTGGAAGACAAGCGCGATGCCGGCGATGATCGGGGTGACCTCGCGGACGTTGGCGTAGCTGGCGATGATCCCGGCGAGCGACTCGACGCCCAGGCGCTGGAGGCCGGGGATGGCCTGGAGCCCGACGGTCGTGCCGGTGAAGAAGGACATGAAGAAGACAACCAGCACCATGCCGAGCCCGAGGACAGTCGCGCCCGCGCCGGAGATGATGTCGCTCATCTGCCGCAGCACCGTCCTGAAGTAGCGGCCGCGGCCGATGTCGACCACAAGGTGGTACAGGACCATCCCGGTGAACGTGCAGAAGTCCACGACGCCGGACGGCCACCGGGGGCGCATGCCGCGCAGCATGCCGGAGAGCCGGTGCGGGAGGAGAACTGTCATCAGATCCTCGGGGGGAAGAGGGCGAAGGCCAGCGTCGAGATGACGTAGTTGGCGGCGAACACCAGCAGCGCGGCGATCACCGCCGCCTGGTTCACCGCCCGCCCGACGCCGCTCGGGCCGTAGCCGCAGGTCATGCCCTTCCAGCACGAGACCGAAGCCGCGATGAAGCCGAAGACCCAGGCTTTGAACAGCGTGATGACCAGGTCGGAGAGCTGGAGGAGCGAGGTCGCGCCGTCGAAGTACGAACCCGGCGTGACGCCGCCCTGCACGACGTTGAAGAAGAAGCCGCCGGCGATACCGGACAGGATGATCAGCGAGCAGAGCATCACGCCGACCGTGCTCGCCGCCCAGAGCCGGGGCGGGACGAGCCGGTGGACGGCGTTGATGCCCATGACCTCCATGGCGTCGAGCTCGTCGCGGATGCGCCTTGAGCCGATGTCGGAGGTGATCGCCGAGCCGCCCGCCCCCGAGATGAGCAGCGCGGCGGCCACCGGGGCGACCTGGGTGACCAGGGCCTGGACCACCGTCGCGCCGGTCCCGGACTGCGCGCCGATCTGCTGGACGATCTGGCCGACCTGCAGGGCGATGGTGCCGCCGAGCGGAAGGGCGATCAGCATGACCGGCAGCATGGTGATCCGCGCGAGGAACCAGCACTGTTCGACGTACTCCGCCCACCAGTTCCGCACGGCGGGGGTCTTGCGCAGACCTTCGCCCGCGATGGCGATCAGCAGCCCGGTCTGGGTCAGCGAGCGCGAAATCACGCCGGCCATCCTGATTCCTCCCTCCTCGGCGGTCCCAAGAGTATGACGTGACCGTCAGCAACATTCAAGAAACTTCTGAACCAACAAGACGCGAGCAACGCCTGGGCAGCACTGAGGGCATGGTGGGGGCGGGGGTGGTGGGGTTATGTATGACGTGAGAGTCAGTCAAAATCGGGGATTCGGTCGGCCGCTAGCTGCTCTCGAAGACCATGGGGAGCGCGTCGAGGCCGTTGACGAAGGCCGACTCCGTGCGGCGGGGCTCCCCCGCGAGACGCAGCCCGGAGAACCTGGTGAGCACCTCGGTGAGGACGACCTGCATCTCCATCCTGGCCAGCGGAGCGCCAAGGCAGTAGTGGCCGCCGTGCCCGAACGACAGATGCGGGTTCGGGTTCCTCGTCACGTCGAACCGGTCGGCGGTGGGGCCGAACACCGTCTCGTCGCGGTTGGCGGACAGGTACATCATCAGCACGTAGTCGCCCTCGCGGATGGTCGTCCCGTCGAGCTTCACCTCCTCGGTCGCGGTGCGCGCGAAGCTGGAGAACGGCGACACCCAGCGCAACATCTCCTCCACCCCGGTGGGGATCAGCTGCGGGTCGGCGCGCAGCAGCGCCGCCTGGTCGGGGTGCTCGGCGAGGGCGCGCAGCCCTCCGGCGATGAGGTTCCGCGTCGTCTCGTTCCCCGCCACGAGGAGCGAGATGCAGAAGCCGACGATCTCGAAGTCGCTGAGCGCCTTCCCGTCCGCCTCGGCGTGGACGAGGTCGACGATCAGGTCGTCCCCGCCCTCGGCCCTGCGCCGGTCGAGCAGGTCCTGGAAGTACACCGCGATGTCCATGGCGGCGATGAGGTTCTCGTCGCTGGGATCGACGGCGGCGCGCATCGCCACGTCGCTCCACTCGCGCAGCCGCCGCATCCCCTCGGGTTCGGCCGGGACGCCGAGGAGCTCGGTGATGAGGGCCAGCGGCAGCGGGACCGCGAGCTGCTCGACCACGTCGAACGGCTCGTCCGGCGCGATCGCGTCGAGCAGCGCGACGGTCAGCTGACGGATGCGCTCGTGCAGCTGGCTGACGCGCCTGCGGTGGAACTGGGGGAGCACGATCCGCCGGTAGTGCACGTGGTCGGGCGGGTCCATGTAGAGGATCGACTGGCCCTCCGAGATCTCCCGCTGCCGGTCCCCCAGCAGCACCCCCTTGCGCGAGCAGAACCTCGCCTGGTCGCGCGACGCCTCCATGACGTGCGCGTGCCGGGTCAGCACCCACATCTGGGCGGGCTCCGACCAGTAGACGGGGGTCTCCGCGCGCAGGCGCGCCAGCTCCGCGTGCGGATCGCGGTAGAAGGCCGCGTCACTGACATCGATCACTGCGCGACCTTCTCGCGCGGCTCACTCACCGTGGCGACCGGGGGCCGGGTGCGGCTCCACATGATCCAGGTGAGCACGAGCGCCGGCACATAGATGAGGATCGCGGAGCCGCCGAGGGTGTCGGCGTTCGCCAGGAGCGCGACGATCACCATGTGCACCCAGGTTCCGTGCCAGGTCAACAGCGAGATGGCCCTGGGGTGGCGCAGCAGACCTCCGGGCACCGGGACGTCGGGGTCGTCCCGCTTGAGCCAGAACAGCAGGACGAGAAGCGAACCCGTGACGATGGTGTAGCCGGTCTGGCTGGCGAAGGGCAGCCCGAACCAGAAGCCCGGCCCGTCGTAGGTGAACACCCGTCCCAGGTACGTGCCGCCCAGCCGCGACATCGGGTCGATCAGCCAGACCGGCCACACCGCGAGCACGACGGCCAGCACGTACTCCTGCCCGGTCGCGCCTGGCATCCGGGTCCGCCAGGGTCCGGAGAGGATCAGCCGGGCGCTGGCGAAGGCGAAGTAGACCGAGAAGAAGTAGCTGAGCGGCACGAACAGCGGCACGTCGAAGAACCACAGCTCGTCGCCGCGGAACTCCTCGTTGAAGGAGTAGGAGGTGTAGGGCAGGCCCCAGTGGACCGAGGTGTTCTCCGCCGTGCCGCCGACAAGGAAGGCGACGACGCTGAACAGGAGGGTCTTGCGGAGGCCGAGGTCCCGGAGCGCGGCCCAGCCGAACACGGCGGCGAGTACCAGGACGTACCACCGCTCGGTGATGGTTCCCCACAGCTCGGTCATGCGTTGGCCACCGCCTTCTTCACCGCGATCAACAGGTCATCGGTCGTGACGCCGAGGATCTCGTCGGCCTGCTGCACGTCGTCGGCCTCGAAGACCGCGGCGATCCGCGCGCGCAGGTCGTCCGCGTCGGCGCTGTGCGCGCCGACGAGCGCGGCGGCGGTCCGGTCGATCACGTCGGCGGGACCGACGTGCATGTCCCCGGCCAGCATCGCCGCCACGACGACGCCGTCGGCGTCAAGGGCGACGCCGGCCCGGCAGAGCTTGCGGCCCTTGTGGTTGCCGAACCCGGTGCGGCTGCCCTCGGGGGCGGCGGCGGTGAACCGGCTCGAGGAGACCCGGAAGATGAGGTCGTCCGAGGCGAACCAGTCGATGTACCCCTGCATCCCCGACAGCTCGGCCTCGCTCATCGGCTGGTCGTACAGCTCGGCCCCCGACTCGGTCAGCACCTCTCGCAGCGCGTTGACGAGGTCCTCGTAGGTGACCGGATGCCCCGCGATGTCCGCGGCGGTGACCACGTACTCGCGCATGTCCTTGATGACCTTGTCGCGGAACTTCTCGTCGGGGATCCGCGCGACCTTCAGGTAGAGCTCGACGTCGGGACGGGTCAGGTTGATGAACCCGCCGATCATCGTGCAGGTGCCGGCGTCCTGGGCGATGAGCGCGCCGAGCTTGCGGTCGCGCCAGCGCAGGTCGCTCGATCCCTCGTAACGGACTTCGCCGAGGCCGATCCGCCGCAGGACCTCGGCGAACAGCGGCTGGTACCGGGAGAGTTCGGCGTCGAGGTCGCCGTGCTTGTCCTTGTCCAGGTTGAAGGCCCACATCGCGGTGCAGCCCTCCTGGTAGAAGGCGGTGCCTCCGCCGAAGATCGGCCGCCGCACCACCGAGACGCCGAGGGCCCGGCACGCCTCGACGTCGAGAGTCGCGTCGATGTCGTCGAACCAGCCGACGTTCACATGGGTCTCGCCCCACACACTGGTCAGCACGATCGGGTCGCCGCCCTTGGAGATCGCCTCTCCCAGGACGGGCCCGCGGGCCATCGTCTGATGCGCTGTCATCGCGCCCACGTCCACGAACCGCCATCGGTCGATTTCGCTCATGGCGCGCACTCTATGACATGAACGTCAGCGAAACTAGACCATCTTTACGCCACTCGACCGCCCCAGCGCGCCTAGACCGGCATCGGCCTTGACATACCAACATCCCGAGCGATTCATTAGATGACGCTCGCGTCATACTCAGGTCCGCCTCTCCTCGGAGTCGTCATGTCGCCACTGCCCGAAGGTGTCTCCCCACTGCTGATCAACGGCGAGGTCCGGCACACCGATGCCGCGTTCCCGTCCGTCAACCCCGCCACCGAGCAGGTCGTCGGCTGGGCCTCGGACGCCTCGGCCGCCGACATGGACCAGGCGATCGCGGCGGCGCGGACCGCCTTCGACACGACGGGATGGGCGACCGACCACGCCTTGCGCGTCCGCTGCGTACGCCAGCTGCACGCGGCGCTCCAGCGGCACCGCGAGGAGCTCCGCGAGCTGACGATCGACGAGGTCGGCGCGCCCCGCTCGCTCACCCGGATGGCCCAGCTCGACATGCCCATAGACGATCTGGCGTGGGTCGCCGACCATGCCGAGAACTACGCCTGGGACCGCGACATGGGCGAGTCCACGTCCATGGGCATCCGCAGCTTCCGCCGGATCCACCGGGAGCCGATCGGCGTCGTCGGCGCGATCACCCCGTGGAACTTCCCCCACCAGTTGAACCTCGCGAAGATCGGCGCCGGGCTCGCCGCGGGCAACACCGTGGTCCTCAAGCCCGCGCCCGACAGCCCCCTGTGCGCGACGGCGCTCATCGGGCTCATCACCGACGAGACCGACCTGCCGCCCGGGGTCGTCAACATCGTCACCGGCACCGACCACGAACTCGGCGCGATCCTCAGCAGGGACCCCCGGGTCGACATGGTCTCCTTCACCGGGTCCACCGCCACCGGGCGGTCCGTCATGCGGGAGGCGAGCGACTCGCTCAAGCGGGTCTTCCTCGAGCTGGGAGGCAAGTCGGCCTGCATAGTCCTCGACGACATCGGCGAGGGCCTGCCGCTCGCCTGCATGTACACCGCCGTCGCCGTGCTCACCCACGCCGGGCAGGGCTGCGCCCTGACGACCCGGCTGATCGTCCCCCGCGACCGGTATCAGGAGGCGGTCGCCCTGGTCGCCGAGACGATGGCGGCCAACCCGCCGGGCGACCCGCACGACCGGCGCACGTTCTGCGGGCCGATCATCTCCGAGCGGCAGCGCGACAGGGTCGAGGGCTACCTGCGGCTCGCGCTCACCGAGGGCGGCGACTTCGCCACCGGCGGCGGACGGCCCGACCGCGACAAGGGCTTCTGGATCGAGCCGACCGTCATCACCGGCCTGTCCAACGAGGCGAGGACGGCGCGCGAGGAGATCTTCGGCCCCGTCCTCGTGGTGATCCCGCACGACGGCGACGACGACGCGGTCCGGATCGCCAACGACTCCCCCTACGGGCTGTCGGGCGCGGTCCACGGCGGCGACGTGCCGCGCGCCAGGGCCGTCGCCGCACGGCTGCGCACCGGGACGGTCAGCGTCAACGGGGGCATCTGGTTCGGCCCCGACATGCCCTTCGGCGGCTACAAGTCGTCCGGTCTCGGCCGGGAGATGGGGACGCTCGGGTTCGAGGAGTACCTGGAGACCAAGTCGGTCGGCGAGGCACTCTGACCGCGCCGACCGCGCCCGGCCGAGGGAGGCGGGCCCGCCGCGCCGCCGGACGCCGCCGGCGTCAGCGGGCCCGCCAGACCGGTGCTCGCTTCTCGGCGAAGGCACGCGGTCCCTCCTGGGCGTCCTCGCTGGCGTAGACGCCGGAGACCTCCGCGTCGCTGAGGTCCCACAGCGTGTCCTCGCCCGCCGGCGCGCCCTCCCTCGCCCCGTAGGCGATGCGCTTGGTCGCCTGCACGGCGAGGGGCGCGTTGGCGGAGATCACCCGGGCGATCTCCATGGCCTTGGCGAGCGCCGTGCCGTCCGGGACGACGTGGTTGACCAGGCCCCAGGCCGCCGCGTCCGAGGCCGTCAGGGGGGCGCCGGTCATCAGCAGCTCCATCGCGATCTTCGGCGGCAGGGCGCGGGTGATGCGGAACGCGCCACCCGCCGCGGCCACGAGTCCCCGCTTGACCTCGGGAAGACCGAAGACCGCGCTCTCGACGGCGACGACGAGGTCGCAGGCGAGCGCCAGCTCCATCCCGCCGCCCAGCGCCGTCCCGTTGACCGCGGCGATCGTCGGTTTGCTCGTGAAGTGGCGGACGAATCCGGCGAAGGACCACTGCTCCATGCCCTCGGGGACCAGGCGCTCACCGCGCGCGATGGCCTTGAGGTCGGCCCCGGAGCTGAAGGACGCCTCGCCGGCCCCGGTCAGCACGACGCACCTGACCTCGCTGTCGTGTTCTGCCTCTTCGAGCGCGGTGCCGATCAGCGCGCAGACGTCGGCGTCGACCGCGTTGCGCACCCGCGGCCGGTTGATGGTGAGCACCAGGACATGCTCGTCCCGGTCCACGAGGACCTTGGATTCCACGCCTTCCTCCACGCCTCGACCGTCACGGAATATCGGTAAGAAGATTACCATCCATCATTTATTTGAAGTAAGAGTCAGATTACCGATCTTCTTGGCCTCCCGGGGAGCCGCCGTGCGGGCGACGGCGTCGGCCATCCTTTTGTCTTTGCGCTGATAGGCTTGCCTGCCAAGGAGGTGCCCCCATGGAGAACGAGGTGCCCGGGGAGAGCACCGGCGACGGTCCGCGCCGCGGCCAGTTCCGTCCGCCGCGGCTCGCCGAGGTCGTCGCGTCGGTGCTGCGGGAGCGCATCATCGACGGCGAGATCCCCAACGGCGGCCTCCTGCCCAAGCAGGACGACCTGCTCGAGGAGTTCCGGATCAGCAGGCCGTCGCTCCGCGAGGCGCTGCGCATCCTGGAGAACGAGGGCCTCCTCACGGTCCGCCGCGGCAACGTCGGCGGCTCCGTCGTCGAGGTCCCCACCGCCGACACCTCGGCCTACCTGCTCGGCATCGTCCTGCAGTCACGGCGCGGCACCGTCGCCGACCTCGCCGTGGCCATCAAGCACATCGTGCCGATCACCGCCTCGCTCTGCGCCGAGCGCGCGGACCGGGAGACCGCCGTGCTGCCCGCGCTCAGGGCGAACCTCGAACAGGCCGAGGCCGCGCTGGACGACGGGGTGGCCTTCACCCGGATCTCCCGCGCCTTCCACGAGTCGGTCGTGGCGTCCTGCGGCAACGAGACGATGATCCTCACCCTCGGCGCGCTGATGAGCCTCTGGTCGGAGCAGGAGCGCCAGTGGGCCCAGCGGGCACGGGTCGAGGACACCTACCCGAACGAGGAGGCCCGCGCGGGCATCCTCACCGCCCACCGGGCCCTGGTCAAGGCGATCACCGAGGGGGACGCCGACCGGGCCGCCCACGTCGCCCGCAGCCATCTGGAGCACGCGCGGAACTACGCGGTGAAGGAGGCGGGCATGACCGTCGTCCGCGCCACCTCGCTCCGCAGCGGGCTGCACCAGGTCGGCGGCTGAGCCCCCGGGCGGCCCGCGCTCAGCCTCCGATCGTCACGGGACCGTCCATCAGCTCGACCATGACCCCGTCCGGGTCGACGACAGTCGCGACGATCCCGCCCGACGGCGTGGGCATGACGCGCGGCGTGCCGCCGAGGCCGAGCGCCGCGAGCCGGTCGAGCGTGGCGCGGACCGGGACCTGGAAGGAGACGAGAAAGGCCCCCCGGTGCGGCAGGCCCCGCGCCGGTTCCTCCCCCGCGACGGCGTCAGTCCCCAGGTCGAGGAGTTCGAGCACGCCACGGTCGGGATCGCTCTCGTCGCCGAGGAAGATCGTGCGCGGCCGGTCGGTGACCGTGCCGAGCAGCGGTTCGAGATCGACGGGCAGGACCACGTCGAACAGCACGGTGAGCCCGATCCCCTCGACGTAGAACCGCAGCGACTCCGCGACGTCGGCCGGGCAGAGCCCGACGTGGTGGACCTGGATCACCCGGCCACCTCGATCAGCAGATCTCCCGTCGGCGTCGGCCGCGCGCGGTCGCCGGGCGCGAGGATCACCGTCGTGAACGTGCCGCCGATCGCGGCAGGACCGTCAATGACGAACCCTGACATAAGGGACTCCATGGCATAGACGGGCACACGGTCGTGCCACCGCTCCCCCGCCCAGATGCGGCGGTGCCCCACGGGCCCGACGACGCCGGATTCCGGCAGTTCGGGGTCGGCGGGCCGGTCCACCTCGCCGACGGCGGTGAGCCTTATCCCCCGCAGCAGGGGTTCCTGGGCGCGCGCCTCGATCAGCCTCGCCTCGGCGTTGCGCCGGTGGAACTCCGCGACGGCCGCCTCGACTTCGCACGGGTCGGCGACGGGGATCGAGGTGTCGAAGGTCTGACCGGGATAGACGAGGAGCAGCGACCATTCCAGCCTGACGCGCTCGTCGGGGACGTTGGCGATCCGCAGTTCCGCGCGGGCCGAGCCCTCGAGGTCGGCGGCCAGCTCCGCGAGATGCCCACGGTCGGCCTGCGCGGTCGGGCTGAGGTAGCCGCGCGAGCCGTCGATGACGTGGTCGGCGGCGAGGAGCCCGAGCGCGGAGAAGCCCGCTGCGGCGCGCGGGATGAGGACCCGTTTCATCCCCAGCGCGCGGGCCTGGGTGGCGGCGTGGACGCCGCCCATGCCGCCGAACGCCACGAGGTCGAAGCGGCGCGGGTCGGCGCCGGCCAGGGAGAGCACGCGGCGGATGGCGTCGGTCATGTGCGCGTCGACGAGGCGGACGGCGGCGGTCGCGACCTGCTCGGCGTCAAGGCCCACGCGGCCGCCCAGGTCGGCGAGCGCGGCGCGGGCCCCGGCGACGTCGAGTTCCATCCGGCCGCCGTGGAAACCGGCGGGGTCGAGGCGGCCGAGCACGAGGTCGGCGTCGGTGATGGTCGGCTCGAGGCCGCCGCGCCCGTAGCAGACGGGACCCGGCGTGCTCTGCGCGGACTGCGGCCCGACGTGCAGGACCCCCTGCTCCTGCCAGATGATCGAGCCACCGCCCGCGCCGACCGAGGGGATGTCGACCATCGGGATGCCGACGCAGTAGCGCTGGAACCAGTTCCAGTCCATCTTGACGTCGGGCCGGCCGTCGCGGATGAGGCACAGGTCGTAGCTTGTGCCGCCCATGTCGACGCTGACCACGTCGCCGAGCCCGGCGGCCGCCGCGTGCCGGGCGGCGGCGCTGACCCCGCCGGTCGGTCCCGAGCCGAGCGTGGCCACGGCCCGCCGCGCCGCGGCGTCGGCGGTCGCGACGCCCCCCGCCGAGGTCGCGACGAGCAGTTCGTGCGCGTAGCCGTTGTCGGCGAGCCGCTCGGTCAGCCGGCGCAGGTAGCGGGCGATCGGGGGGCCCACATAGGCGTTCACCAAGGTGGTGGACGTCCGCTCGAACTCCGGCGGTTTGGGATGCACCTCGTGCGACAGCGAGACCATCTCGACGTCGGGGTACTCCGCAAGGATCAGCTCGCGGGCGCGGCGCTCGTGCCGCGGGTTGAGATAGGAGTGCAGGAAGGCGACAGCGATCGAGGTCACGCCGAAGGCACGGAGCCTGGCGACGGCCTTGCGGACCCCCTCCTCGTCAAGCGGGGTGTCGATCTCGCCCTCGGCGGTCATCCGCTCGTCTATCTCCAGCCTGACCCGACGCCGGGCGATCGGCTCGGGAGCCGGAAGGGTCGGATCCCAGATGTCCTCCTTGTAGCAGCGCCGGAACTCGATCTCGTCGCGGAAGCCACGGGTGACCAGCAGCCCGGTCGGCGCGCCGGTCATCTGGATCATCGTGTTGTCGCCCGTCGTCGTGCCGTGGACGATCGTCAGGGTGCCGGTGAGCAGGTCGCGCAGGCTCATGTCCTCGGCGGCCGCCAGCTGTTCGAGGCCCGCCATGACGCCGTCGCTCTGATCGAGCGGGGTCGTCGGGGCCTTCTCGAGCAGAAGGCTGCCGTCGGGACGCTTCAGGACACAGTCGGTGAACGTGCCGCCGACGTCGATGCCGATCCGGTAGGTGGTCACCTGCGGGCCTTCCGTTCCTGCTCGGTCGCCTCGAGGTCGAGGGCGAGGGTCATCTCCGCCAGCGAGCCGGTGATGACGACGCCGTAGTCGCGCCGGGCCCCCTCGACGGACACGTATTCGTCCCAGACGTCGTCGAGCACGGCCTGCGGGTCCCGCAGCAGCGGATCACCCCAGCCGCCCCCGCCGCCGAACCGGTAGTCGAGCCGCTCGCCGGTCTGCAGCAACACCCCGGAGACCGCCGGGGAGACCTCGACGGTCCCGACCGTGCACCGGTCGGGCGTGCCGTCGTGGCCGCCCGCGATGCCCGGATGGGTGTGCCGCTGGTTGACGATGTACTGGTTGACGCGCGTGGGGGTGCGCACCTCCTTGACGAAGTGGGAGCCGCATCCGCCGCGCCAGCGGCCTGGTCCGCCGGAGTCGGTGAGGTAGTTGCGGCCGCGCAGGATGTGCGGGAACAGCTGCTCGTTGATCTCGGCGCTCGCCTTGATCAGGTTGCCGTTCGACGCGCTCAGCGCGCCCCAGCCGTCGGTGCCCTTGGCGGCGCTCACCCAGCCCGCGCTGACCTCGCCGCCGTGGTCGAAGAAGGCGACGCCCGTCCTGGGGTCGGCGTCCCCCCACATCTGGCGGGGGCTGCCGAACTTGTAGCTCTGCGGGCAGCACCGGTCGGGGATGATCTGGCTCATCGCGAGCGCGATCGCGTCGCCGACCTCGACCCCCGGATGGTGGGTTCCGCTGGAGACCGGTTTGCCCTCGGGCGGGTTGAGGCAGCAGCCCGGCGGGACGCGCAGGTCGATGCAGTGGAAGAACCCCTCGTTCTTGGGGATCGAGGGATCGACGAGGCTGGCCAGCTGCGCGATCACGTTGCCCCGGGTGTTGCCGAAGGTCGACCACGCGGTGATGTGCGGCCGGGTGTCGGACCCCTCGAAGTCGATGATCAGCCTGTCGCCCTCGACGGTGATCGCCACGTGCACGTGGATGTCGGTGTTGCCGGCCGGGTCGGAGTCGACGTAGACGTCGGCCTCGTACACGCCGTCCGGCCATGCCGCGATCTCGGCGGAGAAGCGCCGGGTCGCGTCGCCGATCGACCACTCCACCGCCGCGCGGACGGTGCCCGCGCCGTAGTCCTCGATGATCTCGGTCAGCCGCCGCGCGCCGAGCTGGGCCGCGCCGACCTGCGACCGGAGGTCGCCGATGAAGCCGGGCAGCCGGTTGTTGGCGCGCATCATCAGCACGACGTCCTTGCGCTCGACGCCACGGTCCACGAGTTTCAGCACCGGATAGCGGACGCCCTCGCTCCAGATGTCCTTGGCGAACACGTTGTAGCCGCCGGCCATCGCGCCGCCGGTGTCCCCGTGGTGGCACTGGATCGAGGCGAACAGCACGAGCGTCCCCTCGGCGTCGAAGACCGGGGCGAACACGTTGACGTCGGGCAGGTGCCCGCCCCCGTGGTATGGGTCGTTGGCGATGAGGACGTCGCCGGGGTGCAGGTCGCCGGCGAAGAAGTCGGCGGCGAACCTGACGGGCAGGGTCGAGGACAGCATGAACTGCGGGATGCCCACCGACAGGGCGGCCAGCCTGCCCGTGGCGTCGAGGATCGTCGCGTTCCGCTCGTTCGACTGGTTGAGGATCGGCGTGGTCGCCGTGCGGGACACGTAGGTGGCCATCTCGAAGCAGATGGTCTCCATCGCGGAGCGGATCACCGTGGCGGTGACCACGTCAACCGGGCTGCTGACCTGGACGGTCATGTGCGGGCCTCCGGGTAGCGGAGCCGACCACGCTGATAGCGCGGTTAGCAAATTCGGGTAATGACATTTTCCCCTCGGTATAGATCAAGCTTGACATACTTCTTACCGGCTCGCCAGAGTGGCAGATCCGTCAGGCGTGGACATCGATCACGACGCGGCCCAGGGTCCGTCCGGCGAGGATCCGGTCGGCCAGGGCGTGGATGTCGGAGAGGGGTTCGACCGTGGTGAGGGAGTCGAGACGGGAGAGCGGAAGGTCGGCGCCGAGCCGGTGCCAGGCGCGGTCGCGGCGGTCGGCCGGGCACCTCACCGAGTCGATCCCGAGCAGGGAGACCCCGCGCAGGATGAAGGGCAGCACCGTCGCGGGCAGGTCGTTGCCGCCGACGAGTCCGCACGCCGCGACCGAGCCTCCGTACCCGGTCTGGGCGAGAACCGTCGCCAGGGTCTGGCCGCCCACCCCGTCGATCGCGCCCGCCCAGCGCTCCTTGTCCAGCGGACGGCCCGCCGTCGCCAGGTCAGCCCGGTCGACGAGCGTCGTCGCGCCGAGTCCGCGCAGGTAGTCGTGGAGCTCCGGCCGGCCCGTCGAGGCGGCCACCCGGTATCCGAGCCCGGACAGCAGCAGCACCGCGACGCCGCCCACGCCGCCGCCCGCGCCGGTGACGAGGACCTCGCCGCCGTCCGGGCGCAGCCCCGCGTCCTCCAGGGCGAGCACGCACAGCATCGCGGTCAGCCCCGCCGTCCCGACGGCCATCGTCTGGCGCAGCGTCATCCCCGAGGGCTTCGCGGTGACCATCCGGGACGGCACCCGCTGCCGGGTCGTGTATCCGCCGGGCCTGGTCTCCGACAGCCCCCACCCGGTGACGAGGACCTCCTGTCCCGGCGCGAAGGCCGGGTCGGCCGAGGCGGACACGGTCCCGGCGAGGTCGATCCCGCAGGTCATCGGCAGCGACCGGGCGATCTTCCCCCTGCCGGAGACCGCGAGCCCGTCCTTGTAGTTGAGGGAGCTGTAGCGGACGTCGATGGTGACCTCGCCGTCCGGCAGGTCGGCGTCGGTGAGGTCGACGCGCTCGGCGGGACCCTTGCCGGTCAGGACGATCGCGGGGTGGACGCTCATGGCGCTCTCTCCTCCCGGGGCCTTGCGGTCCCGCTATGTTCTTATCTTTTTAATAATGGCACAATAGCCCCGCCCACCCCTTCGCCCGGGATGGAGGTGACCGGTATGCCCTCCGAACTGCACGGTCCCGCGCTGGAGACGCTCCAGCTCGCCCGGCTGCCGATGACGCTCGGCGGTTTCCTCACCGACGTGGCCGAACGCCACGGCGCGCGCGAGGCCCTCGTCTTCGACGATCCGCTGCTCAACGGGGCGACCGTGCGGTGGACCTACACCGAACTCGCCGGGCGGGCGCGCGCCGTGGCGCGCGGTCTGCTGCGGACGGGGGTCAGGCCCGGCGCACGGGTCGCGATCCTCATGGCCAACCGCCCCGAGGCCGTCGCCGCGCTCTTCGGGACGGCGCTGGCGGGGGCCGTCGCGGTCCCGCTGTCGACCTTCGCCACCCGGCGGGAGCTCGGGCAGATGCTCGCGCTCGCCGAGGTGGAGACCCTGCTCATGCAGGGCCGGATGGGCGGGCGGGACCTCAGCGCGGACGTCGCCGCGCTCGACCCCGCGCCGCGGCGCGTCGTCGTCCTCGGACCTGACGACGCGCGGTCCGGCTCGACCAGCTGGGACGCCTTCCTCGCCGACGGCGCGGAAATCCCCGACCACGTCGTAGACGACGCGGCCGCGTCGGTCGGCCCGGACGATCCCGGGCTCGTGCTGTTCAGCTCGGGCACCACAGCCTCGGCCAAGGGAATGCTGCACCGCCACCGGGCCCCCGTCCTGCAGTTCTGGATCCAGGCGCGGCTCTTCGGCCGACACCCCGGCACCCGGATGTGGACGGCGCTCCCGATGTTCTGGACGGCCGGGATGAACACCGCGATGGGCGCGACGCTCGCCGCCGGAGGCTGCTGGATCATGCAGGAGGGCTTCGACGCGGGCGTGGCGCTCGGCCTGATGGCAAGGGAGCGGGCGACCGAGCCCTACACGCTCCCGCACCAGGCGAGGGCGATGGCCGAGCATCCCGACTGGCCGACCACCGACCTGTCGAGTTTGCGGTGCGTGTACGGCAAGTCGGTCTTCTCCCGGCACCCCACCGTGACCGGCGACCCCGCCTGGCAGATGCCGGTCGGCTGGGGCATGTCGGAGACCTGCGCGTTCGTCTGCGCGCACCCGTCGGACAGTTCGCGTGAGACGCTGCGCGGCAGCCTCGGCCGGCTGATGCCGGGCCAGAGCCTGCGGGTGGTCGACCCCGTCACCGGCGAGGTCCTGCCGACCGGCGAGGTGGGCGAACTCGCGGTCAAGGGCGCGACGCTCATGCTGCGTTACCTCGGGAAGGAGCCCGCCGAGTGCTTCGACGCCGACGGCTGGTTCCGCACCGGCGACACGGGCTCCGTCGACGCGGACGAGCAGGTCCACTGGTCGGGCCGCCGCACCGAGATGATCAAGACGGGCGGGGCGAACGTGGCCCCCGCCGAGATCGAGACCCAGCTGCGCGCCCATCCCGGCGTCCGGGTGGCGCGGGTGCTCGCGCTGCCCGACGAGCGGCTCGAGCAGATCCCCGTGCTCTGCCTGGAGATGGCCGACGGCGTCGCGCCCGACCCCGCCGAGGTCACCGCCTTCCTGAGGGGGCGGCTCGCCTCCTACAAGGTGCCCAAGAAGGTGTTCTTCTTCGCCCCCGGCGAGATCCCGATGACGGCCGGCGGCACGAAGGTCGTCGACGAGGCCCTGTACCCGCTCCTCTATGCCCGCCTCACAGCTCAGGAGAGCCCATGACCACCGAACAGACCCCGACGTTGGACGTGTCCGACCTCGCCCGGCACATGGGGGTGCCGATCATGCCGGGTGAGCTGAGGGAGCCCGTCACCGTCGGGGACATCCGCCGGTGGGCACAGGCCATGCACTACCCGAACCCGCTGCACTACGACGCGGCGTGGGCGGCCGAGAGCCGCTTCGGCAGGATCGTCGCGCCGCAGTCGTTCACGGTGGCCACCGACACCAGCCACGGCTGTGCGCCCGCCCAGGTCGGCCGAATCCCCGGCTCCCACCTCGTCTTCGGCGGCGACGAGTGGTGGTTCTTCGAGGCGCGCGTCGAACCCGGCGACAAGCTGCTCTGCCACCGCATGCCCTACGACTACAAGGTCGCCGAGACCTCCTTCGCCGGGCCGACCTGCTTCCAGCGGGGCGACACCCTCTACCTCAACCAGCGCGGCCAGCGGGTCGCGCTCCAGCGCTGCACCGCGATCCGCTACCAGGTCGGCGAGGCGATGAAGAAGAAGCTCTACGACGACGCCGCCGAGCCCGAGTGGACCGACGCCGAGCTGGCGAAGCTTGACGAGATCAAGGCGGGGTTCATCGACCAGATCCAGCGGCTCGGCCACGACAGGCGGCTGCTCGGCGACGTCAAGGCGGGCGACGTCCTCGCGCCGAACGTGCTCGGCCCGCACAGCCTGGCCAGCTTCACCACCGAGTGGCGTGCCTACCCCATGACGACCTGGGGCGCGATGGCCAAGGGCCCGACCTCCGTATCCGGATCCGAGCTCGGCTACACCGCCGACATGGCGGGCCGCGAGGGCGACCGCGACCTACAGCGCACCAACCCCGAACTCACCGACGGCGCATATTACGGACCCTCCCGAGGACATCTCCAGCCCCGATGGGCCAGGCAGGTCGGCATGCCGAGGGGCTACGGCTACGGCGCGTCGATGGGCGCATGGGTCCTCGACTACACCGCGGCCTGGGCTGGCGAGTGGGGCGAGATCACCCACGCCGACATCACCTACCGCGCCCCCGCGCTGACCGGGGACGCGAGCTTCCTGTCCGGGGTGGTGACGGGCGTCCGCGAGGAACGCCGCAGGGTGCACGTCGCCGACGTGGCGGTGCTCGTCGCCGACCAGAACGAGAAGGTCCTGGCGACGGGAACCGTCTCCGTCAAACTTCCCCTGTCCTGACGCCTCCGCACGACAGAACTGAGGAAACACATGCCCGTCCACTACGAACCGAACGCCCATGGCGTCGACCACGTCGTGCTCATCACCCTCGACCGGCCGGAGGCCAAAAACGCCTGCGACCTCGAGCACTTCCACCAGCTCGCGAACGCGTGGAAGCGGTTCGCCGCCGACGACGACGCCTGGGTCGCGATCATCACCGGGGTCGGCCGCGCGTTCATGGCGGGCGCGGACCTCAAGACCTACGTGCCGGAGATCACCGCCCTCGCCAAGCGCATCGAAGCGGGCGACGTGAGCACGGTCAACGGCTACTCGCTCTCGGACGGCACCGACGCCGTGCTGCGCAACTCGAAGCTGTACAAGCCGATCATCGCCGCAATCAACGGGCCCTGCGTCGCGGGCGGGATGGAGCTGCTCGGCGGCGTCGACATCCGGGTCGCCAGCGAACACGCCACCTTCGGCGTCCTGGAACCGGCCCGGGGGCTGTTCGCGGGCGGCGGCACGACGGTACGGCTCCCCCGTCAGCTGCCGTTCGCGCAGGCCATGGAGTTCCTGCTGTGCGCCGACCAGGTCGACGCCGCGCGCGCCCTGGCCATGGGCCTGGTCAACAAGGTGGTCCCCGAAGAGGCGCTGCTGGACGAGGCGTTCGACTACGCGGCCCGGATCACCAGGAACGCGCCGCTCGCGGTGCGGGCCACCAAGCGCAGCGCGCTCCAGGGGCTCGGCATGGACCTGCGCGAGGCGTACCGGAACGAGTCGCGGATCTCGAAGGAGATCTTCGCGACCGAGGACGCGAGGGAGGGGCCGCGCGCGTTCGCCGAGAAGCGCCAGCCGCGCTGGACCGGCCGATGATCACACCGTCCGACCTGCGTCTCGACGGGCTGACCGCGGTCGTCACCGGCTCGTCCCAGGGCATCGGCAGGGCCTGCGTCGACGCCCTCGAATCCTTCGGGGCCAAGGTGATCGGCCTTGACCGCGCGCCGGGCTCCACCCATCTGGTCGACGTGCGCGACGTCGAGGCCGTGACCGCGATCGCCGGGGAACTCCCGAGGGTCGACATCCTGGTCAACAACGCGGGCGGCACCTTCTGGTCCCCGTTCGAGGACCTCTCGCCCAAGGGCGACGAGGCCCTGGTCCGCAGCAACCTCCTGCAGGTCGTGTGGACCACGCGCGCGTTCCTGCCCGCCCTGCGCGCCGCCGAACTCCCCTCGGTCATCAACGTCACGAGCATCGAGGCGCACCGCGCCGCACCCGGGTTCGCGGTGTACGCCGCGGCGAAGGCAGGCGTGGCGAACCTCGCCAAGAGCCTCGCCCTCGAGCTCGCGCCGGTCCGCGTCAACAACATCGCGGTCGACGTCACCCCCACGCCGGGCGTCGGCGACCTGCCCCACGCCACGAGCCCGCTCGGCCGCAAAGGCCATGTGGACGACACCGCGGGGGCCGTCGTCTACCTCGCCGGACGCCTGTCCGGCTTCGTCACCGGAAGCACGATCCACGTCGACGGCGGCAACCACGCCGCCGCCGGCTGGCACCGCACCCCCGAAGGATGGACGACATGACGATCTCCGTCGGCCTCAGCATGCTGGTCCGCTACGACCTGCAGGCGGACGTCGCCCGGCTCGCCGACGACCTCGGCTACGACGGGCTCTGGTTCCCCGAGCACCTGATCTGGCCCGCCGACTTCGGCGGCGCCTCCCCCTACGAGGACGACGACCACCCGCCCGTCGACCCGCGCATCCCCACCTACGACGCCCTCCTGTGGATGGCCACGCTCGCGCAGGTCACGTCGCGGATCAGGCTCGGCACCTACGTCTACAACCTCTCGCTCAGACATCCCTTCGTCGCCGCCCGGGCCGTGCAGACCCTCGACGTCATCTCCGGCGGACGCGTCGACTTCGGCGTCGGCGCCGGCTGGTCGAGGGCCGAGTACGCCGCCGTCGGCGTCGACTTCGCCTCCCGGGGACGGCGCGTGGACGAGAACATCGCCGTCTGCCGGAAGCTGTGGACCGACGATCCCGTCAGCCACAAGGGCGAGTTCTACGCGTTCGATCCCGTCCATTTCCTGCCCAAACCCCCGCAGGGCCGGGTCCCGATCCTCATCGGCGGCGTCTCGAACGCGGCGCTGTCCCGCGCGGCCCGGCTCGGCGACGGCTGGATCGGCATGCGCCACTCGCCCGCCGACATCGCCGCCAAGCGCGCCCGGCTCGGCGAGGACGTCACGATCGTTACCGGCGCGCACATCCGAACTGTCGAAGACCTGCGCGCCTACGAGGCCGCCGGGGCCGACCGCGTCATCGTCGTCCCCTGGCGGCGCAGCACCGACGCGCTGACCTCGATCCGCTCCTTCGCCGAGGAGATCCTCCAGCCCGCCAGAACCGAGGGCCTTCTCACGACCGACCCCGCCTGACGCACCGCCGGGTTGTCGAAGCTCGGGGTTGTGCTGACCTTTATGAGCGGGGCGCGGTTGTTGGGCGTTACCAGGTGATTGTGGCTGCGATGGGGAGGTGGTCGCTGGGGGTGGCGGGGAGGGTTCGCGAGGTCGTCAGGGTCAGGGTGCGGGTGAGGATTTCGTCGGCGCGCACCACGGGGAAGGCGGCCGGCCAGGTGAAGCCGAATCCCTGACCGGCTGTTTTCTGGGCGGGGCGCATTTGGGAGGTGATCGGGGCGAGGGCGCGGTCATCGGTGGTGCCGTTGAGGTCGCCCAGGAGGATCACGCGGTCGTTCTGTTCTGCGGCGATGGCCTTTCCCAGGGCCTCTACGCCGATGTTCCTGGAGCCCGTCCAGAAGCCTGATTTGGGGGTCAGCCGCACGGACCCGAGGTGGGCGACGAATACCGTCAGCGTGCCGTTTTCTGTGGTCACGGTCGTGCGCAGGGCTCGGGTTTCGAGTGAGTTCCTGTCGGGTGGGAGGGAGGTTTTCAGTGGGCCATAGTTCATGATGTCGATCGGCTGGGTGTCGGACAGCGGGAGTTTGCTCCACAGGCCGACCGTGCCCAGGACCGCGTGGTGCGGATATGTGCTTCCCAGCTCTTTCCTGTAGGTGTCCGTCGTTTGGGGGGTCAGTTCCTCCAGGGCCAGGAGGTCGGCTCCGAACGCGGCAAGGGCGCGGGCGGTGCCGACGGGGTCGGGATTGGCCGCGCCGACGTTGTGGGTGGCCACGGTGAGGTCGGCGTCCGGGTGGGACTTGTCGACGAGCAGCCCGCCGAACAGGCACGTCCACACCACGAGCGGCAGGAGCAGCGCGACCACCGCAGAGGCGGAACGACGCCACAGCGACCCGGCCAGCAGCACCGGAATACCGAGGCCGAGCCAGGGGAGGAAGGTCTCCACGAGGCTGCCGAGGTTCCACGGGCGGTTCGGGATCTGCGCGTGCGCCAGCATGAGCAGGCCGAGCAGCAGCGCCAGCGCGGTCGGCACCGGGCCGCGCCGCCAGGGCTCCGGCCGGGAGGCGGCGAGGACGGCCCGGCGGGCGCGGCCGACGCCGGGAGGCCGGTGGATCTTGCGGGACGCGTCTCGCGTCGGGGCCGGTGGTTGAGGCATCCGGACAGTCAAACCGACGTGAGGTCGCCAGGGCGTATGGGATTTCCGATACGCGGGCGATATGTAACGGCTCGTAGCATCGACGTATGCGTGTGCTGATCGTCGAGGACGAACCACTTCTCGCGGAGGCCATCCGCGCCGGCCTGCGGCTCGAGGCGATCGCGTCCGACGTAGCGGGCGACGGCGACACCGCGTGGGAACTGCTGTGCGTCAACGCCTACGACATCGCCGTCCTCGACCGCGACATCCCCGGGCCGTCGGGTGACGAGATCGCCAGGCGCGTCATCGCCTCCGGCAGCGGGATGCCCATCCTGATGCTCACCGCGGCCGACCGTCTCGACGACAAGGCCGCGGGGTTCGAGCTCGGCGCGGACGACTACCTGACCAAGCCGTTCGAACTCAGGGAGCTCGCGCTCAGGCTCAGGGCGCTCGACCGCAGGCGCGCACACCACAGGCCGCCCACCCGGGAGCTCGCCGGCCTGCGGCTCGACCCGTTCCGCAGGGAGGTCTACCGGGACGGGCGCTATGTCGCGCTGACCCGGAAGCAGTTCGCCGTGCTCGAGGTCCTCATCGCCGCCGAGGGCGGTGTCGTCAGCGCCGAGGAGCTGCTCGAGCGGGCGTGGGACGAGAACGCCGACCCGTTCACCAACGCCGTGCGCATCACCGTCTCGGCGCTGCGCAAGCGTCTTGGCGAACCGTGGATCATCGCCACGGTGCCGGGCGTCGGCTACCGCGTCGACACGCGGCCGGACGCGGAACGTGGATAGGGCACCCGGGCTGAGCGTCCGGCTCAAACTGACCCTCAGCTACGCCGGATTCCTCATGCTCGCGGGCGCGCTGCTGCTCGCCGCCGTGTGGATCTTCATCCTGCGTCACCTGCCCGACTACACGAGCGTCCCGGGGGGCGTGCTCGTCCGCTCGACCCTCCTGCACGACTTCGCGTCGGCCGCGGGCGCGGTGCTGCTCGTCCTGCTGGTCTTCGGCCTCGCGGGCGGGTGGCTGCTCGCCGGCCGGATGCTCGCCCCGCTGTCCCGCATCGCGGACGCCACCCGCCTTGCCACGCACGGGTCGCTCTCCCACCGCATCCGGCTCCCTGGCCGCAGCGACGAGTTCCGCGAGCTCGCCGACGTCTTCGACGGCATGCTCGCCCGGCTCGAAGCCCACGTCGCCGAACAGCGGCGGTTCGCGGCGAACGCGTCCCACGAACTGCGCACCCCCCTCGCGATCTCCAAGGCCCTGCTCGACGTGGCCCGCAACGACCCGACCCACAACACCGACGAACTCCTCGACCGCCTCCACACCGTCAACACCCGCGCGATCGACCTCACCGAGGCCCTGCTCCTGCTCAGCCGCGCCGACCAACGCTCCTTCACCCGCGAACGCGTAGACCTCTCCCTCCTCGCCGAAGAAGCCACCGAAACACTCCTCCCCCTGGCGGAAAAACGCGGCATCACCATCACCACCTCCGGCGAGGTCACCCCCACCACCGGCTCCCCCACCCTCCTCCTCCAACTGACCACCAACCTCATCCAAAACGCCATCACCCACAACCTCCCCACCCAAGGCGCCATCTGGATCACCACCACCACCCACCCCGAAACAGCGATCCTCACCATCGAGAACACCGGCGCCCCAATCCCCCCACCCCTGGCCGCAACCCTCACCGAACCCTTCCAACGCGCCACCACCCGCCTCCACACCACCGGCCTCGGCCTCGGCCTGACCATCGCCAAATCCATCACCGAGGCCCACACCGGCACCCTCACCCTCACCCCCCGCCCCACCGGCGGCCTCCACATCACCGTCGAACTACCCACAGCAAGCCCACACGCCAACAGCTCACACCAGGGATCGACCCGCGGGGTTTCTCCTAGTTAGAAATCGCACGTGAGCTGCCCTACCGAACCCAGGCTCAACTCCACGACAGCACCGCTTACCCGCGCCCGCACGGAAGTCCACTAGCACGGCCCACGCATCGCGGTGCGTCGTGCCACGGAAGTTTCCCCGGTAGAAGAGGCTCGGGTTCCCTCGGCGCGTGAGGGAACCCGGGCCGGGGCGCGGTTCGGTCAGCGGGCCAAGAGACCTCGCTGGTAGGCGCGCATGAGGCGGCGCGGGACCTGGATCCGCTCGCCGTCGACCGTCACCGGGGTGAGGGCCGGACGGTCTGCCGTCCACTGTGCCCGGCGGGTGCGGGTGTTGCTGCGGGACTTCTTGCGTTTGGGCACGGCCACGGTGGGCTCCTTACCAGCTTGACTTGGTGATGCCGGGCAGTTCGCCGCGGTGGGCCATCTCCCGGAAGCGGACGCGGGACAGGCCGAAGCGGCGCAGATGGCCGCGGGGGCGGCCGTCCACGGCGTCGCGGTTGCGCAGCCGGGTCGCACTCGCGTCACGCGGCTGACGATTCAGCTCCCGCACGGCCTCGGCCTTGATCTCCGGCGACGTGCGCGGACTGGAGATGAGCCGCTTCAACTCCGCCCGGCGGACGGCGTGCCGGGCGACGACCTCGCGACGGCGCGCGTCGGCGGCGATCTTGCTCTTCTTCGCCATCAGACCTTCTCCCCCCGGGCGCGGATACGGCGGACGGCCGCCTCGACGCCGATCTTGTCGACGGTCTTCATGCCGCGCGTCGACAGCTTCAGCTTCACCGTGCGGTTCTCGCTCGGCAGGAAGTACCGCTTGGTCTGGATGTTCGGGTCGAACCGGCGGGCGGTGCGGCGGTGGGAGTGCGAGATCCGCTTGCCGAACTGCGGCTTGGCTCCGGTGAGCATGCAGATCGCGCTCACTTGGCGGCTCCGTAGCGCTGCCGGAAGCGCTCGACCCTTCCCGCGGCGTCCAGGGTGCGGCTGCGACCGGTGTAGAAGGGGTGGCTCGCCGAGGAGACGTCCACGTCGATGACGGGATAGGTGTTGCCGTCCTCCCACACGATCGTCTTGTCACTCGTCGCCGTCGAGCGGGTCAGGAAGGCGTAGTCGGCCGACGCGTCGCGGAACACGACGGGCCGGTACTCCGGGTGGATCCCGGGCTTCATCTAGCGGTCCTCTCGGTAGATCACGTGCTTGCGAACGACCGGGTCGTACTTGCGCAGCACGAGGCGGTCGGGGGTGTTCCTGCGGTTCTTACGGGTCACGTAGGTGTGGCCGGTCCCCGCGGTCGACCTCAACTTGATCAGGGGGCGTAGTTCGTTCCGTGCCACCTTGTGTCCTTTCCGGTCTCGGGCCATGCCATAGTAATGAAAACGGTTATCATTGCAAGTGAGGTTACGCCATGACCGTCCCCGTCGTTCTTGTGGCCGGGATGCACGGGCCCGCACGGGCCGCCGTCGTCGACCGGCTGTTGCGCGAGCACGCGAACGCAGTCGCCCTGCACCACGACCTGCGCGGCATCACCGCGGGCCGGATCGTGCGCGTCGTGCGCGACTCCCGGCGCGTCGTCGAGCACACCGAGATCGACCTGGCGCACGGCTGCGTCTCATGCACCGTCCGCGAGGACCTGATCCCTCAACTCCTGCGATACGCCGTCACCGCGTCCCTGCTGGTCGTCGATCTGTGGGACTGCGTGGAACCCCGCATGGTCGCCGACGCGCTCGGGCACGCCGAGGAGTCCGTCGACCGGTTCCGGCTCACCGGCGTGCTCACCGCGCTGGACGCCGAGCACACGCCTTCGGACCTGTGCCGCGGCGACCTGCTGACGGAAGCGGGCAAGGCCGGGTCCGCGGGCGACCCCCGCTATGTGGCGGAGGTCCTGGCCCGGCAGATCGAGTACGCCACCGGCCTGGTGCTGCCCGAGCTCATGCCCGCTCCCCTGCCCGGGGTGCCAGAAGAAGACCTCGACCTGTGTCGGGAGATCCTCTCCCACCTGGCGCCCGCCACGCCCGTCAGCGCCACCGCCGACCCGCTGCCCCGCGTCACCGGCCCCGCCCTGTGCACCCGCGAACTTGCCCTCCGCGTCGACCCCGCCACGGCGCTGCTCCCCTGCGACACCCATACCGACGCCGTCGACACCATCGTCTGGCGCGCTCGCCGCCCCCTGCACCCCGCCCGGTTCTTCGACGCCGCCGACGCCCTCGCGTCCGAGACCGTCCGCAGCCGCGGCCGGTTCTGGCTCGCCAACCGCCCCGACCGCATGATCGCCTGGGACGCGATCGCCGGAGTCGTCGGCATCGCGGACGCCGGCGCCTGGCTCGCCGCGCTGCCCTCCGACGCGTGGAACGAGCTGCCCCCCGCACGCACCCTGGCCGCCGACCTCGACTGGTGCATCGAGCACGGCGACCGCGTGCAGCACCTCGTGTTCACCGGCCCCGACCTCGACCGCGTCCGCATCCATCGCCTCCTGGACGCCTGCCTGCTCGGCCCCGGCGAATCCCCCGAACCCGACGACGACCCCTTCACCGCCTTCCTCGACCTCAGGAGACCGTATGAGCCACCCGCGTGACCGCCGCGTCACCGGCGTCACCGTCCAGCAGCAGAAGCAGATCGCCACCGCCGTCAAGAACGCCCGCGAAATGGCCCTGCTCCCCTACGGCAACCGCATCTCCGCCCGCTGACCCCCCGCCCATCGCACCCGACCGGTTCCTCCGTCCGGCTACCGGCGGCCCGCTCCCCGGCGGCGCTCACCCGCCGCCGGGGTGACGGGCCTCCGGGCGGAAACGGCCGAGCGTGCGCCGGTCGGGAACCCGTCGCGGGCCGCCGATGTGGCGGAGCGGTCTTGGCTACCGCTGTGGGGAGGTGAGGTCGTCGGTGAACCAGCGGGTGGTGAGGTCGACCGTCTCCGGCAGGTGGACGGTGAAGAGCTCGAAGTGCGTCTGGGGGATCTCAACGATGTCGAGGTGTTCGATGGGGCTGAGGGCTCGGCGGGCGGTTGATGCGGGCGTGATGGCGTCGTCGGTGGCGAGGATGGCGTGGACGGTGGTCATGACGGCGTGGTCACCGGGCTTGCCCGTGCCGGCGATCATCTCGGGTGGCTGCCCGGCTGCCTGGCGCAGGGCGGCGTCTTCGAACATGCCGAGGATCTCCGGGCCGAGGATCTCCGGGCCGAGGATCTCCGGGCCGAGGATCTCCGGGCCGAGGTCGGAGGTGTCCAGGCCGGCGAAGGGTACCAGGACGACGGTCGAGCGAACCCTGGCGTCAGAGGCGGCCACGGCAAGGGCGTGACCTGACGCCGCCGAATCCCGCGGCCATCACCACCCCTGACACCGGACCGGCGGAGTGGTCGGGCAGGTAGAGATCACCCGCCAGGCGGACGCCGTTGGAGGGAAAGTACACGGCGACGACAGGGCACGGGGAGGCACAGTGGCGGATCAGCAAGAAGGCATGCGGCAGCCCCAGCAGGCCCGCAGCCAGGACTCGGCGGCGAAGGTCCTCGACGCGGCGCTCGAGATCCTGGGCAGTCAGGGTCCCGCAGGACTGACGATCGCGGCGGTCAGCGAACTCTCAGGGGTGTCCAACGGCTCGATCTACCACCGGTTCGGCGACCGTCGGAACCTCCTCGTCGCCGCCCAGGACCGGTTCCTGGCCCAGATCGAGGACACCTGGCTGTCGCGCACCGCCGCGGTCTGGGACATCCCCGACCGCGACATCCTGCTGGGGCGGATGATCGACGTGTTCTTGACCGTGTTCCCCGAAAACCGGCTGATCTTCCAAGCATTCATGCTCAGCGGCTCCGACGACCCCAACCTCCGTCAACGCGGCACCGCCAGCACCCGCAAAGCCGCACGCGAGTTCACCGCCCTGCTGATCGACCGGTTCGATGCCACCCCAGAAGCAGCGGACAGCGCCTACCGAATCCTCTGGGGCCAAGCCCTCTCCACAGCACTGTTCACCAACACCGAAGTCACCAAGACCCCCGCCACCCCCCAAACCCGCCATAAACACCTACTAAAAGCCCTCCAAGCCACAAATCACAACATAACTCAACCCCCACCAACCAACCACCAACCAACCTAAACCCTTCGCGACCTGGGGCTAATTGAAGAGGCGAAGATTCGATACCTCCGCCTGTGCGCGTCCTTCGGCTACTGCATTGCCGCGGTCGTCAGCCTCTCCCACTGTCTCACCCCCTTCAGACCGCGCCCGGTCCGATTCCTGAACCACGCACGGTTCGGAGGCATAAGCCAGGTTTATGTATCTCTTGCCCCGCAAAGCAGCCCACCCGTGCGAACGCGACGCCGGTGCCCTAATCCAGTTCGCGAACGGTTCATCCCAGTCGGGCAAGGCGTGGCGACCCGGCCGCCGAACGGGTGGCACTCGACATCGAAATGGACGCGCACAGGCGACCGCGCAACTCGGTAGTCGCCTACGCTGATCGCGCATGGCAGCTGGCCGCCACAGCCGAGCAACCCTAACCCGCAGCTAACCCACTCACGACGCTTGAACGCCTACCGGGTAACCCCGCTGGGTGCACGGGCCAAGCGACCTAGCCAAATTCGACCGGTGCCCCTACAGCAGGCAACCCCCGACCCGCGAGGCGCGGACCCATCCTGACCAACACCACGACCATCGCTCACGCACAATCCCCGCCTCCGCGGGGAACCTGCTCAGAACGTCACACAGCGCCCTGTCGGAAACCACCTCCGCCTGCGCGGAGAGAACAGCAGCTTCGCCGCCTCCCGCGTCGGCAGCCGCGGGCCACCTCCGCCTGCGCGGAGAGAACGATCGCGGCGAGGCGCGCCTGCTCGGCGCTGGCGGGCCACCTCCGCCTGCGCGGAGAGAACACTGAAACCCTCCAGGGACCCGCGCGGCGCGCCGGGCCACCTCCGCCTGCGCGGAGAGAACGCATGACGCCAAGCTCCCCGGTCGCCTCAAGAAGGGCCACCTCCGCCTGCGCGGAGAGAACGATTGCGAAGAGGTGAGCCCGTAGGCTCACCTCGGGCCACCTCCGCCTGCGCGGAGAGAACCCTTCGTGACCTGGGCTTAAAGGGGTGCGTTATGGTTTTGAGATACTGACTGCTTGCGGTGCGGCATGTGCTCCACCGTAGCGGGCGGAGGAGTGGGCTGGGCGGGCGCCGGGGAGGGTTGGCAAGGTGTTCGCCGGCGGTGGTCCTGGTCTGCCGGGGCTGGTCTTTGCCAAGGTGCCGACGTCACGGCTCGATCTTGGCTTTCTGAACAGGAACAGGCGCCCGCCTGATGCCGGCGAGGCTCGACCGGTCGGCATCGCGTAGATGCGTGTCTGCTCCGTGCTCGGCGCCTCCTGGAAGTTGCACACGAGGTTGTACCGGCGAGGAGGGGACGGGCCCCCAGGACGAGGCACGCGAACGCGCCAACCGCGGGCGGGCCGCCCGCTCCCGCCGGACGAGGAGACGGACATGACCGACGAGAACCACATCGCCGTCGTCGGGGTGGCGGCACGCGTGCCGGGAGCCGAGCTGGCGGGCGGCGCGTCGTGACGGCGATCTCCGCGACCTCGGCGCTCTGCGTCGCCGCATCGGCGATCTCGGCCACGGATGCCGCCGCGACGCCCGCGTGCACGTCGATCCCGAGGAGCGGGCCGAGCCGGTCCAGGTCGGCGCGCACCGCGGCGACGGCGGCAGGCGCCTGGCGATGGGTCGGGACCAGGGCGGTGCCCGTCGGGTCGCCGACGACCGCCAAGACGTCTCCTTCGGCGTGCTCGGCGAGGCGGACTATGGCCTCCAGCAGGGCCAGGTTCCACCGACCGTAGGCGGCATTGAGATCAGTGAAACGACCAGGGGCATCCAGGTCGACGGTTTCGTCGGTGCTCAACTCCGCGGAAGCTCCGCCGATCGTGACGGTGAACCGCTGAGGGTCGGGGTCGCTGCCCGGCGGCAGCGGGGGGCGACCCCTGCCGTGGTGGGAGGCGATGAGGTGGAGGGTCAGCGGGTCAGCATCGCGGCAAAGGGCATCGGCGATGCGCGCGGACAGGGCCTCGTGTCGCATCCCGCTGGGGTATCGGGCCATGATGCGGGCACGGCGAAACGCGGCCCGATCAGCGGGGTCCATGCCGGACTTCGCCAACACCGGAGCCTTGGGGCTCAAGGCGCGGAGGGGACGTCGGTGAAGCATCGCCTGGAAGCGCGGGTCGCGTTTTCCCTCGTCATGCCAGGCGGCAGCCAGGACGACGGCTCTTTTCCAATCCTGGGGCAGCCGGAGAGCGTCGGCGAAGAAGGCGGTTCGGGCCGCGACCTGCTGCTGGTGAGTATCGAGACCAACCGGCCCGGAGGAGTGGGCGGAGGAGTCGAGTTCTCCGTCGTCACCTTGGAGACCACCACCTCGGCTGGACAACAGCACTACGGCTTCGTCTTGGCCGATGAGGAGGGTGGTGATGGTGAGACGTTCGGCGAGTCGTGCCAGGTTGTCCAGGAAGGGCAGCCCGTGAGCGGACGGCTTGGGCAGAACGCGGCGGACGGCGCTCACGGTCAGCGCCCGCTCCGGGTCTTCGGCGAAGGCGATCAGACCCGTGATAGCGGGTGCCAGATCTCACCTCTCGGGCGCTGATGGGTTCCGGGGAGCGTCCAGGGCCCAGGTAGCGCACCACGATCGGCTGGCCGTCGCCAGCCGGTGCGTCGTTGGCGGGCTCGCCTTCGATGTCGCTGACCGGATGGTCTTCATGGGCGGAAAGCCACCTGCGAACCGCCGCGATCGGAGCCTCAAGCGCTTCTTCCGCGACCGGCGGTACAGCGTGCAATACGGCCTCCCAACGAGCGAGATCTTGGGGAAGGCCGCAACGCCAGACGATCGCGACATCCGGCTCGCCACGGTCTAGTCCGTGCAGGTAGGGCCCGACCGTCAGTGAAGATCGCCTTCGGGCCATCCCCCGACGTCCACGAACGGGCCGCCACCCACGCCACGAACTCCGCCTCCACCGAGACGAAGTCGCAAAGGAGGACCGACCCACCGGTAACCAACACACAGCCACCGAACCGTTACCCGATCAGCGTCCGCCCGCATCAGAACGGCCAGTCGCGTTAAGAGGCGCCCACGGGGCTCCTTAACGTGACTGGCCGTTCCATTGCTGCTCAAGCCCCGACTACGGCGCAGCGGACCGAGGATGCCGGTGATCTCGGCGACGGCTTCTCCGCCGGGTCGGGTGTAGGGAATGAGCACAGCTTCTCAGGTCAGCGGTAGCGCCACAGCTGGGTGTTCGCGGTGGAGCAGTACTCCAGGACGGCTTCGGCCCCGCGGCGCCCCAGGCACTTCCAGCGGGACTCCCGCTGGGAGTCGGTCCAGATGTACTTGACGGCTTCCGCCGTGCCGGGCATATAGCGGATCGTCCACTCAAATCGGTAGATGTTGAAGTTGCACGGATCGGCTCGCAGCAGGGCGCCGTCGATCTCCTCCGTGGGGAGCAGGCAGTACAACTGCCCGTTCATGCGCGGGTTCACGAGCTTCACCTCATTGTTAGGGCCGCTGCCATGGCGCACGTGAGCCCAGTACTGTCCTTGACCCTGGTCGCAGAAGTCGACCTGCGCGTAGTCTCCTTCACCCAGGCCGTCCAGGCACTCGTCGCGCACATCGTTGACGATGCTGAAGAGGTCGGTGAACGGCCACCCCGGATTTGCGGCGGCCGGCGAGACCCCGCCGACCGTGAGAGCCGCCGCCGCCAAGCCCACCGCGGCGCTCCCCTTCAGCAACCTCGACGTCTTCCCCATCGAACCTCCCCAGACCGTTGCCCATGTGCGAGCCACGGTAAGGGGGCGACACGGCCCGTCCCCAGTGGCCGTTGTCCCGCAGGTCCCGGGACAACGAAGGCGACCACAGAACGGTGTGGGCTTTGCCGGCCCACGAGGAGGATCGGAACGGATTTTGGCGGTAGCGGGCTGATCTTGGCATCGGTTCGGTGACGGGTGTGTTGAGCTGGGCGGGAGGCTCTTAGCGTTCCTGCTCATGCCAGTGGATCTCTTGTCTGATGAGCAGGTGGCGAGGTATCGCCGGTTCCGTGGCGAGGCGTCGGTCGGGGAGCTGGAGCGGTTCTTCCGGCTGGATGCCGCGGCGCGGGTCGGTCGGCCACTACAAGGTCGTGCTGCCGACCGCCGCCTCCGGCCGACTAGGGCGTGAGAGCAGCTCACGGTGACGGTGGGCGGTTATCGGAGGAGGATGTCGCAAAGGCTGTCGATGAGGTCCTGGGTGACGTCCTGGCGGGAAAGGAGCCGGTAGACGAGGGTGCCAAAGAGGATCTCGGCGAGAATGGGGGCGGGTGCAGTTGGGCTGATCTGGCCCTGGCGTTCGGCTTGAGTGATGCGTGCGGTGAGCACGGCCTGGGCGGTCTCGCTGAATCGTTCGCGAAGCCTCGCGGCCACGTCGGGGCTCTCGGCGGTAGCGGAGATGAGGGCGAGTGCGAGGGCGGAGGTCTGCGGTTTCCGGCTCTCAATGCCGACGAGTTCGCCGAGCCAGTGGCTCAGGTCACGACGAAGGTCCCCGCTGTCGGGCATCTCGGAGGCATCGGCCAAGACATAGCCGTCGAGTACGCACTCGGCCACGACGGCGCTTTTGGAGGGCCACCAGCGGTAGATGGTCTGCTTTCCGACGCCGGCGGCGGCGGCGATCCGGTCGATGGAAAGTCGGTCGTAACCATGTTCGGCGAGCTGATCGCGAGTGGCCTCGAGGATGGACCGGCGGGCGGTCTCGCTGCGGGTACGGCCGCGTCTGGGCTGGGGCACACCGTGAACACTAGCCATGAGCGCTGCCTATAGAGTAAAACAAGACAACTAGTCTCGAAAATGAGGAGCTTTCGATGACCACCCCTGCACGGCACCCCGCACCTCGCACTATCAGCGAGCAGGCCCGCGCCTACCTCGACAACGCCCCAAGCGGCTCGGTGCCCTTCCCCGCGTTGCAAGACATCGAGGGTTGGCTCGCCCTCATCAGTGCGGCAGACGGCGTTATCGCTCAGCGCTTCGCCGGCCTGTCGTTGCCGGTGGAGTCCACCGAGCAACAGATCGCCGGGGTCCGCACCTGGGTGCAGACCGCGCAGGGCGTTACGAGCGGAGACGAAACGCCGATCTATCTCAACCTGCACGGCGGTGCTCTGGTGTTCGGCGGCGGCGATGTGTGCCGGTCCACGGGAGAGATCGCCGCCATGACAAACCAGATGATCACCTGGGCCGTCGACTATCGGATGCCGCCACTGCACCCTTATCCCGCCGGGCTGGAGGACTGCCTGGCCGTCTACCGGGCGGCCCTGGAGATCCGCGACCCGGCCGCCATCTTCGTCGGCGGTGGCTCAGCGGGCGGCAACCTGGCTGCAGCGCTGTTGCTGCGCGCCAAGGACGAAGGTCTGCCCATGCCTGCCGCCCTCATCCTGGCCACTCCCGAAGTCGACCTCACCGAATCCGGCGACACCTTCACCATCCTCGACGGAGTCGACCCCGTCCTGTCCAGCCTCAAGGCCGTCAACGAGCTCTATGCGAACGGCCACGACCTCACCCACCCCTACCTGTCGCCACTCTTCGGCGATCTGTCCGGACTGCCACCGACCTTCCTTCAGTCCGGAACCCGCGACCTTTCCTGTCCAACACCGTCCGCATGCACCGAGCCCTGCTCGCCGCCGGAGTCCCCGCCGAACTCCACGTCTTCGAGGCCATGCCACACGGAGGCTTCGGCGGCAGCACCCCCGAAGACCAAGAACTCGCCGCAGCCCAACAACACTTCATCAACACCCACCGCACAGCTCGCTGACCCGCACGCGTTCCCGGCGGCCCCGCCATTGTGCAGACGGCCGGGTCGAGAGAAACTCCGCCGAAGGGCGGCCATCCTGGTAGATGCCCTTGTATCCGGCGGTGCAGACGTTGAGGGACTTCGAGCCCGTCATCTTCCAGACGATCCAGTCGGCGTCCTCGATCCAGCGGTAAGCACGGGAGTAGAGGTCGGGATCTTCTTCCAGAAGCTACCCGCGCCGCGAGGTTCGGCCGGTAGCCCAGCTCGCTCATCGCCGCCAGGACAACGGGCGCGGGCCCGCGGACGCACCCGCTCAGGCGAGTTGATCACCCGGGACACCGTCATCGCCGATGACCCTCGCCAGCGCAACGAAGTCCTCCACAACCGTCGGCCTGCTCTCGGTGGAACGACCCTGCTTCACCTCGGCGTCCCAGCGGCTACGACGACTCGTGAGACATCGTTTCCAGCCTCCCTCCGAGACCATGGGCGCACCCGTCATCCGCCATCGACCAGTCGGCAGCTAAGACCCGTGGCAAACCGCCCGCACTCTCCACGATCCGGACGTTCAGGCTGAAGGCTTCGGGTTCCATCGGTGGCTCCATTCCATCGGTTGGGAGACGCGGTGGTGCTACCTGGCCGACGGCCAGGAGATCACGAGCCGGGAGTGCCGCTTGGTCAGCACGAACCCATCGGGAAGGTCGACGTCCGGGGTGCCCAACGGGTAGACCGACAGGCGAGGCTCGGGCCGTCCGGCGCGGTCCCACGCGGCGATCTGTTCGGCGAGCAGCCGGGCGGCCGCGTGGGCGTCCGACCCGTGCGCGAAGGCTCCGAACTCGTAGCGGCCGTCGTCGAGTTGGCGCGGCTTGGGCCGGTAGGCGAGGGTCGGGCCGTCGACGAAGGCCGGCGTCCCGCACTGCCACGGAAGCGCCACCACGCCCTGGTCGATCGCCTCCTGCGAGCAGGTGACCAGCGCGAAGCCCGGCAGCGTCGCCGCGAGCCACAGGTCCTGGTCGGAGAAGACCTCGTCCCTGTCGATCAGGACATCGGTCCAGGTTTCCGCCCGTGGAAGGTCCAGGACCCCGGCGAGCTGCCCGGCGTCCGCGCTGTCGAGCTCGTCCATCCACAGGCTCACCCGGGGCTCCTCCAGCACGGGGACACCCGTTCCGACGTGCTCGCCCGCGCCCATCATCGGGACGAACCCGCACGCAACATGACCCCTGCTCACCAGGACATCGCCTTGACGCTCCAGCAACCAGGACCGGGTCAAGCCCTTCATCCGGATCGGCACGACGAGCCTCCCGTCCGCCGCGAGCTGTTCGCTCCATGCGGGCGGCACGTCCCAGGCGCCGACCGTCACGATGATCGCGTCGAACGTCCGGTCGCCGTGTAGGGCGAACTCGGCGTCCGCGCACACCACCTCGACGTCGTCGTAGCCCGCCGCGCCCAAGCAGCGGACCGCCCTCGCGCTGATGTCCGGGTCGATGTCGAGAGTGGTCACCGACCCCGCTGCGCCGACGATCTCCCGGATGAGCGCCGCGTTGTACCCGCCCGATCCGACCTCGAGCACTCGATCGCCGGGCTTCAGGCCGGCCTGGCCGAGCATCACCGCCTGGAGCCACGGGGCCGACACCGAACTCGTGTTGATGCCGCGCTCCTCATCACGCTTGGTGACGATCGCGACGTCCCGATATGCCGTCTCCACGTCGGCGTCGTCCTCGGCGAACACATGCCGGGGCACCGCCAGCAACGCCCGCCGGATCTCGTCGCCGAGTACCATGCCCAACGTCCGCTCCGCGATCCCCTCGACCATCGCGTTCCGCAGCTCGTCGACACTCATCGTCTCCAAGTCGGGCCCCTCTCTCCTGCGTCCGCCCACCGCCCCCTGCGGAGAGGCGTGCCCGCCAACCGTGATTCTGCAGCTCGTCCGCCAGAGCGGTGAGCGGTTCGATGCCTTTCAGTGCTTTTCCTCCCCGTGCGCAGCGGTTCTGTCTCTAGGGAAGTTAGAGAAGCACAAAGCGTGCCGGCCAGAAGAATGCTTGAGAATGCTCACTTCAGGGAAGGGCTTCGAGCGCCTTGGTGATCAGGGCGCGCGCGTCGGCTCCGTGGACGGCTTGGCGAGCGTTTTCGGTGAAGGTCTTCAGGTAGAGCGCGATCTCCCGGGGCTGGCTCACCGTCAGTTCGGCGGAGGGGAGTTCGACGAGCACGCGTTCTTCGTCGAAGATCCAGAAACCGGAGGTCGGGAACATGGCGCGCTTGGTGTCTGTGGGGATGATCCCCAGACTCACGCGGGGCAGTGAGATGACGGCCATGAGGCGGTCGAGCTGGCCCGCCATCGCCTCGGCACCGCCGATCCACGTATGGAGAACGGGCTCCTCCAGGACGACGGCGAACCGGCGGTCTCCCGTGTAGAGCACGTTCTGACGCTCCATGCGGGCCTGCACGGCCTGCTCTGTGTCGTCGGGCACGCCGTTCAGGGTGACGAGCTTCTTCATCACGGCCATCGTGTACTCCGGCGTCTGGAACAGGCCGGGGACGACGGCGGGCTGGTAGATGCGGAAGTGACGGGTCGCCTCGTACAGCGGGACAGCGGACTTCTGCACCTGGCGCAGGCCGGTCTTCTGCCGACGCCGCCACTCGACGTACATTCCGGCGATGTCGCGGACCGAGGCCAGGAGATCTTCGGCCTGGTCCTCGGCGTCGCACGCGCGGCACCAGGCCCGGATGTCCTCGGACGAGGGCGTCTGCTTGCCGTGCTCGATCTTGGAGACCTTGGTCCCGTCGTACCATCCGGCCGCGGCGGCGAGTGACTTGGCGGTGTGGCCCGCCTCCATCCGGATCTCGCGCAGCCGAAGACCGAGCGCTTGGCGCGCGGCGAGAACGTTGGAGGCGGGCATTCGGACAGGTTTACCGGATGAGGTCGAAAGCTGTGTGGTCAGTGCCGCGTTCCCACACCGCTTCGAAGGCCGCCGAGCACAGACGGACGGCTGCCGGGTCGGTGGAGACCTCACTCGGCTGGACGGCGCCATCGCCCGCGAAGTGGTTCCACTGAAGGACGGCTTCGTCGAAGAGCCAGAAGTCCGTCCCAGGCAGCGCCAGGTCAGCGGCCAGGCGCGCGGGAGCCAGCGCACGAGTTCGCCGGCTCCGAGGTTCGTGGAGGCGGTCACCGCGTGCTCGTAGGCGATGTAGTCGGTCACGGGTTCGGGGACGGGCGCGAACGCCTCAACAGCCGCGCTCGTCTCCTGGTCAAGGATCCATCCCTGGAGGATGTAGTCGCCCGTCGCCGGGTCACGCCACACCGTGGGCGAGTTGTTGATGTCGGATTCCGGGTCCTTACCGAGGAACTCTAGAGCCATGGCCGTCTCCCATGTCGGGGGTGTGCGCAGGAATGCTCGATCACCAGGGCGCCGCAACCACCGAACGAAGCCAAGACCATACGGCGTTTTGACACATTTATTCGATTTGCTGGCGCGGCACACGGTGGGCGTCCACAACTGATGAATTTCGCGTTCGGGCTGGTGGCGGAGGGCGGGCAGCATTTTTTCTGCCAGTGGCGACCGTGCACGGGTCTAGTTTCCGCGTAATGAATTGACCGCGGAGGGTCACATGTCTCGATTGGAGCATCTGGAGGACCTGGGGCGGAGGCTGACCGATCTCGGGGTGGGAGCGCGGGTGGTGAGCGGGGAGGTACCCGTTCTGCGGGTGGAGAATCCGGGACCGCCGACGCTCGATGAGGTCGTCGGCTGCCAGGTCGGGCCGCAAGGAGCGCTCTGGTTCTCCTGGGTGGGATCCGGGGTTCTCCTAGCTCCCGTCGGCGAGGCGGACGTCGCACGCGAGCGTGTCGCGCTGGTTCTCGCCATGGCGGGAGGTGCGGAGTCATGAGCCGGTGGTCGCGGAAGCGGGAAACCCGGACGGCGAGCGGCCGATGGCTCGGGGACCAGCGGTTCGAGCTCGGACGGCAGAAGGTCGCCGACGTGCAGAGATGGGCCTGACGCATAGGCGATCATCACGAGGAGGGCGCGGCCACGGGCAACGAGCTTGGTGAGCAAGAGAAGCGTCAGTACCTCGGACTTTGGCGCCGGACGACAGACATCGTGCAAGGAATCCCGGAGGTCAGTCGGCCACGTCGACGCCGTGGCCGCGGGCGAGTTCGGCGAGGCCGTGGTCGTAGCCCTGGCCCACCGCGCGGAGCCGCCAGGTTCCCTCGCGGCGGTAGACCTCGGCGAGGATGAGGGTTCGCTCGGTGGTGGCGGCGTCCAGCGCGGCCTCGGCCGCCGGGGCCATGCTGCCAGAGGCCGCTGTGATCTCGATGGCGCCCACGTCGCCGAAGGTCGCCGGGCCGTCGATCGAGGCGGCAATGACTACCTTGTGGACGGCTGCGGGCAGGGCAGCGAGGTCGAGGGTGACGGCCTGTTCGGCAGGGCCGTTCGTCGACAGCGCGATGGTGCCGTCGGGGCTTTCGGGGGCTCCGTAGAACACGAAGTCGTCGTCGGTGGCGACCTGCTGGTCGGTGTCCACGGCGAAGGCGACCACGTCGACGTCGCAGGTGCTCTGGTGGGCCCAGGAGGCGCTGATCGTCCATCTGCCGGAGCCGGGAAGGTCGGTCACGTGGCCGCGGGCCAGGATCGCACAGGCGGTGGCGGTGGGAGCAGGCTGGGCCGGCGTAGTCTTCGGGCCGAAGAGCCATTCGCTCGTGCGCAGGGCGACGTCGAGGGTGCGGATCCTGTCCATGCGGCGGTCCTGGTCCGCGCCGTCCAGCAGGAGGACGTCGGTGACGCTCTTGGAGAGGTTGACCGATGCCGCGCCGCCGAACTCCACGATCTTCTCGCGCGCGGAGGCGGCGCGTTCGTGGGAGCCGCCGAGGACCAGGACGCGGTGCCCGGCCAGAGGTCCCGAAAGCTTGGTGGGAGCGGGAGCGGGAGCCGTCCTGGGGGCGGGTACGCGGGGTGCTTTGTCCTGGACGGGCTGGCCAGGCTGCACTTGATGCAGGAGCCGGACGAAGGTGTCCTCGTCGATGACCGGGACTCCTGCCTCCCTCGCCTTGTCGGCCTTGAGAGTGTCGGTCGCGGCGTCGTTGGCGACCAGGACGCTGGTGTGCCTGCTGACGTTGTTCATGACGTTCAGTCCCGCGGCGACGGCGCGTGCGACGAGTTCAAGGCGGGGCGTCTGCGTCTCACCGGTGATCGCGATCTTCATCCCTTGCACCAGCCGGTCGTTCAGCGGTCCCGGATTGCTGAAGGCGCAGCGGGCTTTGGGCACGCGGACCGGGTACCGCGAGCTCTGCCGCGGCGGGCATTCCACCAGCGGCAGCGGCATCGCCAGGAGAGCCGCCGAGCGAAGGGAGGCGCGCAGCACCCCGGCGAGCATCCGGGTGTCGCCAAGCGCGGTGTGCGCCGGCTGCGGCGCGACCCCATAGTGGTCGACGAGAGTGCCAAGCTTCAAGTCGGGGGTCGCAGGGGCGATCCGCCGGTTCAGCGCCACCGTGCACAGCCGCTGCTCGACCGGGATCCTGATCCCGGCGGCCGCGAACTCCCGCGCGAGGAAGTCGTAGTCGAACTGGGCGTTGTGCGCGACCATGACCCGGCCCTCCAGCAGCGCCGCTACCCGGGCCGCGATCTGCTCGAACCGGGGCGCCCCCCGCAGGCGTTCGGAGGTAAGCCCGTGGATATGGACCGGCCCGGGATCGCAGCCCGGGTCCAGCAGCGTGGAGAACTCCTTGTGCTCCCTGCCCTGCCGGTCGATCGTGATCGCCGCGACGGACAGGATCCGGTGCTGGGAGGCGCGCAGCCCTGACGTCTCCACATCCACCACCGCCCACTCGTGCGGATACAGGTCAGCGGCAGCAGCGGTCACGAACATTTCGGCAGAGTACCGGGGCTATGCCGTCTGAGACCCCGGATCGCTCGAATCGCACTATGCCAGGCAATCGGGACCGCTCGTCGGGGCCTGGCTGCGTCGAGGCCGACAGGCCAGTCGCGCATGCGGCGACGGAGACGGGCATCTTGAGCTACCCCTGAACGACGGCCAGCTTGATGCTGTCCGTGCCGAAGGTGGAAGCTCAGTCGCTTCCTCCTCCAAGTGCTCGATCAGCACTGTCTGGAGCTGCGGATGCAGATGGGCCTCCGGCTCCTCGACGAGAAGAATCGTCAAGTCGGCTTCAGCCGCGTCGGTCAGCTGTGCGAGGACCGTGGCGATGAACAGCAGATTCGCGTACCCGAGCCCCGACTCTGCGAGCCCCCTTGGATCGAGCCCCGCCTCGTCCATGAGCAGACGCAGGCTCCTCACAATCGACGCGACAGATGCCTCGCCGAACCCCAACGCGGCGGACTGCTCCCGTGCACCCGATGTGAGGTCCGAAAGCGGCTGATGGACCGCTGCAATCGCATCCGGCAGGGGTGCGATCTCGCCGATGTCCTTGAACTTCTGACCCATCACCCCGAGCAACTCATCGCGCTACTCCGGCTCTCGCAGCAGCCGCTCGATCACCCCGCCCTGGCGAGACGCGAGCTCCCATTGCGTGTCTCGCAGAGGAGGCAGGTAGAGGTGCCGGATCCGACGGCGAGCTTCCGGCTCGGGATCCGCATCACTCGTCTTGACCAGGCCGGCCTGCCAGGACGTCGTGCCCCGCTGTCGGCCGGACCAGGGCGGCTCGTATGTCGCGCTGATCGTCAACCGACGCTGGCCTCCGCCGCGGTGGAGGCCACTTCCGTCGAAGTAAAGGTCCTTCTTGCCGTCGAGCGGAGCCGGGACGAGCCGGACAGCATCCATCACGTTCGACTTCCCGCGGTTGTTCTCGCCGAGGAGAACGGTGACGCCCTCTCGCAGATGGACCACGGAGTCGTCGAAGGACCTGAATCCGCGGAGCCCGAGCCTTGCCAAGTACACGCGCGACCTCACTGGGGGTGGTGAGCTGGGTGGTACTTCCGGTGGACAAGCTGCCCCAGCGACGCACGCGACAGGGCTTAGCAGATGATAGCGCCTACCGCTACAGATAGAGAGACGAAACTAGCGAAACAAGATCACTCGCCTATCAGTGGACAACAACATCCTCATCAACACCTGATGCAAAGAAGGTGACAACGTTCGCACTCCGTCACGCTATTCTCACCCGTGACCCTCTCACCGTGAGTGCGCTCAAGAGCACAGAGCGCCCAGGTACACCGGGGGCATACCAACGAGAAGAGGTTGGCCGTTGATGGGCGAAGACCGTGGAGAAGCCGTGTGGGCGGATATCTTGGACTTCGCTGGAAATCGGGTGACACAACTGCTTGTCGCGGAGCAGTCGGGCAGTAACGCGCCGAGCGCGGACAACGTCGTCAGGATTACTCCTAAGGACGTCGTCGCGACCTTCGGTGGGGCTTTGCGTTTCGACCATGAGGCTCTTCGCAGGTCTCAGCGGGGAGCCCTCTACAGCGTCCTCGGCCACTGGACCGCTCACAGCGACGTTCCCGCCACCGTCGTGATGCCGACGGGCACTGGGAAGACCGAGACGATGCTCGCGCTTCTTGTCGCCGAGCGCATCGAGCGGTTGATCGTGCTCGTCCCCTCGGACAGCCTGCGCGAACAGATCGCCGCAAAGTTCGAACGACTCGGAGTTCTTCAGGAACTCGGGATCGTGAACGCATCAGCGGCACGGCCCTCTGTCGGCCGGATGACCCGGAGCTTCTCCGACGCGGCAGCCGCCGCGGATTTCGCGAGTGCCTGCAACGTCGTCGTCGCCACACCCCAAATACTCAACACCAGCACCGCGGAAGCCCGCAACGCGATCCTCGACGCCTGCACGCACCTGTTCGTGGACGAAGCGCACCACGTCGAGGCCCGGACATGGACGACGGTTCGGGAACGGTTCGCCGACAGGCCCGTCCTGCAGTTCACGGCGACCCCTTTCCGCGAGGACGGCAAGCACATGGCCGGCAAGATCGTCTACACCTACCCGCTCCGCGCAGCTCAGAGCGACAAGGTCTTCGCACCGATCGACTACTACTCGATCCTGGACTTCGACGACACCGACGACGCCCTAGCCCGCGGTGCCCTCGATCGGCTCGGCTCGGACCTGGCCGCAGGCTACGATCACGTCCTTATGGCGCGCGCGAAATCCATCCCGCGTGCGAAGGAACTCGCCGAGTTGTACCGGCGTCTCGGACCCGAGTACAACCCGGTTCTGATCTACAGCAGCATGAGGGCTACAGCGAAGAAGGCTGCCCTCGACGCCTTGCACGCCGGCGAGACTCAGGTGATCGTCTGCGTGAACATGCTCGGCGAGGGCTTCGACCTTCCCTCGCTGAAGATCGCTGCAGTGCATGACCCGCAGAAGAGCCTGAGCGTCACCCTCCAGTTCATCGGCAGGTTCGCCCGCACCAAGGCAGGGTCAGGCGAACCTCGGCAGCGCGTCCGTCTTCGTCGCTCGCCCGGACGGAGTCCTGGACACACGGCTTCGGTCCCTGTATGCCGAAGACGCGGACTGGAACGAACTGCTTCACGACCTGTCCGACACCGAGATCTCCGAAGAGGTCGAGGTCGGTGACTTCGAGCAGGGCTTCACCGTCAAGCCGGCGGAGATCTCTCTGAGCAACCTCTCTCCGAAGATGAGCACAGTCGTCTACCGTGCTCCGACCACCTCTTGGCAGCCCGAGCAGCTCTACGACTTCTTCGGCCGGGAGAACCTGCTCACCGATCCGATCGGCCTTAACCTCAAAGACAACGTCGCCTGGTGTGTCGTCGAGGTCCCCGCTCCCGTCAGGTGGAGCGACAGCAAAATCCTCTACGACACCACCTACGAGTTGTTCGTCCTCTACTTCGATAACGTGCAGCGCCTGCTCTACATCAACAACTCGGCCAACGATGGTTATTTCGAAGACCTCGCCAAACAGGTCCTCGGCGAGGATGCCGTCAAACTCGACGGGACCACCGTCTACCGGGCGATGGCCGACGTCGTCAGGCTCATCCCCACCAACGTCGGCCTTCTGGAAGCGCGCAGCCGGTTTCGCCGCTTCTCCATGCACGTCGGCATCGACGTCACCGAAGGCTTCCCCAGGACAGAGTCGGCGACCAAGACCCAGACCCATATCTCAGGATCGGGCTTCCGTAACGGAGAGCCGGTGTCCATCTCGGTCAGCACCAAGGGAAGGATCTGGAGCGCGACCACGGCGGAGACCCTCAAGCATTGGCGCGACTGGTGCGATGAGATCGGGCGGAGGCTGCTCGACTCCACGTTGACCATCGACCACATCATGAAGAACTTCATCCTGCCGGAACGGGCGACCGAGCGACCCGAAGCCGCGGTCCTCGCCATGGAATGGCCTTGGAAGCTCTATCTCCGACCCAGCGACTCCGTCCAGGTCCAGTGGGGTGACACCAGCTACCCGATCACCGACCTCGACTTGCGGCCGCTCAACGGAAGCACGACGGGACCGATCTTCTTCGACGTTGTCACGGACCAGGCATCTCTCCAGTACCGTCTCGACATCAGCGAAACTGGATTCGCCTACACCTGCGCAGTGGAATCGGAGCCCGTCGTCCGTAGCCGTGGTGAACTCTTCGGCCCCCTGAGCGTGTGGCTCGACAAGCATGGCCTCACCGTCCACCTCCAGCACGATCAGATCCTGGACACCGACGGAAACCGCCTCGCGGTGAATCACGACAAGCTTCCATTCCCGCAAGAAAGCCTCATCGCACAGGATTGGACCGGAACCGACATCAGAGTCGAGTCACAAGTCGATTCCAAAACCAAGCAGCGCCGCCCCCAGTCCATCCAGACGAGAGCGATCCGGGACCTGATCTCCGAACGGGAATGGGATTTCATCCTTGATGACGACGGCACCGGCGAAGTGGCTGACATCGTCGCAGTCACCAAGGTCGACGAAACACTTCTGGTCCGCCTGGTTCACTGCAAGTACTCAAGCGACGATCAGCCCGGCAGCAGGGTGGCGGATCTCTACGAGGTCTGCGGACAAGCCAACAAGAGCACTCGCTGGCGCCACCACATCGACACCATGTTCACGCGCCTGGAAAAGCGCGCGCGGGCCAAGGGCCCCCGCAACGGAGCCACGCCCTTCGAAGCCGGAGACATCAAGAGCTTTCGTCGTATCTGGGGACAGGCCAAATTCCTCCGGACGGAATTCGAAATAATGGTCGTCCAACCCGGCTTGTCAAAGGCGAAAGCCTCCGAAGAACAGCTCCTCATCCTCGGCTCCACCGAGCGCTACGTAGAGGACATCACCCTCGGCAAACTGATGGTCCGCTGCTCCGCGTAACCCATCATGAGGGCACCGGGACCTGACAACGTCACAACGATGGGCCCGCAGCCACCAGCAGCAGGCCCATCGTTGTGATATTCACCATACTCGAGCACTCCGATACAGGGCCCTCCGGAGGACTCCACAACTTCCGGCCAAATCCGTGATCACCACCATTCTCGCTACCGTCGCGGTAGTGCACGGATCTGGACGAAGTATGACGACCGCAGGTCAGGGCTACAAGCCGAGGTCTCGGGAGATTATCATTTTCATGATTTCGTTGGAGCCGGCCCAGATTTTGGTTACTCGGGCGTCGGTCCAGGCTTGGGCGGTGTGGTATTCGGTCATGTAGCCGTAGCCGCCGTGGAGTTGGACGCAGGCGTCGATGATCTGGTTTTGGATTTCGGCGGACCACCATTTGGCTTTGGCGGCGTCTACGGGGGTCATGTCGCCGGTCAGGTGGTTGGTGAGGCAGGCGTCGATGTAGTAGCGGGTTACGTCGGCCTTGGTGGCCAGTTCGGCCAGGAGGAAGGCGTTGTGTTGGAATTTGCCGATGGGCTGGCCGAAGGCTTCGCGGGTTTTGACGTAGTCGAGGGTCTCTTCCAGGACCTGGGTGGCGTGGGCGAGGTTGGTGACGGCGGAGCCGATGCGTTCTTGGGGGAGGAGTTTCATCATGGAGATGAAGCCCTTGCCCTCTTCGCCGATCATGTTCTCGGCGGGGACTCGGACGTCGCTGAAGAAGAGTTCTGCGGTGTCGGATTCGGGCTGGCCGACCTTGTGGAGTTTGCGGCCGCGTTCGAAGCCTGGCATGTCGGCCTCGACGGCGAACAGGGAGATGCCCTTGGAGCCCTTTGACGGGTCTGTGCGGGCGGCGACGATCACCAGGTCGGCGCTGTAGCCGTTGGTGATGAAGGTCTTGCCGCCGTTGATGATCCAGTCGGAGCCGTCCTTGACCGCGACGGTCTTGAGGGCGGCGAGGTCGGAGCCGCCGGACGGCTCGGTCATGCCGATGGCGGTCCAGAGTTCGCCGGTGCAGAAGCGCGGGAGCCAGCGGCGGCGCTGCTCCTCGGTGGTCAGCTTGACGAGGTAGGGGGCGACGATGTCGGCGTGGATGCCCAGGCACGAGGCGTAGCCCATGGAGACCTTGGCGAACTCCTCGTTGGCGACGACGTTGAAGCGGAAGTCCTCAGCGCCGGAGCCGCCGTACTCCTCGGGCACCTCGAGGCCGAGGATGCCAAGTTCGCCGGCTTCCTTCCAGACCTCGCGGTCGATCGAGCGCTGTTCGACGTACTTGGGGTAGTTCGGCCTCAGGACGCGGTCGGCGAAGCTCCGGACGGTCTCCCTGAACGCCTCGTGGTCCTCGTTGAACAGTGTGCGGCGCATGGCTGCCTCCCGGTTCGTCCTGATTAAGCGCTCGCTTAATGTAGCTCACGCCGGGGCTGAGTCCACCCCGAGGCTGCCGCCGCACAGTCGACGGCGACGGCCGCACAGGGAGATCTCCGTCACCTTTTCTGCCCCGACCGCCTTGCCCGGGCCCCGACGTGACCGACATCCTGGGAGGAATCCACCCCGGACGACTCCACCCCCGCCGACGAGGAGCTGCGCTGCCCTTGGACGGATCGACCCTCGGCTCCTTGGGCGCGGCCCTGCTGGGCACCGGCGTGTACTACATCTCGTTCGTGCTGTTCCGGCACGCCGCGCTGCGCATGCCGCCGCTGCGCGGGAGCAGGCCGTTCCAGACGGCGTGGGCCATGGTCGGCGACGGCGTCTGGTTCCTGGGCGGGCTGCTGCTGTTCGTCGGACTCGCCTACCAGGTGATCGCGTTCCTGTGGCTGCCCCTCGGCGTCGTGCAGCCCGCGTTCGCGGTGAGCCTCCTCCTGCTCATCCTCTACGGGTCGGCTTACCTCGGCGAGAGGTTGAGCCGTAGGGAGGGCGTGAGCATCGCGCTCTTCGCGGCGGCGATCGTCATGCTGGGGCTGTCGGGAGGGCAGCGGGCCGACGAACTCGACGCCTCCGCGCCCTCCCTTCTCCTCCTCGTACTCGTGGTCGTACCGCCGCTTCTCATAGCGGGACTTGTGTGGCTCGTAGGCGACCGGCGTACGGGCGGACGTCACGCGAAGCCGCTTGCGGGGGTCGCCTACGGGATCGGGGCGGGGGTGTGCGGCGGGGTCGCGGAGACGGGCATCAGAGGGATCGCCGCCGTGTGGGCCACCGAAGGCGGCGTCTGGGCTGTGCTCGCCTCGCCGTATCCGTATCTGACGCTCGGCATGGCCGGGATCTCCCTGTTGCAGCTCCAGGTGGCGCTTCAGCGGTGCCGCCTTGTCATCGTCGCGGTGCTGCTCACCATCAGCGGCCGCTCGATGCTCGTCCTTTGCAGCACTGTCCTGTTCGGGGAGCCTTGGCCTTCAGACACCGCGCCTCTGCTGCTGCGTTACGGGGGCTTCGCTCTGCTGGTGATCGGCATCGTCCTCTTCCCGCGTCACGAAGTCCCCCACTCGACAGTCCCCGCGCTGCGGCCCCTGCGCAAGGTGGCTTAGGCGGCGGGGCGCTTGATCTGGAAGACGGCTGTGGACGCCTGGCCCTCTCCGTACGTCCATCCGGCGACGGTCTCGTGGCCGGGCAGTTCGGCTATCCAGCCGAGCTCGTGCGGGCACCGGCCTGGGCCGAGGTAGTAGCCGCCTCGGCTGCGCGCCCAGTACTCGGTAAGGCAGAGCATGCGGAGGTGGTCGCGCAGGGCGGGGTCGGAGATACGGCGCAGAGCCTTGTCGAACTTCGGCTTCACCTTGACGTCGGCGTCGAACGTGACGAGGCCGCCGGGGCCGTGCGCCGTCCAGGTCGCCGAGCGCAGCGCGCCGGGCAGCGTGCCGTCGGTGGTGATGCGCTGGAGCCACTGGACGCGTCCGGTGAGCTCGTCGGGGTCGACGCCGGCGAGGTCGGCGCGGTGTTCGGCAAGGACGCGCAGGAGGTCCGCGCCGGAGACCGTCAGCTCGAAGTCGGCTCCGGAGGCGACCTCGGCGAGCGCGGGGCCCGCGTGCTCGCCGAGGGGGCCGTAGGGGTCGCACAGGTCGGCCTCGACGACCCACAGGGAGTTCGCGTGGTCGACGGGCCACCGGTCCCAGCTGAGGGCCGCGTGGACGTCCTGGGCGGCTTCGCCGGGCGGGGTGAGGAGGGCGGCGGGGTCGAGGTCGCCGCCGACGAGGTCCTCGATGAGCAGGAAGGACATCTCGTCGTTCCAGGCGTAGTGCGCGTATTCGGCGGTCGTGGGGTAGTCGCCGAGGGGTCGGTCCAGCAGCGCCTCGAAGGCGAGGGACAGTTCGCGCTCCCATTCCTGGGGGTCGGGGACGGTCATGGAGTGGGCTCCTCGTGAGCACTGGTCGGGGGAACTCCCCTGTCTTAGCGTTAGCGATGCCGCCCGCGCCGGAAAAGCGGCGAATAACCGTCTTCTCCCGGTGCCTTGGTGGACTTCTCTCGGGTCAGAGGGCGTCGAGGAGGCGCGCGGTCAAGGAGTCGAGACGCAGGGCGCGTTCGGGATCGAAGTCCGCACCTTCGAGCGGTAGACGCCTGCTCCGCATGAAGGCAGAGAGGGGTTCCGCAGGGGGCGCGTCCACGAGTGCCGCTATGGGGACGATCGCGCGGGACACCGGTTGCGCGGCCACCAGCGCGGCGGCTTTGGTGAAGAGCCTGAAGGCGATCGGGAGCGGGTCGGCCATGCCGGTGCGTACGAAGCCCGGGTTGTACATCACATAGCGGGTGCGCGCGGCGGGGTGGCGGAGCGGGAAGGCGACGCCCAGAAGGTCGTTGAGCCGGGAGGACTGCATGGCGGCGCGCCTTCCCCGGTAACCGGACGTCAGCTGGAGGTCGTCCCAGTGGACGGTCCCCGGAAGCCCGCCCGGTCCCGCGAGGTTCATCACGACGGGGGCCTCCGCCTTCTCCAGGTGGGGCAGAAGGCCGTGGCCGAGGACGTAACGGCTCAGGTAGGCGAGCGCGAAGGTGAACTCCAGGCCGTCCTCGGTCTCGACCCGTTGGGACGCGTACCTCTGCGCGCCGAAGACGAGGCCGTCTACCGCGTCGGCAGACGACGCCACCTTCGCGACGGCGTCACGCATGCCCGCGACCGTCGAGAGGTCGGCCCGGACGAACTCGGCGCGCCCGCCCGCTCCCCTGCGCCCCGCCTCGGCGAGCAGCGCCTCGCCCTTGGCCTTGCCGCTCGCGACGGCGATGACGCGGTCGCCGCGCTCGAGGAACCGCAGGGCGAGTCCCCTGCCCATGCCGTCGGTGCCGCCGGTGATCACATAGGTCCGCATCCGCGCTCCCCACAAGTCATCGTTCGTTGACTTGGAGGCTAGGAAGCCCCGGGAAGACAAGTCAACATTCGTTGACTTACGCTGACTCCATGGCCGCACAACCCGTCACGAAGACCGCGCGGCACCCGGGACGCCGGCGCGACCGGGCCGCCACCCGGGCCGCGCTGCTCGACGCCGCCCGACGCCGTTTCGGCAGGCAGGGATACGAGGGGACGGGGCTGCGCGAGATCGCGGCCGACGTCGGCGTGGACCCGGCTCTGATCCCCCGCTACTTCGGCTCCAAGCGCGCGCTGTACGCCGAGGCCGTACACGTTGAGATTCCGAGCGGGCTCGCCGCCGACGTCAACGCGCCGGTCCCCCACCTCGCCGACGCGCTGCTCCGCGAGGTCGTCTTCGGCGACTGGCCGGGGTTCGACGGCGAGCACCCGCTCGTCGCCATGCTGCGCTCAGCGGGCCACAGCGACGTCCGCGACCTGCTCAGGCACCAACTGTGCGACGGCTACCTCAACGCCCTCAGCGGCCGTCTGGACGGCCCGGACGCGGCGCTGCGGGCCGAGCTCCTCGGCGCGCTCCTGATCGGCATGGGCGTGCTGCGCTCGGTCGTCGGCTCGCCCGCGCTCTCCGACGCCACCTACGAGCAGCTCAGGCCGCTCGTCGCGCGGCTGAGCGCGGCGCTCGCCGCCGCGCCGGCGGTCAAGGGGTCCAGCGGTGGCGGCTCCCGGGGTGGTCCTCGCCGAGGCGAGGCGAGCCGGTGAAGCGCTCGCGCAGGGTGGCCCCCTCGTAGGCGGACCAGACGAGGGAACGACGGCGCAGCTCGGGGACGACGAGGTCGACGAAGTCGCGGTGACCGGTCGGCGGCACGGGGTCGGCGACGTTGAAGCCGTCAACGTCGGCTTCGTCCATCCAGCGTTCGAGCTCGTCGGCGACGGTCGCGGGCGAGCCGACGAGGACGGGACCGCCGCCGCCCACGCCGACGAATTCGCCGATGGCCCTGGGCGTCCACTTCCGGGTGGGGTCGAGGGTGGTGAAGAGTTCGACCATGCCCCGGATGCCGTCGGTGTCGACGTATTCGAGGGGCTCGTCGGGGTCGAGCGTGGACAGGTCGATCTGCATGAGGGCGCTCCAGCGCGCGAGGCTGCCCTCCCAGCTTGCGTAGGAGGCGTAGTCGGCGTACTTGGCGCGCGCCTGCTCGTCGGTCTCGGCGACGACGACGGTGGTGATGGGGAAGAACTTCAGGGATTCCGGGTCACGCCCGGCCGCGCGCGCCGCGTCCTTCACCTGCGTCACCAGGCGACGTGCCCCGGCCGTCTCGTACGTGGACAGGAAGACGCCCTCCGCGTGACGTCCGGCGAACGCGCTGCCCGCACGTGAGGTACCGGCCTGGAACAAGACGGGCGTACGCTGCGCCGAAGGCTCCGAGAGCGCTATGTCGCGCACCTTGTAGTACTCGCCCTCGTGCGCGACCGGACGCACCCGTGACGGGTCCACGAACACGCCGTCCTCGACGGACCGTACGACGGCGTCGTCACGCCAGCTCCCCTCCCAGAGCTTGTACACGACCTCCATGAACTCATCCGCCTGCGCGTACCGCTGGTCGTGCGGTATCTGCCGGTCGAGGCCGAGGTTGCGGGCGGCGCTCTCCAACGCGGACGTCACGATGTTCCACCCGACGCGGCCCTTGGTGAGGTGGTCGAGGGTGGTCATCTTGCGGGCGAAGCTGTACGGCTGCTCGTAGGTCGTGGAGACGGTGACGGCGAAGCCGAGATGCTCGGTGACGGCCGCCATGGCGCTGATCGGGAGCAGGGGGTCGTCCGTCGGGGTCTGGACGCCGTCGCGCAGCGCCGCGTCCACCCTGCCCTGGTAGGTGTCGAGGGGGCCGAGCGCGTCGGCGATGAACAGGGTGTCGAAGGTTCCGCGCTCCAGGGTGCGGGCGACCTCAGTCCAGTGGGACAGCTCGCGGTACTCGTGGGCGCGACTGTCGGGGTGCCGCCACAGGCCGACGGCGGTGTGGCCCACGGTCGACTGACGCAGCCCGTTCAGACGGATGCGCTTGCTCATCTTTCCTCCTCGAGAAGGGTGCGCAGGAGTTCGGACTCGATCCTGGTGAAAGCCGGATCGGCGTATGCCGCGACCGTGCGCGGCCGGGGCAGGTCGACCTCGACGCAGCTGACGACGGTCGCGGGGCGGGGCGAGAACACGTAGACGCGGTCGGACAGGAAGACCGCCTCCCGGACGTCGTGGGTGATGAGCAGGACCGTCCAGCGGTACTCCTCCCACACCCGCTCGATCCACTGCTGCATGCGCGCCCTGGTGAGGGCGTCGAGCGCGCCGAAGGGCTCGTCGAGCAGGAGCACCTCGCGGTCCTGGACGACCGTGCGCAGCAGGGCGGCGCGCTGCCTCATGCCGCCCGAGAGCTGGGCGGGGTAGACGCTGTCGTATCCGGTGAGGCCGAAGACGTCGAGCAGGGGTTCGACCTTCTTGCGGGCCTCCTTGCGGCGCATACCGGCGACCTCAAGGCCGAGCGTCAGGTTGTCCAGCACCTTGCGCCACGGAAGGAGGGCGTCCTTCTGCGGCATGTAGGCGAACCTCCCCGGACGCTCCGAGAGCGGGGCCCCGTCTACGAGCACTTCCCCTGACGTCGGGGACAGCGCGCCCGTCAGGACCGAGAAGGTCGTGGACTTGCCGCTGCCGCTGGGGCCGAGGATGGAGACGAACTCGCCTTCGGCCACGTCGAGCGAGAGGTCCTTCAGGACGGGTACTCCGTCGAAGGAGCGGTTCAGGCCGCGGATCTCCAGCTTGCCCGTCATGTCCTGTCCTCCTTGCGCGACTGTGGCCGCCTCCAGGGAAGGGCGACTCTTTCGACCGCGTACGTCAGCGCGAAGAGCGCGAGGGTGAGGACCGCGCTCACGCCGACGGCGGCGAGGACGAGGTCGGTGCGGAAGGAGTTCTTGGCGTTCTGCATGTAGATGCCGAGTCCTTCGGTGGCGCCCGCGTACTCGGCGAAGATCGCGCCGACGACCGCGTAGGTGATGGCGATGCGCAGCCCGGCGAAGAAGAACGGCAGGGCGGTCGGGACGCGCAGCGTACGGAAGATCCGCCACCGGCCCGCGCCCATGCTGCGCAGGAGCGCGGTGCTGTCCTTGTCCGTCGCGTTGTAGCCCTCGACGAGCCCGACGGTGATCGGGAAGAACGTCACGAACGCGACGAGCAGCACCTTGGGCAGCAGGTCGAAGCCGAACCACAGCACGACGAGCGGCGCGATCGCGATGAGCGGCAGCGTCTGGCTGACGATGAGGACGGGCATCAGCGCGCGCCTGAGGACGCCGGAGAGGTCGATGAGGACCGACAGCGCGAACCCGACGGTCAGCGACAGCGCGAAGCCCGCGAGCGTGGCGCGCAGCGTCGGCAGCGCGTTGTCCAGCAGCGCCTGCCGGTGCTCCCAGCCCTGCCCGAGCACCCGTGACGGGCTCGGCAGCACGTCGTCGCCGAGCGCGCCGGACGCGGAGTAGAGCTGCCAGGCCGCGACGAGAAGGGCGACCAGGGCAAGGGACGGAAGCCAGCGGCCCACGCGCAGCCGTGAGCCGAGGGCGGTCTTGGGCGCGCTCATTGCCGCACCACCACGTCGGCGCGCTCGGGGGTGCGTTCGCGGGCGAGCATCGCTTCCTCCTGCGCGGCCCACAGGTCCCAGTAGGGCACGTAGGTGTCTCCGTCACGCGTCAGCGCGCGTTCCTTGCGGACGTGCTCGGGCACCTCGATCCAGACCAGTACGCCGACGTACTCGGCGGCCCGCTCACAGCCCGCTCCCACGCCCTCGATGACGAGGTGTTCCGGCGGGTCCAGGACGACCGGCTCTTCCCACGTCTCCTTGTGCCAGTCATAGCGGGGCACATACGCGGGTCGGCCTTCGGCGAGGGGGACGAGCACGTCGGCGACGAGCCTGTCGACCCCGGCTTCGAGCCCGTCCCAGCCTCCGTACAGGTCCTCAAGGCTGACGACGGGGGCGGCGAGCAAGGCGGCGGCCTGTACGGCGAGCGTGGACTTGCCCGAGCCCGACCTCCCGTCGACGGCGAGGACACGGGTGCGTCCGGCCGTCGGAGGGGCCGCGCGCAGGAGGGCGGCGAGGTCGGTCATCGGGGGCTCCCGTAAACGGCGACCTTCTCGGGCGTGATGCGGAGCACCACGCGCGACGCCTCCTGCGCGGGGTCGGCGACGACGTGGGGCCGGCCGGTGTACGCGAGCGCGAGCCTGTCCATGAGGGCGACCGCCCCCTCGGTCTCCACCCTTGCGACGCCCTCGATCCGCGCGTAGTGCTGCGGCCTGTCCCGCGCGTACAGCACGACGCTGACGCGCGGGTCGGCCGCGACGTCGCGGGCCTGGCGGCGGAAGTCCTTGGTGACCATGAACAGCTCGTCGCCGTCGCGGCCCACCCACATGACGCACTGGTGGCGCGTCCCGGTCGCCAGGACGGCGAACTCGGGCGCGTCGATCAGGGCGCGCGCGGCGTCGGGCAGGACGGTCATGCCGCCTCCAGGTAGGCGTTGGTGGTGGCGGCGCGCCAGACGCCGGCGTCGGGCAGGACGCCGTTCGCGGCGAGCCACGCGGCGTAGGGCGCGTGCAACTCCTCGCGCTGGACGCCCCAGACGCCGTCGTGCGTCCACGTCCCCGAGATCAACGTGAGGGACCGTTCCAGAATCTCGCGCGGGAAGAACGGGATGTACCTCTCGAACGCCTCAAGGGCCAGCTCAGGCCGTTCCACGGCCGCCAGGTAACCGCGCCCGGCGGCGGCGAGGAACGCGCGGACGAGCTCGGGGTCGCGGTCGAGGGTGGCGTCGGCCGCGCCGAGCACGTAGCTGTGGAAGCTCGGCCCGCCGATGGTGTCGACCGGCCAGTAGACACCGGGGTCGCCGAACAGCACGTCCCAGGCCCAGTAGTTGCCGAAGCTGGCGTCGGCGGCCCCGGCGGCGAGGTCGGCGACGCTCAGTTCGCGCAGGCCGCTGTCCACGACGCGGACGGCGTCGGGGTCGCCCCCGTCGGCGGCGACGAGGTGCCTGACCATCGCGGTGCCGCGCGGGGTCGGGTTGTAGGCGACGCTGCGGCCTTCGAGGTCGCGGGGGCGCTCGATCCCCGAGCCCGGGTAGGTGCGGATCGTCTCCATCGCGCGGTGGTTGATGGCGGCGAGGCCGGTGAGGGGTTCGCCGTGCGCACGCCGGACGAACAGCCGGTTGACGGGGAAGACCGCGAAGGCCGCCTCGCCGCGCGCGAGGTAGGCGAGGGAGTCACCGCGTGACGGGTCCGCCGAGGAAAGCTCGACGTCGAGGCCCGCTTCGGCGAACCAGCCCTGGGCGGCGGCGACGAACAGGCCGCCTGAGTTCGTCCAGGGGTGCAGGTATTCGAGGACGACCCTTACGTGCCGCGTCACGGTGCGGCCTTGGGCAGGTAGTCGTTGGTGTAGTACGTCGACCAGTCGGGCTTGGACTTGAGGGCCTTGCCGTCCGCGTCGTGCAGAAGGCCGTTGTCGTACAGGAAGTCGCCGTAGGCGCTCCAGAACTCGGCACTCTGGTAGCCGACGTTGCCGTCGGCGTCACGCAGGTAGTTGCCGTCGGCGAGGGCCTGCTGGCTCTTCACGACCAGTTCGGGGTCGGGGAACGCGGCCTTCTCGGCCTCGACAAGGATGTCGGCGGCCTCCTTGGGCTTGTCGGCCGCGTAGGCGTAGCCCTTCTGGACGGCGGCGAGGAAGCCGCGCGCCTCGTCGGCGTTGGCGTCGAGGTACTTGCGGCTCGTGGCCAGGAGGTTGGAGTACTGGTCGGGGAAGCCGTAGTCGGTCAGCTCGAAGGTCTTGACGGGCTTGCCGACGAGTTCGGCCTGGACGACCTCCCAGGTCTTCACCGAGATGGTGAAGTCGGCGCGGCCGTTGTAGACGGCCTCGTACGCCGCGGTGCTCAGGCTGACGTTCTTGAAGTCGCCCTTGCCGCCGTCGTACTTGATGATGTGCTTCAGCTCGGGGCCCTCGTCGGGGGTGCCGAAGCCCGCGTAGGTCTTGCCGTCGAGGTCCTTGGGCGAGGCGATGTCGGCACGGTCGGCGCGGACGGCGATCGCGTAGGTGCCCTTCTGGTTGGGCGCGAAGGCCGCGACGACGTCGTGGCCCGCGGCCTGGGCGTAGGCGACGCCGGCCTGGTAGGAGAAGCCGAAGTCGGCGGTGCCCTGCTCGACGAGGGTCTCCGGCGCGGTCGACGCGTACGGGATGATCTTGAGGCTGATGCCCTCGTCGGCGAGGTAGCCGAGCTTGTCGGCGACGTACAGGCCGGTGTAGTCGGTGTTGGGCGACCAGCTGAGCGCGACGGTCACCTCGCTCTTGGCCTTGGCCGAACCCTCCCCCTCGGCCTTGTCATCTGAGCCGCCGCAGGCGGAGACCGCCAGCAGGACAGTCGCCGCAAGGGCGGCGGCGCGCGCGGTTCGTCTCATTCCGATCCATCCTTCCACCAGGGCATACGCCACTTCGTTGGCGATGCCGGGCGGAATACTATGGCGAACAAGTAGGAAAAGTCGAATTCTTCGGTATGCGCGTGTATACGCTAGAGTCCACGCGTGATCTACGACAGGCTGCGCGACGACGTCCTCGCCGGGCGGTTCCCCTCAGGCAGCCCGCTACTGGAGACCGTCTTGGCCGCCCAGTACGGCGTCTCCCGGACGCCCGTACGCGAGGCGCTGACTCGGCTCGCGCAAGACGGCCTGCTCAAGCGCGCGACACGCGGCTACGAAGTACGCGCGGGCACGCCGGAAGACGTCCTGGAGATCTACGAGGCGCGCATCGCGCTGGAAGGCCAGGCCGCCGCTTCGGCCGCGGAACGCCGCACTGACCTCGACCTCGTGCGGCTGCGCCACCTCCACGAGGAGGCTTCCGACCCGGAGACGGCCCGCGAAGCCAACTCCCGGTGGCACCGCGCCCTGTGGCAGGCCGCGCACAACGCGACGATAGAGGCCCTGCTCACCCGGCTCACCGCACAGCTGCGCATCTACGACCGCACCCCGCACGAGACCCCTGAGGACCTCGCCCTCACCCGCGACGAGCACGCCGCCCTTCTGGAGGCGATAGCGGACCGCGACCCTTCCGCCGCGCGCGCCGCCGCCGACCGCCACCTCACCCGCTCCCGCGACCTGCGCCTGGAGACCTTCGCCCGCGTCCTCGACTGACCCCGCGCACGCCGACCGAGCGGCGTACCCGACCGAACCGCGAGTTCGACCGAACCGCGTCCTCGGCTGAACCGCGCACCCCGACCGAACCGCGCGCCTGAGCCCGCGCGCTCGGCCGAACCGCGCGCTCGAAGGGACCTGGGCGCGTCCGGTCATGCGAGGGGGAGGCGGATTTCCATGCAGGTGCCGGTGGGGATGTCGGCTACCGAGGCGCTGCCCTGGTGGGCGTGGGCGATCTCGCGGACGATGGCGAGGCCGAGGCCGCTGCCGCCGGTGTCCTTGGTGCGTGAGGCGTCGAGCCGGGTGAAGCGCTCGAAGACCGCCTCGCGCATCGCCGGGGGGATGGTGTCCCCGTCGTTCTCCACTTCGAGGACCGCGCAAGGGGGCTCGGCGTATACCCGGATGACGACGCGCTCGGCGGCGTGGCGTACCGCGTTGTCGAGAAGGTTCGTGAACAGCCGTGCAAGGTGGAGGCGCGAGCCCTCGACGTAGACGGCGTCCGCCTCCACCTCGATCCTGTCGTCGTCCTTGCGCCGCGCGACCTCGTCGCGTACGAGCCGGGAAAGGTCAAGGCGTTCCTTTTCGCCGACCGCTCCGGAGTCGAGGCGGCTCAGGACGAGCAGGTCCTCGATGATGGCCTGGAGACGGTCGACGCTCTCGTTGAGCCGCTCGGCCGTGGCGGGCCAGTCGGTGTCGCCGGGGTGCAGCAGGGCGCCGTCGAGCTCGGCGCGCATGGCCGTCACCGGCGTGCGCAGGTCGTGGGAGGTGTTGGAGGTGAACTCGCGTTCGCGGACCAGGGACGCCTCGAGCCTGTCGATCATCTCGTTCGCCGTGACGGCGAGCGCGCGCAGCTCGTCGTGGTGGGCGGGCAGCAGGATGCGGCTGCCGAAGGAGCGGCCTCCCGCGACGGACGCGCCGATCTCCTTGGCGGCGCGGCGGATGTGCTCGACGGGCCGCAGCGCCCTGCCGACGACGAGCGCGGTGCCGATCGCGGTGAACGCGAGCAGCAGCAGCGACCCGGCGACGAGCTGGCCGAGGAACCCGTCGCTGATGTACCAGGGGACGACGTCGTCGAAGGAGTAGACGTACCAGTCGCCGTCGGGCTCGTAGACCCGGAACACCACGATGATCTTGCAGCCGGGAATGTCGGGCAGGTCGCAGGTGACGCCGGTGCCGGTGGTGTCGTCGTCCGGGGGGATCAGCGGTGACTGCCGCGGTTTGGCCGCGAGGTTCCCGGTGCCCGCCGCGACGACCCCCTTGGCGTCGATGACCTGAAGCGCGCCGCCGTCCGACACGTTCGGCGGGATGACCCTGGGCAGGTCGGCGCGCTTGATCAGGTGGACGGTCTTCAGCGCGACGGCCTGCGCCTCCTCGACCCGGTAGGTGACCGCCTGCCCGTGGTTGACCAGCGTGAGCAGCGCGGAGGCGACGACGCACAGGACCGCCATGACGGCGGTCGCGATGACGGTGAGGCGCGTCCGGATCGACCAGGCGTTCATCGACCAGGTGTTCATCGCGCCTTCCCACCGGGGCCGGAGCGCCGCGGCCCGGGGATCGGCCCGGTGACCGCGCTACCCGGCACCTGCTCCCTCCCCCTCGTGAGCGATCGCGCACCTGTCGTGGCATCTGCCCTGCTGTGGGGTATTGCCACGGGTGGGTAGGCACGAAGACCCTGGCGGGTCAAGATCCCGGCAAGCCTCACCCGTGGACGGGCCGTGCGCGCCGCGCCTAAACTCCGCTCGACGCGGCCGGAGGTGGCGGGTGGACGACTGGCGCAGGGAGCCCTTGCCAGGCGGCGGACGGGAACGCGAGACGCCGCCGTGGGCGCGCAGGGCCCGGTCGTGGGGCAGGTCTCCCGTGGGCCGCGCGCTGGGGGCGGCGCTGGCCTGCGCGGTCGTCGGCGGGCTCGCGTTCCAGGCGCTCGGCGACGACGGGACCGACGGGGAACGCCCCGCCGAGGAGGGCCCTCCCGCCGCGCTGGGGCCCGGCGTCGGCAAACTCTGGCGGGGAGCCCCGTGGTTCGCCGCCGACGCCGTCCACGACGATCTGGCGGGCCTCCCGGCCCTGTCGCCGGATTCGCTCAGCGCGCGGCTGCTCAGGGACGTCGCCATGGGCCCCGCGGCGGCCAGCGTGTTCACCGTGCAGGCGCGGCACGAGGCGGTGCGGGTGGAAGGCGTGCGCGTCAATCACGTGCGCTGCCGGGATGCCTCGGCGGGGACGGTCTTCACCGCGCGGGTCGGCGGGGGCACCGGCGAGCACGTCGTCAGCCTCGGGGTGGACGTGGACGCGGCGAAGCCCGTCGCGGTGGCGCTCGGCGAAGGCGGCGGCCGGTTCCGTGGACTCACGATGCGGCGTTACGACGTCGAGCGGTTCGAGGTGCTGTTCACTTCGGCGCGGCGCTGCAGGTTCCTCGCGCAGCTCGTCGTGTCGTCGGGGGGACGCACGACCCTGCTCGACCTGGCGAGCGTCTGGAGCCCGAACGGTGCGAATCCACTCGGCTTCGAGGTGACCGGGCCCGCCTCGGGCTACCAGCGCGCTTACGCCCTCACCCCTCGCGGGACCTACGGGGAGCGTGTGAAGGTCGAGAAGCTCGATCCGCGTGACGTGACCGTCGTGGACGGCGGCCTCGCCTTCCCGCCGATCCCGTAACACCCGTCAAAAGGCAGAGCCCGCAAGGAGCCCAATGACGCCCGCGAGAAGGCCCGCGACGGTGGTGCCGACGACGTACGACGCCGAGCGCACGGCCGTGCCTTCGACGGCGAGGCGGTAGGCGTCATACGACAGCGTCGAGTAGGTCGTGAACGCGCCGCACAGGCCGGTCGCGGCGAACGCCATGACGCCGTCGCCGGGGGCGAGCCCGATGAGCAGGCCGAGGACCGCAGAGCCCGTGACGTTCACCGTGAAGGTTCCCCAGGGGAAGTCGGAGCCGAAGCGGTACTGGACGGCCCGGTCCACGAGGTAGCGGAGGAGGGCGCCGAGCGCGCCGCCGAAGGCGACGAGGAGGACGGTCATCGGCGCAGCACCGCCCGGGCACCGCGCACGCCGACGGCGACGGCCGCCAAGGCCGTCACGGGAGTGAGGACCAGACAGGCGAGGGCCGCGAACCGGTCGAGGGCGAGGACATCTGCGGTGTACGTGGAGAAGGTCGTGTAGCCGCCCAGTACGCCGACGCCAAGGAACGGCCTGGTGAGCCGGGGAAGGGAGGGCACTTCGGTGACGGCCGCCATGAGCACGCCCATGAGGAGCGCTCCGCTGACGTTCACGCCGAGCACGGCCCACGCGGAGGCGGCGGACGGGAAGAGCGACACAAGGCCCCAGCGCGCGACCGCGCCGAGGGATCCGCCGAGGGCGACCACCGCCAGGACCGCAGGAGCGAACTCCGCCCGTGCGCGCGCGGGCGGAGACTTGTCTTCGTCGTCCGTCACGGGCCCGAGTCTAGGACGCGGTGGGGTCGAGCGCGGGGGCCGGATAACGGTCGCGGAAGGTGAACGCCTCAGGCGACGGGCCGTGGGCGCGCAGGATCTCCAGGCGTGAGACCGCCTCGGCGGGGGTGGGCCGGTGGCCGTCCGGCACCCACCACAGGGCGACGACGGGCTCGCCGAGGTGCTCGAACCACTCCCTGCGGCGGCGGACGAACTCCAGGTGGACGGTCCGGTAGGTGAAGTCGAAGAGCGCGTCCACCGACGTCCAGGTGGCGAGGTTGATCAGGACGCGGTCGTCGTCGTAGGGCCGCAGGGACGTGGCGTCCCCGCCGTCGTCGTCCACGAGCCGCCAGACGAAGCCCGGCGACCGGTCGGCGAGCGCGTTGACCGGTTCGAGGCCGGCCATGAACTCGGCGAGGACGGGCGAGTCGGTGGGGGCGAGGGCGCGGGCGACGTTGACGACGGCGAGCTGCATGGGACCCAATATGTCAAACTTCGTTGGTTTTAGAAAGCGCGACGCAGCAGCGGCCCGCCCCGGGGGCCATCCGCGCCCTCCAGGACGTGCCTTCGGCGAGCCCTTCGAGCAGGGCGAGGTTCATCGCGCACACCAGCGGCGGGAACTCCTCGGCCAGCGCGTGAAACGGGCAGTTGAGCAGGCGGACCTGCTCGTCGCGCTCCAGGGGCACGTATCCCCGCGCGCGCAGTACGTCCAGCAAGGGCTCCCGCTCGCCTGCGCGCCCCGCCTCCCTCGCCGCTTCGACGGCCCGGTCGTCAAGGCCCGCCTCGGCGACCGTCTCCGCCAGCAGAGACGCCACACCCCGGTAGTCCCGAGGGGGCACGCTCGCGGTGAACTCCGTCTCCGCCCGCCTGTAGTACTTGGCAGGACGGCCCGCCCCCGGCCCGGCCCTGCCCTCCGGCCTACGGAAGACGGCGTCGAGCAGCCCCCCTTCGACGAGCTTGTCGAGATGGAAGGCGGCGAGCGTACGGGAGACCCCGGCGGCGGACGACGCCTCGTTGCGCCCGACGTCGGCTCCCGCGCCCGCCACGAACTCGTAAAGACGGCGGCGTACGGGATCTTGGAGGAGCGCGATCGCTTCGATGTCCACGGGGACAATTCTAAAACCAACTTCCATTGACGAATCGTTGTGGTGAACCTACAAACGGCCCCGGGTCAGCTTCGTGGATGATCTGTAGGGCCACCCGCCCTCTCCCCTGGCAGACTCGGTTCCCAGGATGGAACGCCGTTCGCCCACCGACGAACGGCGTTTGTGCGATCTATACGGGAGACAGCATGCGTGAAGCGGTCGTCACCGGCCTCGGCGCGACAACCCCGCTGGGCGGTGACCTTCCCTCGACATGGGCGGGCCTGCTCGCGGGCAAGTCGGGCGTGACCCTGATCGAGGACGAGTGGGCTGCCGAGCTGCCCTCCAAGATCGCCGGGAGGCTCCTCGTGGAGCCGACCGAGCTGATCCCCAGGCACGAGGCGCGCCGCCTCGACCGGGTCGAGCAGATGGCGCTGATCGCCTCCCGCGAGGCGTGGAAGGACGCCGGCGAGCCCGAGGTCGACCCGGTGCGCCTCGCCGTGGTGATCGGCACCGGCATCGGCGGCGCGATCACCATGCTCGAGCAGTACGAGATGATCCTCGACGGCAAAGCCCGCAGGGTGTCGCCGAACACGATCCCGATGCTCATGCCGAACGGGCCGTCGGCCTACGTCAGCATGGAGCTCGGCGCGAAGGGCGGCGCGCGCACCCCGGTCAGCGCCTGCGCGGCGGGGGCCGAGGCGATCGCGTTCGCGGCCGACCTCATCCGGCTGAACAAGGCGGACGTCGTCGTCGCCGGCGGGGCCGAGGCGTGCGTCCACCACCTGACGATGACGGCGTTCGCCCAGATGCGCGCGCTGTCGACCCGCAACGACTCCCCCGCGACGGCCTCGCGCCCGTTCGACGTCACCCGCGACGGGTTCGTCATGGGCGAGGGCGCGGCGGTCATGGTGCTGGAGAGCGAGGAGTTCGCCAAGGCGCGCGGCGCGCGGATCCACGGCCGGGTCGCCGGGTCCGGGATCACCTCGAGCGCGGCCCACATCACCGCCTCCGACCCCGAGGGCCAGGCGCGGGCCATCGGCATCGCCCTGGGCGACGCGGGGCTGTCTCCGCTCGACGTGGACCACGTCCACGCGCACGCGACCTCGACCCCGCAGGGCGACGTCGCCGAGGCCGAGGCGATCGCGACGGCGCTCGGCACCCACCCCGTCGTCACCGCGACCAAGTCGATGACCGGCCACCTCATCGGCGCGAGCGGCGCGCTCGGCGCGATGAGCGCGATGCTGTCGGTCCGCGACGGGATCGTGCCCGGGGTGCTCAACCTGAACGAGATCGACCCGGAGATCAAGGTGGAGATCGCGGTGGGCGCGTCCCGGGAGATGCCGGTGCGCGCGGCGGTCGCCAACAGCTTCGGCTTCGGCGGGCACAACGTCTCGCTCGTCTTCACCCCCTGACACCTCGCCTAGGGCCCGTCGCGCGTGCGGCGGGCCCTTCGCGTGTTCAGGGCAGTTGACGGGTCGGCGTGACTTCGCCGAGGTGGAGGACGATCTCGAACCACTCGGCGGGCGATCCGCCGGTCATGTGGTGCGCCGCGTCGTTCGCGGGGTCGTAGACGGGGCCGATAGCGCGGAAGAAGGCGGGCCGGGTAAGCCAGGCCGCCGCCTCCGGGGGGCCGTCGGCGCGCAGGTCGAGCAGGAAGTCGCCGGAGGCGAGGAAGGACTCGAACAGTTCGGGGGCCGCGTCGGGCACCTGGTACGTCCGCCCGCCCGCGTAGGCGTTCAGCTCGCCGCGCTGGAAGGTCAGGCCGATCGAAACATAGCCGGGGCCGAGGCGTTCGCGCAGGAACCCTCCGGCGTTGGGCAGCGCGCGGGCGGGCGCGGGCGGGAAGCGCATCGCCCTCCCGGGGCCGTTGGAGGAGTGCGAACTCGACGTCCACCACAGCGCCTTCTCTCCGAGGTGGGCGTGCCACCAGGAAAGGTTCTCGGCGTAGCACCGCTCAAGGCAGGCCATGTTGTGCGGGTCATCAGGCGGGGCGTCGTGGTCGTGGAGCTCAAGGAACTGCACGACGAGACGGGCGCTGTGGACCGTCCAGGAGTCGGCCGTCAGCTCCGCGACGAGCAGGTGGGCGTCACGGGCGCGTTCCTTGATGTCCTGTCTCTTGCGGAGACGGCCAATGTAGGTGAAGGGGTCCTCTTCAGGGGTCGGGCGTAGTTCGGCGTAGAGGGCTTCGACTTCGTGGACGCGGGAGGGCGCGACCTCGCTTATGTGGGCGATGATCCCGTCGAGCAGGTCGGCGTCCGCTATCCCGGGGATGATGCCGACCAGGCGGACCGGACGTTCCGGGTGGTCCCGGTTGAAGGCGTGCATCCAGGACAGGAGGCCGAACACCTCCTCGGTGGCGGCCAGCGGGCCCGCTGCCTTGAGGAGGGCGTTCGGGTCTCCGCGGCCTGTGCGGACGTACTCGTCAAGGCGTAGGCCGAGGCTCGTGTCCACCTCCAAGGCGACAGCTCGGAAGGCGCCCTCCTCCACGAGGAGCCTTGCGATGCGCGTCTGGAGCGTGAACAGCTCGTGCGCGCCGCGCGTGCCCGCGCCGTAGCCGACGATTGACGCGTCGCCGACCATGGCGAGGAGGGGGCGGAGGTCGTCCAGGGGGGCGGCCGGGTCGACCGTCGTCAGGGGGTGGGCGGCCGTCTCGATCCACTTGAGCACTGCCGCGCGTTCGGCGTCTGTGGGTGTCATGACGCCGAGCCTCGGACGTCAAGCGCGCTTGAGGTCAAGCGTGCGGGCGGCCGCCTCCGGACATCGGCTTCCCTAGCCCCGCGCCCGTGGACGGTCCCAGCCGGGCGGCAGGGACTGCGACAGCGACCATGACGGGTCGGGCCTGAAGTCGCACCATGTGCCGTCGAACGGGAACGCGCCCTTCTCGATTAGCTCCGCGACGCGCAGGCCCTCGGCCCTGACGGCGTCGGCGTCGTCCACCCAGTAGTGGTCGGGGAAGTTCAGCCGCTCTTCCAGCTCGTGCTCGTCCTTCCAGGACCAGCTCAGGTCGCGGTTGACCCACATGTCCAGGTCCTGGTCGGTGATGTCGACCCCTGCCGCGTGCTCGTCCTGCCAGAGGACGCCGGGTTCCTCGAGGTTCACGTACCAGCCGAAGAACTTGTCGCGCGGGTACCAGAAGAACATCACCGAGTGGGCGGCGTCGGGCGGGGTGTACATGAAGATGTCGGGTCCGGTCCAGCGCATCGGCGTCAGCTCGCGCTCCACGGTGACCCACTCGGCGAAGGGCATGTCACGCAGGCCCCGGCCGTCGGCCGTCATGGTCGCCGACATCGGCGTGTTCCGCGGGATCCACAGCCTGAGGCCGAGGTCGTCGTGGGCGACGACCCGCACGGCCCGCACGTAGACGAGCCTGTCCCCCGTGAAGTGCCGATGCAAGATCTCCTGTCCCGGGGTGAACCTCGTCGTCGCCGGGTCCTGCTGCATCGTCATGAACGGATTGAACCAGATCCGGCGCGGGACATTCCCGCGCCCGACCACGACCGTGCCCGACCCGTCCTTGATCGTCCGGTGATGACCGGAACGCGCGTGTCGGGTTCCCGCGGCTGCATAATCGGCGCGACGGGTCGGCCAGGGGGCGCACGGGAGGCGGCATGGACGGGGTTCTCGCGCGGCTGCGGGCCAAACTCGCCGGGGCGGCGGCGCGGCCGGGCGGGCCCGGGCACCTGAACGCGGCGCTGCCGGAGGCCGACGTCGCGGCGTTCGAGGCCGAGCACGGGGTGCGGCTTCCGGCGGCGTACCGGGCGTTCGTCACGGGGTTCGGCGACGGCGGGGCCGGACCCGACCTTGGCGTGCTGCCGCTGCGCCGCGCCTGGGCGGAGGTCGTGGCGGACCTCGACGGGCACCTCGCCAAGCCGAGCCCGTTCGTCCCCGGCCGCCGCTATGACGACGAGTGGTGCGAGGAGTTCCTCGAGCGGGAGGGCGACGACGCCGAGTACTACCGTGGCGCGCTCGCGGTCAACCACGGCGGTGGCGGTATCTACACGCTGCTCGTCGTGACCGGACCCGCGCGCGGCCGCCTGGTCCGGGTGGACGCCGCGGAGCACAGCGCGCCGCGCGTCCTCGAAGACGCCGACTTCCTCGCCTGGTACGAACGCTGGCTTGACGAGCTGCTCGCCGGATACGACCTGCGCTACTTCGCCCTGAAGCTGCCGGGCGGTGAGGCGGAGTTCCTTGCGGCGGCCGGTGACCCCGACGCGGCGGTGCGGCGGCAGGCCGTCCTGTCGTTCAGCGCGCCGCCCGAGCTCTCGGCGTCGGCGCGGCGGGCGGTGGCCGAGGCCGTGGGGGATGCCGACGCGGCGGTGCGGCGGACCGCCCTGTACACGGCGCGGTACCAGCGGATCGGCGAGGCCGAGGCAGCCGCCCGGGACGCGCTCGCCGACGCCGATCCCGGGGTGCGCGAGGCGGCGCTGGGCGCGCTCGCCGCCCTCGCCGTCCCCGACGCCGCCGCGCTCGCCCGCGCGGCGCTGCGGGACACGTCGCGGGACGTGGTCGCGCGCGCGGTCTGGACGCTCCAGGACCTCGCCGACTACACCGCCGACGACGCGGCCCCGCTGCTGTCCTCCGACGATCCGAAGATCCGGATCACCGGGGCGTGGAGCCTGCACAAGGCGCGCGGCGCGGGCGTCGCCGACCTGATCGCTGCGGCCTTCGCCGACCCGGTGCCCGAGGTCAGGTCGGGCGCGGTCCACTCCGCCGAGCGCCTGCGCCTGCCCGAGCTGCGGCCCGCGATCGCCGCGCTGTTGGCCACCGAGACCGACGTGCTCGTGCGCAACAGCCTGCTCCGCTGGCAGGAGAAGGACCCCGGCTGACGCGGGTGTCGGATTCTGTCAGGGGCGTCATCTATCCTCCGGCCATGGTCCAGAGCAGCGCCGCGACCGTCGCGGCATACGTCGCGGAGGTCCCCGAGGCCCGCCGCGAGGCGATCGAGCGGATCCGCGCGCTCTGCCTCGCCGAACTCCCCGGCTTCACCGAGGAGATGTCCTACGGCATGCCCGCCTACGCCCGCGAGCACGGCGCGGAGATCGCCTTCGCCGCCCAGAAGCGCTATATCTCCTTCTACCTGCTGCGCACCGACGTCCGCGCCGCCTTCGCCGACCGCCTGGCCCCCCACGACGTCGGCAAGGCGTGCCTCCGCTTCACCACCCCCGCCAAGATCGACTACCCCCTCCTGCGCGACCTCCTCCGCGCCACCGCCGCCGCCCCCGGCATCCCCTGCTTAGCCGACCCGAGCGGCCCGAAATCCGGTGGCGGAGCGCTGCGGCCTCCGCCAGGATGCGCGGCATGGACGAGGTGTTCGCAAGGCTGCGCGAGAAGCTGCGGCGGGCGGCGGAACTCCCGGGAAGCGGCGACGTCTTCGGGGCGAAGGCACACGGGTTCCGGATGCGGCCTCCGCTGCCCGAGGCCGACGTCGCGGCGTTCGAGCGCGCGCACGGGGTGCGCCTGCCGGAGCCCTACCGCGCGTTCGTCACCGAGTTCGGGGACGGGGGCGCGGGACCCGACTACGGGGTGCTGCCGCTGGCCGACGCCGCAGGCATGATCGTGGACGACCCGGTAAGCCGGCTCGCCGAGGCGAGTCCGTTCGAGGCCGACCGCGTCTACGGGCCGCAGTGGTGGGATGAGCTGTACGACCGGGAGGGCGACGACGCCGAGCACTGCCGAGGCGCCCTGGCGGTGGTGCACGGTGGCTGCGCCCTCTACACCCTGCTCGTCGTGACGGGACCGGCGCGCGGGCGGCTCGTCCGGGTCGACCTCGACGGAGGGCTCGCGCCCCTCGTCCTTGACGACGTGGATTTCCTCGCCTGGTACGAGCGCTGGCTTGACGATGTGATCGCGGGCTACGGCACGACGTTCTTCCATGACAGGCTGCTCGGCGGCGAAGTCGCGTTCGTCGCGGGGGCGCGGGATGCCGATCCGGCGCGGCGGGCGCGGGCCGTGTCCTCGTTCAACGCGCTGCCTGAGGTCTCTGAGGCGGGGCGGCGTGCCGTCGTCGCGGCGGTCGGCGACCCCGACGCGCGGGTGCGGGCCGCGGCCCTGTGGACGGCGCGGCGGCTGCGGATCGGGGAGGCGGTGTCGGCGGTGCGGGGCGCGCTCACCCATCCGGAGGCCGAGACGCGCCGGATGGCGCTCGGCACGCTCAGCGCGCTGGGATGCGCGGATCTTCCCGGCCTCGCCAGAGGGCTGCTGGCCGATCCCGTGGGCGCGGTCGTCGCCGCGGCGGTCCTCGCGCTCCAGGAAGCCGGCGCGCTGACTGTCGCGGACGTGGCGCCGCTTGTGCGGTCCGTGGACGTGGGGGTGCGGGTGGCCGCCGTCCACGGGCTCCGGGAGGCGCACGGGGACGTCACGGGGCTTGTGGCGGGCGCGCTCGCCGATCCCGAAGCCCGCGTCCGGTGGACCGCCGTCCAGGCGGCCGAGAAGCGCGGGTTGAGCGGGTTGCGTCCGGTGCTGGCCCGGCTGCTCGAGGCGGAGGAGGATCCGACTGTGCTGGTGAATCTGCGCAGGGTCGTCCCGGCGTTGGAGGTCAGGTGAGGAGGCGGGAGCGGAGGCGGTCGGGGTCCGCGCCCAGGGCGTCGGTGAGGAAGTCCTCGACGGAGCCGTGGTCTTTCTCCGCCTGGTCGAAGGCGGCCTCCAGGTAGGGGGCGCGGACGTCGAGGAGGGGGGCGAGGAGGGCGGGGTCGATGGGGCTCGCCCTGCCCTTGAACAGGTCGGTGAGGTTGGCCTGGCGCTCGTTGGTGAGCAGGTAGTCGGCCATGATCGTCTCGCGGGGGACGTCGAGGGCGGTCAGGAGCAGGGCCGCCATCCAGCCTGTGCGGTCCTTGCCCGCCGTGCAGTGGAACAGGACGGGGGTCTCGGCGCGCTCGACCAGGGACAGGGCCCGGGCGAACGGCTCGCGGGCCTCGGCGTCGGTGACGAACCAGCGGTACAGGTCGACCATGATCGCCTCGGCGCGGCCGTCGGCGAGGGTGCGCCGCTGGAGCTCGGGGTCGGGGTCGATGACCAGCGGGGCGATGAGGGCGTAGATGTCGTGGTCCTCGGCGACGACGGGCAGGTGGTGGTAGGAGGTCCCGTCGGGGAGCAGGTCCTCGCCGCTCATCGCGATCTCCGGCGCGCCCCGGAAGTCCACGACGTCACGGACGCCGAGGGCGCGCAGCCGGGCGATGTCGGCGTCGCTCAGCTGGTGCAGCGCCTCGGTGCGCAGCACGAGGCCGGGGCGGACGGCCCGGCCGTCTGCCGTGGCGTACCCGCCCAGGTCGCGTGCGTTGGGCGCGGTCTCCAGCCCCAGGCTCAGGCCCCCGTTGTCAGCCATCCCCTGCTCCTCTCCACGTGATCGTCGCAGGCAGACTAAACCACCCGGAAAGCGGCTTATCACCCACCCAGGCCGAGGAGCGCGGGCACGTCGGCGACGCCGGGGAGAAGGTGCGTGTGCCGTTCAACCCCCAGTTGCCCGGCGTTCATCGCCCCGGTCAGCACCCCGACGACATACGCCGCGCCCGCGTTCGATCCGGCGCGCAGATCGAGCACGGTGTCACCCGCGGTGAGCACCGACGACACCGCGCGCACGCCTGTGAGTTCCATCGCACGGAAGATCATGTAGGGCGCGGGCCGGCCCGCCGCGACGTCGTCGGCGCACACGACGGCGTCGACGACCGAGGAGTCCCAGCCGAGCCGGTCGAGGATCGCGTCGGTGATCGACCTGTCGAAGCCGGTGGTCAGCGCGACCTTGATCCCCGCCTCGCGCAGAACGGTGAACGCCTTCTCCACCCCGGGAAGGGGCTCGGGCCTGCGGGCCGCGTAGGCGGCGGTGAGCCTTGCGTGGAAGTCGGCGAACACGTCCTCGACGGTCCCGGGCGACGGGCCCCCGAGCAGCGCGTAAATCGCCTCCCTCTTGTCCGCGCCCATCGCGCGGTCTATGTCGGCGTCACTCGGTGTCGCTCCCGCGGCTTCCACGGCCTCGCGCAACGCCACGTAGACGGCTCCGTGCTCCTGCACGGTCGTGCCCGCGACGTCACAGGCGACGAGTTCGATCATGGGGGTCTTCCGTTTCCGGCGTCGTCAGGACGACGCCTGCCAGCTCCGCAGCAGCGCGGGCTGCGCCGCCTGGGAGTTCTCGATGGTGAAGCCGACCTTGTCGGGCCGGTAGCGGTCGTCGGAGTACTCGACGGGACTGCCGTCCGCGCCGCGCGCTATCCGGCACTCGCGTAGCAGCGGGAACCCTTCGGGGACCTGAAGGAGCGCGCTGTCGGTCTCGTCGGCGGCGACCGCGTCGATGTGGTGCCTGGCCAGGGACATGTCGACGCCCTGGTCGGCGAGGTGGGCGTACAGGGAGCCGGAGTCGCAGTCGAAGTCGAGCAGGAGGCGGCCGACCGGCTCGGTGAACGTGGTCCGCTCGAGCATGGTGGGGGCGTCGTCGATGAGGCGCAGCCGCAGCAGCTGGACGACAAGCGCGCCCTCCTCGAGGTCGAGCGCGTCGGCCACGTCGGCGGTGGCGCGGCGCAGCGCGATCTCCTGGGTGCGCTGGCCGGGGGTGCGGCCGAGGCCGTGCACCCAGCGCGAGAACGACATGAACGTGGCGAACGGCTGGCCGAGCGACTGGCGCAGCACGACGGGCGGCTTGCCGCGCCCGCCGCCGACCATCCCCTCCGCGCGCAGCGCCGCGAGGGCCTGGCGGACGGGGCCGCGCGAGGCCCCCCACTGCGCGCAGAGCTGCGCCTCGGAGGGCACGGGGTCGCCCACGGCGAGTTCGCCCGTGGCGATCCGCCGCCGCAGGTCCACCGCGATCCGCTCGTGCAGGGGAAGTTCCATGAACTTGACTATACAGGCGTCCACCGCCTTGGGGAGAGTGAATTTCTGCCCTTTGACGAGGACATCCTTAACACTGGGTGAACGACTGGCGTACTTCTCCCGCGACTGTTGACGTGGGCTTCGTCGGCTCGCGAGGCTTCTTGTCATGACAAGTTTGCGCACTCAACTCGACGAGGTCGACCTTGTGGTCGTGGGGGCCGGGATCGTCGGCCTCGCCCATGCCCTGGCCGCCGTGGAACGCGGCATCAGCGTCGCGGTCGTGGAACGCGACGCAGGGCCGCGCGGCGCGTCGGTGCGCAACTTCGGCCACGGCTGCGCCACCGCGCAGGACGGCGCGGCGCTGCGCTACGCGATGGCCGCCCGCGAGATCTGGCTCGGCCTCGCCGCCGAGGGCGTGTGGGCCCGGCCGACCGGCACCGTGGTCGTCGCGCGGGCCGACGACGAGCTCGCGGTGCTGCGCGAGTTCGCCGAGCTGCGCGGCCCCGACCATGTGCGGCTGCTGGACACGGCCGAGACCCGCGCGCGGGTGACGCTCGGCGACGGCGTCGTAGGCGGCGCGTTCCTCCCCCTCGACGTACGGGTCAACCCGCGCCAGGCCGCGCCCGCGCTCGCCGCGGCGCTCGCCGCGCGCGGCGTCAGGTTCCACTGGGCGACCGCCGCGCACACGATCGGCCCCGGCGAGGTGGGCACCTCACGCGGGACGGTCAGGGCGCGGCACGTGGTCGTCGCGGTCGGCCACGACGTCGACCGCCACTTCCCCGACCTCGCCGCCGACGCGGGCGTGGCCCGCTGCTCGCTGCACATGCTGCGCGTCCGCGACCCGCACGCCCGCCCGATCGAACCCGCGGTCCTCACCGGCCTGTCCCTGCTGCGCTACGACGGGTTCGCCGCCTGCCCGTCCCTCGCCGCCGTGCGCGCGCGGTTCGAGCGCGACGACCCCGGCCTGCTGGACGCCGGGGTGAACCTCATGCTCACCCAGCTCCCCGACGGCGACCTCACGATCGGCGACACCCACGCCTACGCCTCCGACGTCGCCCCCTACCGGGCCGAGGAGCTCGACGCCGTCGTCCTGGCCGAGACCGCGCGGCTGCTCGGCGTCGGCTCCCTGACGGTCAGGGAACGCTGGCGCGGCGTCTACGCGGCGGCGCCCGAACCCTTCCTGATCGCCTCGCCCGCCGAAGGGGTCCGGCTCGTCTCGGTCACCTCCGGCATCGGCATGACCACAGCTCTCGGGCTCGCGCCCGAGGTCCTGCAAGACCTCATCCCCTGAGATCCCTCATCCTCCGAACGGAGAGAACCATGAAGTCCCTGCTTCGCCTCACCGCCGTGACGGCCCTCGCCGTCCTGCCCCTCCTCGCCGCCTGCGGCGGAGGGGAGTCCACCACCGAGGCGTCCGGAGGAGCCTGCCCGAACGGGAAGGTCCGCTTCGGCGTAGAGCCTTACGAGGACCCGGCCAAGCTCAAGCCCGCCTACGGGGTGCTGGCCAAGGCCCTCGAGGAGAAGCTCGGCTGTCCCGTCGAGCTCCAGGTCGTCGAGGACTACTCGGCCGAGGTCCTCGCGATGCGCAACGGCCAGCTCGAGCTCGCCCAGTTCGGCCCGCTCGGGTATGTGTTCGCCAGCACCAAGGCGGGCGCGGAGCCGCTCGCCTCGTTCGCCGACGCCTCCGGCGCGCTCACCACCTACACCGCGGGCATCTGGGTGCCCGCCGACTCCCCGATCCAGTCGATCGCCGACCTCAAGGGCAAGTCGCTGGCTCTGTCCAGCGCGGGCTCCACCTCCGGCGACGCGCTCCCCCGCTACGCGCTCGCCCAGGCCGGGATCGCCGAGGCCGACGTCAAGCTCAACTACGCGGGCGGGCACCCCGAGGCGCTGCTCGCGCTCACCAACGGCAAGGTCGACTCGGCCGAGATCAACAGCCAGCAGCTCGCCACCGCCGAGGCCGCCGGCCAGTTCGACAGGTCGAAGTTCCGGCAGGTCTGGACCTCCGACCCGATCCCGAACGACCCGATCACCGTCGCCTCGTCCCTCGACCCGGCCTTCAAGAAGAAGGTCGCCGACGCGCTCCTCGGCCTCGACGCCGACGCCGTCGCCCAGGTCGGCGCGTTCCTCGACGTCACCCCGCCCGGACCGCTCGTCGCGGTCACCAAGGACACCTACCGGCCGCTGTTCGACCTCGCCGACAAGCTCGGCCTGACCGAGAAGGACGTCTAGGCGATGACGCTCCGCGTCCGGGGGCTGCGCAAGGAGTTCGGCGCGCGCACCGTCCTCGCCGGAATCGACCTCGACGTCGCCGCCGGGGAGTTCCTCGCGGTGCTCGGGGCCAACGGCTCGGGCAAGTCGACCGCGCTGCGCTGCGTCGTCGGCCTCGAGACGCCCACCGCGGGCGCGATCGAGGTGGGCGGCGACGGCGTCGCCGCGATGGTCTTCCAGAAGATCCACCTGGTCGGCCGCCGTAGCGCGCTGGACAACGTGTGCGCCGGGGCGCTCGGCAGGCTGCCGCTGCGCAGGTCGCTCACTCCGGCGCTGTTCCCCCGGGCGCTCCGCGAGGAGGCGATGGCCTGCCTCGACCGGGTGGGCCTCGCCGACCGCGCGGCCGAACCCGCGCGCCGCCTGTCCGGCGGCCAGCAGCAGCGCGTCGCGATCGCGCGGGCGCTGTGCCAGCGCGCGACGCTGCTGCTCGCCGACGAACCCGTTTCGGCGCTCGATCCGAAGGCCGCCGAGCAGGTCGTCGCGCTGCTCGCCGAGCTCGCCCGTGACGGCCTCGCCGTCGCCGCCGTGCTGCACCAGCCCGCGCTGGCCCGCGCACATGCCGACCGGATCGTCGGGCTGCTCGGCGGCAGGATCGACCTCGACGCCCCCGCCTCGGCGGTCGGCGACCACGACGTCGACCGCCTCTACGCGCCCGACGAACACGCACCCGACAAGTTCTCCCCCGAACCCGTGCCCGCCGAGCAGGAAGTCCGATGACCGCACCCCTGAGCAAGGCGGGTCCCGTCCTTGAGCCGCCGCGCCGCCGCCTCCCCTCCCCGACGGTGTGGACCGTCGCCGCCGTCCTGCTCGGCGTACACGTCCTCGCCTGGCAGGGCACAGGGTTCTCGCTGACCGCGCTCGCGCAGGGCTGGCGCGGGATGGCCTCGTTCGTCGCCGACGCGCTGCCGCCCGACTTCGACTGGGACACCGTGCTCGGGCCGAGCCTCGAGGCCGCCGCCGTCACGCTGTACATCGGGCTGCTCGGCACGACGCTGTCGATCCCGTTCGCGCTCGTGCTCGCGGTGCTGGCCGCGCGCGTCACCGCGTACGGAACGGCCTCCTACCAGGCGGCCCGCTCGCTGCTGTCGTTCCTGCGCTCGGTGCCCGACGTGGTCTTCGCGCTCATCTTCGTGACCGCCGTCGGCCTCGGGCCGTTCGCCGGGGTGCTCGCGCTCGTCGTGCACAACACCGGGGTCATGGGCAAGCTGTGGGCCGAGGCGATGGAGGAGAGCGACCCAGGGCCGCGCGAGGCGATGCGGGTCCTGGGGGCCTCCCGGCTGCAGACCGCGCTGCACGCCGTGCTGCCGACGGTCCTGCCGCAGCTCGTCGGGCTGCTGCTGTACCGGTTCGACGTGAACGTCCGCGCGTCCCTCGTGCTCGGGCTCGTCGGCGCGGGCGGCATCGGTTTCTTGATCAACCAGTCGATCAAATTGTTCCGCTTCGACCAGATGGCTACCCATATCCTCGTCGTGCTCGTTCTTGTCATCGCCGTCGACCAGGCTTCGGCTCTGGTCCGGCGCCGCATCGCCGTCTAGGCGGCCCTACCCCTCGGCCCACCCCCGGTCCTCACTCGCGCGCCTGAGAAAACCGGACCGTCCGGACGCCCCCGTCCTGACGTCTCTTCCTCATGCCCATCGAAGGACCCCACAAGTGAAGTACCCCCTCCTCGCCGTCGCGGGCGCCGCGGCCGTCGCCGTCTCCGGGGCCGCGGCCCTCACCGCGACGGCGTTCGCGCCGCTGTCCGCGCCCGCCGGGGCCGCCGTGCCGAAGAACCGGCACGTCGTGGTCTTCGGGATCGACGGCGTCCGCTGGGACAAGGTCGAGTCGCTCGACCTGCCTGCCCTCGACGGCCTCGTCGCGTCCGGCTACGCCTCGCCGACCTGGCTGTACGCGCGCCCGCTCGCCAAGACGTCCTCCGGCCCCGGCTGGGCGACGGTCCTCACCGGCACCTGGCCGGACAAGCACCGGGTCGCCGACAACCGCTTCCAGGACCACGCCCTGGCCGCGAACCCGACGTTCCTGCACCTCACCGAGGCGTACGACAGCACGTTCGGCACGTACGCGGCGGTCGACTGGAAGCCGATCGGCCAGACGATCATCCGGCCCGGCGTGGACCGCGAACTCGTCCTCGACGGCGCGGCGCACGGCTACGCCTCACAGGACGACGAGATCCGCGACGACGCGGCGGCCCACCTGCGCGACAAGGGGCCGCACGCGTCGTTCGTCTTCTTCGGCGAGGTCGACGCCGCGGGCCACGCGTCGGGCGGGGCGAGCGACGCCTACGCCGCCGCCCTGCGCGCGACGGACGCGCGGATCGGCGCGGTCATCGACGCGGTGAAGAGCCGCCCGACCTACGACCGCGAGGAGTGGCTGTTCGTCGTCACCAGCGACCACGGCCACACCGACGCGGGCGGGCACGGCGGCGGCTCCAAGCTGGAGCGCGGCTCGTTCGTCATCGCCGCCGGGCCGGGGATTCCCGTCTCCTCCCCCGCGGTCAAGGCCAAGAACGTGGACGTCGCGGCGACCGCGCTCGACTGGCTCGGCGTCCCACCGCCCGCGCACCTCGACGGACGGCCCCTCACCGGCGCCGCACCCGCCGACCCGTTCGACGCCCAGGCCCCGCTGCTCGCCGCCCGCCAGGACGAGTCGGGCATTCCCCCCGAGACCCCCGGCTGGACCAAGACGTTCCCGACCGGCTGGCGCGTCGACGACGGCGCGATGGGCGTCGGCGGCGTCGCGGAGTGGCGCGGCTGGGCCCTGGCGAACGACGAGTTCTGGACCGCCGCGGAGCCCGGCCAGGACCGCGAGAACAACGTCAGGGCGCGCGGGGTCTTCGCCGTCGCCGACCCTGACGAATGGGCCGACAAGCCGCATTCCGGGGTCTTCACCAGCACCCTCGTCTCGCCCAGGATCGACGTCGCGGGACGCCGCACCCTGCCGATCTCGTTCGTCTCGCACTACAGGCAGCGGGGAACCCAGCGCGCCACCGTCCTCGTCTCCTTCGACGGCGGCCCTGACCGCCGGATTCTCGGGTTCGACGCCGACGCGCCCTCCCGGCCCGTGCGGTTCACCATCTCCGTCCCCGAGGGCGCGCGGAACGCCGAGATCAAGTTCCGGCTCTCCGACGCGGGCAACGACGGCTACTGGACCGTGGACGCGCCGGTTTTCGGGTGATCCACCCCGTGTTCCGGCGGATGTCCGCAAGGGCGACGCCGGGGCCGTCACCAACCCGTGCGGCGGCGTGGCAAGCTTGTGTCATGGCTGAGTCAGAGCACGACGAGCAGATCACCTCCGCCACCGCCGAGGAGGCGGTGGAGGAGACTCCGGAAGAGGCCGCCAAGCGCAAGTTCCGCGAGGCGCTCGAGCGCAAGCGCGGCGCGCAGCACGGCGCGGCGGGCGGCGGGCGCGGCGGGTCCAAGATCCACGGCACCCACGCCCAGGCGGGCGGCAAGCGCACCTTCCGCCGCAAGGCCGGCGGCTGACTTACCCCGGCGCCGCTCCGCGCGGCGCCGCCGACACGCGGGACCCCGGCCGTCCGCCGGGGTCTGGCGTCAGCGGCGCTTCTTGCGCTCGTCGTCGGGGGCTCCGGCGACGAGGTTCTGGAGCCACCGGGTGAAGTCGTCGAACCGCATGTAGCGCTGCTCCCTGCGGGCCGCCCTCGTCATCTTGCGCGAGCCGTTCGGGTAGAACCTGCGCGCCCACGGCGAGCCGGGACGGGCCAGCCGGAACGCGCCGAGCAGCGCGAGGAAGCCGATGAACAGCCCAGCGAGGCCGAGCCAGGTCTTGCCTTTCAGCACCGAGACGATCGAGAAGCCGAGATTGGCCACGAGGTAGCCGGCGAAGACCCACATGCCGTCCTCGGCGTCCTCGCCGCCGCCCAGGCCCAGCGGGCTGAAGCCGAGCAGGGCGAGGCCGCACAGCGAGATCGCGATGAACACGACCTCCACCGACAGGCGGCCCTGCTCGCTCCAGTAGACGTCCTGGAGGTGGAAGACCAGGGCGAACTCGTCGAGGACGAGGGCCATGCCGACGCCGAAGACCGACGCGGCCACCGCCGCCCAGGCCGACTCGGCGTCGGAGACGGCGAGGCCGGTGACGCCGCCCACGCACATGAACGCCAGGCCGAAGACCACGTGGTGGATGTGCTGCCCGCCGGGGGTGACGTTCCCGAACCACCATCTGACGTCGGCGCGGATCAGCCGGACGCTCACCCGGATGAACAGAAACCCGCAGATGAACGCGACGAAGAAGCAGAAGAGGCGCAGTTTGCCCGCGTCGAGGATGTCCTGCGAGAACCAGTGCGCCATGGGGCACCGATCCTAGGATCACGCGCGGTGACCCGGCGTCACGACACGCGTTTCGCGCCCCCGCGCAGCCACAGCAGCCCGAGCACGGGCAGCACGACGGGGATGTAGCCGTATCCGGAGCCGAAGTGCGACCACACGGTCGCCTCGGGGAACAGCCCGGGGTCGAGGTAGCTGAACAGCCCGATCCCGAGGACGCCGACGAGCTCGACCACGATCGCGCCGAGCGCCACCGACCGCCTGGAGCTCCACAGCGCCACGGTCGCCAGCAGGTAGATCACCGCGGCGAGCGCCGACAGCAGGTAGGCGACCGGGGCCTCGTCAAGGCGCGTCGCGATCTGGACCGCCGAGCGCGCGCCCGCCGCGAGGGTGAAGACCGCGTAGACCGCGACGAGCGCGCGGCCGGGCCCCGAGGCGAGTTCGCGCGGCTTCGCCGGGCGCTGAGAGGTCGTGTCAGACACCGGTGACGCTCCACAGGTCCTGCATGCGCAGGATGACGACGGGGACGGTGAGGCAGGCGACGGCGGCCGCGACGGTGCCCCACTTGCTGCGCTCGCCCACCGCGAGGAACGCGCCGACGGGCAGCACCACGAGCGAGCCGATCAGGTAGCCGATGAAGGTCGCCTGCTCGGCGGGCTCGTGCCCCCCGGCCAAGCGCACGGCCGCCACGACGACCTGGGCGAGCAGCCCGGCCTCGACCACGGCGATCGCGAGCAGGTGGACCGCCTGGATCGTCTTGTCCGCGCGGGACATGAGCAGGAACCACACCGCGACGGCCAGGGACACCGCGATGAGCGCCCCCGCAAGCCAGCCGACCATGCTCTGCTCTCCCCTCCTCGATGCGGCGGACCCACCGTACCGCCGCCCTCAGGAAGGTCGCGCCCGGGTCAGACGCAGGCGGGCATCTGCCTGTCCTGCACAGGGATCTCCACCCCGGTGCCCTCGTAGGCGGCGGCCAGCCTTGTGACGGCCTCACGCAGCTGGTCCGGCGACTTGGCGAACGGGAGGCGCAGATAGTCCTCAAGGACGCCGTCGGCCCCGAACATCGGGCCGGGAATGACCCTGACCCCGTGCCGGAGCGCGGTCTCGCTCAGGCACGTGGCGACGGGGAAGGGCAGCCGCGCCCACAGGCACATGCCGCCCTCCGGGACGGTGAAGGTCCAGTCCGGGACGCGGGCGCGCAGCGCCGCGACGAGCGCGTCGCGCGCCTCGCCCAGCTGGGCGCGCCGCTCGGCCCGCACCTCCTCCACCCGGCAGAACAGCTCCGCGGTGATCAGCTGCTCCATGACGGGCGGCGCGATGTCCATCGGCTCTCGCAGCGTCGCAAGGCGCTGGGCGAGCGGGATCGTGGTGCGGATCCAGCCGACGCGCAGGCCGCCCCAGAACAGCTTGGACGCCGACCCGACCGAGATCACCCGGCCGCCCCCGTCGAAGGACGCCATCGGCGGCATGGGCGCGGCGGCGTCGATCGACAGCTCCGCGAAGGTCTCGTCGACGACGATCTGGGCCTTCGACGCCCGGCTCGCCTCGACCACCGCGGCGCGGTCGTCGGCGCTCATGAGGTGGCCCGTGGGGTTCTGGAAGTCCGGGATCAGGTAGGCGAGGCGGACGCCCGACTGGCGCATGCCGTCGGCGAGCAGCTCGACGTCCCAGCCGTCGCTCACCCCGACGGTGGCGAGGAGCGCGCCGCGGTTGCGCAGCGCGCCGAGCGCGTGCGGGTAGGTGGGCCGCTCGACCATCACCGGCTCGCCGGGCCGCACCAGCGTCTGCACCAGGAGGTTCCACGCCTGCTGCGCGCCGTTGGTGACGACGATCTCCTCGGGCCTGGTCGGCAGGCCGCGTTCGGTGTACCGGTCGGCGATGGCCTCGCGCAGCCGCAGCAGCCCGGCCGGCTCGTAGCCGGGCCCGCACGTGTACAGCGGCAGCTGGGCGACGGCCGCCTCGACCGCCTCGGGGAACACCGCGGGGGCGGCGTGCGAGGCGCAGCCGAGGTCGATCGTGCCGGGCTGGGCGTCGCGCGGGCTCGCGGTGAACGCGGGGCCGCCCGGCCGGTCGGCGCTGACCGCCGGAAGGGCAGTCCAGCTTCCCGCGCCCTGCCTGCTGGAGACGAAGCCGTCCTCGCGCAGGTCGTCGTAGGCGGAGGTGACCGTGGTGCGGCTCACCCCGAGCGCGCCCGCGAGATCGCGCTCGGCGGGCAGCCTGACGCCCAGGGGAAGCCTGCCGTCCTGGACGAGGGTTCTGATCCCCCTGCTGAGGGCCGCGTACAGGGGCCGTTCGGACGGCAGGGGACCAAGGAGACGGGCCAGTTGAACCCCGCCGACGTACCGCACCTCACTCATACGGGCCACTTTGCCGGATTGGCTCTTAACAGGCAAGCCAATGGCCGCCTTAATGGGAAGTGGCCCGAAAAACCCACCCACAAGAAGGTGCCAGATGATCGTCGTATTGGTCTTCCTCGCCGCACTGGCCCTCTTCGGCCCGCGCTTCGGCGCGGACACCCGCGACGGCGGGGACTGGGCGGAGAACCGCCCCTTCGCCGGCCGCCGTCACGTGGCCGACGAGACCGGGCGCGGCGATCCTGGTGACGTCCACGCCGCGGAGCCGGAAGAATACGCGCATGAGCGTGAGCGTGCCGGTCATTCACCGGCGTATTGCTGAGGAGTTGGGAGTACGGGAGCGGCAGGTCGAGGTCGCGGTCGAGCTGCTCGACGGCGGCTCGACCGTCCCGTTCATCGCCCGGTACCGCAAGGAGGTGACCGGTGCCCTCGACGACACCCAGCTGCGCACGCTGGAGGAACGGCTGCGTTATCTGCGCGAACTCGAGGAGCGCCGCGCCGCGGTGCTCGAGTCGATCCGGACCCAGGGCAAGCTCGATGAGGCGCTGGAGGCCCAGATCCTCCAGGCCGACTCCAAGGCCCGTCTTGAGGACCTGTACCTCCCCTACAAGCCCAAGCGCCGTACCAAGGCGCAGATAGCGCGCGAGAACGGTCTGGAACCGCTCGCCCTGACCCTGCTGGAGGACCCGTCCCAGGACCCCAAGGCGCTGGCCGAGGGGTACCTGGGCGAGAACGTGCCCGACGCCGCCGCCGCGCTGGAGGGCGCGCGCGCCGTCCTCGTGGAGAAGTTCGCCGAGGACGGCGACCTCATCGGCGAGCTGCGCGAGCGCATGTGGGGGCGGGGCCGTCTCGTCTCCCGGGTGCGCGAGGGCAAGGAGGAGGCCGGGGCCAAGTTCTCCGACTACTTCTCCTTCGACGAGCCCTTCACCAAGCTGCCCTCGCACCGCATCCTCGCGCTGTTCCGCGGCGAGAAGGAGGAGATCCTCGATCTCGTCCTGGAGCCCGAGGAGCCGGTGGAGAGCGGCCCGAGCAGCTTCGAGCAGAGCATCGCGCGGCGCTTCGACGTCGCCGACCGGGGCCGTCCGGCCGACCGGTGGCTGCTCGACGCCGTCAGATGGGCGTGGCGGACCCGTATCCAGGTCCACATCGGCATCGACGTGCGGACCAGGCTGTGGCAGGCGGCCGAGGACGAGGGGGTGCGGGTGTTCGCCGCGAACCTGCGCGACCTCCTGCTCGCCGCGCCCGCCGGGACCCGCACGACCATGGGCCTCGACCCGGGCCTGCGCACCGGCGTGAAGGTCGCCGTCGTGGACGCCACGGGCAAGGTCGTCACGACCGACACGATCTACCCGCACGAGCCGCGCCGCCAGTGGGACGCCTCGCTGGCGGTCCTCGCCAAGCTGGTCAAGGCGCACGGGGTCGAGCTCGTCGCCATCGGCAACGGCACTGCCTCGCGGGAGACCGACAAGCTCGCGGGCGAGCTCGCCAAGCTGATGCCGGGCCTCACCAAGATCATGGTGTCCGAGGCGGGGGCGTCGGTGTACTCGGCGTCCGCCTACGCCGCGCAGGAGCTGCCGGGGATGGACGTCTCGCTGCGCGGGGCCGTGTCGATCGCGCGGCGGCTCCAGGACCCGCTGGCCGAGCTGGTCAAGATCGATCCGAAGTCGATCGGGGTCGGGCAGTACCAGCACGACCTGTCGGAGACCAAGCTGTCGCGCTCGCTCGACGCGGTCGTCGAGGACTGTGTGAACGCCGTCGGCGTCGACGTCAACACCGCGTCGGTGCCGCTGCTCACCCGGGTGTCGGGCATCGGGCCCGGCCTCGCCGACAGCATCGTCGCCCACCGCGACGCCAACGGCCCGTTCCGCACCCGCAGGGCGCTCAAGGACGTGGCGCGGCTCGGCCCGAAGGCGTTCGAGCAGTGCGCGGGCTTCCTGCGCATCCCCGGCGGCGACGACCCGCTCGACTCCTCGGCCGTCCACCCCGAGGCTTACCCGGTCGTCCGGCGCATCCTTGAGGGCACCGGCGCGGACCTCAAGACCCTCATCGGCAGCTCAGCCCTGAAGCGGCTGAAGCCGCAGGACTACGTGGACGACACCTTCGGCCTGCCGACCGTCACCGACATCCTCGCCGAGCTGGAGAAGCCGGGACGCGACCCGCGTCCCGCGTTCAAGACCGCGGCGTTCAAGGACGGCGTCGAGAAGCTGACCGACCTCAAGCCGGGGATGCTCCTCGAGGGCGTCGTCACCAACGTCGCGGCGTTCGGGGCGTTCATCGACGTCGGCGTCCACCAGGACGGGCTCGCGCACGTCAGCCAGCTCGCGAACACGTTCGTGAGCGATCCGCGCGACGTCGTCAAGCCCGGCGACGTCGTCAGGGTGAAGGTCCTCGAGGTCGACCTCCAGCGCAAGCGGATCTCGCTGACGCTGCGGCTCGACGAGGACGCGCCGCGACCCCGTCAGGGCGGCCAGGAGGGCCAGGGCGGGCCGCGCGGCGGTCGGCCACGCGGCGGTTCGGGCGGTGGCGGCCAGGGCGGCAAGGGCGGTCAAGGCGGCCAGCGCGGGCAGGGCGGCAAGGGCGGCGGCGGACGCCGTGAGCCCGCGCCCGGCGGCGCGCTCGCCGACGCGCTGCGCCGCGCGGGCCTCGCCTAGCGCGCTAACGACCGGGGCGTAGGGCCCCGAACGAACGAACGCCGCCCGGTGACGAGGACTCGTCACCGGGCGGCGGCGGTGTTCTCGGGCGTTACGCGGTCTTGGCGGTGAGCGCGCCCCGGCGCGGTGCGGCCCGCCACAGCGGGACCGCGACCAGCACCAGCAGCAGGCCGACGCCGCCCGCGAGCAGGAAGCCCCAGGCCGCGCCCGCCTCGTCGATGACCCAGCCGGTGAGCGGGCCGCCCAGGGCCAGGCCGAGCGTCAGCGACGTCGAGTGCAGGCCCATCGCCTCGCCCCTGCTGGTGTCGGGGACGAGGCGGCTCAGCGCGTCCACGGCCGAGGCCATCGACGGCGCGCACAGCAGGCCCGCGGGGATGAGCGCGAAGGCAAGGAGCCGCCAGTCGGTGACGAAGCCGACCGGGGCCGTGGTGAGGGCCATGAGGGCGGCGACCGTCAGGGGGGACATGCCCTTCTTCAGGCCGCCGTAGACGAGGCCGCCGATGAGCGACCAGGCGCACCACAGGCCGATGACGAGTCCCGACCAGGTCGTCGCGTGGTCGTCCTCGAGGATCGCCACGATCGACAGCTCGGTCGCGGTGACCACGAAGGTGCCCGCCGCCGAGACCGCGAGCAGCGCGAGGAGCGCGGGGCTCAGCCACTCGCGACGGCGCGGGGGCGGCGCGGCGGACGCGGCGGGGTCGTCCGACGCCTCCCTGGTCGGCGGGTTCAGCAGGTACAGGGCCGCGCCCGCGCCGACGAGGCCGACGCCGACCGCCGCCATCGTCCAGTGGCTGCCGACGGCCGCGCTCGCGGCGACGGCGAAGGCCGGGCCGATCATGTAGGAGATCTCGCCGAGCACCGAGTCGAGCGAGTAGGCGGGCCGCCGGTGCTCGGGCGGGACCATCACCGACACGCACTGCCGCATGAGGCCCATGATCGGGATCGCGAGGATCCCGGACAGCAGCGCCCCCGCGAGGAGTGCCGCATACGGCAGGAAGGAGGCGGTGAGCCAGAAGGCGAGCTGGAAGACCGTCGTCACGCCGACGACGGGACGCAGCCCGTAACGGTCGATGAGGCGTCCGGCGACCGGCGCGCCGACCGCTATCCCCAGGGTCGCGCCCGCGCCGACGAGGCCGGCCTGGAAGAAGCCGAGGCCGAGTTCTTTGACCACGTACATGGTCAGCGTGAGTCCCGTCGCGGTGACGGGGACGCGGGCGACGAGCCCGACGAGCATGAGGGCACGGACCCCCGGCAGGGCGAGCACCCGCCGGTAAGGATCTACGGACATCTTGTTCATTACCTCCGGCGTCACAGTGTGCCATCTGTTGCACATGTGTTACGCCGCAACCCCGACTTCCGGGCGGTTTGTCCGCACTGTCGGCTTGACCGAGCGCAAACGGATCTGTGACCGTCGCGCGACTTACCGTTTCCGCGCACACGGATATCGCCGTATCGCTTGCCCCAACGCGTTACCGCCACTACATTCTTCCGAGATCGACCCGTGATCAACCCCCGAAGGTTGCGGCAACGCCGAGGAGTACTAGTGGATGCGGTAGGCCAGAAGCTCCTGGACCTCGCTGAGAGCGAACTGGGCTACAGCGAAGGCGCCGGCGGCTACACCAAGTTCGGCGACTGGTGGGTGAAGAACGTCGACGACGACGTCTACTTCAAGACCGCCCCCTGGTGCGACATGTTCATCGCCTGGGCCGCCGACAAGGCGGGGGTCACCGAGTGGGTCGGCCAGTTCGCCGCCACCCGCGACCACGCGCAGTGGTTCAAGGAGCAGGACGCCTGGGGCACCAAGCCCGAGCCCGGCGCGGTGGTGTTCTTCAACTGGGCGGGGTCCAAGGACCTCGGCTCGATCCAGCACGTCGGCCTGGTCAAGGCCGTCAAGGGCGGCAAGGTCGTCACGATCGAGGCCAACACCCACGACACCATCGCGGTCCGCGAGCGCGACCCCTCCGACATCGTCGGCTACGGGTATCCCTCCAAGGTCGAGATCGGCGGCATGACGTTCGCCGAGACCGTCGCCGCCGCCGAGGCCAAGACCGAAGCCGTCGAGGCGGGCACCACCGACGCGGCCTACACGCCCAAGCACGCCGCCCCCGCGCCCAGCGTCGCCGAGCTCGTCGCCCCCGAGGCCGGGGCCGCCGCGCTCACCGGGCAGTCGCCGTCCGACGGGTCGGGCGCGCACGACCTCCCGATCAAGGAGGCGGCGCTGACGGGCGTCGTCGGCATCGCGGTCCTTGCCGTCCTGGCGATCGGGGTCGCCAAGGTCGCCGCGGCCCGCGTCCCGGCCGCCGTCGCCGCCACCCCCAAGCCGCAGGTGCGCAAGCGCGGCCGCCACCACCGCACCTCCGGCGCGCCGCCCGTCGCGCTGCCGGTCGAGATGACCCACTACGACCTCGACGACGCCGAGTCCGGCACGCTGATGATGCCCGCGATCTCCGCCGAGGTCGCCCAGCAGGCCGAGGACCGCGAGTTCTGGGGCCGGATCGCCCACCTCAAGGAGGACGAGGAGCTGAACTTCTGGACCGACCTGCACACCGCGGTCACCAGCGACGGCTCCGCCACACACGCCGGACGGCACTGACCGTCCGGAAACGATCCCTGGGGATGAGGGAACAGAAGGGGTGCGGACCCACCGGTCCGCACCCCTTCGCTTCTGCCCGGCCGGTCAGGCCGAGGCCGTCAGCAGCTTGGCGGCGAACCCGAGGAAGCCGATGCCGACCGCGCTGGTCGCCGTCGCCGAGACCCGCTTGCGCCGCCGGAACGCCTCGGCCAGGCGCGTCCCCCCGAAGATCAGCAGGCTCAGATACGCGCCGCTGAACACCTGAAGGATCACCGCGAGCACAAGGAACGACAGCACGGGCGCGGGGTAGGCGGGGTCCACGAACTGCACGAAGAACGAGATGAAGAACAGGATCGCCTTCGGGTTCAGCAGGCTGATCAGCAGCGCCTTCCGGAACGGATTCCCCTCGGGCGCCCGCGCGCTCGTCGCCTCCGCGACGACGTCGGTGTTCCGCTCCTCGGCGTTCCGCTCCCGCCACATCCCCCACGCCGCCCGCAGCATCCCGACCGCGAGCCACAGCAGGTAGGCCCCGCCGAAGTACTTCACCACCGCGAACACCGTCGGATTGGCCCGCAACAGCGAGGCCACCCCCGCCGCCGAGGCCACCATGAGCACGAGGTCCCCCACGAAGACCCCGCCCGCGGCCCGGTACCCGCCCCGCACCCCGTCCCGCGCCGCCACGCTCAACGTGAACAACGAGTTCGGCCCGGGAAGCAACACGATCAAGAACGCCCCGAGCGCATACCCGGCGATGTCAGTAACCCCAAACATGCCCAGAGTGTGCCATGTCTGGACATGAGGCTGAGCGGGCGGGGCCGTCCGCCCGCACAGCCGATCCGGACCGCCCTGGGGTCAGCGGTGGCGGCAGAATTTGGCGAAGCCGCGGTCGTAGCCGTTCAGCCAGCCCCGGGTGTAGGCGTCGGTGCCGGAGAAGCTGCGGAAGTTGTTCTTTTTCTTGCAGGTGCGGTAGCCGTCTTTCACGCCCTGGCGGTAACCGGCGCGATAGCCCCTGTTGTATTGGCGCTGCTTGTATTGGCGCTGCTTCTTTTTGGGGCGGTAGATCTCGACGGACTGGACGGCCGCGGTGAGCTGGGTCCCCGTGCTCGCCGGGCTGGCCGGGGCCGGTGCGGCGGAGGCGGCGTGGGCCGGTGCGAAGGCTAGTCCGGCTAGGAGAGCCGTGCTCACCAGCAGGTTTTTGGGACGCATCGAGAAATCCCCCCATCTGCGGATCATGCCCGGACGGCATCACTCACAATAAGCGGGTCGCGATGATCCAAGTCAAAGGAAGTGCGGTAAACAATTCCTGGAAAGAACGGTCAGCTTTTCGGGTGGCGCGGGCGTCAGGCGGGGGCCGTGCCCCGGTCAGTGGCCATGCGCAGGGCGAAGGCGGCGAGGAACATGCCGGTGACGCGGCGCTGGAAGGCCATCCAGAAGGGGCGGGCCGTCAGGAAGGCCGCCAGGGACCCAGCGGCGAGGACGAACATGCCGTTGAAGGTGACGGCCACGGCGATCTGGACGAGGGCGAGCAGGAGGCTCTGGAGCGCCACATTGCCATGTTCCGGCACGACGAACTGCGGGAGCAGCGACACGTACAGGATCGCGATCTTCGGGTTGAGGAGCGAGGTGAGGAGGCCCATCGTGAACAGGCGGCGTGGGCCGTCCGGGGCGAGGTCGCGCGGCGCGAACGCCGAGCGTCCGCCGGGGCGCAGCGCCTGCCAGGCGAGCCAGCCGAGGTATCCGGCCCCGGCGAGCTTCAGCGCGGTGTAGAGCACGGGCACGAGCGCGAAGACCGCGACGAGCCCGGCCGTCACCGCTGCCGCGTAGACGGCGAAGCCGCACGCGACACCGCCCAGCGAGACGAGCCCCGCCCGCCTCCCCTGCGCCACCGAACGCGACACCAGGTACACCATGTTCGGCCCCGGCGTCAGGACCATGCCCAACGCCACCGCCGCGATCCCCAGGACCGCCCCGATCTCGATCACGCCTCCCACCCTCCCCCGAGGTGGCCCGCTTTCCCCAGGGCCAATCCCCGCAAGTGGCCTTTTCCGGGGGAACCAATCGCGGCGCGGAAAACCGGTTGGCCGACGGGGTGCCGGGCCGTAGGGTCCTAGCGGGGGTGCGGCATGACGGATCGGACAGACGGGCCCGGGCAAGCGCGCTGGGCGGAGCCTCAAGACCTCGCGGCGCTGCCGTCGGTCGAGGCGAGCGGCGACGCGCTGTTCGCCGCGGCGGGCATCGTGTTCCCGCCGGGTCCCACGGTCATCGAGGAGCTCAGCGAAAGCGCGCGGGTCCTCGTGCTCGGCGACCCGCCCGTCGGGTTCGCGGCGCTCACCACGGTCGACGGCCTGCCCTACCTCGAGCAGATCTCCGTGCACGCCGACCACACCGGCAAGGGTCTTGGCGGCGTCCTCCTACGCGCCGCCATCGAGGAGTCCCCCTCCGGGCTCACCCTCCTCACCTTCCGCGACATCCCGTGGAACGGCCCCTGGTACCGCCGCTTCGGCTTCACCGACCTTCCCCGTGCCGCGTGGGGCCCGGAACTGCGCGCCCACTGGGCGGCCGAGACGGCGGCGGGTCTGCACGCACTCGGCCCCCGGCTCGCCATGCGGCGCGCTTAAGCCGTCCGGGAGGTTCACTCCTTGAGGGCGGCCCCGGCGAGCAGAAGCCGGGTCGCGCTGTGGAGCTCGGCACGGGCGGTGCGTTCCAGGTAGGTGCCCTCGGCGGGCAGAGGGTCGGTGCGCGGGGCCGCGCCCAGGGCCGCCGACAGGGGGAAGCGCTCGGCGAAGTCGGGGGCGGCGTCCTGGAACGCGGCGGATTGGTCAGCCCACCAGGCGGACTCGTCGGAGGTCTCGGCGGCGTGGCGGGCGTCGCCGATGAGGCGGCCCGTATTGCGGCAGAGCGCGAAGAGCGCGGCGACGAGCGCGCGCACCCGGTCCGGGGCGAGGTCAAGGGGCGTCAGCTGGACGAGCAGCGCTTCAAGGACCGCCTGTTCGTGCGGGCCGAGGACCGGCCGCGCCCAGGAGACCTCGCCGAGCCAGTGGTGGCGGGCGTACAGGTCGGTGAGCGCGTCGGCCCAGGCGAGGACGCGGGCGGCCGGGTCGGGGCCGTCGATCTCGGGGAACTCGGCGTGGACGCGGTCGTACATCAGCCGCATCAGCGCGCGCTTGTGCGCGACGTAGGAGTACAGCGCCATGGGGGTGCGGCCGAGCCGGTCGGCGACGAGCCGCATCGACAGCGGGGGCGCGGCCCTGTCGTCGGCGATGGCCGTGCCCGCGTCCAGGATCGCGTCGAGGGTGAGTGACGCTTTGCGGCCCGGCCCGCGCACCGGCTCGCCCCCCGGACGCCGCCACAGCGCCCTCAGCAGCTCGGCGTCGTCGTCTTCCATGAATTCCCCTACGGTGTACAGTAATAATTTCTCTACACCGTACACTATTAGGGGAGTCCATGTCCGAGCTGCCGGTACGCCTGCACGACGGATCCACGATCACCGCCACGGTCCGGGGTTCAGGCCCCGCCGTCCTCCTGCCCGTGCGCACCGAACCGCACGACGCGCCGACCGCCGCCGCGATGCGCGCCTGGGGCGCGGACCCCGATCTCGGCGCGGCCCTCGCCGCCGCGCTCGCCGCCGACTTCACCGTCGTCACCGCCGACTACGAGGGCCACCGCATGGGCGTCCCGGCCCCGGAGACCCTCACCCCCGGCAACCTCGCCGCCGACCTCCTCGCCGTCGCCGACGCCGCGGGAGCCGACCGCTTCGCCTACTACGGCTACTCCTGGCTCGCCCTCGCCGGCCTCCAGCTCGCCGTACGCACCGACCGCCTGTGGGCCCTGGCCATGGGCGGCTACCCTCCCGCCGACGGCCCCTACGCCGCGATGCTCGATGTCACCCGCGCCGCCCACGCCAAGGCGCTCGCCCCGTCCGGTTCCGTGCCGGACGCGACCCCGGGCGACTGGGACGCCGTCCAGCCCACGGCCGCCCCGGAGACGACCCGCCAGTTCGTCACCCTGTACGAGGCCCTTCAGGACTTCGACGACACCGCCGCCATCCGCGCCCTCACCCTCCCCCGCCTCGCCTTCGCCGGTGCGTCCGACGACATCGTCTACGGCCCCGGCTGGGGCGACACGACGGTCAGGATCGCCTCCGCCCTCGCCGCGCGCCGCGCCGACCTCACCGCCCAGGGTTGGACCGTCGCCCTCCTCGAGGGCCTCGACCACATGTCCGCGATGCGCAGCGAGCACGTCCTCCCTGTCCTCCACCCTTGGCTGACCGCCCACGCCCCCCGCTGAACGCCCCGGGTGGCCGAGGCCGCGCGGAGGGTAAGGGTCGGAGATGAGGGTTCTGGTGGTGGGGGCCGGTGTGGGCGGGCTCGCGACCGCGCGCGGGCTCGTCGCGGCCGGGCACCGGGTCCGGGTGTTCGAGAAGGCCCCGAGCCTCCGGACGGCGGGCGCGGCGGTCACCCTGTGGAGCAACGGGTCGGGAATCCTCGCCGCCCTCGGGGTCGGGCTCGAGGGCTCGGGAAGCCCCATCCACCTGCTCGAGCGGCGGGCCGCGACCGGCAGGAGCGTCCTGCGCCTCGACCTCGGGCACGCCGTGCGCAGGTACGGGCACGGGCAGGTGTGCCTTCCGCGCCGCGACCTCGTCGGCCTCCTCGCCGAGGGCCTGCCGGACGGCGCGGTCGAGTTCGGCCGGACGTGCGAGGCCGTCGCGCACGACCGCGACGGGGTCCGCGTGGAGTTCGCCGACGGGGGCTTCGCGGAAGGCGACCTCCTGGTGGGCGCGGACGGGCGGCACTCGGTCGTCCGGGCGCACCTGTGGGGCGCGGACCCGGCGCGGCCCAGCGGCTGGACGACCCTGCAGGGCCTCGGCCGGATACCGATCGACGTCGTCGGCGGCACGACCGGCGTCCACATCGCGGGCCCCGAGGGCACCTGCGGGCTGCTCCCGGCCGGCGACGGGCTGCTGCTGTGGTGGTTCGACGTGCGGCGCGGGCCCGAGGCCGTCAAGGCCGACGCGCTGCGCCGCAGGTTCGGGCACTGGGCCGCGCCGGTCCCGCAGGTGCTCGAGGCGATCACCGAGGTCGAGGAGTTCGCGCACCACGGGCACCGGGTGCCGCGCGTGTGGGGCAGGGGCCGCTGCACGCTCGTCGGCGACGCCGCGCACACCATGCCGCCCGCGCAGGCGCAGGGCGCGAACCAGGCGCTTGAGGACGCGTGGGCGCTCGTCGCGGCGCTGCGGGACGTCACAGACCCGTCTAGCGCGCTACGCCGCTACGAGCGCCGCCGCTCGGTGCGCGCGTCACGTGCCGCGCGCGCGGCCAACACCGAGGCGACCAACGCGCTGCTCCCGTTCCTTTCCCTGGTGCCGGAAGGTCTCGCGGCCCGCGCGCACACCCTGTGGCTCCGCTCGGTCAGCGACTACCTGGCCGCCCACAGCTGACGGGTTTCACCCGAATACCCCGATCAGGTACAGCGACAGCCCCACCACGAGCGCGGCGAGGATCAGGGCCCCGAACGTGCAGACGAGCGCGAGGACGAGGGTCTCGACGGTGGCGGAGGCCCTGCCCTCGGGGGTGCTGACGTGGACGTCGTCACCGGTCAGCACCGGCCCGTGCGGACCGGGGGCGAGCGTGCCGGAGACGTACAGTTCGGCTCCTTCGCGGAGCACCCTCTCGCGCCTGTCCGGACCGTGTCCCGTGCCCTTGCCGAGGCCGCCGACCGGCTCGGCCCATCTGACGCGCCCGCGCCGCACGCGGACGGTCACCGCGCCCCCGTCACCCCGGATGACGAACGGCTCGGCCGACGCCTCCCCCTTGGCGTCGCCCACGGACCACCACACACAGGGTGTCTGGGACAGCGGTGAGGCGAGCGGCCCTTGGGGTCCCGCCTCGGCCCTGCCCGCGAGGACCACTCTTCCCGTGCCGTCTTGCGCGGCGTACTCCGCCCACGTCATGACGCGTCCCCGGTGGCCGAGCCACCGCCGCCACAGCGCGACCGCGGCGTCGCCGACGACCCATGCGCCCCTGCCGAGCAGGCCGATGCCGACGATCAGCGCGACGGTCTCCACCAGAGCCTCCGGTTGCGTAGGCGGTCCGCTCACGCTCCCACCGGACGGCCGGGCCCCGCACGGGACCTGCGTCCCCTCGTCCCCGGGCGGGACACATGCCAAAGGAGGCACCCCTCCCGAGGGGTGCCTCCGCAAGCGCGCTGTCAGGCGTCGGCCGCCAGCTTGGCCAGATCCTCCCGGATGACGTGCTTGGTCAGCTTGCCCGACGGGTTGCGCGGCAGCGCCGCCACGGTGACCGCCGCACGCGGCAGCTTGTAGCGCGCGACCTTGTCCGCGAGGAAGTCGCGCACCTCCTCGACGGTGATGTCCGCACCGTCGGAGGTCACGCACACCGCGACGACCGTTTCGCCCCACTCCGGGTGCGGCCGCCCCACGACGGCGACGTCGGCGATCCGCCCGTGCCCGCGCAACGCCTCCTCGACCTCCTGGGAGTGCACGTTCTCGCCGCCGACGATGATGACGTCCTTGAGCCGGTCGACGATGAACAGGTACCCGTCGTCGTCTATCCGGGCGACGTCTCCGGTGCGGAACCACGGCCCGGCGAACGCGTCGGCGGTCGCGGCCTCGTTGCCGTGGTAACCCTGCATGCGGGTGTCGGCGCGGAGCCAGATCTCGCCGGTGCCGCCCGGCGCGACGTCCTTGCCGTCGGTCCCGACCACGCGCAGGTCGACGCCGGGCATGCCGCCGCGTCCGATCGACCCGGCTTTGGCGAGCTGTTCCTCCGGGTACAGGGCGGTGCCCACCGGGCCCATCTCGCTCATGCCGTAGACCTGGAAGAACCTGTCGGTCCCGTACGCGTCGACAAGCGAACGCGCTACCTGCTCGCCGAGGGGCGCTCCCCCGTACAGCCACTTGTCCACGCTGCTGAGGTCGAAGTCCGAGAGCGACAGCTTGCCTGCGCGCGCCAGCTGCACGGGCGCGAGGTAGGCGATGGGCGCGCCGAAGAACGCGGTCACCCTGTGCCGCTCTACCGCGCGCAGGAAGCCGACGGGGTCGTACTCGCGTTGCAGGACCGTTGTCGCGCCGAGGAAGACCATGGTCAGCAGCCAGTCGTTGAGCGGCGCGGCGTGCCAGATCGGCATCGCGAGCAGGAACCGTTCGTCGCGGGTGAAGCCGAGGGTGCTGGTGATGAGCGGGCCGACCGCCGAGATCGTCCGGTGGGTGTGCACGCAGCCCTTGGGCGAGCTCGTCGTGCCGGAGGTGTAGAGGAACTGGGCGGGCGTCTCGTCGTCGTCTGACACCGGGCCGGCTATCGGGGCTGCCTCGCGGGTGCGGGCGTCGAAGTCGGCGAGCCCTTCGGCGGGCGTCTCGGTGGTGAACCAGACGACGTCGGGGCCCGCCGCCGTCGCGGTCGCGGCGAGTTCGCCGGACACCACGCCGAGGACCGCGCCGCTGTGCTGGACCGCGTAGCGCGTCTCCGGCACGGTCAGCTTGTGGTTGACCGGGACGAGGACTCCCCCGGCGAACCACGCGCCGAAGGCCGCGACGACGAATCCCGGCGTGTTGTACGTCATCACCGCGACCCTGTCGCCCGGCCGCAGCCCGGCCTCGCGGAAGACCGTCGCGGCGCGGCGGGCGAGGTCGAGCAGTTCGGCGTAGGAGACGGTCTGGTCGTCGGTGACCAGGGCGGCCTTATGCGGGACGCGGCGCGCGGCGCGCTCCAGGACTGCGGCGAGGTGCATGGTGCTGGTCTTTCTGGTTCGGGGTGGGGTGGGCCTGGGCGCGCGGCTCAGGCGCGGGCGACGATCCCGGCGAGGTCGAGCGACGGGTCGAGCGCGCCGTACTCGAGGCTCCGGTCCTCGCCGAGGCGCGCCGCGACGAACCCGTCGGCGACGGCGGCGGGGGCCTCCTTGATGACCACAGCGCCTTGCAGGCCGAGCGCGAGCGCCTCGACGACCCTGCGGGCCAGCGCGGGCGCGGCCGACGGGTCCTTGGCGACCCGGCCGAGCAGCCTGCGGGTGGCGGCGATGTGCGCGTCGTACACGGGGTACTGGCCGAGCGCGGAGGCGAGCTCGCGGTCCACCGCCTCGACGGACTCGGGCTCGCGTGCCATCGCGCGCAGCACGTCGAGGGCGATGACGTTGCCCGACCCCTCCCAGACGGCCATGACGGGCTGCTCGCGGTAGCGGCGGGCCAGGGGGAACTGCTCGGTGTAGCCGTTGCCTCCCAGGCACTCGAGCGCCTCGTAGGCATGGTTCGGGCCACGCTTGCAGATCCAGTACTTGCCTACGGCGGTCGCCAGACGGCGGAAGGCGGCGGACTCGTCGTCGTCGCGGTCGTAGGCGGCGGCGAGGCGCAGCGCGGTCCAGGTGGCGGCCTCGGCCTCGAGCTGGAGGTCGGCGATCACCGCGGTCATCGCGGGCTGGTCGATGAGGGTCGCGCCGAACGCGGCGCGGTGGCGGGTGTGCCAGGCGGCCTCGGCGACGGACTGGCGCATCCCGGCGGCGCTGCCGAGCACGCAGTCGAGCCTGGTCTGGGCGACCATCTCGATGATCGTCCGCACGCCGCGCCCCTCCTCGCCGACGAGCCAGCCGACGGTGTCCTCGAGCTCGATCTCCGAGGACGCGTTGGACTTGTTGCCGAGCTTGTCCTTGAGCCGCTGGATGCGGAACACGTTGCGCTCACCGCCGGGCAGGACGCGCGGGACGAGGAAGCACGACAGGCCGCCGGGGGCCTGGGCGAGCACGAGGAACGCGTCGGACTGCGGCGCGGAGCAGAACCACTTGTGGCCGGTCAGGCGGTAAGCGCCGTCCCCGGCGTCGACCGCGCGTGTGGTGTTGGCGCGGACGTCGGAGCCGCCCTGCTTCTCCGTCATCGCCATGCCGAAGATCGCCGACTGCTTGGTGGCCGGGTCGCGCAGCTCGGGGTCGTAGACGCGCGAGTAGACGCGCGGAATCCACTGCTCGGCCAGCTCGGGCGCGAACCCCAGCGACGGGACCACCGCGTGCGTCATGCTCACCGGGCAGCCGTGGCCCGGCTCGACCTGCGCGAACAGCATGAACGTCGCGGCCCGCGCCACGTGCGCGCCGGGCCGCGGGTCGGCCCAGCACGAGGTGTGCGCGCCGTGCTCGATCGCCGCGCCGATGATCCGGTGGTAGGCGGGGTGGAACTCGACGGCGTCGACCCGGTGGCCCCAGCGGTCGTGCGAGCTGAAGACCGGCGTGTGGGTGTTGGCGAGTTCCGCGTCGTGCTGGAAGTCGGCCCGGCCGACCAGCTCGCCGACCGAGGTGAGGTCGTCGGCCGACCACTGCGCGTCGTACCGCTTGACGGCCTCAGTGAGCGCCGCATTGGCCAGGTACTCGTTGACGTCGACGCGCGGCGGCGCCTGGTTCACGACTTCGTGGGTGGTGGTCACAGCGTCTCCTCGGTGCCGAGAGCCCGGAAACAGAACAGGCGGATGCCTTCGACGATCGCCTTGTCCTCCGGCGACGGGGCGGGCTCGTCCCCGTCGGCGGGGCGCAGGCCGCCGATCAGCGCCTCGGAGATCGCGCCCATCACCGCGGACGCGGCGAGGGACGGGTCCTGCGGGGCGAAGACGCCGTCGGCGACGCCGTCGCGGAGGATGGCGGCGAGCAGCTCGGTGTAGGACCTGCGGTAGACGAGCCGTTCTGCCTCCACGGCGGGGGTGACGGGCTCGAACAGCAGCGCCCAGGCCATGCGGCGGCCGCGCAGGGCGCGTCCGGCGAACGTGGTGATCACGGTGTCGAGGCGTTCACGCGGGTCGCTCCCCGCCTCGGCGACGGCGGTGCGCACGGCGTCGAGCTCGTGGCTCGCGGCACTGCGGAACACCTCGGCCAGCAGGTCCTCGCGGCCGTCGAAGTAGGAGTAGACCGACCCGACGCTCGCCGCGCACTCGGCGGCGATCGCCGCGACGGTCGCCGCGCCGAACCCGCGCTCGGCGACCAGCGAGCGCGCGGCCCGCAGGAAACCAGCGCGCTTGAGCTCGGCGTTACGCCGCGTCGTCTCCGTCGGCCGGTAGGCCACCGCGCCCCTCCGCAAGCTCTGAATCCGGTTTCAATCCTTACCCGAAGAAGTGAACCCCAATTCAAAGCTCTCCGCAAGGGGGCGGCGAGAGGATCTACCCCGGCACAGACAAGCCGCGCCCCGGGGAGCCAGGGACGCGGCGTGTGTTGAGCGCCGCGGGGACGCGGCGGGCGGGGGTCAGCTGTAGAAGTAGCGGGAGGCGCGGGTGACGACGGTGCCGCGCTCACCCCAGTAGGTGCGGATGTCCGCGCGGTAGTAGGTGTCCTCGTAGGCGCTGGCGAGGCTGCGGCATGAACTGCCGGAGTGGCCGTAGTAGTTGTTCTGGTCGGTCCAGGACGGGCTCGGGCCCGACCGGCTCAGCGGCACGAGCGTCACCTGGACCCAGCGCGCGCCCTCGGTGTTGTACGCCTGGGCGCAGAACGAGTCGGTGCCGTCGTTGTAGCTGACCGTCCCGTCGCCCACCGCCACCGGGCCGAAGGACGCGGCCGACGCGGGTTGCGCCAGGGCCAGCGCGGAAGCCGCGGCGAAACCCACCACGGCGGTCCTGATCAGGTTCTTCATCGTTTCTCCCTCATGGAGCCGACGTCTTTTCCGGACTCCACGATCTTGACCCGAACCGCCTATCACGGAAAGACCGCGCACGCGTTCTTCACCGTTCATACACGCGCGGTTCACCTTTCCGTCGTGTTGTTATCAAGGCTCTGAGCTGGGAGTTCTTCACTGAACACGTCTCTCACCAGGGGAAAGTCGACGCCCATCACGGGGACATCTCGGATGCCTCTTGAGCCGTTCCGGAAAATTGCCGGATTTGCTGTCGACAATGACCGATCGGGGCGTCTGAGGCACGGCCTCGCCGCCAATACGCGTGCGGGGGCGTGCCTTGATCGTCAATGGGCGCGCGTGCCGGGATGGATCAGGCCGGTCTCGTAGGCGGCGATGACCGCCTGCACCCGGTCCCGGAGCGCGAGTTTGGCGAGGACGTTGCTCACATGCGTCTTGACGGTGTGCTCGCTGACGACGAGGGCCGCCGCTATCTCGGCGTTGGACAGGCCCGCGCCGAGCAGCCGCAGGGTTTCGGTCTCCCTGGCGGTCAAGGCGGCGAGCCGTGACGCCTGCAGAGGCAGGGCGGCGCTACCCGAGGTGAAGGCGGCGATCAAGGTACGGGTCACCGAGGGAGCCAAGAGGGAGTCTCCCGAGGTGACCGCCCGTACGGCGTGCACAAGGTCGTCACGGCGTACGTCCTTCAGAAGGAAGCCGCTCGCGCCCGCGCGCAGGGCGTCGAAGAGATAGTCGTCGTGGTCGAAGGTCGTGAGCATCACCACCTTCGACGCGGTCTCCGCGCAGATGACCCGTGCCGCCTCGATCCCGTCCATCCCCGGCATCCGGATGTCGAGCAGCACCACGTCGGGGGCGTGCTCGCGGGCCAGGCCGACCGCGGCGAACCCGTCACCGGCCTCGGCGACCACCTCGATGTCGGGCTGGGCGTCGAGGATCATCGCGAACCCGGCCCGGACGAGATCCTGGTCGTCGGCGACCACCACGCGGATCGTCATGCGGCGCTCCCCTCAAGACGCGCGGCGACGGGCAGCCGCGCGCTCACCTCGAAGCCGGGCAGGCCGTCGGAGCGCGGACCCGCCTTGGCCGTGCCGCCGCAGGCCGCGGCCCGCTCACGGACGCCGATCAGGCCGTGCCCGCCGGACGGCAGCGCGTGCGCAGCGCCCCTGCCGTCGTCGGTGATCCGCAGGTCGAGGCCGTCGGCGTGCCAGTGCAGGCGTACCTCGGCGCTGGCCGCCCCCGAGTGCTTCACGGCGTTCGTCAGCGCCTCCTGGACGATCCGGTAGGCGGCGACGCCGCAGTCGGCGGGCAGCGCGCGCGGCTCGCCCTCCACGACGCAGACGGCCGCCAGGCCCGCGCCGTTGACCTGCGCGGCGAGGGCCGGCACGTCGGCGACCGTCGGCTGCGGCGCGCGCGTCCCGTCGGCGTCCTTGAGCACCGAGAGCATCCGGCGGAGCTGGTCGAGCGCGTCGCGGCCGGTGCCCGCGATCGCCTCGAACGCGTCGGCGGCGCGTGCGGGAGCGCGCTCGACGACCGCCGCGCCCGCCTCGGCCTGCACCACCATCAGGCTGATGGAGTGGGCGAGCACGTCGTGCATGTCGCGGGCGATCCGCGCGCGTTCCCGCTCGGCGGCGCGCTCGGCGTCCACTCTGCGGTCGCGCTCAAGCCGTGCGGCGCGCTCCTCCAGCGCCTCGGCCTGCGCGCGTCTGCCCGCCGCCGCCCTCCCGAGCGCGTACGCGGCGGCGTACATGACGATCCCCCGGGCCGCCGTGTCGGCCGACCCCACGGTGAGCAGCCCTATCCCGCAGACCAACGTGAAGATCGTGAGCCGCGTCTTGGCCGAGCACAGGGACGCGACCCCGTACAGCGCGACGAGGACCCCGTACCAGAGCGGCTGAGGGGCGACGACGTCAACGAGGTCGTACAGCGAGCCGACGGTGATGCACACGACCAGGACCGTGACGGGGGCGCGCCGACGCGCCGCGACAGGCAGCGACGCGCCTATCGCGACCACGTACCCCCACCAGTGCCAGGGCTGCCCCGACACGTCGCTCCGGAAGAGCAGCGGCGCGGTCTGCGCGGCGGCGAGCACGAGCGCGAGGGCCGCGTCCGCCCACGGCGACCCGGCGAGCCGACGCGCCCGGACAAGGAGGCTCGGGACGGACACAGCGCCGGATTCTTCCATAGTCATCACGAGATGCACGGTTCGCCGGGAGTGCTTCAGGCGGTGAGCGCGAAGGACGGCTCGGCGCGCCGCGCCAGCGGTGCGAGCCCGAGCGTCATGAGGATCCCCGCGACGGGCAGCAGATCGAGCCCGCCGAACGGGGTGAGCACCCCGAGCACCACGCACCCGGCCGCCCACGCGGGCAGCCTCACGAGCGCCGCGAGATGGCACGCGGCGACCAGGAGGCCCACGTAGAAGAGCAGCGGACCCGCGACATAGACGGCGAGTTCGACCCCCGGCACGTCCTTGACCGCCGCGAACATCGGGGACATCGCCGCGTGGTCGGCGGCGCGCGCGCCCACCACGAGGTCGATCACGAACTGGGCAATCGAGCACGCGACGCCGACGAGCGCCGCCCCGGCCGTCAGGGTGGCGAGGGCCCCGCCCCCGGCCCTGCGCCGCATCTCCCAGAGCGCCACGGCGAACAGCGCGAGCGCCGCGAGGAAGGCGAGGTGCCCGCCCGTCCAGGCGAGGCCCGGCCCCCGCTCCCCGTCCCACCCGTCCACCAGCCGGACGGCCCCGTAGACCACGGTGAGCGCGGGCGCGGCCACGAACACCCACCGGCCTCCACGATGCGTGCCGCTGTGTCGAACTTTGTCGTTCCGCGTGTTGTTTGCGTTGTTCATGTCGTTGATCCTCGTCGCGCGCCCCCTTCGCGCACATCGCCGACGCGACCCATTCGCGGCGTCACCCGCACGACGGACGTCCCGGGCTTGCCCCGGACAAGAACACGTTCTAGTTTCGCGTCATGGACGACACCCTGGCCCGTCTCGCGGCAGTCGAGGACATCAAGCGGCTCAAGTACCGCTACCTGCGCACCCTCGACCTGAAGCGGTGGGACGAGTTCGCCGAGACCCTCGCCCCCGACGCCACGGCCGACTACGGCTCCCACGCCGGCGGCACGCCGCTGCGCTTCGCGGGCCGCGACGCGATCGTCGGCTACCTGAGCGGCGCGCTCGGCCCCGACATCACGACGGTCCACGTCTGCCACCACCCCGAGATCACCGTCGACGGGGACACCGCGCAGGCGACCTGGTGCCTTGAGGACACCGTCCTCGCCACGCCGTTCCGCACGCTCATCCGAGGTGCCGCCTACTACACCGACACCTACCGCCGTGACGCCGCCGCCTGGCGCATCTCGCACACCTCCTACACGCGCCTGTACGAGGCGACCATCCCGTACACCGACCTCCCCAACCTCCACCTGACGACGCCCGAGGGGTCGTGAGCCGTCACAGGAGGGCGTACATGCGGATGGCTATGGCGTGCGGGCCTGCGTCGCGCGCAAGGCCGACGAAGACCATGCGCGTCAGCCAGAGGTGGGGTGCGGCGTCGGTACGGAAGACCGGTGAGGTCCGGTAGTAGACGCCGGGAGCGGACGTCTTGAGGGGTCCGTCCTGCTGGGCGGGGGCCGTGGGGTCGTCCTCGTGGTAGTAGCCGCGGTTGGCGATGTCGATGACGGCTCCGTCGTCGGCCTGCAGGAGGTAGCGGGCGTCGAGCTCGCAGACCGTGCCCCGGGTGCTCGACCAGTCGCCGCCGCCGGGCAGGACAGCGCCGTTGAGGAGGGGGCCGGTGACCTTGCCGCCGGTGATGGGGGTGAACTCGGTGCGTTCGCCGGTGCCGTGGCCGATGTGCAGGGTCGGGGCGAGGTCCACGTGGATCTCGAAGGCGAAGCGCAGGGCGGGGACGTCGGTCATGGGGAGCTCCTTGGAAGGAGGCGGCGGGCGGGTGCGTGACGCCCGCCGCCGGGGCGGTCAGGAAGGGCCGATGAGGAGGCGGCTCGGGGAGTCGCCGCCCAGGGTGACCGTGCGCGGGGACGGGGTGCCCGGGAGCGCGGACCACGGGTCGACGCCCGGCGGGGCCTCGGGGACGTGGTCGGGGAAGTCGCTGCTGGTGAGGTCGAGCGCGAGGCGGTGGCCCGCGCGGAGGCGGTAGGCGACCTCGAGGAGGTCGACGCGGACTTCGGTGCGGTCGGTCTGTTCGGCGATCCTGATCTGGCCCTTGGTGATGAGGCGCGCGTCGCCGTCGGGGGCCTGGTCGAGCAGCCTGACGTGCAGGTGGGCTCCTGCGGGCGCGGAGAGCCTCGCGTGAAGGGCGACGGGGCCGAGGAGGTCGGTGTCGTGGTCGGCGGCCTCGCCGGTGAAGCGCAGGACGTCCTGGCGCTCGGCCGTCGCGCGCAGGTCGGCGCGGTCCTTGAGCGCGGCGAACGGGTTGGCCCCCGGCGACGGGACCAGGTCGGCCGGATCGTGCGTCCAGCGGAGTTCCCGTTCCTCAGCGCGCTCCCCGGCAGCCTCCTTGACGAGCCCTGCGGCCGGAGTCAGTACGTACGCCAAGGCATCCGCGGAAGGAGGAGGCCACTGTGAGGCCGTCAGCCGCTCGCCGTGGCAGACCTCGTAGGAGACGCGCGGATACTCCGCCATACGGTCGCCGAGGACGGCGTCGAAGAAGGCGAGCGCGGGATCGAGGTAGCGGGGAAGCAGCCTGACGAGTGCGTCGGGCGAGGTCGTGTGGTCGTCTTCGGGGGCGATGGGCGCGTCGGCGAGGCGGTAGTTCTCGTGGTCGATGGCCTCCATGCGCAGGTGCAGGCGGGACGCCCAGCGTGGGTGCGCCGCGAGGGCGCGCACGTCGTGCCACGACCAGAGCGCGCAGTTGTCGAACCAGCCGATCGTGTAGAGCGCGGGGATAGGCGGGGCCTCGAGCAGCGCCTTCAGCGGCGGCGGCACGAACGGCGACGGCCCGGCGAACTCGGCGTCGAAGTTGGCCGAGCGTTTCCCGATCGCCGCGTAGAACGCCTCGAACTCCGCGCGCAGCGGCCGGACCGACCAGTCGGGTTCCCACTCGTATCCGTCGTTGTCCACATAATGTGCGGCGAAGTAGACCTTGCGGGCGGTCTGTTCGACTTCGCGGGTGCCGTCGCCGTAGTCGAGGACCGTCGAGAGCTGTGAGCCGGTGAGCCGTGGCGCGATCGCCTTGAGCGCGGGATGCGCGCCAACGGCCGCCGCGATCGTGGTGTAGCCGTAGTAGGAGTCACCCCACATCACCACGTTTCCGTCACACCAGTCACGTCCGGCGATCCAGGCGATGGTGTCGTGGCCGTCATCGGGCTCGTGCAGGCCGAACTCGGTCGCGCCCTCCGAGCGGTACTTGCCGCGCACGTCCTGCACGACGACGTGGTAGCCGCGCGCCCGGAAATACCTGGCGATCTCCGGCATGAAGCAGTATGCGCCGTTCTTGTCGTACGGCAGCCGCACAAGGATGACGGGCCTCGGCTCGTCGCCTTCGACGCGGTAGAGGTCGGCGGCGAGCCTGACCCCGTCGCGCATCGGGATCGTCAGGGCTGCGGCGTCGGACGGTGCCGGGGCGGGACCGGCCTTCTGCACGGTGGGCACGTGGCCTCCAAGGGTCGGGGGTTCGCTTTCATGGCGCGGCGCGTTTCACCGGCGCTGCCGCGTGATCTGCCGCGTCGAGCGCGCGGCGGTCGCGCGCGACCCGCTCGAGGTCCCAGCCGGGGCCGGGGATCGAGTCGAGCAGCAGCCGCGTGTACGGGTGCGCGGGGGCGCGCAGGATCTCCTCGGTCGGTCCGCTCTCCACGACCCTGCCGTGCCGCATGACAAGGGCCGTCTCGGTGACGTGCCTGACGACGGCGAGGTCGTGGCTGACGAACACGTAGGCGATCCCTGCGTCCCTGCGCAGGTCGGCGAGCAGGCCGAGGATCTGGGCCTGGATGGAGACGTCGAGGGCGGCGACCGCCTCGTCGAGGACGAGGACGCGCGGGGTGATGCCCAGCGCGCGGGCGATCGCGGCGCGCTGCCGCTGCCCTCCGGAAAGGTCGCGCGGAAGCGCGCCGCCCAGCCGCGCGCTGAGTCCGACCTGTTCCAGCAGTTCGGATACGCGCGCGCGGTGGTCGGTTCCGGGGGCGTGCAGGCGCAGCGGCTCGGCGATCGACTGGGCGATGGTGAGGCGCGGGTCGAACGAGCCGTGCGGGTCCTGGAAGATCATCTGGAGGCGGCGCGCCTGCCAGCGCCTGTCGCGCCGGGACCGCGCGTCGAGGACGCGTCCGTCGAGCTCGACGGTGCCCGAGGTGGGCGTCTCGAGGCCGGCGAGGATGCGTGCCGTGGTCGTCTTGCCCGAGCCGGATTCGCCGACGATCCCGAGAGAGTGGCCGGGCGGCAGCTCGAAGCCGACTCCGTCGACGGCGGTGAATCCGCCGAACCGCTTCACCAGGGACGTCACGCGCAGGACGGGTCCGGTCATCTTCCCGTTCCTTCCGGGTCGAGGCATGCCACGAGGGACAGTCCGTGGGCGATGGCGGCGGGCACGTCGGCCGCGCAGGCGTCGGCGGCCTTCGGGCAGCGGTCGCGGAACGCGCAGCCCGTCGGGGCCTCGGCCAGCGCGCGGGGGCGTCCGGCGATGGCCCGCAGTTCGGCGCGTTCTCCGCGCACCGAAGGGCTCGCCTCCAGCAGCGCCCGCGTGTACGGGTGGCCGGGAGCGCCGAACAGCGCGGCCCCCGGGGCCTCCTCGACGGTCCGGCCCGCGTACATGACGTACACGCGGTCGCAGATCGCGGCGGCCAGATCGAGGTCGTGCGTCACGAACACCATGCCGGTGCCGTGCTCGCGCTGGAGGCCGCGCAGCAGCGCGACGACCTCGGCCTGGGTGGTGACGTCCAGGGCCGTGGTGGGCTCGTCGGCGAGCAGGAGCGCGGGTTCGGTGGCCAGGGCCCCGGCGATGACGACGCGTTGCAGCATCCCGCCGGAGAACTCGTGCGGGAACCTGCGCAGCGCGCCGCGCGGGTCGCGGATGCCGACCCGTTCCAGCAGGTCGAGCGCGCGCGCTTCGGCGGCGCGCCTTGGCACGCCGCGGGCCCGCAGCCCCTCGGTGAGGTAGTCCCCGATCCTGCGGACGGGGTTGAGCGCGGCCCTCGGGTCCTGGAACACCATCGAGGCGCGGGTGCGGCGGATCTCCCGCAGCGCGCGGGGCGAGGCAGTCAGCACCTGCTCGCCCGCGACCGCGACCGAACCCGACGCCCTCGCCCCGCGCGGCAGCATCCCGAGGGCCGAGCGCACGGTCAGCGACTTGCCCGACCCCGACTCCCCCACCAGCCCGACGGTCTCGCCGCGCGCCACCCGCAGCGTCACATCGGCGAGCAGCGGCGTCCCGCGCACCGCGAGGGACAGCCCGGCGATCTCCAGCACCGTGTCGGTCTTGTCGGTCTTGTCGGGATTCACCCCTTCACCTCCTGACGGCGCGCCACCGAGGCGCTGATGTGCTCGCCGAGCACGTTGACGCTGACCACCGTCAGCAGGACGGCGACGCCGGGGACGATCGCGCTCCACGGCGAGCCCTGGAGGATCGCGCCGCGCGCCTGGTTGATCATCGAGCCCCAGTCGGCGTTCGGCGGCTGGACGCCAAGGCCCAGGTAGGACAGCGAGGCGAGGTCGACGAGCGCGTAACCGAAGCCGAGCGCGCTCTGGGCGGCGAGGAGGGGCGCGATGTTCGGCAGCAGGTGCCTTAGCGTCACCGTGAGCTCGCCGAAGCCCATGACCCGGTACGCCTCCACGTACGGCCGCGCGCCTTCCTGGAGTGCCGCGCCGCGCACGATCCGGCCGATGAACGGCGTATAGGAGACCGCGAGCGCGCAGATCGGGGCGAGCAGCCCGGGTCCGGCGACCGCGACGACGAGCATCGCAAGCAGCAGGCTCGGGAACGCGAAGACAACGTCCATCGAGCGGGAGACGACGGCGTCGGCCCAGCCGCCCGCGCGGGCCGCGAGCAGGCCGAGCGCGGTGCCGAGCACCCCCGACAGCAGCACCACGCCGAGCGGTGCCAGCAGCGACAGCCGCGCCCCGTACAGGAGGCGGGACAGCACGTCGCGTCCGGTGGAGTCAGCGCCGAGCCAGTATCCGGACGTTCCGGGCGGCGCGAGCGACGCTGAAAGGCTCGTCGCGTCCGGCGAGTGCGGGGCGAGGACCGGCGCGAACAGCGCGGCGCAGGCCGCGAGACCGAGGAGGCCGAGCGCGCACCGCACGGTGAGCCGTCCCCGCTTTCGCGGACGGGTGCGCCGCGCGCGCAGCGCCGGGATGGTGAGCGTCATGCGTCGGCCCTGCCTGCCTTGACTCGGGGGTCGATGAGCGGGACCAGGAGGTCCACCAGGGTGTTGACCGCGACGAACAGCACGACGGCGATCAGCGCGACGCCCTGCACGACGGGGAAGTCACGGCGCGACACCGACGCGACGAGCAGCGAGCCGACCCCGTCGAGGCCGAACGCGCTCTCCACGACGGCGGTGCCGACGAACAGACCCGCCACGAGGACGCCAGCGACCGTGAGGAGCGGCGTGAGGGCGTTGCGGACCACGTGCCGCCGGATCACCGCCGAGCGGCCCACGCCCCGGCTGAGGGCCGTCTCGACGTGTTCACGGCCCATCGCCTCGGCGAGCGCGGCGTGCCCGACACGGGCCAGGACGCCGAACGCGGCCAGCGCCATCGCGACGGCCGGCAGGGTGAGGTGCCAGAGCCGGTCGAGCAGGCTCCCTGAGCCGGCGCCCGTCGCGGGGAACCAGCCGAGCCCCACGGCGAACACCGACAGCAGGATGATCGCCGCGACGAACGGCGGCGTCGCGGTGGTGACCGCCGCGGCGACGCCCGCCGCGCGGTTCACCGCGCCGCCCTTGACCGCGGCGGCGAGCGCCGCGCCGAACCCGAGCACCACGGCGAGCGTGGCCGCGTAGGCCAGGAGCAGGCCCGACACCTTCAGCCGCGCGCCGATGAGCGCGGACACGTCGGTCTGGTAGGTGAGCGAGGTGCCGAGGTCGAGCCGGAGCGCGCCGCCCGCCCAGGACAGGTAGCCCTGGACGAACCCCCGGTCCAGACCGAGCCGCTGGCGCAGCGCCTCGATCTGGTCCGGGGTCAGCCGCCGTCCGGCCGACAGCGTGAGCACCGGGTCGCCTGGCACGAGGCGCAGCGCCCCGTAGATGACGACCGAGGCGACGAGGACGGTCAGGAGCGCGCCCGCGGCGCGTCCGCCGATCCGGCGGCCGAGCGAGCCCTTCATGTCAGACGCCGCCCAGGGATGCCGCCCAAGGGGTGTTCACGTACGTCTGGCGCGGGACGAGCCCGGTCAGGCTGTCGCTGTAGAACACCCGCACGTACTGGGTCGCGATCGGGATGTTGGCGAGGTCGGCGGCCATGACGCCCTGTGCCTTGGCGACGAGCGCCGCGCGGGCCGCCGGGTCCTCGGTGGCGATCGCCTGGAAGATCGCGGCGTCGTAGTCGGCGTTGGCGTAGCCGCCGAAGTTGTAAAAGTGGCCGGTCGTGAAGAACTGGTAGTAGGCGAGCGGCTCAGGGAAGTCCAGGTAGCCCGACGAGAGGAGCAGGTCGATGCCTTCGCGCGCGGTGGGCGCGATGAACACCGCGCCGAACTGCTCGGCGGTGAGCGGGCGCAGCTCGATCGTCATCCCGGCCTGGGCCGCGGCGTCGGCGATCGCGGTGGCGATCCTGCTCTCCTCGTCGATCGCCGTGGTGTAGGCGAGGACGATCTTCTCCTTGGCCTTCGGCGTCTTGTCGACGAGTTCCTTGGCCTTGGCGAGGTCCTGCGACGGCTCGGGCAGCTTGTCGTACTCGGCCTTGAAGACGTCGGCGGCGTAGCCCCACGCCTCCGGCGGGACCAGCGCGCGCAGCGGCTGCGCGGTGCCCTGGTAGACCGAGTCGAGGACGCCCCGGTAGTCGATCAGCGCCTGGAGGGCCTGACGTGTCGCGGGCTCGGCGAGCGCGCCCTTGGCGTTCAGCACCGACAGGAACGTCGGGGCGAGGCTCGGGCCGAACAGCAGGTTGCCCTTGCCCTTGAGCTGGGACTCGGCCGCGAGCGGGATGCTGAACTGGCCGTCGACGTCGCCACTGGCCAGGGCCGCGGTCTGCGCGGAAGGGTCGGTGATGAAGGTGAAGCGAATGTCCTTCACCTTCGGCGCGGCCCCGTTCCACCACGCGTCGTTACGGGTGACGGTGACGTCCTGGCCCTGCGTCCACTTGTCGAGCTTGTAGGGGCCCGTGCACATCAGGCCGCCGGAAGCCGACCCGAAGGCGCGGCCCGCCTTCTCGGCGAACTCCTTCTGCACGACGAAGAACGCGGGCATCGCGAAGAAGTTCGGGACGACGGCGTCGGGACGCTTCAGCCGGACCGTGATCTCGCGGTCGCCGGTCGCCCGGATGTCGCGCAGGTTCGCCGCCCACCCGATCCACGACGAGCCGAGCGCGGGGTCGAGGATGCGGTTCACGCTGAACAGCACGTCCTCGGGCGTCACCGGGTCGCCGTTCCAGAACTTCGCGTCCGCGCGCAGGGACAGCACGTAGGTGAGCGGGTCGGGGTGCTCGACGCCGGTGGCCAGCGCGGGCTGCGGCGTGTAGTCGGGACCGAGGGTGAACAGGCCCTCGCACAGGTTCCCGGTGATCGTGCTGACCGACTCGATGCCCGACTGCGCGGGATCGAGCGTCGGCGGCTCCCCGGCGGGGACGTTCCACGTCAGCGACGCGACCTCCCGCGTGGGGGCCGGAACAGCCGTGGTGATAGCGTGATCGGCGGTCTTCTTGTCGGCGTCGCCGCCGGAACAGGCCGCCAGCGCGGACGCGCCGAGCGCGACCACGACAAGGGCGTGCAGGGGACGCCGGGCGCGGAAACGCACGGCGGGCAGGGCGAATGGCATGGCGAGGGGACCCTTCGAGCTGGGACGGGTCAACGGGGGGACACGCGCGGTTGGCAGGCGCGCGGAAACCGGCAAACCACCCGACACCGGAACGCTGTCCACGGCGATTCCCGAGCACGCGTGACGAGCACACGACAATGCCCGGCCAGGCGGCCAAAGCCGATCAAGATCACAACAAATGCGCCAAAGCGCACCACGAAATCAACACACCGCCTCACTCCGAGGCGACAGTTCGCGACAACAAACGCGCCGAGATTCCAACGCGTTCACTAACGCCCGTGGCGATACATCCCGGTCCGCACAAACGGCCGGGCGACTTCTCACGGCGGCCCCCGCGCGACTCCAAGTCGGCGTAGCACAGAAATCCCAAACTTCGACATAAGTTCCCCTTCTTCTCAATTCGGCCGCTCGCGTCGCGGACCCAGCTGGACCACCTCCCCCAACCCCACAGCCTCGGCCGCGTCGCGGCCGTGCGTCGCGGTCGCGGGTTGCGGTCGTGCGTTGTGGTCGCGGGCTGCGGGTCGCGGGTTGCGGTCGTGGGCGAGGCCGAGCCGTTCCAGAACCCGGGTCCTTGCCCCTGGGCGGGGGCGGGTTAGTTTTTTGGGGCGGTCAGGAGGACGTTGACGAGGCGGTCTACGAGGGGGCCGATGCGTTCGGTGGGCCAGCCCTGGGGGTCCTCGAGGCTGGAGAGGTAGAAGCCGCGCAGGACGAGGTGCAGGATGTCGGCGGTGAAGGCGGCGTCGGACGCGCCGGCGGCCTCGGCGGCGGCGGCAAGGCCGTCGTGGGCCTGGCGGGCGTCCTGGCGGAGCAGCGCGACGGCGTCGGAGTCCGGCTCGCTGCGGCCGAGGATCTCCATGAACAGCCTGCGCAGCACCGCGTCGTCGCCGGTCGTCGAGCAGGCCCAGCGGACCATGACGGCGAGCCGTTCCTGTTCGGACGCGCCCGCGACGACCCCCTCGGTCTCGGCGTCCCAAGCGGTCAGAGCGTGTTCGACCGCGTTGCGCAGCAGGTCCTCGCGGGTCGGCAGGTAGTTCGTGACAAGCGTGGTCGACCCGCCGATCCGCTTGGCGACCGCGCGGATGCTGACGGCGTCGATGCCGCCCGTCGCGACGAGGTCGAGGGTTGCCTCGGCGATCGTCGCCAGGCGCTGGGTGAGGTCGATCTCCATCGGCATGGCGACACGGTAACCAACACACCGACAGAAATACAACACCGTTGTACATCGCTGTTGCATCACGTACTCTCCCCACCATGCCGTGCGGACCCCGCCCCGCGCCGCCGTCACTTCGGCATGGGCCCGCGGGGTTCGCCTACGATCGACTTGGAGAAGGCATGGAACTGTGGCAGCTGTCCGCGACCGAGCTCGCAGCGGGGATCCGCGACCGGGAGTTCTCGTCCGTCGAGGCCGTGCGGTCCTTCCTCGGGCGGATCGAGGCGGTCAACCCCGCCCTGAACGCGCTCGTCGAGGTCCTACCGGACGACGCCCTCGAGGCCGCGCGACACGCCGACCAGGCGGTCGCGGCAGGGGCCGAGCTCGGCCCGCTTCACGGCGTCCCGGTGAACACCAAGATCAACACCTCTGAGCGCGGCAAGCTCGCCAGCCACGGCCTCACCATCGCGGCGCAGGCCAGGGCCACCGGAGACGCCGCGTGCGTGGCGGGGCTGCGCGCGTCCGGCGCGGTGTTCCTCGGCCGCAGCAACGCCCCGGCCTTCTCGATGCGCTGGTTCTCCAGCAATGACCCGCACGGACGCACCCTCAACCCGTGGGACGCCTCCCGCACGCCCGGCGGCTCAAGCGGGGGCGCGGCCGCCGCCGTCGCCGCGGGCATGGCCCCGATCGGGCAGGGCAACGACATCGCCGGCTCGATCCGCTTCCCCGCCGCGTGCTGCGGCGTCGTCGGCATCCGGCCCACGGTCGGCCTGGTCTCCGGCTGGGAGCCGCCCGGCGGCCCCGAGCTCGAGGGCCCCCTGACGTTCCAGACCTGGGCCGTGCACGGACCGATCGCCAAGACCGTCGCCGACGCCGGGCTCGCGCTCGCCGCCATGGCGGGCCCCGACCTGCGCGACCCGTTCGGCATCCCCGCCCTGCCCTCCCCCCTTTACGCCGAGGGCCCGGTCCGGATCGGCGTCGTGCGTGACGTCGGGCTCGCCAAGTCCCACCCGTCGGTCGAGGCGGCGCTCGACCTCGCGGCGCGCCGGCTCGCCGACGCGGGCCACACCGTCGAGGAGATCGACGTGCCGCTCCTCGGCGAGGCCGCCCGGCTCTGGTCGCTGCTGCTCATGGAGGACCTGAAGCCGCTCGCCCCGGGCATGCGGGAGATCGGCGACGAGGCCACCCGCCGCAACCTCGCCTTCGGCTTCGAGGCCGCCGCCGAGCTGTGGGGCGAGGTCGGCGTCACCGACTACATCCAGGGCTGGGCCCGCCGCGCCACGCTCATCACCCGTCTCCAGGAACTCCTCACCGGCGGGGACCGCCCCACCCTCCTGCTCACCCCCGTCTGCGCCGAACCCCCCTTCGAGCAGGACGCCGACATCATCGACCCGGCCCGCGCCCGCTCCCTCTTCTCCGCCATGTGGCCCATGACCTCGGTCCCCGTCCTCGGCTTCCCCGCCATAACCCTCCCCGTCACCGTCACCGACGGCCTCCCCCTGTCCATCCAGCTCATCGCCCCCCGCTTCGCCGACCCCCTCCTCCTCACCACAGCCGCCACCCTCGAATCCAGCACCCCCACCCTCACCCCACCCCTCCCCTCCTAACCCACCCCTCCTCCCCACACCCCACCCACACACCCCTCCCCCCGCCCGTCCCCGCGCGCCCACCCCCGCGCACCCTCGCCGCGCGCCCACCCCTGCGCACCCTCCCCACGCACCCTCGCCGCGTGCCCCTCGACCGCACCCCTTCCCCTTTCCGCCCCTAACCCGCACCCCCTCCCCCGGGCACCCCGCCCCCGCACGCCCGGTTCCTGCACACCCGATGCCCGCACACCCAGTGCTCGCGCGCCCCGCGCCCGCACACCCCTCCTTCCCGGGCACCCCGCCCCCGCACGCCCGGTTCCTGCACACCCGGTGCTCGCGCGCCCCGCGCCCGCGCACCCCTCCTCCCCGCCCTTCCCGGGCACCCCCGCCCCCGCACGCCCCTCGCCCGCACGCCCAACGCCTCCCCCGCACGCCCAACGCCCGCACCCGCACCCGCACCGCGCGCCCGCCCCTCACCCATACGCCTTTCCTCCGCACCCCCTTCCTCCGCACCCCCTTCACCCGCACGCCCAGCGCCCTCACCCATACGCCCTTCCTCCTCGCGCCCTTCCTCCCTCCCTCGCTCCGGTCCTTTCAAAGGATCGGAGCGCTCCGGGAGGGAGTTGGCGGCGCGGGAGGAGTCGGGGTGCAGGGGGAGTTGGGGTGCGCGGGGAGTTGGGGTGCGCGGGGAGTTGGGGTGCGGGGGGAGTTGGGGTGCGGGGGTGGGGTTAGGGGAGGAGGGGGAGCCAGGTGGTGAGGGCGGTGGCGATGGGGGCTGGTTGGTCTTCGGCGGCGTGGTGGCCGGCTGGGCCGCAGTGGGTGATGGTGAGGGAGGGGATGTTGTCCTTGCACCAGGCAGCAAGGGCGGGGGTGATGAGGAGGGTGGGTGAGGAGTCGAAGGTGAGGAGGAGTTTGGGGATTTCGGGGGTGGTGCGGAGCCAGTCGGCCCCGGCGTTCAGGCGGGCGGCGACGTCGGCTGGGTCGCCGTCGACGGGCATGGAGCGGGCCCAGGCAAGGAGCGGGCGGCGGCTTTCGCGGGACGGGTAGGGGGCGAGGTAAGGGGCGATCTCCTCCTCGGTGAGCGGGGTGCGGACGCCGCCGGTGTAGGCGGTGGTGATGAGGAAGGTCGAGTCGAGGGCGCGGGCCTCGCCTTCGGCCGACCTCAGCATGGCGAAGCGGGCGCGGGCCTGGTCGGACAGTTCCGCCGGGCCCACCGGGCGCACCATCGCCTCGAAGAACGCGACGGCGCTGACCCGGCCCGGGTGGCGGGCGGCGTAATCGAAGGCGAGCGCGCCGCCCCAGTCGTGGCCGACGAACACGACGTCGTCAAGGCCGAGGGCGTCGAGGAACTCCTCGAGGTAGCGGGCGTGGTCGGCGAAGGAGTAGGCGAGGTCCGGCTTGCCTGACGCGCCCATGCCGATGAGGTCGGGCGCGATCAGCCGGTGGCCGGAGACCAGCGGCAGCACCTCGCGCCACATGTACGAGGACGCCGGATTGCCGTGCAGGAACACGACGGGCTTGCCGCTCCCCAGCTCCACGTAGTGCATGGTCGAGTCGAGAACGTCGATGACGGGCATGGGAAGAACTCCTGTTGAGTTGACGCGCTTCACGCGACGGGTGCGGGCGGAGGGTTCAGACACGGGCCGGATCCGGCCCGGCCGGATACGCGGGCGGGGCGGAGTAGCGGGCGGATAAGCGTTCTGAGCGTCCACCGGGTTGTGCGGGCGGGCTGGCGGATAAGCGCTCGGAGCGTGCACCGGGCTGTGCGGGTGGGAGTTCGGGAGGGGCGGTGAGGAGGGCGTCGGCCCGGGTGAGGAGCGTGGTGAGGACGCGTTCGGCGACGGCGACGTCCGCCGGGGGCAGGGCGGCCCACAGGGGTGCGGTCGCCTGGTCGAGGGATGCGCGCAGGGCCGACCAGCGGGATCTGCCCTCGGCGGTGACCGTGATGCGGCCGGAGGGGTCTTCGGCGAGGAAGCCCGAGGCCGTAAGGGCGGTGAGGTGTTCGGCGACCTCCTCCCGGGGGAAGCGGGCGGTGCGGTGCACATGGGAGATCAGGTCGGTGCGTGCCGTGGGGCTCGGGGCCGCGACGGCGAGGGTGAGCGTGACCCACCGGGATTCGGTGAGGCCGGTGCCGGTGAGGCCGCGGCACAGCAGGGCGTTGAGCGCCTTCTCGACCTGGCCGATCAGGGCGGGGCCGAAGGGCGGGGCGATGATCTCCATGACGGCGAACTCCGTTCGTCGGTTGAACGTTTGAAGCACTAACGTTAGTGCCATGAACGAACATACATCGTTAGTCGCACTAACACAACCCCGGCTAGAATTCACGGCATGGTCAGCGCCGAAGACACCGGGGACGCCGCCGCAGGCGAGACGCTCGAGACGCCGGGGCGGCTCGAAAGGCTGCCCAGCAGGCTGCTCGCGATCGCGGCGGCCGAGGCCGAGCGCGTCGTCGGGGCGGGCCTGGCGGCCGCCGACTCGCGCAAGTGGCACTACGCGGTGCTCGCCTCGCTCGGCGAGTTCGGCCCGGCGAGCCAGGCGGCGCTGAGCCGTCGCACCGGCATCTACCGCAGCGACATGGTCGGCCTGCTCAACGAGCTCGCCGAACGCGGCCTCATCGAGCGGACGCCCGATCCCGACGACAGGCGGCGCAACGTCGTCACGCTCACCGAGCTGGGCCGGAGCCGCCTGCACGACCTCGACGCGGTCCAGGCCGACCTCCAGGACCAGCTGCTCACCCCGCTGTCCACCAACGAACGCGAGCAGCTCGTGGAGATGCTGCTGCGCCTGCGCGAGCACCACGCGCGCACCTCCCCCGACTCCTGGGGCACATGACCGCGCGATGGAACAAGTCCACAGAGGTATGGAGCTTTCGGGTCGGTACGGTGTAAACAGTCGTACGTCGTACAGATCGGGAGGGGGACACGGTGAAGGTGCGGATAGACGCCGGGCTGTGCCAGGGGCACGGACGGTGTTACGACCTCGCCCCGGAGGTGTTCGGCGAGGACGAGGAGGGCTACGGGATCGTGCCGCTGCCCGACGGGGTCGTCCCGCCGGAGGCACTGCCGGACGCGCGCAAGGCCGCCGCGAACTGCCCGGAACGCGCGGTCCTGCTCACCGAGGAGGGCTGACATGACCGAGAACGAGCGGTTCGCGAGGCCGCAGCGGCGGGGCGGGACGGTCTCGGAGATCGTCACGGGTCCGGTCGAGGACTGGGCGACCGACTTCTCCCATCTTGATGAGGAATGGGCGGCCGACCCGTACCGCATCCAGGACGACCTGCGCGGCAGCTGCCCTGTCGCGCACACCGAGCGTTTCGGCGGCGCGTGGCTGCCGACGCGTTACGAGGACGTCGCCGACATCGCCTACGACACCGAGCGGTTCTCCTCCCGCGCGATCGTCGTCGGCAACTACCGGCCGCCGCGGGAACTCGCCCCGGTCGGCTCGATCCCGCCGATCTCCTCGGACCCGCCGTTCCACAAGGGCGCGCGCAAGCTGCTGCTCCCGGCGTTCACCAAGTCCGCGGTGGCGCGCCGCGAGGAGGCGACGCGCGCGTTCTGCCACGGCCTCATCGACGGCCTCGCCGGGCGTGACGTGGTCGACGCCGCGCAGGACTACGCCCAGCACATCCCGATGCGGGTCATCGCCGACATGCTGGGCTTCCCGCCGGAGGACGCGCCGAAGTTCCGCGAGTTCGTCGAGGACGTGCTCGAGGGCGTCAACCTTCCGCCGCAGGAGCGCGGCGCGAAGATCTCCGTGGTGTTCGACTACCTGTTCGCGCAGATCCAGGACCATGTCGCCAACCCCCGCGACGACCTCACGAGCTACCTCATCGACGCCGAACTCGACGGCCGTCCCCTGTCGGCCAACCATGTCGCGGGGACGATCGGTCTGCTGCTCATCGCGGGCATCGACACGACGTGGAGCGCGATCGGCGCGTCGCTGTGGCATCTGGCCAAGACGCCCGCCGACCGGGAGCGGCTGGTGGCGGACCCGTCGCTGCTGCCGACGGCGATGGAGGAGTTCCTGCGCGCCTACGCCCCGGTGACGATGGCGCGGCTGGTGAAGGAGGACATGTCGTGGAACGGCGTCGAGATGAAGGCCGAGGACTGGATCCTGCTGTCCTTCCCGGCCGCCAACCGCGACCCCGCGCAGTTCGAGCGGGCCGCCGACGTCGTCATCGACCGTGAGGTGAACCGGCACGCGGCCTTCGGGCTCGGCATCCACCGCTGTGTGGGCTCACATCTGGCACGGATGGAGCTGCGGGTGGCGCTCGAGGTGTGGCTTGAACGCTTCCCCGCGTTCTCGCTCGCCGATCCCGCCGCCGTCCGATGGGCGACAGGCCAGGTGCGCGGCCCACGCGCACTACCGGTACGGATCGACACACGCGCACGATGACACACCGCGCTCAACCAACGGTTGACGGCCAAGCCCCCCGCACACGCGGAGGGTGTCCCAATCCACACCACGACCAGCCCGCCCAAAACAACAACCCGCAAGCAACCCAAAATGACCATTAACCTACAACTAACGAAAAAAGCACCCCTCCCCACCTAAAGCCGCTGGTCAGCCCCTCTACTCCCCGCACACGCGGGGGTGATCCCTGTTTCCCCCGCGCCCACGTTCAGGAAGATGGCTACTCCCCGCACGCGCGGGGGTGATCCCTCGGAGCCCCACAGGCCCGACCAGGCGTTGTCCTACTCCCCGCACACGCGGGGGTGATCCCGTATCACTGTGCGAACGCCGACGGCCGAGGAACTACTCCCCGCACACGCGGGGGTGATCCCTCCACAGCGGCTCATGGAGCACCTACGACTGGCTACTCCCCGCACACGCGGGGGTGATCCCACACCTCACAAGCGCATGTGAGTAGCAGGACCGCCACTCCCCGCACACGCGGGGGTGATCCCCAGCGTCCACACCCACATCGCGATGCCGTCGACTACTCCCCGCACACGCGGGGGTGATCCCAGCCAGGTCGTGCCTGCTGGATCGGGGAACTGCTACTCCCCGCGCACGCGGGGGTGATCCCGGCTTCCTCGAGGAGTGGTACCGAGAGTCGGGCTGCTCCCCGCGCACGCGGGGATGATCCCGCCGCCACCCTCGCCGCCGCCGCACAGGCGGGCTACTCCCCGCGCACGTGGGGGTGGGGGCTTCTTGGGGTGGGTGGGTGGGTGGGTATGGGTGGGTGGGTTGTCAGGGGTGGGTGCTGGGTGGTCCTATGGGGAGGTGGGTTCTCCCTGGATGAGAGTGAGGTTCTGCTTTGGTTTCCAGCAAGGTGCGGTCGCTGTGGAAAGAGCGTCCTGACTATCGGGTTGATGTGCTGGCCAGGACGAATGTGTTCACTGCGGCGCTGGGCGGGGTGGTGCTGGCTCGTAGTGCGTCGTGTCTTGTGGTGGACGAGCAGGACCATGGGCTTGTCGTCTACTTTCCGGCTGATTCGGTGGACTTCGGGAGGCTCGTGGCGATCGAGTTGCACAGCGTCTGCCCGTTCAAGGGGCAGGCCGCGTACTGGCGGGCCGTCGACGGCGACGACGACTGGGTGGCGTGGAGTTATCCCGACCCGTTCCCCGAGGTCGCGAGGATCGCCGGATATCTCGCCTTCGACCAGGAGAAGGTGACCGTGGCGATCGGCAAGGGCGCCTACACCGGGACGCACCGATGAGCGAGTCCACCCTCCTCGGACTCCTCGACGTCTTCGACGTCACCGCCCTCGACGACCTGTCCTACGAAGGCGGCTCCGACGCGGGAGGCCGTCAGGTCGTGGACGGGAGCCAGCTGCTCGCGCAGTCGGTCGTCGCCGCCGCGAAGGCGTTCCCTGACCTCAGTGTCAGGACCGCGCAGGCGATGTTCGCGACCGCGACGCGTCCTGACGAGCCGATCTCCTTCACCGTCGCGCCCCTGCGCGCTGGGAGTTCGTTCGTCTTCGCGACGGTCACGGCCGCGCAAGGCGGCGTGCCCAAGACGACGGTCAACGTGCTGCTCGACCGGCCGCAGCCCGATGTCGTCCGCCGCGACCGCTGGACGGGTCCGCCGCCCCAGGGCCCCGAGGCCGCCTACGACTCCCCCATGCCGCTGCCGGGACGCACGCTGCGGATCGAGGGCGTCCGCGACCGCAACGACCCGGCCGAGACCGGCCCGCCGCTGCTCGACGCGTGGCTGCGGTATCTGCCGATCCCCGACCGCGCTGACCTGCGCCGCGCGCTGCTCGCCCATTTCACCGGCCATCTGTCGATCGCGACGACCCTGCGCGCCCATCCCGGCATCGGCCCCGCGCAGGCACATCACACGCTTTCCACGGCTCCCCTGACGATCTCCGTGCACTTCCACGAACCGGTCGAGTGGGACGGTTGGCTGCGGTACCACCACGAGAGCACCTATGTCGGCGCGGGCATGTCGCATGTGCGGGGCCAGATCCTCACCAGGGGCGGGCGGCTGCTCGCGTCGTTCACCCAGGACGCGATGATCCGCACGCTGGGTGAGCGCGCCGCCGCGGTCCCCGCCGCCGCGCGGTTGTGACGGCGCTGCTGTGACGCCTCAGCCCTGAAGCCGCGCCGCGAGGGCGGACTTGATGGCCGGGCGGGTGCCGAACACGAGGAGGAACGCCGCCTCGCGGACGAGTCTTTCGGCGTTTCCGCCGCGCAGTACCGAGCCGCTGCCTTCCGCGACGGCGAGCCCGGCCGCCGCGCGCATGGCGAGGTCGGAGACCGCCGCGCGCGCCTCCGGAAGCCCCTCGGGTTCGGCCTCGCCGAGCCTGGCGCGCACGGAGGCCACCCGCGCGTCCCAGGGGCTCGGCCCGATGAGCGCGGCGCAGCGCTCGGCGACCCCGAGCGCGAGATAGCCGTTGGTGCGCAGCCCCGCCCTGTCGCGTTCGGCGAGCCCTTCCGACGGCTCCGCACCGAGCAGCCGCTCGGCCGGCACCCGATGCCCGTCGAACACGAGACGGACTGTGCCGCTGGCGCGCGCGGCCGTCAGGTCGAGGGGTTCGGCGGCCAGCGACGGCCCGGGCACGGCGTCCAGGTACATCCAGCGGATGCTGTCGTGCTCGTCGCGGGCGGCGAGCAGGAACACGTCGACCAGCCCCCACCCGGTGAACCACGGCGACGCCCCGTCGAGGACGACCCCGTAGCCGTCCTCCCGGGCGCGCAGCGGCGCGTGGGGCCACAGCCCGCCGAGCGCCACGCCCGCTTTGACCCGCCCTGTCCGTAGTTCGGCGAGCAGATCCGGGTGCGTCCCGAATCCGGCAAGCGCCTTGGCCAGGCCCGCGTGCTGCAGCCAGACGAACGCGGTCGCCAGGCAGCCGCCCGCGAGGATCGCCACGACGTCCTGGTAGACGTCGGGCGGGGCGTCGACGGCGAGCCCGTACAGGCCGCTGTCCGCCAGCGCGGCGAGATGCCCGGAGGGCACGAGGTCAAGCCGGTCCACCCGTGCCGCGTCCGGGAACAGCAGCCCGTCGGCCAACTCCCGCGCGATCTCACGCACATCGCTCACCCCATGAGCCTGCCCGTCCCGCACCCGTGGATCAACCCGCGCACGGTCCCCGTCGGGTCGAAAGGGCCCCTCCGGAGAGGGGCCGGGCGTAAAGTCGGGGTGCGCGCGCCCTGATGGTCTTGGAGTATGTGTGGCAGTTCGTCCGCTCATCGCGGTTCCCGGGCGTTTTTCCGCAGGCGCTACCGCGCTCAGGTACGCGGGGGTGGTCGCGGCGCGTGCCGTCGCGGAGGCCGTGTGGCGGGCGGGCGGTGAGCCGTTCGTCATGTACCCGGGCGCGCCCGAGGAGGCCGCCGTACGCCTCAGCCGTTGTGACGGCCTGCTCCTGCCGGGCGGGAGCGACATCTCACCGCGCAGGTACGGGGCTGACGAGACGCACGAGCGGGTCTACGACGTCAACGACGCCCAGGACGCGTTCGACCTCGCAGCCGCCGACCACGCGCTCGCAAGCGGCCTGCCGACGCTGGCGATCTGCCGCGGCCTCCAGGTGGCGAACGTCGCGGCGGGCGGGACGCTGCGCCAGCACCTCGACCCCGACCACATGGCCTACGCGCACCGGGTGACGCCCGAGCCCGGCTCGCTGCTCGCCAAGACCGCGCAGGGGGAGCCGCTGCCCGTGTCGTGCTTCCACCACCAGGCCGTCGAGACGCTCGCCGAGGGCCTGACGGTGACCGCGCGCGCCGCCGACGGCACGGTCGAGGCGGTCGAGCGCGCCGACGGCGCGGCGTGGTTCCTCGCCGTCCAGTGGCATCCCGAGGACACCGCCGAGGCCGACCCCTTCCAGCAGGCGCTGTTCGACGGCCTGGTCAGGGCGGCGCGCGGCGAGGCGTGACCGTCAGGAGGCGGCGAGGCAGCGGGCGAACACCGACGTCTCGAGGCGCTCGGCCACCGCGTCGTCGAGCGCCTTGACGGGATCGAGGCCGAGCCCGCCGAGCCGTCGCACGATCTTCCCGTACAACTCGGCGTAGAGCCCTTCCCACAGGTTCGTGGAAGCGAGGCGTTCGGCTTCTGCGGCGGTCGCGGCGTCCGGATCGTCGCGCAGCCCCGCCAGGACGGCCAGCGCGCCGAGGAACCGCCGCAGCGAGGGATCGGGGACGGGCCCTGCAGCGTCCGGCGCGGCGCTCAGCACGTAACGGCGCGCATGGACGGCGGCAAGGAGGAAGTCCCCATCCGTGACGGACCCGGCATCCGCGACATACAGGACGTCCCACACCCCCGGCGGCACCCGGTCGGGGTCGGCGCAGGTGATCATGGCGGCTTCGGCGGGCCGTCCGGTGAGCAGGGCGCGGCGCGCCTCTGCCTCGGCGCGCCAGGCGCCCTCCGGCTCCCCGCCGAGCACCTGCGCGGCGGCCTCGTTCGCGCTCTGGACGGCCTCGCGCGCCGTCTCCTCCTCGCGGCGCATGCGGCTCGCGTCGGAGGTGATGGTCTTCTCCAGGTCCGCGAGCGCGGCCTCGGCGTCCACGAGGGTCTGGGTGGTGACGGTGACGGCCTGCGCGGTCTCGGCGGCGTTCTTCTCGGCGGCGGCGAGCCCGGCGCGGGCGGCGGCGAGGCGTTCCTCTGCGGCGATGCCCTGCGCGCGGGCCTGGTCGGCGGGCTCGGCCGTCGCGCGGGCGTGCGCGGCGGCCTCGGCGGCCAGCGCGGCGAGGCGTTCGTGCTCGGCGCGGGCGGGCAGCAGATCCTCTTCGAGGCGCGGGATGTCGGCCGCCGCCCGGCTGCGCGCCTCGCGGGCCGCACCGATCTCACGGTCGCCGCTCTCCAGGAACGCGGCGATCCCGGCGCGCTCGGACTCCGCGCGCTGCCGCGCCCCCTGGAGCTCGACCGCGCGGTTCTGGGCCTGCTCGTTCTCCAGTCGGCACGAGGCGACCGCCGCGCGCTTGTCGGCGACCTCGGAGCTCGCCGGGGCCAGGTGCAGCCGCTGGCCGAGGCTCTGCCGCTTGCGGACGGCGGCCAGCGCGGACTCGGCGCTGGCGAGCCGGTAGTAGGTGGCGTGGGCGAGCGCCTCGGCCTCGGTGGCCGCCGCCGCGGTGCGCTCGGCCTCGGCGGTGGCGGCCGGCAGCTGCTCGCGCGCCTGGTCGAGGCGGCGGCCGAGGTCGACCTCCGCCTGTTCCGCCCCGGCGACCTGGGCCCTTGCGGCGGCGAGCCGCTGTTCGAGGGAGACCGCGTGCTGCTGTGCGGCCTGCGCGGCCCGCGCCGCCTCGTTGGCGGCGTCGGCCGCCTCGTCGGCCGCGGTCTTGGCGGCGGTGAAGGCCGCGAGGCGCTCGGCGGAGTCAGCCGACGCCTCGCGCTCTTCGATGACCGCGTTCTCCAATGCGCCCGTGGCGTGGTCGGCGGCCGCCCTGGCCTGCGCCTTCGCGCCGAGCGCCGCGTCGATGGCCGCGGTGAGGCCGACGCGCCGGGCGGCCGAGTCGCGCTCGGCTGCCTCGCGTGCGGCACGCGCCCGGCTCAGCGCCTCGCCGGCGGCGTGCAGCCGGTCGAGCGCGGCGAGGCCGCCGCCGAGCCGTTCCAGCTCACGGCCGAACGCGGAGCCGACGGGCTGTCCTTCCGGCCCGACGGCGAGCAGGTCTTCCGGCAGCGCCTCGGGCGGGCCGACGAACAGCACGCGCTCGCCGAGCCGCACCGACTCCGCGACGAGTTCGCCGAGCCGCTCGGGCCTTGTGCTCACCGCGACGTCGGGAACGCTGCGCTCGGCGGGGGCGAGCAGCGCGTCGGCGAGCGCGGCGCGGCTGCCGGGAAGGTCGCCCTCGCGCAGCACGCGCAGCACCGCGAGGCGCGCGGCCCAGTCGGCCGACGGGACCGCGCCCGGCTCCCTGCCCCTGGTCTGGAGGATCTGGTAGAGCGCCACGAGAGCGGCGTATCCGGATGAGATCCGGTGTTGGATTTCTGCCTCGGCGCGCATGTGTTCAAAAATATCCCAGCGCGGACTCGCCGCCGCTCGCTTCGGCCGACCGCCTGGACCACATCTTCCCTTTGTCTGAGAATTTCCGCACCGACCTTCCTGGGCCCACTCCCAGCGCCTAGGGTTACGGGATGCCTTTCCCGACGGCCCACCCCTCTCCCGTCCGGCTCGGTTGGCTCGACATGCTGCGCGGCGTCGCGGCGCTGGTCGTCGCGGCGCATCACGGCGCCGCGTACTTCACGCCCGACCAGCACACCGTGGTCAACACCTGGTTCAATCCCGGCAAATACGGCGTCCTCCTGTTCTTTCTCATCAGCGGATACATCATTCCCGCGTCCCTGGAACGGCACGGAAGGCTCCGCGCGTTCTGGATCGGCAGGGCCACCCGGATCTACCCTCTGCTGCTGGTCTGCCTCGCCGCGACCGCCGTGCCCGCCGCGTTCGGCGCGTGGAGGCTGCACGGCGGCCTGGACGACGCGGGCACGCCAGTCGCGATCGTCGCCCACCTCACGATGCTCCAGGACCTCCTGGCCGTGCCCAGCGCGCTCAACGTGCTGTGGACGCTGTCGTACGAACTCGTCTTCTACTTCCTCGTCGCCGCGCTGTTCGTCGCGGGCCGGCACCGGGCGTCGGCGGCGACCACGATGGCCTTCGCGGTCGGCGCGCTCGCCCTCGGCGGACTGCTCCCGGAGCAGTGGATCTCGGACAACGCCGGGATCGCGCCCGTCGTCCTGGGTGCGTTCGCGGTGATGGCGCTCGCGATCGCCGCGGCGGTTTCGGGACGCGCGGGGATCGCCCGTGCGGGAGCGCTCGCGGGCGGCGTGTTCGGCCTGTGCCTGCTGCTCTTCAACAGCCGCGCCGGGGTGTGGGAGAGCGTGTCGATCCTCGCGGTGATGTTCCTCGGCACCGCCCTGTACCGGGCCGAGCACGGGCAGGGCCGCGCCTGGACGGCCGCCCTGGCGACGGCGTCGGTGGTCGGGTGCAGCGTCGCGGCAGGGCTCGTCCACGGCTACCCGGTGCTCGACGGCACGCTCGTGCGGCAGTTCACCGCCGACTGGATCGTCCCCCTGCTCGCCGCCCTGCTGAGCTTCGCCGCCGGGTGGGCGGTGCGCCGCCGTCGCGTCCCCGGGCCGCTGCTGTGGCTCGGCGCGATCAGCTTCTCGGTGTACCTCGTGCACCCGATCCTGCTGCTGCCGGTCCACGAGCACCTTGTGGTCGGGCCGACCCGGGCGGTGTGGCTCGCGGTGTTCCTGGGCGCGGTCCTCGCGGTGAGCTGGGCGACCTACCGGTGGATCGAGCTGCCGTTCCAGCGGTGGGGAAAGCGGCTCGCCGCCCCCTCTCCCGCCGGGGAGAAGGAGCGGCAGGAAGCCGTGCTCGCCGCGCGCTAGACGGCCTCGTCAAGCGCGCGGCACGGGGTCAGGAGCCGTCCTCGGCACCGGGGATCGCGGGGACCTCGATGTCGTCGGCGTTCACCGGGTTGCCCGACGGGTCGGTGAACGCCTCCTCGTCGATGCCGAGCACGCCGAGCCCGCTCAGCAGCCACGCGCCGTCGCCCTGCCGCTGGAGCTCCACGAGCAGCCGCATGCCGGTGACCGTGCGGACGAACTTGTCGCTGACGATCTGGCTGTCGGCGACGACGACGGCCTTGGCGACGGGCCCGTCGAAGTCGTTGACGAACACGTCGCGGACCGCGACCTCCGAGGACGCCTTGAGCTGGGTGATCAGCGGTTCCTGGAGCTTGATCGCGCCGCTCACCGCCGTCCGGTAGTCGGGTGCGGCGAGGTCGGTCAGCCGCTTCTCCCAGCCGCCGAGGTCGTCCTTGTCGTAGAGCAGGAACGCGGTGACGACCTCGGCCGAGCGGGTCCGCACCTGCTGCTGCCCGGCGAGTTCGTCGGACGCACCCGCGTAGGCGCGCCACAGGAACGCCGCCGTCACGATCGACGCCGTCAGCGCGAGCAGCACCACGACGGCCGTCACCCTGTCGTCCAGCGAGACCCTGGGCAGCCGCCTACGCTTCTTCTCTACGACCTCTCCCTCAACCGCCTTGCTCTCGACGGTCTCGCTCTCTTCCGCCTCGGGCTTCCCGGACTCGGACTCCGAGGTCTCCTCGGCCTTCGCCTCGTCCGCCGCAGCGGCCTCCGTCTCCTCCGGGTCTGCCGGGGAGGCGACGGCTTCTTCGGCGTCGGTCTCTGGCTGCTGTGCGGTGTGGCTCATCGGGGCCTCCTGGGGCTAGCGGCCGCCGCGCCTGCGGACGACGGTCAGGGTGCGGCGGGCGGTCACGGCGAGGATCGCCGCGGCCAGGATGATCGGGATCAGGGTCAGCCAGCGTCCGGCCGGCGAGGATTCGGCGGCGGGCCTGGCCTGCGCCTGGTCGGGGGCCTCGACCTCGGTGAACGGCCCTGCCGCGCGCGCGGGCTTGCCGGTGACCGAGACGGGCTCCGCGGTCTTCTCCTCGAGGTCGTCGGCCTTGTACGCCTTCGTGCAGTAGTAAAGGCGCGGGGTCTTGGGCCCCTTGGCGCGCTCGGCGTACTCCTTGGCGGCCGGGACGGGTCCGCCGCCGGTGATGACCATGGTGACGCGGGCGTAGTCGCCGCCGGGGCCCTTCTCGATGACGTCATTGACGATCTTCGGGAAGCGCCCGGTCATGAGGCCGAGCGCGTGGCCGAGCTGCTTGCTCGCCTGCGGGGTGAACAGCGGCGGCGACGGGGTGCCGAGCGCCGTCAGCAGGCAGCTGAAGCCAGGACGCGAGTCGTTCAGCAGCGCCTCGACCTCGCGCATGAACGCGGGGCCGTTCTCCAGGATGGAGTTGAGTTCTGCGCGTTTGTCGGAGAGTGCCTGGGTCGCCCCGGCGAGTCCGTCGAGTCCCGAGGCGAGTTCGGGGCCGCCGTCGGCGAGGATGTCGGTCAGCTCGGTCAGCTGGACCGACAGCTTGTCGAGGGTCTCGGCGTTCTCGGCGAGGGTGCCGGTGAGCTGGTGGGCGTCGCCGATGAGGTCGCGGATGGTGACGTCGCGGCCTTCGAGGCCGGTCGCGAGCTCGTGCACGAGGGTGCGCGCGTCGTCGGGGTCGACCGCCTTGAGGAGGTTGCCCGCGCCGTCGAACAGGCGCTTGTACTCCACGGCGACCTCGGTCCGCGCGAGCGGGATCACGTCGCCCTGCCGCAGCGACCGCTCGGGAGCCGCCGGCGGCGGGCTGAGCTCGATGTACGGCTCGCCGATCGCGGACTTGCGCAGCACCGCGGCCCCGGAGTTCGACGGCACCTCCACGCCCCGGTCCATGTGCATCGCGACGACGACCTTGCCCTCCTCGAGCCGGACCGTGTCGACGGAGCCGACCCGTACGCCAAGGTAGGCCACTTCGAGGTCGGTGCGAAGACCCGGCGACGAGGCGAACTCGGCCTCGACGGTGAAGGGCCTGCGCAGCGCGTCGACGGTGACGATGCTGGTGAGCGCCCACACCACGAGCACGACGCCCAGGACGGCGAACGCCACGAGGTTGAGCAGGATTCTGGGCCGCATCAGTCCCCCTTGTGGCCGATGGGCGACAGCGCCCGGTCGGCGGCGGTGGTGAGGTCGACGGGCTCGCCCGCGCCCTGGTTCGCGGTGACGTGCGAGGGGTCGGAGTCGAACCCGACGAACCCGGCGAGCCACACCAGCATCAGGCCCTGGCTCTTGTAGGTGAGCGAGGGCGCGGCGAGCAGGCCCGTGTCGAGGCCCTTGATGAGCGCCTTCAGCGTCTCCTTGCCGCGCAGCATCGCCTTGAGGATGCGGTCGAGCTTGGTCAGGAGCGTCTTCAGCCGGGCGGCGTGCCGGGTCTCGATCTTGTCGTTGAACTGCTCGCCGAGCGCCACGAGCTCCTGGACCGCCTTCTTCAGCTCCTTGCGGTCGGCCTCGATCCGGTCGGTGGCGACGATGATCCGGCCGGGGAGCGCGTCGAGGTCGCCGCTCTTGGCCTCCAGCGCGCTGCCGAGCCTGGCGAGGCCGTCGATGGTGTCCTGGAGGTCCTTGGCGGCCCCGGCGTAGCTGTCGCCGACGTCGCTGATGTCCTTGATGAGCTTGTTCAGCTCGGGGCCCTTGTCCTTCAGCGCGGTGGCGACGGCGTCGACTATCTGGCTGAGGTTCTGGCCGCCGAGCGCGGCGAGGACCGGCCCGACCTTCTCGGAGATGCTCTCCAGGTCGGGCTGCACGGACGTCTCGGTGATGACCGCGCCCTCCGGCAGGCTCGGTCCCTGCCCGATGACGGCGCCGTCGGGGAGGATGATCCGCACGTAGTTCTCGCCGAGCAGGGAGGTCTTGGCGATCGCCGCGCTGACGCCCTGCGGCAGCGACGTGCCCGACTTCAGCTCCATCGTGACGTGCGCCTTGAAGTCGTCGGACAGCTCGATCCCGGTGACGGTGCCGACCCGCACGTCGGAGATCTGCACGCTGTGCCCGACGACGAGGGCCTGCACGTCGGTGAACTCCGCCTCGAACTCGAAGCCGCCCTTGGGCGCGCCGAGCGTCTGCACCGAGCACGCGGTGCAGGAGACGGCGAGGACCGCGGCGAGCAGGGGTTTCCTCACGAGCCACCTGCCTTCTTGTCGGTCTTGGGCTTCTTGGGCTTCTTGTCCACGACCTTCGTGGGGCAGTTGCCGAGCGGCTGGTCAAGGCACGGGACCGGCCCGAGGCCCATCGCGGTGTAAAGCGGCTGGAGCCAGGCGCGGGCGATCCCGCTGATCTGCAGCCGGACGATGATCATCTTGCGCTTGGGGTCGTAGGCGCGGACCACGGTGTCGGTGAACTTGGCGAGCCCGGCGATGGCCTCGGCGAGCGACCCTGTGCTCGCCTTCATCGACATGACGATCTCCGACGCGTCCGCGACGGTCCGCGGCAGCTTCTCGTGGTACGCCTCGACGATCACGTCGCCGCGTTTGATGACAGCTTCGAGTCCGCCGATGAACCCGCGCAGCGTGTCGCGTTCGTCGGCGAGGAGGCCGCCGGCGTCGTTGAACGCGGTGAACAGCGCCTTCAGCTTCTCGTCGCGCGCGTTGAGCGAGGCGGCGAGGTCGTTGAGGTCGGTCGCGAGCCGCACGAGCCGCTCGTCCTGCGCGGCCAGGTCGCTGGTGAGGTCGCCGACGGTCTGGAGGCCCTGGTTGAGGCCGTCGCCCTTGTCGCGCAGGATGTCCGCGCCGCCCGCGAAGGTGTCGCGGAGCTTGTCGGGGTCGACGGACTCGGCGAGCGCGCTGAACGCCTCGAGCGCCTCGTCGATCTCGACGGGCAGGTCGGTGCGGTCGCGCGGGATGACCGCGCCGTCGGCGATCTCCGGCACGCCCTCCTTCCACGCCGGGTAGAGCACGATGTTGCGTTCGCCGATGGTGTTGGTGGCGAGGATCGCGGCGCGCGCGTCGGCGGGGACCGGCACGTCGGAGCGGACGCTGAGGGTGACCTTGACGCCGCCGTTCTTCTCGTCAACGTCGATCTTGTCGATGGTGCCCACGTCTGCGCCCATCACCTTCACCCTCGACCCCTCGTACAGGGACGGGGTCTTGGCGAAGTCCGCGGTGAGCGTGTACGTGCCCGTGCCTCCGACGACCGAGCAGCCGCCGGCCGTCAGGGTGAGGACGAGCGCGGCGCACGCGGGAAGGGCCCGCCTCATTTGCGTGCCTCCTTCATCAGCGCGTTGAGCTTGGCGAGGTCGGCGGGCGACAGCTGGCCGATCTGCGTGAAGATGGTGTCCACCCAGTTGCCGGTGTTGCCGATGTTGGTGAAGGCGGTGAGCGACGGGCCCGCCCACGTCATCGCGGCGTTGAGCTCGTCCATGCGGGGGTCGATCGCGTCGGTGGTGCGGCCGAGGTCGTCGAGGAGGCTGATCAGGTCCTTCTGCTGGCCCTGGATCAGCGAGTCGAGCGACTTGACCGTGCCCGACCCCGAGCCGAGCAGCAGGGACAGCTGGGTGCGGCGCTGGCGCAGCGTGGAGATGAGCGTCATCGCGTTGTCGGCGAGGTTCGACAGCGTCTTCTCCTTGTCGCGGACCGTGCCGATGATCCGTTCGCTGTTGTCGAGGAGTTCGCCGATCTCGACGTCCTCGCCGTTCAGCTCCTCGGCGATGTCGGAGAGGTTGCTGAGCGCGTCGGCGAGTTCCTTGCGGCTCTTCTTCGGCAGCCCGCCGAGCTTGTCGAGGACCTTGCCGAACGTCTCGGCGTCGAGGCCCTGCAACGCGTTCGTGCCCTCCTGGAGCACGTCGTTGACCGTGGTGGGGATCTGGGTGCGCCGGATCGGGATCTGTCTTTCGCGCTCCGGCTTGTCCTCCATGTACGGCGCGATGACGGGTCCGGTGAGCCGCAGGTAGCGGCCGCCGAGGATGTTGGTCATCCGGATCTCGGCGCGGGTGTCGGGGCCGAGTTCGACGCCGGAGTCGACCTTCCAGGTGACCAGGACGTGCCCGGCCCTGAAGTCGGGCTTGACCCCGGTGACCTCGCCGACCCGGACGCCCGCGACGAGCACGTCGTTGCCGTCGCGCAGGCCGCCGGTGTCGGCGAAGATGCCGCTCATCTTGTACTGGCTCTTCAACAGGCCCATCGTGCCGACCGCGAAGGTGACGGCGATCGCCGTGCCGAGCGCGAGCAGCGAGACGAGGCCGACGACGATCGGCGACCTGTCACGGAATGACTTCAGCGCCATCAGCTTCCCCCGATCAGGATCTTGCGGAGGAGGGCGGGGTCCTGCGGCTTGCCCTGGTAGTCCTTGAGGACGACCGGGTAGGGGCACTGGCCCGGGACCAGGGTCAGGCATGCCACGTTGCCCTTGGCGTACTCTCCGTCGTTGAAGGCCGAGAACAGCCGTTGCAGCTTCGGCCCGGTCAGCTCCAGCACGTTGTCGATACTGCCGAGGTTGTGCTCGATGCCCGCGGCGACCAGCGCGAGCCCGCCGATGACCTGGTCGAGCTGGTCGCCGTTGCCGGTGAGCAGCGCGTCGGACGTCCGGAACGTCTTGGACAGCTCGACGATGGCGTCGTCAAGGAGTTCGCGGTTGCGGACGAACGCCTCGGTCAGCTCCACGAGGTTGTCGGTCATCTGCCGGATCTGCCCGTCCCTGCGGGCGAGGACCTCGGTGATCGTCGTGTAGTCCTTCAGCATGTTCTTGAGGGTCGTGCGGCGCGCGGCGATCGTGGACGACAGCTGGTCGACGTCGGAGATCAGCTGGGTGACCTCCTCCTTGTTGCCGTCGAGCGCCAGGTAGATCGCGGTGAGGATCTGGTTCAGCCGCTCCGGCTCGAGGCTGCGCGCGAGCGGCGCGAGCTGGTCGACCAGCTCGCCGATGTCCACGACCGAGCGGGTCTTGGTGATCCGCGCGCCGTCCTTGATCTTCTCCGGCGCGGTGCCGGGGATGACGTAGACGACGCGCTGGCCGACCGCGCTGCGCCAGCGGATGGCGACCTCGCTGTCGGCCGGGACCCGGTAGCGCTTCTGGACCGACAGCTGGACGACCGCCTTGCCCTTGTCGACCTCGATCGAGTCGACCCGCCCGACCGGCGCGCCCGCGATCTTGACGACGTCGCCGCGCATGAGGCCGGTGGCGTCGTCGAAGACCGCGACGAGCTTGTAGCCGCTGTCGAAGGACACGCGGGCGATCTGGCTGCCGATGAGGAAGGTGAGCAGGCCCGTCACCGCGAAGAACGCGGCGAGCCGCAGGAAGGTCGCCCGGCGCTGCCGGCGCATCTCGCTCGCGCCCGCCATCAGCGGTTCCCCTTCTGCTTCGTGTCACTGTTCTTGCCGGTCTTCTTGCCGGGCTTGGCGTTCTTGCCTGTCGCGTCGCTCGGGCAGACGCCGAGGATGATCGCGCACGGGTTCGCCGGGATCAGCACCTTGACCGCGAGCATCCGCCGGTCGCCGGGGGCCTTCGGCCACGCGACCGCCTTGTAGACCGGCAGGAGGTTCACGATCGTGCGCAGACCGGGGCCGAGCCTGCCGAGCTGGGCGTCGATGACGCCCGCGGCGCGCTCGGCGGAGTGGAACCCGTCGCGCAGGTCGCCGCCGTGCGAGGACAGGCCGTGCGCGGTCAGCCCCGAGATGCCCGACAGGGCGTCGGCGAAGGCGCGCAGCCGTCCGTCGCCCTGCGCGGCGGTCTCGATGACCGCGTTGGTGCCCGCGACGATCGCCGCGATGTCCTCGCCCGCGCCGCCGATGCGGGCGAGCCTGGCCAGGTCGGCGAGGAACAGCTCGGCGTTGCGCCGGTTGTCGTGCGCGACCCCGACGATGACGCCGACGCTGTCGATCGTCTCGCGCAGGTTCTGGCCCTGCCCGGCGAGGCCGGAGGCGAGCGCGTCGACGATGATCGCCATCTCGGCGGGGTCGAGCGCGGCGAGCGTCTGGTTGGCGTCGGCGAGCAGGTCGTTGAGGTCGCGCGGGTCGGACGTCTTGCCGATCGCGGTCCCCGCGGCGAGGTAGGGGCCGCCGACCTCGTGTTCGCCGGGCAGCAGGTTGATGAACTTCGGCCCGAACACCGACTCGGGCTCCAGCGACGCCGTCGCGGTGTCCGGGACGCGCACGCCGGGGTGCATCGTCATGGTGACGCGGGCGCGCCCGTTCGGCAGCAGCTCGATCGCGCTCACCCTGCCGACGTGCATGCCGCGCACCTTCACCGGCGACGTCGTGCCGAGGCCCTGCCCCGCCGAGCCGAACTCGGCGGTGAACTTGTCACCTTCGCTCTCGTACGGCTTGGTGATGAGGACGAACAGCAGCAGCGCGGTGGCCACGACGGTGACGGCGGAGATCGCCGCCCTGCGGGCCAGGGAGTGTTCGGTCATCCGGAGAGCCTCACCGTTCCGCCCTGGCCCCAGAAGACATAGGACAGCAGCAGGTTGAGAGTGACGATCATGACGATCGACAGCCGGATGGCGCGGCCCGCGGCGGTGCCGACGCCGACGGGGCCGCCGGTCGCGTTGTAGCCGTAGTAGCAGTGGATGGTGATGACGGCGAAGGCGAACACCGCGACCTTGACCGCGCTGAAGGCGAGGTCCTTCAGCGGCAGGTACAGGTGGAAGTAGTAGTCGTAGACGCCGGGGGCCAGCCCGAAGAACTCCGTGGAGACGAACCGGGTGGCGAAGAAGCTCGCGAACAGCGCGATCAGGTACAGCGGCACGAGCGCGATGAGCGCGGCGACGACGCGGGTGCAGATGAGGTAGGCGAAGGAGTTGATGCCCATGACCTCGAGCGCGTCGATCTCCTCGCTGATCCGCATCGCGCCGAGCTCGGCGGTGAAGGCCGAGCCGCACTGCGCGGCGAGCGCGATCGCGGCGATGATCGGGGTGATCTCGCGGACGTTGATGAAGCTGCCGACGAGTCCCATGAAGGACTCCGCGCCGATGATCTCAAGGCCGGTGTAGACCTGGAGTCCGATCTCGGTGCCGACGAACAGCGACATCGTGAACGTCACGAACACCATGCCGCCGCCGACGACGGTGCCGCCGACGCCGACGACGATGTCGCTGACGTGCTGGCCGACGGTCTTGGCGTACTTGGCGCGGAAGATGATGTCGCGGAAGCAGTACAGGAGCACGCGGCCGAGGAACAGCGGCCAGCCGGACAGGCCCGCGAACCGTTCGACGGCCGCCGTGGAGCCGCGGGCCGCGCCGAGCACGGCCTTGCGTGGGACGTTCGTCAGCATCGCGCCTCAGATCTTCGGGGGGTAGGCGATGACGTAGATGGTGGTGATCACGTAGTTGAAGCCGAACACCAGGAGCAGGGCGACGACCGTCGCCTGGTTGACCGCGCGGCCCACGCCGACGGGGCTCTGCTCGCACGTCATGCCCTTGTAGCAGGCGACCATCGCGGCGATGAGGCCGAACAGCCACGCCTTGAAGAGGGTCACCACGAGGTCGGAGATCTGCAGCAGGCCGAGCGCGCCGTCGAAGTAGGCGCCTGGCGTGACGTCCTGGAGCAGGACGTTGAAGAAGAACCCGCCGATCGCGCCGGACAGGATGACCAGCGACGACAGCATCGTGGACACCAGGCTCGCGGCCCACATCCGCGGGGTGACCAGGCGGTGGACCGGGTTGACGGCCATCACCTCCATGGCCGACAGCTCGTCGCGGATACGTCTGGCCCCCATGTCGGAGGTCATCGCCGAGCCGCCCGCGCCCGCGATGATGAGGGCCGCGGCGATGGGCGCGACCTCTCTGACGAGCCCGACGACGACCGCGCCGCCGGTGGCGGACTGCGCGCCGAGCTGTCCCGCGAGGTCGCCCACCTGGAGGGCGACCGTCGCGCCGAGCGGGAGCGCGATGAGGATGACCGGCAGGGTGGTCACCCTGGCCAGGAACCAGCACTGTTCGACGAACTCCCAGAACCAGTTCCTGATGTCCCAGGTACGTCTCAGACCTTCGAGCGCGATGGTGAACAGCTCACCTATCTGGGTGAGCACTCCGCGCATCTTCACGGTGACCATCACGGGCACACTCGCCATCGGCCACCCCTCCGCGAGTAATGATCCGTTTACAGACCAAGCGCTTGGTACCGTAACGCGCGTCACACTCGAGCCACAAGACCTTTCATCCAATAGATGCAGGAAGACGGAGGATTCAGAGCATCAGGACTACCACTTGGCTCCGCGGTCCGCACGGGCCCGCGCGCCCCAAGTCCTACCCCGGCCAGGACCGCGTCTTCGCTCTACGCTGGGCGGGAGGCGAACACGCACGTCACGGTGTGCACGGCGGCGCTACGCCGCGCGCGTGACGGGCGGAGAAAGAGGGCTGACGTGGGACGGGTGACCGAGCGGCGGCGGATCGACCGCTGGACGGGACAGGGCAGCACCGAGCGGGTGGACACGCTCGCGGTCGAGGAGCCGCTGGAGATCCGGATCGGGGGCCGTCCCCTGACCGTCACGATGCGCACGCCGGGGGCGGACTTCGACCTCGTCGCCGGGTTCCTGCTGGCCGAGGGCGTCATCTCCGGGCCCGCCGAGCTCGTGGCGATGAAGTCGTGCGGCGACGACGAGTTCAACATCGTGGACGTCGCGCTCGACCGCCCCTATGACGGCCCGGTCCGCGCCTTCACCACGACGTCGGCGTGCGGGGTGTGCGGCACGAACACCATCGACGACCTGGCCCGCCGCGCGGCCTTCGACGTCGCGGCCGATCCCGTCGCGGTGTCGGCCGAGGTGCTGACGTCGCTGCCGGGGGTGCTGCGCGAGGCGCAGAAGGTGTTCGCCAGCACCGGCGGCCTGCACGCGGCGGGCCTGTTCACCGCGGACGGGGAGCTGCGCTGCCTGCGCGAGGACGTCGGACGGCACAACGCGGTCGACAAGATCGTCGGCCACGCGCTCAAGGAGGGGCTGCTTCCGCTGCGCGAGCACATCCTCCTGGTGAGCGGCAGGGCGTCGTTCGAGCTGACGCAGAAGGCGTGGATGGCGGGCATCCCGGTGCTCGCGGCGGTGTCGGCCCCGTCGTCGCTCGCGGTGTCGCTCGCCGCGCAGGCCGGGATCACGCTCGTCGGGTTCCTCAGGCCGCCGACCTTCAACGTCTACACGAGAACCGACAGGGTTGGTCAGTGATTACTTACGGCGATCGGTTAGGGTGCGTTCATCTGGAAACGCACCAAACCACAAAGGAGGCGACCGGTGGACTTCACCCTGCCGGAGAGCGCGCTCGCCGTCCGCGACGGCATCGCCGCTGTCACCGCCAAGTACGGCTACGAGTACTGGGACAGGTGCGACGACGAGCACCGCTGGCCCGAGGAGGTCTACCGCGACCTCGCCGAGGGCGGCTGGCTCGGCCTCGCCGTCCCCGAGGAGTACGGCGGCGGCGGCCAGGGCCTGCTCGAACTGGCCGTCGCCCTCGAGTCCCTGGCGGGCTCCGGCGCGGGGGCCGCCGCGTCCTTCATCTACCTGCTGAGCCCCGGCTTCGGCGCGCTGACCGTCACCCGGCACGGCACCGAGGCGCAGAAGGCCAAGTACCTGCCCGGCCTCGCCCAGGGCCAGATCGAGACGTGCTTCGCGCTCACCGAGCCCGACGCGGGCAGCAACGCCATCAACATCTCCACCCATGCCCGCCGCGACGGCGACGGCTGGCTGGTGAAGGGCCAGAAGATCTGGATCTCCGGCGTCGAGCGCGCCGACTACATGCTCCTGGTCACCCGCACCATCCCCGCCGCCGAGGCCAAGCCGCGCGCCAACGGCTTCACCGTCTTCATCGTTGACGTGAAGGCAGCCGTCGAGGCCGGGACGCTCACCTACCAGCCGATCCCCAAGCTCGGCACCAACACCGTCGCCTCCAGCATGGTCTTCCTCGACGACCTGCGCGTCACCGAGGACGACGTGCTCGGCGCGGTCGACGGCGGCTTCGCCGTGCTGTGGGACATCCTCAACCCCGAGCGCATCCTCGCCTCGGCCGCCGGCGTCGGCGGCGCGGAGGCCGCGCTGAAGGTCGCGGTGTCCTACGCCATCGACCGCGCGCCCTTCGGCAAGCCGATCGGCACCAACCAGGCGCTCGCCTTCCCCCTCGCCAAGATCAAGGCGCAGACCGAGCTGGCCCGCCTCATGACCTACAAGGCCGCGTGGCTGTGGGACCGGGGCGAGCCGTGCGGCTCGGAGGCCAACATCGCCAAGCTGACCGCGTCGGAGGCCGCCTGGCAGGCCGCCGACCGCACCTTCCAGACGCACGGCGGCATGGCCTACTCCCTGGAGTACCCCGTCGCCCGCATGTTCCGCGACGCGCGCATCGGCAAGAACATCCCGGTCGCCGAGGAACTCGTCCTCGCGCACATCGCCCAGCACGACCTCGGCCTGCCGAAGTCCTACTGAATCCCTCTCCATATACATAGGTCGCATACATAGGTCGCACAGAGGTCGCACAGAGGGACCGCGCGGGGCCGCGCCGCCGTCAGCCGACGGCGTCGGCCTCGCCCGCGGCCGCCACGGCGACCTGGGCGACGAGCGCCTGGAACAGGCTCAGGTCGTCGCCCTCCTCCGGGTGCCACTGCACGCCGACGCCGAAGGGGTGCCCTTCCAGCTCCACCGCCTCGATCACCTTGTCGGCGGCCCACGCCACCGCCACGAGCCCTGAGCCGAGCCGTCCGACGGCCTGGTGGTGGTAGGTGGGGACGTCGGCCAACGCGCCCATCGCCTTGCCCGTCCGGCTTTCCGGGGCGATCCGCACGCGGTGCCGCGAGAACCTGCCGGGAACCGGCGCGTGGCCCTCGTGGCCGACCTCGTCGGGCAGATGCTGGATGAGGGTGCCGCCGCGCACCACGTTGAGCAGCTGCATCCCCCGGCACACCGCGAGGAACGGCAGGTGCGCGTCGACCGCCGCGTGCAGCAGGGCCGACTCGTACCTGTCGCGCGCCTGGTTGGGCTCGCCGGTGCGCTCGTGCGGCCGTGCCCCGTACCGCGACGGGTCGATGTCGGGCCCGCCCGCGACGACGAGGGCGTCGAGCCGCGCGACGAGTTCGGGCGCCCCCTCGAGGTCGGCGAGCGGAGGCAGCAGCACGGGCAGGCCGCCCGCGCGTTCCACCGAGCGCTGGTAGGACACGGGCAGCAGCGCCGCCTCGCGGACCCACGCGCCCCAGCGGGCGGCGTCCTGGTAGGTCGTGACACCGATCAACGGACGAGCCATCAGCACCCTCCCTTGTCCCCTAGGTAGCTTGCCGCACCCGCGTGCGGGTGGACAGCCCCGGGCCGTAGCAGACCGAGATGAATTTCCGGTAGGAGCGATCTCTTCCGGGGTGTAAGGAATGTCATGCCGCCCGGACGCCCCGGTCAATGCGGCACGCCTCCCTCCCCCGCGAAAAGGGCCTTTCACCCGAAAAGCCCAGGCTACCGAACGGTATTCCACTCCTCCGGGTGATCACCCCATGAGCACAGCCTGTCACCCATCGTAGATAGTGGGGCGTCTTATCGGGAAACGGTTGAGCTTCACCACCCCTGGTGTAACACTCCGAGCAAGGCCATCGGCACCGTGCGTACCGACACCCGCGGCCAAGGGGGGAAGCGGGTGGCGTCCGGGGTGGACGGCCGGCTCCACAGTCGCCGTTGATTTTCCCTGTGTTTTCCGTGGGTTTGCCAGTTTTGACAGTTTTGCCAAGGGGGGCGAGATTGCCACATGTCATTGAATCCCCGGCTCGTCAAAGAGAGCTTCGCACTTCTCGAACCGGACTCGCCGAGGGCCGCCGCATATTTCTACGGCAGGCTGTTCGCCGAGCACCCCGAGCTGCGCGCGCTGTTCCCGCCGTCGATGGACGTGCAGCGCAACCGGCTGTTCACCGCGCTCACCACCATCGTGTGGAGCCTCGACAGCCCTGACGCGCTCACCACCTACCTCAGCGAACTCGGCCGCGACCACCGCAAGTTCGGCGTCTCCGAGGCGCACTACGCCGCGGTCGGCGGCGCGCTGCTGGCCACCGTCCGCAAGTTCCTCGGCGAGCGCTGGACGCCGGAGATCGAGGAGAGCTGGGCCACCGCCTACGGCATCGCCTCGGAGATCATGCACGGTGCGGCCGTCGCCGACGCGCTCATCGCGCCGCCCTGGTGGATCGGCGAGGTCGTCGGGCACGAGCGGCGCGGCGGCGACCTCGCCGTCGTCACCGTCCGGCCCGCGCAGCCGCTGCCGTATGAGGCGGGCCAGCACGTCAGCCTCCAGGTGTCGCGATGGCCGCGCATGTGGCGGCCCTTCTCCATCGCCAACGCGCCGCGCGCCGACGGCAGGGTCAGCTTCCACGTCCGCTCGCTGTCGGGCGGCTGGGTGAGCTCGGCGCTGGTCAGGCACACCGAGGTCGGCCACTCGGTCCTGCTCGGCCCCGCGATGGGCGCGATGACGCTCGCCCGCGACGGCGACCGCGACCTGCTGTGCGTCGCCGGAGGCACCGGCCTCGCCCCGCTCAAGGCGATCGTGGAGCAGGTCGCCGCCGAGGGCGGCCGCCGCCGCGTCCACCTGGTCGTCGGCGCGCGCCACCGCGACGACCTGTACGACCTGCCCGACCTGCTCCGCCTCGCCGCCGAACAGCCGTGGCTGCGGGTCGTGCCCGTCGTCTCCGAGGACCCCTCCTACGACGGGCTGCACGGCCGCGTCGCCGAAGTGCTCGCCGACCTCGGCGACTTCAGCGAGCGCGAGGCGTACGTGTCGGGCCCCGCCGAGATGGTCGCCGACACCGTCGGCAGGCTCGGTGCGCTCGGCCTGCCGCCCGAACGCGTCCACCACGACGCGCTGCACCTGGAACGCCGCGTGTCGTGCCCGCACCTGTCCGGCTACATCGGGGCGGGTCCGCTGCTCACCCCGCCGTGACCCGCGCCGCGCCCCAGCGCACCGGCGCTCCCCCGCGCCGCGCGACCTTGCCCGCCTTCTCCAGCACCACGAGGTGCGCGAGGGTCTCCAGCATCGCGGTGCGCCGCATGAACGGCTGGATCTCGTCCCACGGCCGCGACCAGGTCAGCTCCTGCGCGAGCTCCCAGGTGGTGGGCGGCTCGGCGGCGTCCGCGAGCGCCGCGGTGATCTCGTCAAGGCGCGCGCCGTGGTGGGCGAGCAGCGCGCCCACCCGGTCGGCGAGCCCGGCGAAGCGGTACTCGTGCGCGGGCAGCACCTCGGCCACCGGAAGGTCCCTGACCTTCTCCAGCGACGCGAAGAACGCGCCGAGCGGATCGTCCGACGCGCGCGGGAACAGCCCGATCGCCGGGGTGATCCTGGGCAGCACGTGGTCGCCGGACAGCAGCAGGCCGCCCCGGACGTCGTGGAAGCACACGTGGCCGGGCGAGTGGCCCGGCGTCCAGACCGTCCGCAGGTCCCAGCCCTCGACGGGCGGGGCGGTGCCGTCCTCGAGCATCAGGTCGGGCATCGCGTGGCCGGTCATCGCGAGCATCTTCGTCGACGCGTCGGCGAGGGTCCCCGCGGAGTCGGCGGGCACCCCGTGCTCGGCCATCTGCGCCATCATCGCCGCGACGAGCCCGGCGGGGTCGGTGTGCCGCTCGTCAATGAGCCGCGCGTCCTCCGGATGCAGCCCGACCCACGCCCCCGACGCCTCGCGCACCCGCGCCGCGAGCCCCCAGTGGTCATGGTGCATGTGCGTGACGAGGACGCCCTTGACGTCCCCCATCGCATAGCCCGCGGTCTTCAGCCCCGCGTTGAGCGCGTCCCACGCCTCGGGGGTGTCCCATCCGGCGTCGATCAGCGTGACGCCGGACGGCCCTTCGAGCACATAGACCAGCACATACCTGAGGGGGTTGTCCGGCAGCGGCACCGGCACCGACCACAGCCCGGGCCGCACCCGCTCCACGGGCGGCAGCACCCTGTCGATCCACGCCTGCTTCTGCGCCACGCCGGTGACCTCCACCGGAGCCTCCTTCTAGAACGAAGTTCTAAGCCCCCAGTGGTATCACGCCGGTGTCCGCCCGTTCACCCCCACCCCAACGGCTCACACCTTCCGCCACCGAGGCACCCAGGCCCCCTCCACCACCTCATAATCCCCAAACAACGCAGGCGCCTCCGCCTTGACGACCTCGGCGATCCTGCCGAACAGCAGGCGGATCTCCTCCTCCGCGCCCTCAGCGGTGCGGGCCTCGATCGTGTGCCGCAGCGTGCGGACGTTGGCCGTCCAGACGAGGCCCGTCGCGACGCCCTCGGGGGCGAAGCGGCGCATGAACGACGTCCGGTGCTTCTTCTCCTTGAACGGCACGCCCTCGCCGTCGAGGTCGAAGTGCTCGGCCATCCAGCCCTGGAACTCCTCCATGCGCCCGAGCAGCTCGGTGGCCCGCTCCATCAGCTCGGGGTCCTCCCTGGCCCACTCGGGGAACCAGAAGGGCAGGTCCTGGAGCCTGACGAACCGCAGCGACTCCTGCGAGATCGCCACGCCGGGACGATGCCGCGCCAGTTCATGGGTCAGGACGCGGCTGACGTTGTGCAGCGCGAAGGAGAAGGAGACGTGCTCGAGGACTGAGCCGTGCAGGCTCGCGAGGATGTTCTGGAGGTACTCGGTCTGGTCGGTGCGGACCCGCACCACGTTCGGGTTCAGGCCCGGCTCCCAGGACCGGTAGCACAGGCGTCCGGCGAACTCCGCGAGGTTCTGGGGGTCGTTCAGCTCGGCGTCGAGGTCTCCCCGGTCGAGGCGCTCAAGCCACGCCTCACCGCCGACCTCCTTGAGGTATGCCGCGATCGCGTCGTAGTCGAGCTGCGGCTTGGCGATCAGGAACACCTCGGGCTCGACGCTCTTCACTGACTTCCTCTCCCCCGGCGGAGGCCAGCGCCCCCTGCGAACGAACGCCCCGGAACGGTCCCGGGGCGTCCGTCAGATTACTGGAAGATCGGCAGCTCAGGTCGCCCCGCGTCAGCCCTGCCTGGCGAGGCGGAGGACGTTGCGGATGATTTTGTGGCCGTTGCCGCCGGTGGCGGTGAGGATGGATTCCGGGTGGAACTGGACTGCCCAGCGGCGGCGGACGGGGTCCTCGAGGGACATGACGACGCCGTCTTCGGTGGCGGAGGTGATGGTGAAGCCGCCGTCGCCGAGGAGGGCGGGCGTGGTGTGCAGGGAGTGGTAGCGGGCGGCGGTGAACTCCTCGGGCAGGCCCGCGAGGATGTCGCTCGCCGGGAAGCCGCCGGTGCGGACGTGGCCCGGCTTGCCGTGCTGCGGGTAGTCGAGGATCGCGAGTTCGCCGCCGTAGTGCTCGACCATCGCCTGGAGGCCGAGGCAGACGCCGAAGGCCGCCTTGTTGCGGGCGTCCAGGGCCTTCAGCAGGCCGGAGGTGTCGAAGTCCACGGGACGGCCCGGGCCGGGCGACAGGACGACGAGGTCGGGGTCGATCTCGTCAAGGAGCCGCTCGGGGAAGCCGAACCGCAGCGTGGTGACGTCCGCGCCCTCCTGCCGGAAGTAGTCGGCGAGGGTGTTGACGAAGGAGTCCTGGTGGTCGACCACCAGGACCTTCAGCCCGAGTCCCGGCAGTTCCGGCGCGGGCGCGGCGACGGGCTCTGCCTGCTCGGTCTGCGACGACGACAGCGCCTCAAGGAGGGCGCGCGCCTTGAGCAGGGTCTCGCGCTCCTCGGCGTCGGGGTCGGAGTCGTACAGCAGGGTCGCCCCGGCGCGGACGGCGGCGACGCCGTCGCGGATCTGGGCGGTGCGCAGGGTGAGGCCGGTGTTCATCGACCCGTCGAACCCGACGAACCCGACGGCCCCGCCGTACCAGCGGCGCGGGGTCTTCTCGTGGTCCTCGATGAACTGCATCGCCCAGGTCTTGGGCGCTCCGGTGACGGTGACGGCCCACATGTGGCTGAGGAACGCGTCGAGGGCGTCGAAGCCGGGCCGGAGCCTTCCCTCGATGTGGTCGACGGTGTGGATCAGCTTGGAGTACATCTCGATCTGGCGGCGGCCGATGACCTTGACGCTGCCGGGCACGCAGACGCGCGACTTGTCGTTGCGGTCGACGTCGGTGCACATGGTCAGCTCCGACTCCTCCTTGAGGGAGGACAGGAGCGTGCGGATGTTGTCGGCGTCCTCCAGCGGGTCGGCCCCGCGCTGGATGGTGCCGGAGATCGGGCAGGTCTCGACCCTGTCGCCGTTGACGCGGACGAACATCTCAGGGGACGCGCCGACCAGGTACTCGCCGTCGCCGAGGTTGAAGAAGAACTCGTACGGGGCGGGGTTGGTGTCGCGCAGGCGGTCGAAGAACCTCGCGGGCGACGGACACGGCCCGTACATGACGTGCCCGGGGACGACCTCGAACAGGTCGCCGCGCAGGAACTTGTCTTTGGCGTCGCGTACGACCTCGGCGTACAGGCCGGGGACGGGCGGCGGAGGAACCTCGGCGGGCACCGGGACGGGAGTCGGCTCGGTGGCCCGCGCGACGCCCTCGGTGGTGGCGTCCCCGACGGTGAAGTCGTAGGAGTAGCGGGTGTAGGACTCGCGCTTGCGGTCGATCACCAGGACCTCGTCGGCGAGGTGCAAGACCAGGTCGCGCTGCTCGGCCGCCCGTTCGATCGCCATCCTGATCGGCTCGAACTGGAAGGACAGGTCGTAGCCGAAGGCCCCGTACAGGCCCAGGTGGGGGTCGGCGTCGGCGTCGTCGGCGGGCTTGAACAGCTCAACGACCGCGCGCAGTGCGGTGAAGACCGTGGGCTGGCGGCTGCGCTCCTCCTCGGTGAAGACCTCGTGGCTCTGCGGCACGTGGATCTCGATGTGCCCGGCGTCCTCGGACCTGACCTCGCCGACGCCGCGCACCGAGTCGGCGACGAGGGGGAGCAGGAGCGCGCCGCGCGCGTTGAGGGCCCGGACGGTGAGGGTGCGGCCGCGCGCGATCAACTCAAGTGACGGGTCGACGTATCCCATGGCCCAGCGGCTGTAGCGGCCGGGATACTCCATGCCGGAGCTGAGCACGCCGCCCCTGCGCTGTTCGACCGCGGTGACGAGCAGGGCGAGGAGGTGCGCCTCGCTCTCGGCGGCGACGGGGGTCGCGGTGCGGATCACCCCGACGCCGCCCCTGGTCGTGTACCGCGCGACCGTGTTCTGGCTGTCCGTGCTCTTGCTGTCCACCCTGGTCTCCTTCTCGGTCCGACGACTCGGGGCGGAAACACAAAAAGACCGCCCTGAGGGGCGGTCGCTGTGGTCAGAACACGCTGAACCGGCGCCGCCTCAGCGACGCCACCACCACTGGGTGTTCGTTCCGGTTCGCATGATGAGGGCAGCGTACCGGAGCGAGGGCGGTGACGACAAAGCGAACACCGTGTCCAACAGGGGTTCTGTTGCGCCCGGATTACTGGGAAGATAGCGGAAAGCGATCACTTACTCGCGTGAAGGACACGGCCTTGGACAGGATCAACACCGAGTTCGAGCTGCGCGGGGTCAACCACCTCGCCCTCGTGTGCAGCGACATGAAGCAGACCGTCGACTTCTACCAGGGCGTCCTGGGCATGCCGCTGATCAAGACGATCGAGCTCCCGAACGGCTGGGGACAGCACTTCTTCTTCGACGCAGGCGGCGGCAACGCGCTCGCGTTCTTCTGGTTCGCCGACGCGCCCGACTCCGTGCCCGGCGTCAGCCACCCGGTGACCGTGCCCGACCGCGGCGAGTTCCTGTCGGCGGTGGCGTCGATGAACCACATCGCGTTCGACGTGGCCCCGGAGAAGATCGAGGAGTACCGGGACAGGCTGGTGGCCAAGGGCGTCGACGTCGGGATGATCCTCAACCACGACGACAGCGAGTTCGGCGTCGCCGGCTCCTGGACCGACGACGTGTTCGTCAGGTCCCTGTACTTCAAGGACCCCGACGGCATCCTCGTGGAGTTCGCGGGCTGGACGCGCAAGCTCGACAAGCCGTCCGACGTCAGGCACGAGCCGAAGACGTCAGCCGACCGCACGGTCTGATCCCCTCCCCCACCCCATTCCCCAGAGGAGCACACGTTGCCGAGACTGCGCCAGGTCCACCGCGAAGAGACCGACGACAAGCTCGTCCACTTCTTCTATGACCGTCTGTTCGGCGAGGGCGTCGACCCGGTGGACGGCCCGGGCACCGCCACGGGCACGCCGGGCACGTGGTGGACGGTCTTCGCGCTCGACCACGCGATCTTCAAGCACTGTGTGCAGGGCTTCCAGGTGTACCGGGGCGTCAAGCTCGACCCTGTGCTGCGCGAGCTGGGCCAGACCCGCGCGGGCTGGAGCCGTGGCAGCCAGTTCGTCTTCTCCCAGCACTGCAAGCAGATGCGCGCCCTCGGCGTCCCCGAGGCGAAGATCGCCGCGGTCGCTTCATGGGAGGTCAGCGACCAGTTCGACGAGCTGGAGCGCGCCGTCCTCGCCTACACCGACGCGCTCGTCCTGGGCGGCGGCCGCGTCCACGACGACGTCTTCGCGGTCCTGAAGAAGCACCTGCCCGACGAGCAGATCCTCGAACTCACCTACACGACGGCCCTGTATGAGATGCACGCGACGATGACCAAGGCGCTCCGCCTCGAGTTCGACGACCGCGACGACCCGATCACCGAGGTCGCCGCCCCCGAGGGCTACGGCACCCGCGACATCGCCGACGACATCACCGGCGGCTAGCCGGGGACGTCGGGCAAAGCTCGGGTAAAGACACGCCGCGCGGGGGTCATTCACGGAGAGTCACCGGGAATGACCCCCTCGTCTTGTTCGAGATCTTGCTGGTCGGACCGGAGGTGGGTCGATGCGCGGCGCTGTGCTCGGTCGGGGTGTCGTGCTCGGTTGGGGGGTCGGGCTGCTGCTCGTGCCGTCGGCGGCGTTCGCGGACGGCGGTCTCGAGGTCAATCCGAGCGACGCCAAGCGGGGTCAGACCGTCGGGATCTCGACCGGGGACAACTGCCGGGAGACCGACGGCGAGGCGACCATCACCTCCTCGGCGTTCCCGAAGGTGGAGACCACCGTCTACCAGGGCGAGGCGAACGTCTCGGTGACGATCTCGCAGAACGCGTCATACGAGACGCACATGATCACGCTGACGTGCGCGCCGTCGCAGCGCAAGATCGAGGGCGCGATCACCGTCAAGCGGTCCTCGAACAACCGGTGCTACCAGGACGAGTGGGGGCAGTGGCACGGCCGCTGCTACCAGCAGGGTCCAGAGACCGGGTTCGGCGGTTCGCTGGGCGGCGGCCCGACCGCCACCGGGCTCGCCGGGCTCGGCCTGGTCGGCGCGGCGGGCGCCCTGTTCGCGGTGCACCGCGCGCGCAGGGCCCGTGCCTAACCCGACGGCGGTCGTCGCGGGGGTACTCGCGGTCGCGGGCGTCGCGCTCGCCGCCAAAGGCTGGGAGCACAAGGAACCACCGAAGTACCGGACGTTCGGCGGGCCCGAGGCCATCTGGGACATCCCCGACGGCGACGCGCTCGGCGGGGCGTCGCCGACCCGGCTGCGCATCCCGTCGGCGAAGGTGAACGCCAAGGTCGGGAAGGTCGGCGAGAACCCCGACGGCGGCATCGCGGTGCCGCCCTCGGTCCGCGCCGACGAGGCGTCCTGGTACGACGGCAGCGCCCTGCCCGGCACGCGCGGCTCCGCGATCATCGTGGGCCACTACGACGACGACAAGGGCGGCGCGGTCTTCTACGACGCGCACAGAATCCGCGCGAAGGACCGCGTCTACGTCGACCGCGCCGACGGCACCACCGCGGTCTTCGAGGTCGACGCGTTGGAGCAGGTGCACAAGGCGCTGTTCCCGACCCGGCGCGTGTACGGGCGCGTCAACTACGCGGGCCTGCGCCTGGTGACCTGCGGCGGCACGTTCGACAAGCGCCGCCGCCACTTCCGCGACAACGTGATCATCTACGCCCACCTCGTCGGCGCCAAGGGAACCGTCAAGGACAAGCGGCAGCCGCAGACCGCCCGCTTAGACGACGGCGCGCCGCGCGGTGAGCCCGCCCAGGACCAGATCCGTCAGCGACTCCACGACCGCCGCGCGCGCGACCTCGGGGTGGTCGAGCCACCAGTCGCCCGCGTTCTGCACCATGCCGACGATCGCGTGCGCCCACACCTGCGCGCGGGCCGCCCCGGCCGGGCCGGGCTCGGTGGGCAGGATCTCGGCGATCTCGTCGCCGAGGCTCTGCATCACCGTCGACATGACGCTGTGCGTCGCGGTGTCCTCGGCGCGGGCGCGGTGCATGAGGAACCGGTAGAAGTGCAGGTTCGCCGAGATCATCGCCAGGTAGGTGTCGATCCCGTCGTGGACCCGCTCGCGCATCCCGGCGTCCCTGAGCATCGCCGCGCGGATCGCCTCTATCAGCACGCGGCTGTGCCGCTCGGCGAGCGTCTGGTACAGGCCGCTCTTGTCGCCGAAGTGCCGGTACAGGATCGGCTTGCTCACCCCCGCCTCGGCCGCGATCGAGGCCATCGACGCCTCGGGACCCTCCCGCAGGATCACCGTGTCGGCGGCCTCCAGCAGCGCGCGGCGGCGGTCCGGGTCACGTCTGCTGGGGGTGGCGCTCACGGAACGTACGTTACGGTGCGATCCGTCCCCGCCGCCATCCGGCTCCGGGTATCGTCGGCGCGTGCCCGAAGGTCATGTCATCCACCGGCTCGCGCGGCGCTACGGGTCGGCGTTCGGCGGCGGCCCCGTCGCCGCCCTCAGCCCCCAGGGCAGGTTCGCCGACGGCGCGGCCCTGATCGACGGCCAGACCCCCGAGGGGGCCGAGGCGCACGGCAAGCACCTGTTCGTGGAGTTCCCCGCCGGCTGGCTGCACGTCCACCTCGGGCTGTACGGGAAGGTCGCCTGGGGCGTGCCGCCCGTCCCGCTGCCCGTCGGCCAGATCAGGCTGCGCCTGGCGAACGCCACCGACTACGCCGACCTGCGCGGCCCGACCGTGTGCGAGCTGCTCACGCCCGGCGAGAAGGACGTCCTGCACGCCAGGCTCGGGCCCGACCCGCTGCGGCAGGACGAGGACCCGGCCAAGGCCCGCACGATGATCGCGCGCAGCCGCCAGCCGATCGCGACGCTGCTGATGGACCAGAAGGTGATCTCCGGCGTCGGCAACATCTACCGGGCCGAGGTGCTGTTCCGGCACAACCTCAACCCGATGCTGCCCGGCCGCGACCTCACCGACGTGCAGTTCAAGGCGATCTGGGAGGACCTCGTGGTCCTCATGGCCGACGGCGTCGCCGGGGGCCGCATCGACACCGTCAGGGCCGAGCACATGCCCGAGGCGATGGGCCGTCCGCCGCGCGAGGACGCGCACGGCGGCGAGGTGTACGTCTACCGCCGCGCCGGGCTGCCGTGCCTGGTGTGCGGGACCGAGGTGCGCACCGAGGCGGTGCAGGCGCGGAACCTGTTCTGGTGTCCGCGCTGTCAGGCGGCCTGACTAAGATCGGTTCATGGTGAACGAGCGCGCGGGCAAGGCGGCCCGGCACGAGGATCTCATCGACGTCGCATGGCTGGTCACGGCCTACTACGCGATCACGCCCGATCCGTCGCAGGCGTCCCAGAGAGTGTCGTTCGGCACCTCGGGGCACCGCGGCTCGGCCCTCGACGCGGCCTTCAACGAGGCGCACATCCTCGCCACCACCCAGGCGATCTGCGAGTACCGCGCCGCGCAGGGCACCGACGGCCCGCTGTACCTCGGCGCGGACACGCACGCGCTGTCCGACCCGGCCTGGGTGAGCGCCCTGGAGGTGTGCGCGGGCAACGGCGTCACCGTCCGCTACCAGAACGGCTACACCCCGACCCCCGCGGTCTCACACGCGATCCTGACGTTCAACGCCGGGCGCACCTCGCACCTGGCCGACGGGATCGTGGTGACCCCGTCGCACAACCCGCCGCGCGACGGCGGCTTCAAGTACAACCCGCCCAACGGCGGCCCGGCCGACACCGACGCCACCCGCTGGATCCAGGACCGGGCGAACGTCCTGATCGAGGGCGGGCTGAAGGACGTCAAGCGCGTCCCGTTCCAGAAGGCGATCGAGACCGCCGAGTCCTACGACTACCTCACCACCTACGTGAACGACCTGCCGTCGGTGGTCGACCTCGACGCGATCAGGCGCGCGGGCGTGCGGATCGGGGCCGATCCGCTGGGCGGCGCGAGCGTCAACTACTGGGGCGCGATCGCCGACGTGCACGGCCTCGACCTCACCGTCGTCAACCCGACGACCGACCCGACCTGGCGGTTCATGACGCTGGACTGGGACGGCAAGATCCGCATGGACTGCTCGTCCCCGTACGCCATGGCCTCCCTCATCGGGAACAAGGACGCCTACGACATCGCCACCGGCAACGACGCCGACTCCGACAGGCACGGCATCGTCACGCCCGACGGCGGCCTGATGAACCCCAACCACTATCTGGCCGCCGCGATCTCCTACCTGTACGCGCACCGGCCGAACTGGCCAGCCGAGGCCGGGATCGGCAAGACCCTGGTCAGCAGCAGCATGATCGACCGCGTCGCGGCGGGGCTCGGGCGTCGGCTCGTCGAGGTGCCCGTCGGGTTCAAGTGGTTCGTGCCCGGCCTGCTGGACGGCTCGCTCGGCTTCGGCGGCGAGGAGAGCGCGGGCGCGTCGTTCCTGCGCCGCGACGGCTCGGTGTGGACCACGGACAAGGACGGCATCATCCTCGCCCTGCTGGCCTCGGAGATCCTCGCGGTCACCGGCCAGACCCCCAGCGCCCTGTACCGGGAGCTGACGGGCAAGTACGGCGACCCGTCCTACGCCCGCGTGGACGCACCAGCTACTCGCGAGGAGAAGGCGATCCTCGCCAAGCTGTCGCCCGAGCAGGTCACCGCCACCGAGCTCGCGGGCGAGCCGATCACCGCGGTCCTCACCGCCGCGCCCGGCAACGGCGCGCCCATCGGCGGCCTGAAGGTGCAGACGGAGAACGCCTGGTTCGCCGCCCGCCCCTCGGGCACCGAGGACGTCTACAAGATCTACGCCGAGTCCTTCCAGGGCCCCGACCACCTGGCGCGGGTTCAGGACGAGGCGCGCGCCCTGGTGTCGGCGGCGCTGGGCTGAGCGCGGCGTCCGGTGGCGATGTCGAACTCACGGTAGGGGTCGCGCATCGAGCCGAGCGCCACGAACTGCCTGCGGAAGAACAGCGCGAAGGTCCAGTCGCCGAGCACGCGCGCCTTGCGGTTCAGGGTCGGCAGCCGGGTCAGGTGGTAGGTGCGGTGGATGAACCACGCGGGAAGCCCCCGCACCTTCACCCCGTACAGCTGGGCGACGCCCCGGTACAGGCCGAGGCTGGCGACCGAGCCGACGTAGGCGTGCTTGTAGGGCCGCAGCTCGTGGCCGCGCAGCGTCGCGAGCACGTTGTCGGCGAGGCAGCGGGCCTGCCGTACGGCGTGCTGGGCGTTGGGCGCGGTGTAGGCCCCCTCGGTGGTGAGGTCGGGCACCGCGGCGTTGTCGCCCGCGGTGAAGGCGTCGGGGTGGCCCTCGACGGTCAGGTTCACCGTGGCCTTCAGCCTGCCCTTGTCGTCCTTGGGCAGGTCGGTGGCGTTGATCAGGGGGTGCGGCTTCACGCCCGCGGTCCACACCAGGGTCGCGGCCTCGAACACCTTGCCGTCCGACAGCTCGATCCGGCCGCCGACCGCCGAGTTCAGCCGGGTGTTCAGCAGCACCTCGATCTCCTGCTGCCGCAGCTGCTCGACGGTGTAGACGCCGAGTTCCGGGCCGACCTCGGGCAGGATCCGGTCGGTCGCCTCGACCAGCACCCAGCGGGGGCGCGCGTTCAGGGCGGGCAGCCACTTCAGGTAGTCCTGCGCCATGTCCTGGAGTTCGGCCAGCGCCTCGACGCCGGCGAAACCGCCGCCGACGAACACGAACGTCAGGCAGCGGCGGCACTCCTCGGGGTCGCGCGTCGAGGCCGCCCTGTCGAGCAGGCCGAGCACCTGGTTGCGGAGCTGGATGGACTCCTCGATGGTCTTGAAGCCGATGCCGTGCTCGGCGAGGCCGGGGATCGGCAGGGTGCGCGACACCGAGCCGACCGCGAGGACCAGCAGGTCGTAGTCGACGGGCCATGCCTCGCCCGCGGCGATCTCCACGGTCGCGGACTTGCGGGCGTGCTCGATGGAGGTGACGTGCCCGTTGATGATCTTGCAGTGGCGCAGGACGCGGCGCAGCGGGACGATGACGTGCCGGGGCTCGAGGTTGCCCGCCGCGGCCTCGGGCAGGAACGGCTGGTAGGTCATGTAGCCCTGCGGGTCGACCACGGTGATCTCGACCTCGCCGCGCTTCAGCGGGCCGCGCAGTTTCCGCTGGAGTCTGAGCGCGGTGTACAGGCCGACGTAGCCGCCGCCGACGATCAGAATGCGCTTCCTCATACCGGGTCCCGTGCCCAGTGGGGCGGTAAGGAAACAGACAGGCATATCTTCGGATGTATGTCACGTTCGGATCAGAAGCGCTGGAACCGCCCGATTCCCCTGATCGGGGACACGTCGGCGGCGGTCGAGCGGGCCGCCGACCCCGCCGCCTGGGCCTTCGACGCGGCCGCGCGTGACGCCTTCTACGCCGTCGCCGAGGCAAGGCGCGACATCCGGCGCTTCCGGCCCGACCCCGTCCCGGACGCCACGCTCCGCCGCGTCCTCCAGGCCGCCCACACCGCGCCCTCGGTCGGGCACAGCCAGCCGTGGCGCTTCCTCGTCGTCCGCGACCCCTCCCTGCGCGACGCCGCAGCCCTCATGGCCGAGCGCGAGAAACTCGCCCAGGCCGACCTCATGGACGAGGAACGCGGACGCCGTCTGCGCGACCTCAGCCTCGAGGGCATCCGCGCCGCCCCCCTCGGGGTCGTCGTCTGCTGCGACCGCCGCACCCCGGCCACGGGCGTCCTCGGCCGCGCGACCTTCCCCGACGCCGACCTGTGGTCGTGCGCCTGCGCCATCCAGAACCTCTGGCTCGCCGCCCGCGCCGAAGGGCTCGGCCTCGGCTGGGTCACCCTCTTCCCGCCCGACGAACTCGGCGCGCTCCTCGGCCTCCCCGAGGGCGTCACGACGCTGGGCTGGCTGTGCCTCGGCTGGCCCGACGAACTGCCGCCCTCGCCGGGGCTCGAGCGGCGCGGCTGGTCACGTCGGCTGCCGCTCGACGACGTCGTGTTCGCCGACCGCTGGCCGGAGGCCGACGCCGCTCCCCCGCCCAGCCACCTGCCCGCGCCACGGCAGGCGTCCTTCGCCGCGCCGTCCCCGGACGCCGTCGTCGCCGCCCGCGACGGGGCCGACGACCTGCTCGCCGTGCCCGGAGCCCTCGGCGTTCTCGACGCCGCCCTCGACCGCGTCCTGGCCGTCCGCCCCGACGGACCCACCGGGGGATGCCTTGTCCTGGCCGCCTCCGACCACCCCGTCACCCGGTACGGCGTGTCGGCCTTCCCCGCCACGGTGACCCGGCAGATCCTCGACGCTACCCGGGCGGGCGTCTCCCAGGGCGCGAGCGCGGCACGGGCGTCCGGACTGTCCGTTCTCGCGCTCGACGCCGGGGTGCTGCCCGGGCCGGGCACGGCCCCCGACGACCGTCCCGACCTGCACGACAGGCTCGCCGACGCCGTGCGCGTCGGGGGGCCGCGCGGCGACCTCGTCACCGCCGACGCACTCACCGACGTGGCCGCGCGACTGCTCATGGAGGCAGGACGCGTCGCCGGGGAGCACGCGGCCGAAGGCGGGCTCGTCGTGCTCGGCGAGGCCGGGATCGGCAACACCACGCCCGCCGCCGCGCTCGCCGCCGCCCTGCTCGACCTGCCCGCCGACGCCGTCGTCGGCCTCGGCGCGGGATCGGACGCGGCGATCGTCGAACGCAAACACGAGGTCGTCGCCGCCGCGCTCGCCCGCGTCCGCGACCGGCCCCGCACCCCCTTCGAACTCCTCAGCGCGCTCGGCGGCGGCGAGTTCGCCGTCCTCACCGGGGTCATCCTCGGCGCGGCGTCACGCGGCGCGGCGGTCGTCCTGGACGGGCTCGCCACCTCCGTCTCCGCGCTCGCCGCCGTCCGGATGCTGCCCGGCGTCGCCGCCCACCTCGTCGCGGGACAGCGCAGCCGCGAGCGCGGCCACCCCGCCGTGCTGCGCGCCCTCGGCCTCGAACCGCTCCTCGACCTGCGCCTGCGCGCCGGCGAGGGCGTCGGCGGGTGCCTGGCCGCCGGAATGCTCGTCACCGCGCTGCGCACGCGCGCCGAAACCGCACGAACCATGCCGAAGCCCTAAAGTGCTGTTGAAACGATCTTTTCTGGAGGGGATCATGCGTACCGTCGATCTGGGCTCGCAGGGGCTGAAGGTCTCCGCGCAGGGGCTCGGCTGCATGGGCATGAGCCAGTCCTACGGCGTCGCCGACGACACGGTGTCCCTTGCCACCATCGACCGCGCCTTCGAACTCGGCGTCACGTTCTTCGACACCGCCGACGTGTACGGCGTCGGCGGCATCTACGGGTTCGGCGCGAACGAGAAACTGCTCGGCTACGCGCTGCGCGGCCGCCGCGACGAAGCCGTCGTCGCCACCAAGTGCGGCATCAAGGGCATCGTCACCAACGGGATGAAGTTCGACCTCGGCGCGTCGCCCGACTACGTCAGGCAGGCGTGCGAGGACTCGCTCAAGCGGCTGCGCACCGACCGGATCGACCTGTACTACCTGCACCGCGTCGACCCCGCCACGCCGATCGAGGACACCGTCGGCGCGATGGCCGAACTCGTCGCCGAAGGCAAGGTCAGGTACCTCGGGCTTTCCGAGGTCACCGCCGACCAGCTGGAACGTGCCCACGCCGTCCACCCGATCACCGCGGTGCAGAGCGAGTACTCGCTGTGGACGCGCGGGATCGAGGACGAGGTCCTGCCGGCCCTGCGCCGCCTCGGCATCGGGCTCGTGCCGTTCTCCCCGCTCGGCCGCGGCTTCCTCACCGGCACCGTCACCAGCGCCGAGTTCTCCTCCGGCGACATGCGCACGACGAACCCGCGCTTCACCCCCGAGGCCGTCGACGCCAACCAGGCGCTCGTCGCGGTGGTCCGCGAGATCGCCGCCGCCCGCGGCGTCCTGCCGGGCCAGGTCGCCCTCGCCTGGGTCCACTCGCGCGGCTCCGACGTCGTGCCCATCCCCGGCACCAAGCGCCCCACCTACCTCGAGCAGAACGCGGCGGCCGCCGACCTCGCACTCTCCGACGACGACCTCGCCCGCCTCGACTCCCTCGCCGCCCAGGTGACGGGCTCGCGCTACTGATGCCACGCGCGCGCCGGGCCTCACCCCGGCGCGCGCAACGCCCCCTGCTCCCACCGGGTCGCCAGATGGTCCTGGAAGTCGGCGTGCCGGAATTGGTACACCGGCCCGACCGCCCTGAGCAGCCCGAGCCGGTGCGCGTCGTCAAGGAAGCCCATGAGGTCCCGGGGAGCGAGCCTCCGCCGCCACAGATCGAACGAAACGATCAGGTAGGCGGGCCACACCCGATGCTCGTCCCGGATGGCGATCCCGAGGGACGCCCCGGCGAACCCCAGGGCGAAGTCCCAGGCGACCAAGCCATCCCCCGCGGTGACCGCCATCGCGCAGACGCCGAAGGCGATCCCCGAGACCGCGACAGCGCCGACGTTGAGCGCTCGGTCCGCACGCCAGGCCGCCCTCGGCGTGATCGCGCTCCCGTCGTCCATCGGCGCCTCCATCGCCGCCAGGAGCACGCCCGCCGCGGCCGCCGACCCCGCGAGCGTCCCTCCGACGAGAACGACCCGCAGGCCCACGCCGTCGAGGAACAGCGCGATCGCCGCGAGCAGGAGTCCCACGCCGGTTCCGCCGATCACGCCGAACAACACGACGCGGGTGAGCCGCCCGAGGAGCACACCGCGTCCCACGCGTGAGCGACCCTCGGAGGAGAGGGCGCTGTAGCCCGGATCGTCCCAGGGCCAGCGCCGCGACGTCCGCCACGTCATCACCAGGACGGCGAGGGACAGACCGAGCGCGACGCTCCAGCTCTCGCCGCCTCCTTCGAGCGCCACGAAACCGACCGGGAGGGGTTGTCCCAGCGCGCCGAGGGCCAGCGACGGCCCCGCGAAGACCAGCGTCATCACGACCGCCGCCATCGCACGGAAGCGGGCGCGCGGCATCGCCGTCGCCGCCAGCCGCCACCAGACGAGGTCGCGGGTCGGCGACTGGACCGTGTGGGTGAGGTGGTGTGCCAGGTAGGCGAGCCGGCGCAGGACGTCGCCGGGGTCGTGGGCGCGGCGCGGACGGAACATGTCGCTCGCGTCGCCGGTAGGCGGGCGGGTGGCGACGAGCGCGCCGACGAGGCTGTCGAACAGATGCGCGCGCAGGTGGGCCGCCGAAGGGTGCACGGACGGATCGGTGAGGTGCGCGGGGTCGGCGGCGGGCCGGATCTGGGTGACCCGGACCAGCCACAGGCCGAGCGGGGTCGCGCCCACCTCCGCGAGCGCGGGCGCGGAGCCGCCTTCCAGCGCGTCAAGGCAAGCCCGCCAGGTCGCGGAGGGGACGGGCGGCAGGCAGTGCCGCAGGTAGTCGGCGGCGACCTGAGGGGTGAGCGGGTCGGGCTCGATGACGGCCGCGCCCGTCAGCACATCGCCCGCGCCCGCGACGAGTTCGGCGTACTCGTCCGTGCGGCAGGTGACGATCAGCTGGCCCGTGTCCCCGAGGTGCCGGTTCAGCGCGCCGAGCATCGCCGTGCGCGCGTCGGGCGGCACCTCGTCGAGCCCGTCGAGCACCGGCAGCACCATCCGGTCGGCCACGACGTGCCGCGCGCCATGGCCGCCGAACTCGCGGGCCGACAGCACCGGGTAGTTCAGCCGCAGCTGCTCGGCAAGCCACTGCCAGCAGTCCGGCACCGCGCCGACGTCCCAGGACGCCGCCGACAGCAGCACCGGCACCGGCTCGCCCGCCCTGCGCCCGGCCAGCAGCTCCCGCACGAGCTGGACGGCGAGCGTCGTCTTGCCCATGCCCGGCTCCCCCAGCACCACAAGACGGCGGCGGCGCAGCCCCCGGAAGCGCTCGGCGAGTTCCCCGATCCTGTCGGAGGTGCCGTCCCAGACCGGGACGCCGTCGGCGGCGACGCTCGTCGCGTGGTCCATGACGGGCAGGCCGGTGAGCCGCCACCGGACCGGGATCGGGTCGGGGTCGTCGAGCTGCCTGGCCACCGCCTCCTGCCGCCACTGGTCGGCGACGACCCGGGCGAGCACGTCGGACGCCGACTCGACCGCGTCGGAGGTGACGGCCTGGGCGCGGCGTCCCCGCGACCACCACACGCACAGCAGCGCCGCCGGAACGCCCGCAGCGAGCACCACGCCGACGACCTGGCCGACGTCGGCGGCGGTGTCGAGGCCCTTGTCGTGCAGCACCTTCAGCACCACCGCCACCGACGCGGCGAGCAGCAGCAGCCCCGCCGCGAGCGCGGCGTCCCTCCGGCGTCCCGTCATGCGGCCCATTGTGGAGGCGCGGATCACGACCGAACGGGCGAATTCTGGAATTCACGGGTAGATCCGGAGGCGACCGCCTTTACGTAGTAAGTCCGATTTCAGGCGGTCGCCTTCAGGTGGTGCCTGGTTCGCTGGGCGTCGGGGTCGGGGATCGGAGCCGAGTCGAGCAGGGCGCGGGTGTAGGGGGTCGAGGGCGAGGTGAGGATCTGGGCGGCGGGGCCCTGCTCGATGAGGTGGCCGTCGCGCAGGACGGCGACGCGGTCGGCGATCTGGTCGACCACGGCGAGGTCGTGGCTGATGAACAGGCACGCGAACCCGTGCAGGTCCTGGAGCTCGGAGAACAGCTCAAGGACCGTGGCCTGTACGGACACGTCGAGCGCGCTGGTGGGCTCGTCGGCCACCAGGAAGTCGGGCTCGAGCGCGAGCGCGCGGGCCAGGGCGACGCGCTGGCGCTGCCCGCCCGACAGCTCACGCGGCAGCCGCGACCCGTGCTCTTTGGTCAGCCGCACCTGCTCGAGCAGCTCCTCGGCCCGCGCGACGCGCTCGGCACGGCTCCCCACCTGGTGTACGTCGAGCGGCTCGGTGATCGAGTCGAGGACCGTCCTGCGCGGGTCGAGCGAGGCCGCCGGGTCCTGGTGCACGACGCCGATCCGCCGCCGCAGCACGCGCAGCTCGGCGCGGCCGAGCCCGGTGAGGTCGGTGCCGAACAGCCGCACCGACCCGGCCGACGGGCGCAGCCTGCCCACCGCGACCCGGCCGAGCGTCGTCTTGCCCGAGCCCGACTCGCCGACGAGTCCGAGCACCTCCCCCGGCGCTACCTGGAGGGTGATCTTGTCGAGCGCGGCGGGCCGTCCTGGATGGTCGACGACGAGCCCGTCGACGGCGAACGCGGGGATTCCGTCGGATATCTGGCGTTCCGTCCGCTCGCGTCGGCCGAGCCTGGGCACCGAGGCGAGCAGCTCGCGCGTGTACGGGGTCGAGGGCGCGGCGAACAGCTTCCGCACGTCCTGGGTCTCCAGCACCCGGCCGTCGCGCATGACGGCGACCCTGTCGGCGAGGTCGGCCACGACGCCCATGTTGTGCGTGATGAGCAGCACCGCGAGCCGCCGCGTCCTTTGCAGCTCGCGCAGCAGCGCAAGGATCTCGGCCTGTACGGTGACGTCCAAGGCCGTCGTGGGCTCGTCGGCGATGAGGACGTCGGGGTCGGCCGCCAAGGCGAGCGCCAAGACAACACGCTGCTTCTGGCCGCCGGAGAACTGGTGAGGGTAGTCGCGCGCCCTCTCGGGCGGAATCCCCACCTGCTCCAGCAGCTCCCCTACGCGTCCGCGCCTCTCCCGCTTGTCTTTCACGCCGTGCGCGCGCAGCACCTCGCCGATCTGCCACCCGACCCGCTCCACCGGGTTGAGCGCCGTCGAAGGCTCCTGGAACACCAGGGCGATCCGCGCGCCGCGCACCGCGCGCAACTCGTCCTCGGGGAGGCCGAGCAGTTCCCGTCCATCGAGCTTGATGCTCCCGGCCGCGCGCGCCGAGGACGGCAGCAGGCCGAGCACGGCCAGCGCCGTCACCGACTTGCCCGACCCCGACTCTCCGACGACCGCGAGCACCTCGTTCTCGTGCAGGTCGAGGGCGACGTCCTCGACCGCGGTCGCGCCGGGGAACTCCACGCGCAGGTTCTCGATCCGCAAGAGCGCGCTCACGACGCCTCCCCTCGCCGCGCCGCCACCAGGGCCTGCGCGATCAACTGGAATCCCAGGACGAGTACGACGATGACCGCCAGCGGGCCGACCGCGTACATGGTGTTCGCGCCGAGCTGCGCCATCGCGTCGGCGAGCACCCCGCCGAGCGACGGCTCTGGCGGGCGCACCCCGATGCCGATGAAGTTCATCGCGCTGCTGATGAACACCGCGCCCGACGCCGACAGCGCGAGCTGGACGATCAGCGAGTCGAGGATGTTCGGCAGCACGTGCTTGCGCAGCACCCACGTGCGTGACGCGCCCATCGACTCGGCCGCGTCGACGTAAGGCAGCTCGCGCACCTTGAGCGTCGCCGCGCGGACGAGCCGTCCGAACAGCGGGACCTCGGCCCCGATGACGACGCAGACGACGGGCAGCACCCCGACGCCGGTGACCGCCGCGATCCCGATGCCGAGGATGATCGGCGGGAAGGCGAGGACGACGTCGAAAGCGCGCTGGGCGACCACGTCGGAAGGCCCGGTCTGGCTGGCGACGAGGCCGACGAGCCCGCCGAGCAGCGCCCCCGCGGGGACCGCGACGAGACAGATGAACAGGTCGATCCGGATGCCGTACAGGACCCGGGAGAACACGTCGCGGTTGACCTCGTCGGTGCCGAACAGGTGAGTCCCGCTCGCGCCGAGCAGGTTCGCGCCGGGGATCTGCTCCTGCGACGAGAACGGCGCGAGGAGTGGCGCGAGCAGCCCGGCGAGCACGACCACGCCGACCAGAACGACCCCGACGAGCCCGCGCCCTCCCCTCAGCGCCCCGCGTTTGGCACGCGGGCGGGCCGGAGCCTTGAGCGTCGCGGTGGTCATCGTGCCCCTCCCAGCCTGACGCGCGGATCGAGCAGCGCGTGCGCGACGTCGGTCAGCAGCTGCAGGACCGCGAAGACCGCGACCGACAGCATCAGCAGCACCTGCACCACCGGATAGTCGCGGCCGGTGACCGCCCGCTCGATCAGCAGGCCGAGGCCCGGCCAGGAGAACGTGAACTCCACGAGCACCGCGCCGCCGAGCAGCGCGCCGGTCTGCAGGCCGAGCACGGTAAGGCTCGTCGGCAGGATGTTGCGCAGCGCGTGCCTGACCAGCACCCGCCGCCGGGACACCCCGGCGGCGAGCGCGGTCACCACGTACGGCTGGGCCAGCTCGGTGCGCAGCGACTCGGCGACATAGCGGGTGAGGACCGCGCCGACCGGGAGCGCCAGGCAGATCGCGGGCATCAACAGGTACTGGAAGGTGATCGACGGGTTCGCCAGCAGGCCGTCACGCGGCACCCCGCCCGTCGGCAGCACCGGGAAGAAGATGCCGAACACCAGGATCAGCGCGACGCCCATGACGAACGTCGGCACCGCCACCGCAAGCGTGTTCGCGCCCGTCAGCAGGTTGTCGAGCCAGGGCTTGCGGGTGCCCGCCCAGACGGTGCCGAGGACCAACGCGGCGATGACGGCGAGGACAAGCGCGCTACCCGTCAACAGAAGGGTGTTGGCGAGGGCGTCGGTGACGAGCGCGCCGATCGTCCCGCCGATCAGGTACGACCTGCCGGTGTCGAACGTGAGCAGCCCGCCCAGCCACTGGACGTACTGCGTCGCCCAGGGCCGGTCGAGACCGAGTTCCTTGCGGATCGCCTCGACCACGTCGGGCGTGGCGTTCGCGCCGGCCAGCGCCGTCGCCGGGTCGCCCGGCACGAGCCGGAGGACCGCGAAGATCAGCAGGGACGACACGAACAGCACGACCCCCAGCGACGGCAGACGCCGCAGCACATAGGAAGTCATCGCCCGCTCACCCGGTCAGCTGGGCGTCGGTCAGCACGAGCTCGAGCCGCTTGGTGTAGCCGACGCCCTTGACGCGCTCGCTCACCGCCCAGCGGTTCTCGATGATCGCGATCTCGATGAGGAACAGGTTGTCCAGCAGGTCCTTCGACAGGGCCGCGTAGGACTCGATCGCCTCCGGGCTGTCGCCCTTGAGCTGCTTCCACGCGGCGTCGGCGTGCTTGGTGTAGTCGTCGGAGGAGAAGTGCGAGGTGTTCTTGAGCGCGTTGAACGGGTAGGCGCTGACCGTCAGCGTCGAGGGGGTGTACTGCGCCCACGAGTGGTACGTCGTCCACAGGCCCGCGAACTTGCCGCCGATGAGCTGCGCGACGAACGTCGGCGCGTCCAGCGGCTCGAGCTCGACCTCGATGCCGATCTCCTTGAGGTTCGCCTGGACGATCTGGGCGGTCGCCTCGAACAGCGGCGACGGGCTCTGGTAGTTGTACTTGAGCGTCGGCACCTTCTTGCCGTAGTCGGCGAGCAGCTCCTTGGCCTTGGCCACGTCACGCGTGTACGTGCTGTTCAGCTTCTCGTCGTAAGCGGGCGACGTCTTCGGCCAGGGAAGGTTCGCGGTGTAACCGCTGCCCCGGAACACCTCGGCAAGGATGCGCTCCCGGTCGAGGGCGTAGGCGATGGCCTGCCTTACCCGGATGTCCTTCAGGCCCTCGGCGGTGACGTTCGTGCCGACGTAGATCTGGGTCTCCGCGCCCGTCAGCTGGATCTTGGAGATCTTGCCGGTCTTCTCCAGCCGCTCGACGTCGAGGTTGCTGATGCCGTAGGCGTAGTCGATCTGACCGCCGCGGATCTGGTTGGCCTGGGCCGTCGCGTCGGCGACGACCGCGATGTCGACGGCGTCGAGGTAGGGGCGTCCGGCGACCCGGTAGTCGGGGTTCTTGCTGAACTGCAGGCGCGCGTTCGGCGTCCACTTGTCGAACTTGAACGGGCCGGTCCCGACGTACTTGCTGCCGTCGGCGATCCCGGCGAACGTCTCCTTGTCGACGATCGGGACGATCTCCAGCAGGTCGAGGATATTGCCGAGCGGGTGCGCCAGGCGCAGCACCGCGACGTTCGGGTCCTTGGTGTCGATCTCCTTGATCGCGGCAGCCGTGCTCTTCAGCTGACCGTTCCACTTCGGGTCGGCGTAGGTCTCCAGCGAGAACTTGACGTCGTCGGAGGTGAGCGCGCGGCCCGTGTGGAACTTGACGTCCTTGCGCAGGTTCAGCGTGACGGTGAGGCCGTCGTCGGAGATGGTCCAGCTCTCGGCGAGGCGCGGCTCGGCCTTGAGCGAGTCGTTCGGGTAGTGGACAAGGCTCTCGAAGACGAGGCCGATGATGGTCGTCACACCGTGGTTGGAGTTGGTGTAGAAGTTCGCGGGCACGAGGTCGCTGCCGATGGCGCCGAGGAACGTGCCGCCCTCCTGGGGCTCGCCGGAGCCCTCCGCGTCCACCGCGGACGCACATCCGGTGAGGCTCAGCAGGACGGCTCCGCCGGCCAGGCCGGACAGCAGGGTGCGGCGGGACAGAGTGGTGCTCAAGGGGACACTTCTCCTCGGATCGTCCCGTGAGACGGGCTCTCGGGGGGTTCACTGTGGCGCTTTTGTATGTTATTCCTACTCATTAAGTCAAGTAAGTAGGGATTCGGAGGTGTGCGACACACCGTCCCGATCCCCGGCACGAAGGAGCACCACCCGATGGGCAACCCGGCGAGCGAACCGAAGAACCTCAAGGTCACGCAGGTCGGCGGCGCGATCGGCGCCGTCGTGTCAGGGCTGCGGATCGGCGCGGACCTCGACCCGGCCGACGTCGCCGAGTTCCGTGCGGCGCTGCTGCGGCACCGCGTCGTCTTCCTGCGCGACCAGCACCACGCGACCGACGCCGACCAGTACGCGTTCGCCGCGCAGCTCGGCGAGGTCACCTCACCGCACCCGACGGTCCGCGGCGACGGCCACGCGATCCTCCCGATCGACTCCGAGCAGGGCAAGGCCAACAGCTGGCACACCGACGTGACGTTCGTCGACCGCATCCCGGCCATCTCGGTCCTGCGCGCCGTCACCCTCCCGCCCTACGGCGGCACGACCGTCTGGGCCAACACCGTCGCCGCCTACGCCGACCTCCACCCCGCCCTCAAGGCCCTCGCCGGCCAGCTCCGCGTCGTCCACTCCAACGCCTACGACTACGCCCTGGAGCGCCCGACCTCCGTCAACGGCATCGACACCCGCGAGGAGCAGTACCGCGAGGAGTTCGCCAACAAGGTCTTCCGCACCGAACACCCCCTGGTCCGCATCCACCCCGAAACCGGCGAACCCTCCCTCCTGCTAGGCCACTTCGCCCAGTCGATCCCCGGCCTGTCCACCGCCGACTTCCACGACATCTTCACCCTCTTCCAGCGCCACATCACCCGCCTGGAACACACCGTCCGCTGGTCCTGGTCCCCCGGCGACATCGCCATCTGGGACAACCGTTCCACCCAGCACTACGCCGTGGCCGACTACGACGCCCACCCCCGCCTCCTCCACCGCATCACCATCGCCGGCGACATCCCCCTCGGCCTGGACAACACCCCCAGCCACCCCCTAGAAGGCGACGCCTCAACCTTCTCCCCCCTCCAACCCACCTAACCCACCCCTTCATCCCCAGGACCTCGATGCCCCGCCTAAAAAGGAGCACCGGTCTTCTTGGCCCATATGGGTGATCTCCTGGAGCAATGCGTAGCCGAACCGTAGAAAGTACTCGTGCCCGTCCGTCAGGCTGCGGCCCGTATAGCTGCGGTAGTGACCCCACACGTCGATCTCCTTGATCTCGTCGAAATGGGTCTTCAGGTCGGATTCCAGGAAGTGCCATACCTCAGGATTTCTGTTCCCGTCGCGGGCCGAAGGCCACCAGCGGAATTCCGCGACGTTCAAGAATCCCAGCGAGTCCTCGAAGGTCATATGGAAGACGAACTCCGGCCATACCGGGAACCGGTACCACTGGCCATCCCCGGAATATTCGGCCGGACTCAGCACAGCCGCCCCCTCCAGCATCCGCGCGACATCCTCGGACATGGCAGGCGCCGGCCCGGGCTCCCGGAAACGCGGGCGAAGCAGCTTGGACACCCTCTCGGACGCCCTGTTCAGATCAATCTCAGATTTCTGAAACCTCTCAAGCAAAGCAACCAGCGCCGCTGCCGGAGGCATCATGGTCTTCAGCAAATAGAGCTGGAACTCGACCACACCCAGCTCCTCCCGCATTCTCATGCCTCCTCCAAAGCCAGCGTTCAAGACAGGTCCAGCAGATTAAGATCGTGGCCGCGCCTTTCCTGCTCAGTTGCCGTGGGGCAATTTTGGCCGTCGCAGGCATTCCGGGGATGTAGGCAATTGGCCTGCCGGGGCCCGATCCCAACTATTCACGCGCCGAGAGTGGTCTGACCGATCCAGACCTGCGATGGAAGGAGGATAGGACCCACAACGGCACGCGCTCCGGCGAGGTAGGCGATCCACCTGATATCTTCACACTGAAAGACCGGCTCAGAGCGCGAATCAACCCAAATCTGCACCACATTTGCGCCAGCGGCGGTCAAATCCCACCACGACCACTGGCGCACTCCTGGTTCAAAACCCCATAGCCATTCATCGAGTGGCCAGGCATCTTCTTCTCGATGCTCGATATAACGCCGGACCCCTTCCGCGGCGTCGAATGGTCTACCGGATTGCTCGCCACTAAGAGAATTGGTGCGGCTCAACCAGTCCGGGATACCCGACATCGGCAGCTCGTCAGCGACAAACGCCCCACTGCCAGCCAGACCGACCCCGGCGACCAGGGCGGACCGTACTCGGTTCGCATACGCGTCCACATTTCCTGAGATCTCCACAGCGAAAGATGCGAGCAGTGCAGGAGCCCCAGCAGCGTCAGCTCTGGATTCCAATCGTCGCATTTCTTCCCGGAGCGAAAATCGGTCCATGGATCAGCCCCCGGGAGGATTCGTCCAGAGCCAGGCACAATCCGCGACAGCCCCACTAGATCCACGAAACGCCTGCGAATGGGCGATATCTGCACCCAGCTCCTCGTGCATTCTCATGCCTCCTCTGAGGCCGGAGTTCAAGGTAGGTCCAGCAGATTGCGATCGTGGCCGGGGCTGACGCCGAGCGTGAAGGGTGAGCGGTTGGGGTTGTTGGGGGTTAGGGGAGGGTTTTGGTTAGAGTGGTGTAGAAGGGGGTTAGGTCGGATTTTAGGGGGGTGGGGGTGGGGGTGCCGGGGCGGGTGAGCATGCCGAGGGAGCGGCCGTCGGCCCAGAAGCATGTGACGTTGGGGTCTTCGGTGTAGGAGGGGAGGCAGAAGGCGGAGGCGGTGAGGTCGGGGTGGGTGACGGGGAGGGGGTCCAGGCCGAATTTGGTGGCGGTGGCTTGGAGTTCGGTGGTGGTGGTTTGTGGGTGTTGGGGGAGGATGCCGCCCAGGAAGATCGTGGTGCCTTGGAGGGTTGTGGTGTCGGGTTGGTTTTGGGGGCGGTAGATGGCGATGGTCTCGTAGGTGAGGGCGGTGCGGAGGTCCTTGGGGAGGGCGTGGAGGTAGAACTCGGCTTCTGCGGGGTCTGCGGTGGGGTCGAGGAGCCAGGTGCCGGAGGGGGCCTGGATGGTGGGGGGTGGGGAGAAGCCGTAGGCGGGGGGTGCGGGGGGTGGGGAGGGGTCGGGGGTGGGGATGAGCTCGCTGCATCCTGCTGTTGTCGCCGCCAGGAGGGTGATCGTCGTCAGGATGCTCCGCAAGCTCATGGGGGGAGCGTGCTCGAGCGGTGGTCCCCCTGTCATGTGGGTGGGGTCCTGATCTGGTTGGGACCCTGCTGCGGGACTTCGGCTCGCGGGTTGCGTTCCCTGGCTCTGGCGGCTCGCAGGTTGTGCTTCCTGGCTTTCGGCGCGCGGGTTGCGCTCACTGGCTATCGGGTGGTCGGGAGGGTCGGTTTTGATCGGGGGAAGCTTTTGGTGGGCTTTGTGGTGAATAACTGACGGATCGCGTTCACTGTGAGTGGCTTTCCTTCGGGGGAAGGTCGCCGGGGCGTCGGTAACGGCGGCGCCTTGAGGAAACGGAGGTGATCCGTATGCGGACCACGAAGAAGGCGGCGCTGGTCGTCGCGTGCGTTACGGGGATGGCGGCGGCGGTGAACGCGCCGGCGCAGGCCGATCCGCTGCCGCCGCCGTCGGTGCCGAGCGCGCCGGCGCTGCCGGACGTCGCGCCGTAACACGTTCAGCTGATCCGCTCCCGCTCACAGCCGCGCGCCACCGGGCGGTTTCCGTCCGGCGGCGCGTGTGACGCTCTCACGAACGCGCCCCGCCCGTCTCCAGGACGGGCGGGGCGTCCGCGTCATGAGGTGGGGCGCTGGAACTCGGGCTGGTCGAGGACGCGGAGCCAGCTGCCGTCGGGCTGGCGGCGGGCCACCTGGGCGCGCGCGCCCGACCCGTCGGACGGCGGCGTCGAGGTGAGCGCGAGGTCCCCGCTGACGAGGGTCGGCAGCGGCGCTTCCGGCGTGAAGCGCGGCCGGTTCTCCAGGACCTTCGCCCACAGCGCGCGGATCGCCTCCCGTCCGACGGTCTGGGCACCGGGCGGGTACGCGAGCACCGCGTCTTCGGCGTAGAGGGCGGCGACCCCGTCGGCGTCGCCCGCGTTGGAGCGCTCGACGAACAGGCGGGTGAGGTCCTCCGGCCGCTCGGCCTTCGCGTACTTGGCGTACTTGTCTTCGGTCATCGTTGGTCTCCCTATCTCCCTTCCAGGCTGCACCCGCCCGCTTCAGAAGTCCAACAGCTTGTTCTTATGAGGACTAGAATCAGAGCTTATGGAACTGCGTCAGCTCGAGTACTTCGTGGCGGTCGCCGAGGAGCGCAACTTCACGCGGGCCGCCGAACGCGTGCGGATCAGCCAGTCGGGCGTGAGCGCCCAGATCAGACGGCTTGAGCGCGAGCTGGGCGCCGAGCTGTTCGACCGCGCCTCACGGGTCGTCGCGCTGACGGCAGCCGGGAAGGCCGCGCTGGAGCCCGCGCGCGCGGCGCTGGCCGCCGCCGAGTCCGTCGCCCGCGCGGTGGACGACGTGCGCGGCCTGATCCGGGGCGGCCTGACCGTCGGGATGGTCACCGGATGCACGATCACCCCTCTGTTCGCGGCCTTGGCCGACCTGAGCGCGGGCCACCCGGGCGTCGAACTCTCCCTGCTGGAACTCCCGTCCGACGGCCTCGCTGACGGCGTCCGCTCCGGCGCGCTCGACGTCGCCCTCCTCGGCGCTGCCGCGCTCCCCGAAGGCTTGGAGGCGCTGACCCTGATCCGCGAGCCGCTCACCGCGCTCGTCCCGCCTGAACACCCCCTGGCCGGACGCACGGAGGCCACCCTCGCCGAAGTCTGCGCGTACCCCGTCGTCTGTATGCCTCCCGGTACGGGCCTGCGTACGGTCTTCGACCTTGCGTGCGCTGCCCGAGACCTCACCCCGCACGTCTCCCTGACGGCCTCGGCAGCCGACGCCATCGCCGACCTGTCCGCACGCGGCCTCGGCGCGGCGATCCTGACCCCGTCCATGTCCGCCGCCTACGCCGACCGTCTCACCGTCCTCCCCCTCTCCGACGCCTCCGACCCCGCATACCTGGCCCTTGTCTGGAGGCCGAACCCCTCCCCCGCCGTCCGCGCCTTCCTCACCCACGCCCGCGCGCGCTTCGCCCTCCCCGGTCAGGACGGGGTGATCAGACCGGACTCATAGGCGTGGATGACAAGGTGGACGCGGTCACGCGCGTCGAGTTTGGTCAGCAGCCGCGCGACGTGGGCCTTGGCGGTCGCCGGGCTGATTACCAGCGCCTCGGCGATCTCCGCGTTCGACATGCCGCGCGCGACTAGCGTCAGCACCTCACGTTCACGATCGGTCACCGGAAGCGCCACGGACCGTCGGACGGCGGCGGGCCGGGCCGCGAACTCGGTGATGAGCCGCCGGGTGACGCCGGGCGCGAGCAGCGCGTCCCCCGCCGCGACGACGCGGACCGCGCCGAGGATGTCCTCAAGAGCCATGTCCTTCACCAGGAACCCGCTGGCCCCCGCGCGCAGCGACCCGTAGACGTGCTCGTCGTCATCGAACGTGGTCAGCATCAGGACCCGCGTGTCCGGCAGCTCCCCGGTGATCACGCGGGTCGCGGCGATGCCGTCGGTGCCCGGCATGCGGATGTCCATGAGGACGACGTCGGGCCGCTCACGTCGGGCCAGGTCGATCGCCTCCGCGCCGGTCGCCGCCTCGCCGACCAGCGTGAGGTCGTCGGTGTCGGCGAACAGGACGCGCAGGCCCGCGCGGACCAGCGGCTGGTCGTCGGCGAGCAGCACCCGGATCACCGTGCCGCCCCGGCCAGGGGAAGCCGCGCGGAGACCCGGAATCCGCCGTCCGGCCCAGGACCCGCGGTGAGGTCGCCGCCGAGCAGCCCGGCGCGCTCGCGCATGCCGAGCAGCCCGTAGCCCGCGCCGTCCCCGGACGGCCCCTCCCCCTCGTCCGCGATCGCCACGACGAGCTCGTCGCGCCCGTAGTCGAGCGCGACCTCGCACCGGTCGGTGCGGGCGTGCCTGACCACGTTCGCGACGGCCTCCTGGACGATCCGGAACGCGGCGAGGTCGACCTCGGCGGGCAGCGTCCGGCGCTCCCCGGTGCGCCGCAGCTCGACCCTGACGCCCGCCGCCCCTGTCGTGCTGATCAGGCGGTCGAGCCCGGCGAGGCCGGGCGTGGGGGCGTCGTCCTGGTCGGCGCGGCGCAGCGCGCCGAGCATCCGCCGCAGTCCCGCGAGGGTCTCCCGGCTCGTTTCCTCGATGGCGGCGAGCGCGTTGCGCGCCTCGGCGGGCTGGGTGTCGATGACGCGGCCGCCGACGCCCGCCTGGATCGCGATGACGCCGATGCTGTGCGCGACCATGTCGTGCAGGTCGCGGGCGATGCGCAGCCGTTCGGCGGCGACGGCCTCGGCCGCCGACCGCTCAGCGAGTTCCCGCGCGTGCAGGCGGCTCTGCCTGAGCGAGGCGCCCGCCGACCACGCGAGCCCGGCCGTGAGCAGGGCGAGGGCGATCAGCATCGGCAGGTCAGCGGGGGTGCCGCCGAGGTGGACCGTCAGCACCCCGGTCTGGACGAGCAGGACGGCGGCGACCGCCGTGAGCGAGACCGGCCGCGGTTTCGCCAGGGCCACGTAGACGAGCGCGCCGTCCACGAGGAGGGCGAAGAGGATCGCCACCTCCACCTTGGGCATCTCGGCGAAGGCCGCGGTCCAGGCCGCGGTGAGGAAGAAAAGACCGGTGAGCGGGGCCCGCCGCACCAGCGCGAGCGACGCGACGGTGAGGATCGCGGCGGGCAGCACCTCGGCCTCGTCGAACCCGCGCCGTCCCGAGCTCAGGGCGAGCGGCAGCACCACCGGATAGGCCAGGCCGCACAGCCCGAGGGCCCAGGTCACCGCCCGGTGCCGCCTCTTCGCACTTTCGCTCATATCCCCCGATCGTATCGACGCCCGATATCTCAGACATCGCCCGTGAGGCGTACGCCCTGAGGCCACATCGCCGCAGCCGATCACGCTCAGGGCCAGCTCAGGGGGCGTAGGTCGGCGGGCGTAGTGCGCCCGGGGAGTACGGCTCGTGGGCCGATGTGCCGGAAGGGGGGTGAAAGCGAGCGTTGGGGGCGTTCCGAGCGGACCCCTCCCTGAAAGGACTGACGTGTCGCACAGATGGCGGAAGATCGCGTATGCGGTGGCCGGTGCCGAGATACTGGGTTTGCTGGTGTTCGCGGTGGTGTATCCGTCGCTCGACCACCACATCTACTGGCTGGGCGGCGGCGCGCTGACGGACGGGGCCGCGCTTTACGAGCGGCGGCACGAGGGGCTGTGGTTCACGAACACGCCGTTCATGGCGCTGGTGTTCGCGCCGATGTCGCTGCTGCCGCTCACCCTCGCGCGGGTCGGCTGGCAGCTCGCGTCGGCGGGGGCGTTCGCCTGGGCGTGCGCCTCGGGCCTGCGGCTCGCCGGACGGACCCCGCACCGCGCCGCCGTCGCCGCGCTGTTCGCGGGCGGGATGCTGCTGGAACCCGTCTGGCACACGCTGTTCCTCGGCCAGGTGAACCTGTTCCTCCTCGCGCTCGTGCTCCACGACCTCCGCAGGGTCGCCGACGGCAGAAGCGCGGGCGTCGGCGTCGGGATCGCGGCGGCCGTCAAACTGACCCCGGCGATCTTCGTGGTGCTGCTCCTCGCCGCGGGACGGGTCCGCGCCGCCGCGACCGCGACCGGCGTGTTCCTCCTCGGCACCGGCGCGGCATGGCTCGTCGCGCCCGAGGCGTCCCGGACGTACTGGTTCGACACGTTCTATGACACCTCACGCGTCGGCGTCCCCTACATCAGCAACCAGTCGCCGATCGGGGCGGCCGCACGCGTCCTCGACGGGGTCGCGCACATCCCGTCCTGGTACCGGCTCGTCCCCCTGCTGCTCGGGCTCGCCGGGATCGTCGCGGCGGTCGCGTGGGCGCGCCGGGGCGACTGGCTCGCGGCCGCCGCCGTGACCGGCGTGACCGGCCTGCTCGTCTCCCCCGTCTCCTGGACGCACCACTGGGTGTGGGCGCTGCCCGCGCTCCTCGTCTTCGCCCGCTCCCGCGCCCTCCTGGCCGCCGGGACCCTGCCGTTCCTGCTGGCGGTGCCGTGGCTGACGCCCAGAGGCGGCGGCCCCGACCAGTACGGCCTCCACGGCCTCACGACGGTCGCGGCCAACGCCTACCTCGTCGCGGCACTTGTCTTCCTCGCGTACATGACAATTACCCTCCATAACCGCCCAATCCCCACACAAATGACTTACCGGGCCTCATTTAATAGATCAGACCTTTCCGCTGAAATCCATAAAGTACAAGTGAGGACCCCGCACCACCGCTAACTTCCTCCTCATGCCCTCACCCCACCATGACTCCCTGAACGCGGTTTTCCGGAAGCGTCCGGCACTCGCCCTGGAAATGCTGCACGACCTGTGCGGCGTCCACATCTCCCCGAACGCGCTCGCCCGCGTGGAGTCCAACGACTTCAACAGCCGGCCGTCCGACGACTTCAAGCCCGACACCGTCATCACGGTGGGACCGCCGCAGGCGCCCGAGCACGGCGTCATCGTCGAGATCCAGCAGACCCCGATCGAGGCCAAGCGGGTGCAGCTCGCGCGCTACGCGGCGGCGATGTGGGTGCAGATCCGGCGGCCGGTGCACGTCCTGCTCTTCGCCCCCGACGACAAGACCGCCGACTACTACGCGACCCCGGTCCAGACGAGCCTGCCGGGCTACACCTTCCGCGCGCACACCGTGGGCCCCGCACGCCTGCCGGTCATCACCGACCCGGCGGAGGCCGCCGACCATATCGAGATCGCCATGTTCAGCGTCCAAGCACACGGACAAACCCACCCGAACACCATCAATGCCTTCACCGAGGCGCTCAAGAAGTTCCCGCAGGAGCAATCCGAGGCTTACGCTAACTTCTGCTGGAACATTTCCTCAACCGCCGTCCGCACCACCCTCGAGGCCGTCATGAAGAACGCCACAGAATTCCCCCTCTCGGCCCGCATCATCGATGAGGCCCGTCCGGAGATCATCGCCGAGGCCCGTCCGGAGATCGAAGCCGAAGCCGTGCTCACCGTGCTCAAGGCGCGCGGGGTGGCGGTCGACGACGCCGCACGCGAGCGCGTCCTTGGCTGCACCGACCTCGCGACGCTCAGGGGCTGGCTCCAGGCGAGCGCCACGGCGACCTCGGTCGACGACCTGTTCGGCTGACCCCGCCGCCCGTCGAAGCCGCACGGGGCCGAACCCCGTGCGGCTTCGCGCGCGCTCAGCGGGGGGCGGGCTGGAAGACGTCAGACAGGGGGCAGTGGGTGCCCCGGTAGATGGTCGGCATGCAGCGGTTGCAGTGGACGCATGCCGACGCGGCAGTCGCGTCCTTCTGGAGCCGCAGCGGAAGGTCGGGTTCCATGAGCAGCGCGCGGCCCATCGCGGCGAACTCGAAGCCCTCGGCCATGGCCAGGTCGAGCGAGGGCATGTCGGTGAGGCCGCCGAGCAGGATGAGCGGCATGGACAGCTCGGCGCGGAAGCGGCGGGCCATGGGCAGCAGGTAGGCGACCTCGTAGGGGTAGGCGTGCAGGAAGAACCTGCCGAAGACCCGCAGGCCGGCCTTCACCGGCTGCCGGAACGACCCCGCGAACTCCTTCACCGGCGCGTCGCCGCGGAACAGGTACATCGGGTTGAGCAGGGAGCTTCCGGCGGTGAGTTCCAGGGCGTCGAGGTGGCCGTCGGCTTCCAGGAGCAGCGCGAAGGCGAGCCCTTCTTCCTCGGTGAGGCCGCCGCGCACCCCGTCGGACATGTTGATCTTCGCGAGGACCGCGATCCTGTCGCCGACGCGCGCCTTGACCGCCTCGGCGATCCCCCGTGCGACGCTCGCCCGGTTGACGAGCGGGCCGCCACGGGCGTCCTTGCGCTTGTTCAGGCGCGGCGAAAGGAACGAACTCGCCAGGTAGTTGTGGCCGAAGTGCAGTTCGACGGCGTCGAAGCCGCAGTCCGCGGCGAGTTCGGCGGCGTCGGCATGCGCGCGGGTGACGCGGGCGATGTCGTCCTCGCTCGCCTCGGTGAGGAACTGGAACGTCAGCGGGCTGAGCCGCCGCGACGCTGACAAAGCGGGCATCCGGTTGGACCGCGCGTCGGCGACGGGCCCGGCATGCCCGAGCTGTGCGGAGATCGCCGCCCCCTCGGCGTGGACCGCCTCGGCGAGCCGCCGCAGCCCCTCGGCGGCCTCGGGCCGCATGTGGATCTGCCGCCGCTCGGTGCGTCCCTCGGGCGCAACAGCGCAGTACGCGACAGTCGTCATGCCGACGCCGCCCGCCGCGATCGCGCGGTGGAAGGCGATGAGTTCGTCGGAGACGAGGGCTTTGGGGGTGCGTCCCTCGAACGTGGCGGCTTTGACGATCCGGTTGCGCAGGGTGAGCGGGCCTAGTCGGGCGGGGGCGAAGACTGCTTCTGGCATGGGGGCGCTCCATCGGGGGGTGGGAACGGGGCGGTGAGCCCTGCGGCGACGAACGCGGTGACGCTCGCCGCGGGCGGCGGCGTGCCGTCGGAGTCGCCGTAGGTGTGCAGGACGAGATCGCGGGCGAGCCGCCAGCGCAGCGCGGCCTCCTCGGGGGGCAGTCCGGGGACGGCACGGGCCAGCAGGGCGGCCCAGGGCTCGGGGTAGGACCACGCCGAGTGCCACGGCAGCGGATGCCCGGACCTGACGATTTTGGCCAGCAGCCGGCCGAGCCAGCGCCGCTCGGGGTCGTGCGCGAGCGCGGCGAGCGGTTCGACGAGCAGCGCGGCGATCCGCGCGGCGGGCACCGGGGCCGACCCGGTGAGCAGGCCCTCGAGCTCGGCGAGGCGGCCGCTCCACAGGTCGCCGAGGCGGCGTTCCAGCAGGGCGGTGGCCAGGGCCTCCTTGGACCCGAAGTGGTAGTGCACGGCCGCCGGGTTCATCCCGGCGGCCTTGTTGACGGCGCGCACCGACACCGCGTCGTAGCCGTGTTCGGCGAAGAGCGGCCCCGCCGCGTCGAGCAGCCTGGCCGGCGCGTCCGCGATCGTCATACGCCCGAGTCGACCACGTCGCGCCGCGTTCGTCAATCAGTGATTGAATCGGTGATGGAGGTCAGTCGTGGAACTCCAGGAGGGGTACGTCGTACATGGCCGGGTTGGGCGGCCGCCTGATCTCCGGGCCGACGACCTCCACGACGAGGAGTTCCGCGACGAACTGGACGGTCGCGCCGAGCAGGTGGCTGGTGTGCGCCTGCGCGGACCGCTCCTTCAGCCCGACCGAGATGTGCACGTGCGGGACCGCCCTGTCCTCGGCCGGGTCCCACGCGAGGCTGCCGCAGCCGATCGCCTCGACGTTGGTGGCGCTCACCTTCGTCCAGACCGGGGCCATCGGATCAGCGACCCGCTCGCACGTCCCGATGACGTCGACCGAGGAGAACGCGCCGAGGAACATCGGGATGTAGCCCTGGCGCACCTCGTTGGACTTGCAGAAGTCGGCGAGCGCGGTGAAGAAGTCCTCCCCCGGGTCGAAGACGACGCCGAACGTGCGGCCCCGTCTCAGCTCACTGCTGCGCATGGGCTCCCTCCAGGTAGGCGGGCCAGCTTCCGTGGCCGCTGATGTCGCGCGCGTCGCCGGTGGCGTAGGACTCGCACAGGAACCCGTGGACCGACCTGCCGTCGGCGAGTTCCACGGTGCCGAGGCCGAGCGGCGGAGCCGTCTCGGTGAGCAGGTGCCCGAGCGAGGCCGCCGACAGCGCGTAGAGCTCGACCTCGACGGCCGCGCCGCCTTCCCCGACCCGTACGAGGCCGGGCCTTGCGACGTCCCCTCCGGGCAGAGCGAACAGCCGGTAGGCCGACGCCGTAAGCGCGACGCCGTGCGGCCGCGCCCCGAGCGCCGTAAGCCGCCCGTGCAACGGCTGCCCCGCACGATGCGCGCCTACGACGGCCAGTACGGCCTCGTCCACTCCCTCGACGGGTGCGGCAATAGGTTCGGCGGCGAAGGCCGCCGCCGCCGAGGCCAGCAAGGCGTCCTTGCCCGCGGGGGCGAGAAGGGTGAGCCCGTGGGGCCGTCCCGCAGGGGTCATCCCCCCGGGGACGGCGATGGCGGCGAGGTCGAGGAGGTTGGCGAAGGTGCTGTAGTGGCCGAGTGTCTTGTTGCGGCCGATCGGGTCCTCGCGCATCTCCTTGTGCGTGAACGTGGTCGGGATCGTCGGCACCGCGAGCGCGTCGATCCGCCGCCACACGTCGCGGGTCTCGGCGCGCAGCTCCTGGAGGCGGTGGGCGTCGGCGAACGCGTCGGCCGCGCTCATCGACGCGCCGGGCCGCAGGACCCGGCGCGTCACCGGGTGCACCGCACGTGGGTTGCTCGCGGCGAACGCGCCCACCGCGGTGAGCCTTTCGGCCACCCACGCGCCGCCGTACAGCAGCTTGCCCGCCTGCAGGAAGGGCACGAACTCGACCTGGACGAGGGTGTGGCCGAGGTCGCACAGCCGCGCGAGCACCTGCTTGAACGCGACGGCCGCCGCGCCGTCGCCGAAGAACTCGAGCCTGCGCGGCACGCCGATGCGCAGCGGCCCGGTGGGCGTGAGCTCCCCGACCGGCAGGCTCCGCGACCACGGGTCGGCCCCGACGGGCCCGGCGATCGCCGTCAGGACCGTCCACGCGTCCGCGACTGACGCGGCGAAGACGCTCGCGCAGTCCAGCGACGCGCACGCCGGGACCATCCCGAGGGTCGAGACGAGCCCCCGCGACGGCTTCAGCCCCACGGTCCCGGTGAACGCCGCCGGGACACGTCCCGATCCCGCGGTGTCGGTGCCGAGCGCGAACGACACGAGGCCCGCGCCGACCGCGACGGCCGAGCCCGAGCTCGACCCGCCCGAGATGAGCCCGGGCACCAGCGGCGACTCGCATGACCCGTAAGGGCTGCGCGTGCCCGACAGCCCGGTGGCGAACTGGTCGAGGTTGGTCTTGCCTATGAGCAGCGCCCCCGCCGAGCGCAGCCGCTCCACTATGGGCGCGGACTTGTCCGGCGTGTAAGCGAACTCCGGACAGGCGGCCGTGGTCGGCAGCCCGGCGACGTCGATGTTGTCCTTGACCGCGTACGGGACGCCGTACAGGGGCCCGTCCGGGAGCGCGGCGGCCTCGGCGAGCACCTCCTCACGCGGCCGCAGCGTGATCCAGACGTGGTCGTCGCCGCGTGCCGCGATCCTGTCGTAGACCTCGTTCACGACGTCCTCCGGCCGGGCCGTCCCGGCGCCGTAGCGCCGGGACAGCTCCGCCACCGACAGCGAGCCGGTCATGTGCCTCCCAAGGTGTCGAGCAGGGCGGACGAGGGCGCGATCGCGCCGAACACCCCGCCCTGCATGGTGATCATCTTCAGTGCGGCCTCGTAGTTGCCCACGTCGGTCGCGCCCGTGCAGTCGGTGAGCAGCAGGCACTCGTATCCCCGGTCGTTGGCGTCGCGCATCGTCGTGTGCACGCACACGTCGGTGGTGATGCCGGTGAGGATCAGGTGCGTGATGCCGCGCGTCCGCAGCAGCAGGTCGAGGTCGGTCGCGTAGAACGAGCCCTTGCCCGGCTTGTCGATGACGAGTTCGCCGGCGACGGGCGCGACCTCGGGCACGATCTCCCAGCCCGGCTCGCCCCGCACGAGGATGCGTCCCTGCGGCCCCTCGTCGCCGATGCCCGCGCCGATCCCCTTGGACCGCCACAGCTTGTTCGGCGGGCAGTCCGCGAGGTCGGGCCTGTGCCCTTCGCGGGTGTGGACGACGGTGAAGCCGAGCGGCCGCACCGCGTCCAACACCCTCGCGGTGGGCTCCAGACCCGCGCGGGTGAGCTCAAGGTCGTAGCCCATGGCGTCCACGTACCCGCCTTTGCCGCAGAAGTCCACCTGCCAGTCGATGCAGATGACGGCGGTCTTGGCGGGCGTGAACGTCCCGTCGTAGGGCCAGGCGTAGGGCTGCGCCATCACTGGACCGTACTGAGCGCTCATTTCGCCGCCGTAACGCCGGTGTCAGCGGCGGGTTCGGCTTCCGCCTCGTCTGAAGTCACCGGCCCCTCGGGCTCCGCTACGGCCTTGCCGCGTCCGTCGAGGAAGGCGAACAGGAGCAGGACGACCCCGGCGAACAGGTAGCCGAGCGCGACCTGTCCCTCGGCGTTCCACTCGACCTTCTCCGCGTGCACAAGGCCGACGAACGAGAGCACCGCGCCCGCCGCCGCGTACCCGGCCGCCCAGACGAACTTCCGGTCGATGATGAACGCGACGATCGCGGCGAGCACGAGTCCGGCGAGGATCGCGCCGCCGCCGAGCAGTTTCAGCCCGCCGTAGACGACGCCCGCGCCGCGCAGCGCGTCCTCGCCGAGCTCGTGCGCCGACGTCCCGGCCGCCGCGAGCACGTTGTCCATCTGCCCGACCGCCCACGACGCGACGTTCGGGATGATCGCCATGACCACCGCGATCGCGTGCGCCTTGGGCACCTCCTGGAACGCCTGCGCGCCGATGAGCAGCCCGATGTACAGCAGGATCGGCACGATCGCGGGCGTCGGGAGCAGCGCGCCGAGCAGCGCGAAGAACCCGAGGAAGCAGAACAGCGCGATGACCACGCCGGTCGCGAGCGAGTACGAGGTGCGGCCTCCGGCGGCCTTCCAGCCGGGGTGCCCGATGTAGACCGCGGGCGGGAACGGCGAGCCGAGGCCCGCGCCGACGACCGCGCCGAGCCCGTCGGCGAGCAGGACCGCGCGCAGGTTGTACTCGTCGCCCGCGACGGCCGCGCTCTCGACGTTGGTCATGCCCTCGGTGAAGTTGTAGATGCCGAGGGGGATGGCCGTCGCCAGCAGCGGCGAGACCTCCTTGAGCCCGTCAATGAGCAGGTCGATCTGCAGCGTCGGGAGGCCGATCGCGATGTCCTTGGCGGCGGCGGTGACGTCGGCGGGCTCCATGTAGCCGCCGATCCAGCCGATCGCCGAGCCGACGAGCAGCGCGACGAGCCCGACGGGCAGGCCGAACGGCAGCTTCAGGTCGGTGAAGAACCCGATGAGCAGGATGATGAGGACGGGCAGCGCGATCCACGCCGCATCGAACATCTGCCCGGTCGGCCGCATCGAGATGAACGCGATGGAGATGCCCGCGAGGGTGCCGAGCATCGCCGCCTGCGGCGTGTACTTCCTGATGTACGGGCCGACGAACGCGCCGAGGATGACGATGAGGCCGATGATGAACGACCAGGCCAGGCCCGCCGCCCAGGCGGCGAGGGGGTCCTTGGTCGCCAGGTAGATCGGCAGCATGATCACGAACGTGACGATGAACATGTGCGGGACCGACGGCCCGTACGGCATCGCGCACACGTCGGCGCGGCCCTCACGGGCGGCGAGCCGCCGCGCGAGGTAGGTGTAGTACACGTTCCCGATCAGCATCTGGATGCCGAGTGCCGGGAGGATGACGCCGTAGACGTCGCTTCCCGGGATGTTCACGACGCCCAGGCACAACCCGGTCAGCACGAGGACGTTGACCATGACGTTGAAGCCGAGGCCGAAGAACGCGTTGGTGTCGCCGCTGACCCAGAACGGCGCCTTGAAGGCGGGCTCGGGGGTCGGCGCTTGCTTGGTGTCGGTGCTCATCGCAACGCCTCCAGGAACTGCTTGGCGGGGGCGGTCCAGCCGAAGATGCCGCCCTGCGCGGAGATCATGGCGAGTCCGGCGTCCTGGAACTCCTGGAAGTAGGAGCCGACGCAGTCGGACAGGACGAGGCATTCGTAGCCCCGGTCGTTGGCCTCCCGGACTGTGGTGTGGACGCACACTTCGGTGGTCACCCCCGTCACGACGAGGCTCGTGATGCCGTGGGCCGTCAGGAGGTCCTGGAGGCCGGTGGCGTAGAACGAGCCTTTGCCCGGTTTGTCGATGACTGTCTCGTCCGGGAGGGGCTTGAGTTCGTCGATGATGTCGTGGCCGTACTCGCCCCGGATGAGGATCCGGCCCTTGGGCCCGGGGTCCCCGATGCGCAGGGACGGCTCGCCTCGGGTGAGCTTGGCCGGAGGGCAGTCCGAAAGGTCGGGCTCGTGGCCCTCCCTCGTGTGGACGACGAGCATCCCGGCCGCGCGCGCGGCGTCCAGGACCTCGCGCAGCGGCGCGATGACCCGGCGCAGCATCGAGACGTCGTTGCCGAGCGTCTCGCCGAAGCCCCCGGGCTCGACGAAGTCACGTTGCATGTCGATGATCAGCAGTGCGGTGGTGGCGAGGTCGAACCGGTACGGGTACGGCTCGGCCTCCACTGACGCGTTCATGGGCGGCTCCTTTCTCCCCCGAGAACTCCTGATCGTCGATTGTCGACAATCACATGACGGCGACAGACGTCGTCCGTTACGTCGGGGTTAAAGGGGTTCCGATCCTCGCGGGCTCAGCCCGCGTAGGTGCGGGCCCCGTGCGAGGCGAGCGCCGCGAGCGCGACAGTGGGATCGCCCGTCGCGATCGCCTCGTACAGCCGCCGGTGCCGCGCCACGCCCTCCTCGGGTGCGCGCAGCGCCTCGGTCTCCAGCCGCAGGTTCGCGGCCATGTAGAGCTGGAGCTTCAGGATCACCGGCTCGTAGGCCAGGAGGAGCTGACGGTGCCCGGACAGTGAGACGAGCGCGAGGTGGAACCTGTGGTGCGCGTCGTTCTCGGCGAGGACGTCGCCGGCCTTGGCGGCGGCGTCCATGTTCTCCAGGGCCTCGCCGAGGTCGGCGAGCACGAGCGGGCCGGGCAGCGCGGTGCGCACGGCGTACCTCTCCAGCACGTCGCGCAGGCCGAACAGCTCGTCGACGTCCCCGGCCGACAGCTCGGCCACCCGCACGCCGCGCCGGGGCAGGTGCTCCACGAGCCCCTGCTGGCCGAGCAGCCGCAGCGCCTCGCGCAGCGGCGCCCTGCTGATCCCGAAACGCGCGGTGAGCTGCTCCTCGATCAACCGTTCGCCGGACGCCAGCTCGCCGGAGAGTATGTCCGCGCGGAGCCGCGCCATCACCAGCTCGACCAGGCTGGGCGGCTGAAGCTCGTCCACGCGGCCGCCTTTCCTCATCGCCTCGACGCGGTCACGACGACCTGCGGTATCTCAGGAAGAGATGGTCCCCATCCTGCCTTACCGCCGCGAGGCTCATCCCCTCCTCCAGCGCCGGACCCCGCACGATCCGCGGCGCGGCCCCGCCGACCAGGCGCGGCGAGAGCGTCAGGCACAGCTCGTCGAGCAGGCCGGCGGCGGCGATCCCGCCCAGCACCGTCGGGCCCCCCTCGCACAGCAGCTTGGTCAGACCGAGCCGGTGCAGCCCCGCGACCGCCGCGCCGAAGTCGACCGCCCCCTCCCCCGCGACGATCACCTCGGCGTGCTCGCGCGCCTCGGCGAGGCGCGGCGCGTCGGAGACGGTGATCAGGATGGGCCTGCCGTCGAACAGCGGCGAGGCGAAGTCGAGGTCGAGCGAGCGCGAGACCACGGCCATCGGCACTGGCGCTTTCCCGTACCTCTCGATCCGCACGGTGTTCGCACCCACGATGATCGCGTCGGCCATCGGCCGCAGCGCCTGGAACAGCAGCTTGTCGGTCTCGTTGCCGAGCCCGCCCGACAGGCCCTCGTAGGTCGCCGCGCCGTCGGCGCTGGCGATCATGTTGGCGCGCAACCAGGGCCCGTCGGGGTGGGCGTAGTCGGCGAGCAGGTCCGCGGGAAGATCGCTCATCCCGCCAGGGTCTCAGATCGAGGCGGCGTGCCGGGCCACGAGGTCGGCGATCTCGGCGGGCCTGGTCACCGGGACCCAGTGACCCGCCTTGACGCTCACCCGGGTGATCCGCGACGCGAACGGCAGGGCCGAGGCGGCGAGCGCGGGCGTCACGAAGGCGTCGTCCTCGGGGACGACGAGCTGTACGGGGACGTCCGTAACGCGCTCCTGCGGGTGGCGCATCCTGGGCAGGATGTTCGCCCGGTAGAGGTTCACGCCGTACGCGCCGTCCAAGGCGACGGTCCCGCTGAAGTGCGGGGTCTTCGTCCGCTCCAGCGCCGCGACCAGGCGCGGCGCGACGCCGGTGCGCCAGCTCAGGATCGGCAGCACGGGCAGGTGGAAGAACACGATGTACCAGGAGTGCAGCATCTGGCGCAGGCCCCTGAGCGTGCCGGAGTGCGCGCGCGTCCAGCGGCCCGCGTGGTCGAGCGACGGGCCGGAGATCGAGGTGTAGGAGGCGAACAGTTCGGGCATCGTCGTCACCGCCTCCCAGCCCTGGATCGAGCCCCAGTCGTGCCCGACGAGGTGGACGGGGCCGTCCGGGCTGACCTCCTTGACGACCGCGCGCAGATCGTTCATCAGCAGCGGGAACCGGTAGGCCGCGCGGCCCTTCGGACGGCTTGACGCGCCCGCGCCGCGCACGTCGTAGGTGACGACACGGAAGCTGTCGGAAAGGCGTTCCACGACGCCGTCCCAGACAGTGTGCGTGTCGGGGTAGCCGTGCAGCAGCAGGACCGTGGGGCCGTCGGCCGCGCCGCGGATCTGGACCGCGAGATCGACGCCGTCACCATGGACGATTTTGTTGGACATATTGCCAATTACAGGGCCGTGCACCCGATGGGTCAAGTCCACGACACCGGACCCCGCCGGTACACTGAACGAGATTTACGTGACCATGACGAAAGAGGCACAAGAGATGTCCGCTGGTGGTTCGCACGCCGGAGAGCTGAAGTCCTGGGTCGCGGTGTCCGTGGCCTTCATCGGTTTCATCGTCGCAGGCTTCGGCCTGCCGATGGGCAACTGGGCCGTAATGGGCGCCGGTGTCGCGCTGATCGTGGTCGGCGGCGTGCTCGGGGTGCTGTTCCGGATCATGGCCGACGTCGTCGTCGCCGTGCCGCCCAAGATCTGATGTTCCACCGCCGCACCCTTGACGAGGAGATCGCCTTCCGGCAGGCCAAGCGGCCGCCGCTCACCGAGGGAAAGCACTTCGAGCACGGGCCCGCGAAGTTCGTCTTCGTCAGTCTCCTCACCATCACCGTGGTGGCGCACCTCGTCGCCCTGGCGCTGCTGAAGTTCGCACCCTGATCTCCCCCATGGGCAAAGCGGCGGCGCTCACGACCGTGCTCGTGCTGACGGGCACGGTCTTCGCGCATCCCGCGCACGCGGCCCCGGCCGCCAAGTGCGCGGCGGGAACCTGGCGGCTCACCAAGGCCGACCTCACCGTCACCCAGTCCTCGACCCGGCTGCGGATCACCGGCGGCGCGGGCGCGACGCTCACCCTGAGCGGCGGCAAGGCCGTCCACCGTTACGCGGGCTCGGCCCGGCTCACCGAGACCGGCACGTCCGGCGGGGCCAAGGTGACGGGCTGGCTTCGTTACCGGGGCGTCCTGCGGATGAAGGCCAAGCTCTCGGGCAACCGGCTCATCGGAACCGTCTCCTCGGCGTCGGGCAACGCGACGCTCAAGCTGCGGCAGACCGCGCCGCTGTCACTCGACCCGGCCCCGCGCGATCTCGTCGCGCTGCTGAAGGCCCGGGAGTTCACCGGCGTCCCGTACAACGCCAAGATCACGTGCTCGCGCGGCACGCTCAAACTGCGCCAGACCGACTCGGGCAAGTCGGGCACGCTCAAGGGCGTCTGGACCTACCGCCGCGCCTGATCGGCGCGGCGTCAGAATCCGGCGAGGGACAGGGCTTCGAGCAGCGAGTCCACGACGGGAGCGCCGGTCCGCTCAAGGTCCTCGCGGCGCTGCATGCCGCCGGTGTACAGCACGGCCCGCGCGCCGACCGCGGCCGCCGCGACGGCGTCGTCGGCCGCGTCGCCGATCACGGTGAGGTCCGACGGGTCGATGCCGAGGACCCCGGCGTGCCGGATCATGTGCTCGGCCTTGCCGCCGCCGGGCGCGCCGACGAGGCCGTCCACCCGGGTGAAGTACTCGCCGATCCCGAATCCGCCGACGAGCGAGCTCAGATGGTCGTGCCTGGCCATCGACAGGATCGACTGGCTGCGTCCCGCGCCTGTCACGAGGTCGAGGGCGGCCAGGGCGTCGGCGGTGAGCGGGGCGGTCGACACAAGGCTCTCGTAGCTGGCGTGGAACAGCTCGTCCATGCGCTCCCACTCGCCCTCGCGCAGCGGACGGCCGAGCAGCCTCTCGTAGCCGACCCACACGGGCCGGGTGTAGGCGGCCATGATCTCCGCGCCCGTGACGCCCTCGGCCTCGGTGCCGAGGAACGCCGCCGCGCTCGCGTTCAGGACGATGTCCCTGTCGTCGAAGAGCGTGCCGTTCCAGTCCCAGACAATGTGTCGCACCGGTGCATTCTAGGCGGCGCGGCCGGATGGACGCCTCCCGATAAAACGCGCGCGGGCGGCGGCCCCCCCCCCGTGCGGGGCCGCCGCCCGTCGGCGCGCGGACGCTCAGGCGTTCTTGACGGCCGAGATCTCGAACTCGAGGTTGATCTTCTCGCTGACCAGCACGCCGCCGGTCTCCAGCGGGGCGTTGAAGGTGACGCCGAAGTCGCTGCGGTTGATCGAGGTGGAGCCCTCAAAACCGATCCGGTGGTTGCCGAACGGGTCCTTGGCCGCGCCCTCGTAGTCGAAGTCGATCGTGATGGGCTTGGTGACGCCCTTGATCGTCAGGTCGCCGACGACGCGGAAGACGTCGTCCTTGACCTGCTCGACGGAGGTGGACCGGAAGGTGATCTCCGGGAACTTCTCGACCTCGAGGAAGTCGTTGGTGCGCAGGTGGCCGTCACGCTGCTCGTTGCGGGTGTCGATGCTCGCGGTGGAGATCGTCACCTCCACGGACGAGACCGACGGGTCCGACCCGTTCACCTGGGCGGTGCCGGTGAACTCGTTGAAGGCGCCGCGGACCTTGGTGACCATCGCATGGCGGGCCGAGAAGCCGATGCGCGTGTGGGTCGGGTCAAGGGTGTAGGTGCCGGTGAGCTCGGAGAGGTCGGACATCGTTGGCTCCTCTAGTCAGGTTCTGCTTCGGAAGAAGTTGAACGTTCAACCCTGAGCATAGCCAGCTTCGGTGACATGTCAAGTAAACTGGGTTCCATGACCCGATGGCTCTCCGACCAGGAACAACGCGCGTGGCGCGGGCTCCTGGAGCTGCACGCCGAAGTGTGGACCGCCGTCGCGCGCGACCTCCAGGCCAACGCGGGGCTGTCCCTCGGCGACTACGCGGTCCTCGCGAGCCTCAGCGAGGCGCCGGAGCACCGGCAGCGGGTGACCGAACTCGCCAGGGCCATCCAGTGGGAGCGCAGCCGGCTGTCCCACCAGCTGTCCCGCATGGACAAGCGCGGCCTCGTCGTGCGCAGGGAATGCCCGGAGGACGCGCGCGGAGCCTTCGCCGAGATCACCGCGCGCGGCCTCGAAGTCATCGCCGCAGCCGCGCCCGAGCACGTCGCGAGCGTCCGGCGGCACATGTTCGACGCGCTCACGCCCGAGCAGGTCGAGGCGCTCGCCGGAATCTCCGCGTCCGTCGTGGAACGGCTGCGTCAGTCGTCCTCTGAGGGGATGAACGGCAGCACCTGAGTGTCCACCGAGCCCTGCTTCCTGACCCCGTGCTCGACCGCCGCCAGCGCGTGCCGCAGCGCGCCGTTGTCGCGCAGCAGCTGGTCGTTGTCGGCGCGCAGCGCGGCGACGGAACGGCGGGTGCGCCACAGCGTCACGACCGCGCCGATGAGGATCCCGGCGGCCAGCGCGCCGAGCGCGGGAAGCAGCAGCGCCCCCGCCCCGGCGACGAGCAGCAGCAGCACGGCGGCCAACGCCTTCCCGTGTCGCTCCGCCCAGTCCCACGCCCTGTCCACGCTCTTGGGAATCCGCACCCGCACCTGGCCTCCAGTCTTCTCGCCGACGCAAGGGGAACGGCGGAGGCGGACCGGGGTGTTCCCGTCGGCACCCGGCTGACGGAAATCTCACATCGCCCTAGCGGACGCCGTCCCCCGCGGCGGCGCGACCCGCAGTCTATCCAGAATGATCATGGAAAGTACTAGGATCGGACCGATGAGCACTCCGCACCGCCCGAGCGCCCGCGTCCTCCTCGTAGACGAGCACGACAGGCTGCTGCTGTTCCTCGACGGCCTCATAGACAAGTTCTGGCTCACGCCAGGCGGCGGGATCGACCCCGGCGAGAGCGTCGAGCAGGCCGCGCTGCGGGAGCTGCGCGAGGAGACCGGGCTCGTCGTGCCGCCCGAGGCGCTCGGGCCCGTCGTGGCGACCGCGTCCGGGTACTACCGCGCCGAATGGGACGGCTTGGTGCGCTCGGCCACCGACACCTACTTCTACGTGCGGACCGCGCACTTCACGCCGGACACGAGCGGCTTCACCGACTACGAGCGCGAGACCGTGGACGAGCACCGGTGGTGGACGCCGGACGAGATCGCGTCCGCGCCGCCCAGCGTCGTCCCCTGGGGCCTTGCAGGGCTGCTTCCCGGGCTCCTTACCGGACGGCTCCCTGCCGCGCCCGTCACGCTGCCGTGGCACCACCCCGGCGTCAGCCCGTAAGGGCGATGGGTGCGGGCGCGTCGCCGGAAATAACGCGGCGGCCCGCGGGGTTGCCGCAGACATGAGCACCCCGCACCCCGAGGACCGCTGGGCCGACTTCACCACGATTCGCCGCCTGCTGTGGGAGTCGAAGACATGGGCGTTCGTCGGGCTCGGCGACGACCCCACCAGGACCGCCTACGACCAGGCGCGGCTGCTCCAGGGGCGCGGCAAGCGCATCTACCCGGTGCATCCGACCGCCCAGACAACCCTCGGCGAACCCGTGTACCGGACCCTGTCCGACATCGGCGCGCCGATCGACGTCGTCGGCGTGTACCGGCGTGCCGCTTTCGCCGGAGACGTCGTCGACGAGGCCATCCGGGTGGGCGCGAAGGCGGTCTGGCTGCCGTTGGACGTCATCGACGAGGCCGCCGCGCTGCGGGCGTCAGAAGCGGGCCTCGACGTCGTCATGAACCGCTGTCCGGCCGTCGAATGGTCGGTCCGGCACAGGCCGCCCGCGTAACGCGCGGCGGTCAGGAGGGGTCGTCGCCCGTCGCGGGGTTGAGCGCGAGCCAGCCGTGCAGGACCATGTGCAGCTCAAGGCGCTGGTCCGGGTGGTAGATCTCGTCGCCCAGCAGACCCTCTAGCTGACGGACCCGGTAGCGGATCGTCTGGGCGTGCATGTGGAGGCGCTGGGCGACCTCGGTGGCGTTGAAGCCCGACTCGAGGCAGGCGAGCAGGGTCTCGGCGAGCACCCGGCGCTGGCGCGGCCGCAGCTCGAGCAGCGGGCCGAGCCTGCGTTCCGCGACCCGGTCCACGAGGTCGGCGTGCGGGACGATGAACAGCGTCGGAAGGTGCTCCTCGGCGACGACGAGCCCGTCGTCCGGCAGGTGGCCGCGCCGGGCGAGGTCGAGTGCGCGGTTCGCCCACGCGCGTGAGCGTGCCGCCTCCGTCACCGGGACCGACGGTCCGAGCGCCGCGAACCAGCCGCGCAAGCCGTGCTCGAGCATCCTGCGCCGCCCCGGGCCGCCCGGATCGGGCACCAGCAGGCACGGTTCGGCGAGGTGCAGCCCGACGAGCACCTCCGACGGCAGCGCGGGCCTGCGCGCGGGCTCGGCGTCGCGCTCGTGCACCGCGACGACCGCGACGGACTGCGGAATCGCCCACCCGGTCTTGGCGGCGAGTTCCCTGACGTCCTTGAGCGCGCGGTCCCCGCCTTCCAGCAGCAGCTCGAGCATCCGGCGCAGCCGTCCCTGGAACTCGCCGACCTCGCGCGCCCCGGCCTCGGCGTGCCCGGCCGCGACGGCCTCGGCGAGGATGTCGATGTAGACGAGCACCGAGTTGGTGAGCTGCCCGACGACCGCCCCCGGCATGTCCACGCCGCGTTCGGCGTTGCGCCGGGTGATGTACTCGATGGTCGCGCGGGTGCCCACGCGGGCCGCGCTCTGCCACGCCTCCATGCTGCGCGCCTCACGCGCCTCGCCGACGCCGAGCGCGCGGAAGAACGCGATGGTCTCGGTGGAGTCGAGGTCGGGGTCCACGAGCATGTCGAACCAGTGCCCGATGGCGTACTCGACCGCGGTGCGCACGACCCCGGCGTACCTCGGGTCGTGCGGCCGCACGTACTCGGGGATCGACTTCTCGATCTCCGCGACGCCCTCGTCGGCGATGACGTCGAGTTCGGGCCGGTACGTTCGGACGAGGCCGCGGAACGTCTCCCTGTGGGCCTCGTAGTCCAAGACCCCGTGGAGCAGACCCACGCCTCTCCTCTCCTCGGCACCCGGGAATCCTGCGGACCCGGGAAAGAGCAAAGTTACTCCGCGTTGCGTGTGGGTTTCAACAGGCTTACGGGAAATGTCGGGCGGCGTGACGCGGCGGAAGCCTCCGGCCGAACGATCCGATCATGAAAACATGTGTGAACAGTGCGCCGGGTGGTGAGGACGTCAGCAAGGGTGGAGGCGGCCACGTCGCGGAAGGGGTGACCGCCTCCCACCCCTTACCTCCCCGTAACAAACGCCGGGTAAATGCAACGGAACCGAGATTCGAACGGTTCTTCTCCGGTGGGGTCACCGGGCCTAAGATCGCGGTAAGCGGTCAGCAGCAGGTCATCGACCTGTTCCCACCCTCTCGCAACACCGCCTCCCCCTTTGGCGTGCCTTGACGAGAGGTGTTCCTTCTGTGCCGATCCTGAGCGTCGTCGTGCCGTTTCACAATGTGGCCGAATACCTCGATTCCTGCCTTTCCTCACTCGCCGCCCAGACCGTTACGGATCTGGAAGTGATAATGGTCGACGACGGCTCCACCGACGAAGGCGCGCGCATCGCCGAGTCGTGGACCGCACGGGATGAACGTTTCACTCTGCTGCGCCGCGAACACGGCGGTCCTGGAGCCGCGAGGAACACCGGCGTGGCCCGCGCGCGCGGCGCGTTCCTCGCCTTCGCCGACGGCGACGACGTCGTGCCCCCTGACGCCTACGACCTGATGCTGCGCACGCTCGAGCGCACCGGGTCCGACCTCGTCTCCGGCGGGGTACAGCGGATCGGCTCCTACGGCACCAAGCCCTCCCATCTGCACGGACGTGCGATCGTCGCCGAACGCCTCAGCACGCACATCACCAAGACGCCGAGCCTCCTGTACGACGTCACCATGTGGAACAAGGTGATCCGGCGAAGCCTGTGGGACGAGCACGGCCTCGCCTTCCCCGAGGGCGTCCTGTACGAGGACATCCAGCTCGCGGTCCGGCTGCACTGCCTCGCCCGCCGGGTCGACGTCATCACCGAACCCATCTACCTGTGGCGTGAGCGCTCGGGCGGGAACCCGTCGATCACCCAGAAGCGCGACGTGCCGGAGAACCTGCGCGACCGCATCGCGGCACTGCTCAACATCGACTCCTTCCTCGCCGAACACGCGCCGCGCAGGCTGCGCCGCGCGCACCACCACAAGGCGCTCACCAACGACCTTCCCCTGTACTTCAAGGAGCTGCACAGGGTCGGCGACGACTACCGCGCGCTGTTCCTCGACAGGGTGAACGCCTACCTCGACCGGGTGCCGCGCCGCGCCTACCGGACGCTGCCGTCGGGCGAGAAGCTGCGGTTCCACCTGGCGCGGCGGCGCCGTATGCCGGAACTGCTCGACCTGCTCGCCTGGCAGCGGGCCGCCAAGCCGGGCGCGCTGCCCGTCGTGCGCGAGCGCCTACGCCTGTACGCCGACCTCCCCTTCCGCGACGACCGCACGATCCCCTCGCGCGTGTTCCGGCTCACCTCGGCCGAGACCCGCCCGGTGACCCGCGTGGACGAGGTCGCCTGGAGCGACGGCAGGCTGCGCGTGGCCGGGCGCGCCTACGTGCCCTACCGCGACCTGGACGACCGGCGGCACACCACGAAGTTCCTTGTGCTGCGCTCGCCCGGGCGGCTCCCGCGCGTGGTGCGCATGCGCAGCGAGCTGCACCCCGAGGCGACCGCGCGCTCCGGCCAGGACCGCTATGTCTACGACTGGTCGGGGTTCTCCTGCGCGGTGAACCCCGGCCGGCTGTCGGGCGACTGGCGCTTCCATGTGATCGTGCGCGGCCACGGCCTCGTGCGCTCCGCGCCGCTGACGGTGCCCGTGCGGGGCCGTCCGCAGCGTCCGCCCTACGCCGAGCTCGGGCGTGACGTGCGCATGGTGACCCGGTGGTCGGGCGACCAGCTGTGCCTCTCGGTGCAACCGCTGCGGGTCATCGCCACGGGCTTCCGGCTCGACGGCGACGACCTCGAGCTGACCAGCCGCCTCAGCGACCCGGCGACCTCGGCCGAGCTGCTGGTGAAGCGCGGCGCGACGGTGCACGAGCTGCCCGCCGCCGTCGTCGCCGGGGTCTGCTCGGCGCGGGTGCCGCTCGACCTGCTCGTGGACACCGACAGCGCCGACGACTACGCCTCGTGGGAGACCTACCTCAGGCTCGACGGGGGTGAGCCGGTGCGGATCGCCGCGACCGAACTGCTGCCCGAGGAGCGGTTCACCCACCGGCTGCGCGAGGTCGCGGTCCTGCACACCCGTGACGGCAACCTGTCGATCGCCGAGCGGACGTTCCGGCCCGTCATCGAGACCGAGGAGTGGACCGACGACGGCGTCCTGGTGCTGCGCGGCTCCTACCGCGGGCCCGGCCCGCTGGTGGCCGTGCTGCGCCGGCGCGGCACCGGCGACCTGCACACCTTCCCCTTCACCCAGGACGGCACCCGCTTCGAGGTGCGCCTGGCGCTGCGCGAGGCCGAGACGTTCGGACGGCGCGCCCCGCTGCTGGACGGCACGTGGGACATCACCGTGCGCGAGGAGGCCCCGCACGAGGACCGCCTCATCTACACCAAGTTCGACCACGGCCACCTGCCGAACCTCGCCGAGAAGCCCGTCACCTTCGACGGGAAGCGGCTGCGGTTCCTGTGCTCGCAGTACGACACCCCGGTCATCGAGGTCGAGGCCGACTCCAGGCCCGACGAGCGCGGCGCGTACGCCCAGCGGCAGCTCCAGGAGCGCTACTACCCGCTGCACCGCGGCCTGCGGATGCGCGACCAGCTCGTGTTCGTGAGCTGGAAGGGCAAGCAGTGCTCGGACAACCCGCGCGCCGTCGCCGACGAGCTGCGCAGGCGCGGCGACGACCGCGAGCACATCTGGGTCGTGCGCGACACCGCCCTCGAAGCGCCGCCCGGCGCGACGGTCGTGCGGCAGTGGAGCCGCGAGTACTACCGGGCGCTCGCCCGCTCCAAGTACGTCATCGCCAACGACGACATGCCCGCCTCCTACGTCAAGCGCGAGGGCCAGACATATGTGCAGACCTGGCACGGCACCCCGCTGAAGAAGATCGGCTTCGACATCGGGCAGGTGCGGTTCGCCAGCGGCAACGCCTACCTTGAGCACCTGGAGAAGGACGTCGCCAAGTGGGACGTCATGCTCTCGCCGAACCCGTTCAGCACGCCGATCCTGCGCACGGCGTTCCGGTTCGACGGCGAGGTGCTGGAGACCGGCTACCCGCGCAACGACCTGCTGCACTCCCCCGCCGCGCCGCTCGTCGCCGCGCGGGTGCGGGCCCGCCTCGGCATCCCCGAGGGCAAGAAGGTCGTGCTGTACGCGCCGACCTGGCGTGACGACCAGTTCTACGGCGGCGGACGCTACCGCTTCGACCAGCGCCTCGACCTGCTGCGGGCGCGCAAGGAGATGGGCGAGGACCATGTGTTCCTCGTGCGCGGCCACCACCTCATCGCCGACGACCTCTACGACCCCTCGTACGGCGACTTCGTGATCAACGTCAGCGGCTACCCCGACATCACCGACCTGTACCTGGTCAGCGACGTGCTCATCACCGACTACTCCTCGGCGATGTTCGACTTCGCGGGCACCGGGCGGCCGATGCTGTTCTTCACCTACGACCTGGAGACCTACCGCGACACCCTGCGTGGCTTCTACTTCGACTTCGAGGAGCGCGCCCCCGGGCCGCTGCTGACGACGTCGGACGAGGTGCTCGACGCCCTGGGCGACCTGCCTTCGGTGACGAGCGAGCACGCCGCGGCGTACCAGCGCTTCGCGGCGGACTTCCACCCCGTGGGCCCGACGCCCGCGGCGAGCCTGGTGGCCGACCGGCTGTGCTGATCCCCGCTCCGGGGCCGCGGGACACGCGGCCCCGGAGCGCCGCGCCGCAGCGCGCACGCGATCTGGAACGGCAGCGAACACAGGTAGACGCACACCACGTCGAGCACCACGGGGCTGCCGTAGCCCGCCTCCTGCCTGGTGTGCAGGCCGAGCACGAGCAACGCGGCGTACGACGCGCCGGCAAGCCACCCGCAACGCCCCCACCCCGCGCCCGACGCACACCGCCACAGCGCCGCGCAGACCGCCCACAGGTAGCAGACCGACGGCAGGAACACCAACGGCGCGGCCCACATCTCCGGCTCGTGCCGCCACAGCCCCCACAGGATCGGCGCGCCGAACACCGCGGTCAGGCCGGCGACGGTGAGCGCCAGCACCGCGCCCGCGCCCACGAGAAGTCTCCGCACCCCTCAGAGCGAACCCGCGCCCCGACCCGCCGCCCAGCCGCAACGCCGCGCTTTGCCCGGAACTGACCCTTCAAAGGAGGAAGTCGACGAACTCCTCGAGCGAGATCAGGCCGTCCCCGTCGGAGTCGGCCTTCCCGAAGATCGCGTCGCTCTCCTCCTCGGTGATCGGCGTCCCGTTCCGCTCGTACAGCCGCGCCAGCTCCTGCCGCGAGATCTGCCCGTCCCCGTTGGTGTCCACCACCGGGAACAGCTCGCGCGCCTGACCCTCCGTCATGACACTCTTCCCTTCCACCACAACCCCCATCCCAGGGCCCCACCACGGGGCCCGCTCCGTTCTCCCCCAAACCCTAATGCCCCAGCACCACCCCTGGTTTTTCCCTTGTGGATAACTCCACCCGTCCGGGTCGAGCCCGCCCGAGAGGCACGCCCGGGGCGTGCCTCTCGGGGGTCGGGTCAGGTGGTGGGGAGGACTCGGAGTGCGGGGTAGTGGGGGGAGTTGAGGTAGAGGTTGGTCGGGGCGTGGGGGGTTTCCAGCTCCAGGACCAGGCGGTAGCGGTAGAGGGCGGGGCGGGCTGTGGTCATGACGGCCCCGGCCCAGTAGTAGTAGACGGCGGTGTGCTTGTCGCGCATGCGGTCGGGGCCGCCGTAGACCTTGAGCTCGGTCATCATGCGGCGTTCGGCGGGGTCGTCCTCGTCGCCCTCCTCGATGTCGAGGAAGACAAGGTTGTTGATCTTGGGCATGGGCGGCCAGGTGCCGTCGGGACGGCGGTGCATGTCGACGGGGCGGATGATCCAGTTGATCACCTGGCCCTGCTTGCAGACCGTCTCGAGGTGGTCGGTGCCCTGGCCGACGCCGCCGACGGAGTTGTCCATCATGAACAGGCAGCCATCGAGCGACTGGGTCGCCACCGCCCTGTCCATGTCGACAAGGGTCACCACGTTGAGCTGGACGGAGTTGAGCTGGCCGCGCTCCTTGAAGTCGCCGGCCTGGTAGCTCTGGTCGGTCCGGGTCTGGTCGGTCCTGGTCTGCTCGGTCATCGGGCCTCCTTCACCGGGCCGACGAGGGCCTGCTCGGCCGCGACGGTGAACGGTTCGGCGACACCGCCCAGCAGGAACGAAAGCCGGTAGGTGACGGGCTTGACGAGCTCGCGCTTCACCGTCGCGGTCCAGAACGCGATGTCAGTGCCGGGGTAGAACTCACGGACGGGGTCGGCGACGCGCCGGTCGATCTCGATCCCGGAGAGCGCGACGAACGTCTCGCACTCCAGCGGAATGACGTTCCAGAGCAGCCTGTCGCCCTTGCGCACGCGGGTCCGCAGCTCGGGGGTCCCGAACCCGGACGATCCGGCCGTCCGGTTCGTGTCGTACAGGTACAGGTTCTCGTCGAGGTCGCCGGAGGCGAGCGCCGCGACGGGGTCGACGACCGCGGTGATCGTCACGGGCCGCAGTGCGCCTGACGGTTTGGGGGGCATGCTCCTCCTCGGTTCGCGTGAGGTGACGGGCGGTGCGACGGTCTCGGCCGCCGTCTCGGTCTCGGCGGTCACGGCACGGGCGGGAACTCGGGGAGCGGGAGGACGCCGAGCCCCGCTCCGGTGAACGCGTTGCGCTTCGGGTCGGTCATGACCTCGAGCGCCGACGTGCAGGTGAGGTCGACGGGCTGCCAGACGAGCCCGTCCTCGCGCTCGACCAGCTCGTGGAGCTGGATGTGCATCGTGTAGGAGTAGATCCCGGGCCGGCTCGTGTCGACCGTCGCGGCCCAGTACCAGCCGTCGTAGATCATGTCGGGCGAGCCGTACTGCGCCGGGTACATGATCTTCTGTTCGACGGCGGGGCCGGTGATGTCGGTGATGACCGGCGTCGGGTAGTTGTAGGTGTCCGCCGCGTCGCTCCCGGCGACGTGGCCCGTCGCGTCGAGGATCTTCGCGGTGGGGATGCCCTTGGCGCTGCGGCTCTGCTTGGCGCGGACGCCGACCTCCTCCTTGATCCTGCCGACCTCGGCCTCGTCGCCCGCGCCGACGGCGGCGAGGTGGGCGAGGGCGTCGCGGTCGGTCTGCAGGGCCTGTTCGGCGAGGTAGTTGCGCGGGACGGTCGGCGGGACCGCGCCGAGCGAGGCGGGAAGCCAGTTGAGCACCTGCTCGGTGGCCTGGGAGCCGTCGAGGAAGTACGCCCCGGGCACGATGGTGACGAGTCCGCCGGTGCCCTCCCCGGTCGAGCCGAGGAACTTCATGTTGTCGAACCAGTAGGCGTTGCCGTCGAGGGTGCGTTCCTGGAGCGCGTTGTCGACGTCGATGAGGACGATGATGCCGTGCTGTTGTGCCATGCGCCTGCCTTCCCTTCTTCTCTTCGGCCGGTCAGGGGTTCACACGCGCAGCAGCGCGGGCGTGTCGACGTGCAGGAGGCTGTTCGGACCCTCGTGGATCTTGATGGAGAGCCGGTAGCGGTAGGGGACGCCGGGGGCCATGGTGAACGGCACGATCCCCTCCCACACGAGGAGGTCGTGGTTCTCCAGGCCGTTGGAGGCGAGCGCGCTGGGCGGCGCGGCCGTCTGCGACGCCGTCTCGGGTTCGGCGAGCAGGACCCCGGACGCCGCCGCGTACGCGGGCACGGCGGCGTAGCCGGGGTCAGGCCGCGTCACGGGCGGCGCGTGCTCGGGCTCGCCGGGGCCGAGGAAGGTGATCTGGTGGATCTCGACCGGCGTCTGCACGTCGACGTGGATCGCGGTCCACTGCACGACCTGGCCGGGCAGCACTGTCGTCACCAGCTCGGGGGTTCCCGGGTTGCGGCTGCCGTAGGGGCTGTCGTCCACCAGCGCGAGGTTGCCCTGGTGGAGGGTGCGGTCCGACAGCGCGCCGACGGCGTCCACCATCACGACGATGTTGACCTTCGGTTTCACTCGCTCTCCCATCGTGGGTGTTGCGGGGGTCAGATGCGGTCCCGCACGAGCGGGACCTTGCCGACGGCCGTCCGCTCGATCTCCGGCGACGCGCGCGGGACGAACTCGAGCCGGAAGTCGTAGCCGGAGGCCGCGACGGACTCGGGCGTGGCCTCGCGGTCGTTGAACAGCGACAGCGAGCGCGGCAGGGCCCGGGCGAACAGTCCGCGCCAGCCTTCGCCGCCGAGCGCGGCCGACGCCGTCGCGGCGAGCCCCTCGACGTCGTCGGCGGCGACGAGGACGGTGAGTGCCTTGGCGGCCCGGTGGTTGACGAACTGGACGTCGAGCGCGACCCGGTCGAGGTCGATACCGGACACGCGCAGGAGCTCCGCGCGCAGGGCGGCCTGGGCGAGCAGGGCCGAGTACTGGCTGTCGCCGAGGTGCAGGACGTCGCCGCTGCGTCCGGCGAACTCGAACAGCCCGGTCTTGAGCCCGGGGCCGTCCATCGGGGCGCGGCGCACCATCCGGTCGCCGAGCTTCAGCCTGAGCAGCGGCGTCTCGTGGGCGTGCAGCCGGGTGACGACGAGTTCGCCCTCCTCCCCCTCGGCGACGGCCCTGCCGTGCTCGTCGACGATCTCCACGAGGTGCAGCCCGGGGACGGCGGCCAGTTCGGGCCGCGTGTGGTCGAGCTGGAGGCCGATGCATTCCGCCTGCGTCGCGGCGAAGTAGCTGAGGATCGACACGTTCGGGTAGACCGCGTGGAGTTCGTCCCGCTTCGTCTGCGGGAGGAGCCCGCTGCCGTACATCGCGACGCGGAAGCTCTCGCGGGCGTGCGCCGGCATCCCCGCGCCGAGTTCGGCGAGGTAGCCGACGCCCGCCGAGATGCCCATCAGCGCCTTCGCGCCGGGGTAGGAGAACATGTGCTCGAGCACCGGCGCGGTCACCGGACCCGCGCCGATGTAGTTGACGCCGGGCACCGCGGCGAGGACGCCGCCGACCATCGTGCCGCTGCTCCACATCTGGTAGTCGGCGAGCGTGGTGTACAGCCAGCGCGGTCCCGGCGCGCGGAAGTAGCCGCTGAGCTGGTACGCGCCCATGAACGCGCCGGAGATCCGGTAGGTGTCGCGCAGTTCGCGCAGCGAGTAGACGATCTCCAGCGGCATGCCGTCGCTGGTGCCGCCGCTGGCGACGATCTCGAAGCCGCCCCGCTCGATCGGCACGACCATGCCGGCGCGCGACCCCATGAACATGTCGCGTTGGACGGTCTTGTCCGACAGCGGGACGCGCTCCCACTCGGCGAGGTCGGCGGGCGCGGACGTCACGCCGAAGTGGTGCAGCCGCTCGCGCCACAGCGGGTTCAGCAGCGCCGTGTTGACGATCTGCTGCAGCCGCCGTAGGACGAGCGCGTCCTGGACGGTGTGAGCCGCCTCGCAGTACGGGACGCCGACGGCACGGGCGCACTCTTCGAGCTTGGCGGCGAAGGACGGCAGCGCCGCGACCTGCCCGACCGAGCGGGGGTCCAGCTCCTCGTCGGGGATGAGCCGCGCGGCGAGGTCCGCGGCCGCCGCCCGGCTCAAAGCCTGTGGGCGCGGGCTTTTCCGGCCGTGGTCCTGCGGGGGGAGGGTCATCGTCATGGCCTGTCGCCGTCCTTGTCGTCGCGGGCCGCGCGCTCGCGCAGCACCTGGTTGCCGGTGGCCCTGATCTCCGCGAGGAGGAGGGCGAGGTGTCCGGCGTCGATCCGGTGGTTCATGAGGACCACCCGGAGCGCGGCGACGCCGTCGATGTCGACCTTGGAGATGAAGAAGCGCCCGTCGGCCCGGACCCGGCTCCGGATGGCGAGCTGGAGCCCGTGCAGGGCGGCGGGGTCGAGGCCGTCGGGGTCGTAGCGGAAGCAGAGGATGTTGGCTTCCGGCTCGTGCAGGACGGTGAAGCCGGGCTCGTCCGCGAGCATCCGGTGCGCCTGGGACGTGAGCGCGCACAGGTGGTCGATCTTGCGCGCGAACAGGGCGGGGCCGTACACCGACCAGAGCGTCCACAGCGGCATGATCATCGGGCGTTTGGTGCATTCGAGGGTCTTGTCGCCGCTGTCGTAGGCGCTGTAGGCGTCGGGTTCCTCGTCGAAGACGTAGCTCGCGCGCTGGCGGAACGCGCCGCGCGCGGCGGAGGCGTCGCGGTAGAACAGCAGCGTGCAGGGGGCGGGGACGAACAGCATCTTGTGGGCGTCCCAGGTGAGGGAGTCGGCTTCGGCGACGCCGTCGAGGCGGCCGCGGTGCGTGGGCGAGACGAGCAGGCTCGCGCCGTGCGCGCCGTCCACGTGCAGCCATATGCCGCGCCGCCGGGTGATCGCGGCGATCTCCGCGAGCGGGTCGAACGCCCCCATCGCGGTGGTCCCCGCCGAGGCGACGAGGCAGAAGACGCGCAGGCCGCGCCGCTCCGCCTCATCGAGCGCGGGTCCGACGAGTTCGGGACGGACGCGGCCCTGCGCGTCGACGGGCAGGCGCACGATCCGTTCCTCGCCGATGCCCAGGACGCCCGCCGCGCGGTCGACGCTGTAGTGGGCCTCCGCGCTGATCGCGACGGCGGGACGGACGCCCGCGCCCGCGTCGCCGCGCGCCCAGATGCCGGGAAAGGCGCGGTTGCGGGCGGCGAGCAGGGCGGTGAGGTTGGCCATCGACCCGCCCGACGTGGTCACCATCGCCGACGTCGCGGGGTCCCAGCCGATGAGCGGGGCGAGCTCCTCGGCCATGAGCCGTTCGGCGACGTTGGGGAGCTGGCCGGCCTCGTAGAAGGAGGACGGCTGGTTGGCGACGGATCCGACGAGGTCGACGAGGCCGGCGAGCGGGACCGTGCCGGAGAACTGGCGGCCCATGTAGCCGGGTGAGTGGACCTGGATTCCCGTGCTCAGGTACAGGTCGACGATCCGGGCGAGCCTGTGCTCGTCGAAGGGGGCGATGGCGACGCGTTCGGCCGTCATCAGATCCCGCGCGGTTTTTGTCAGGACCGACGGGTCGATCAGGTCGAGTCCTTTGATCTCCGGGTCGTCAAGATGGCTGCGCAGCCGGACCGCGCATTGCTCGACGGCCCGCTGAAAGCGCGCCGGGTCGAACGCCTCGGCGAGGTCGGCGGCTGCGGTTCCGCGTTCCCCTCCGTTCACCGTGCCGTTCCCCGAATTGTCGGCGGTGTTCTGCGTCCTGACGAGCGTCACAGGCGGAGACCTCCCTCACGATCACGTGCCCGGATGGTGCTTCGGGACCGATCGTAGGCAGCGCGGGCAGGTCGCCGACAGGCCGCGACCGGCTACGGACGCGCAGGTCATATGGGATGTCCGTAAGGAAGGTTCGGGGACCGTGGCGGGACCGTCAAGGAATCACGAATGCGGCCCGGATACCGGCCAAACCACCCAGAGCAAAGTAGACAAAAGGAATATTCGCCTCGACAGGTCGCCCTTTTTCGGCGGGCGCTGCCCGATATCGCCTTACTTTTTTCGCACCGGTCAGGGAATTCCATGATGGGCGGTGCGCATGCTAAGCGGCACAATGCGGTGTCCGTTTCCGCAGCCGCGTGACCTTGACGCAAGACAATACGCAAGGGCCTCCCCGTGCTTACTCCGGCGCATTGTCACGGTGTCATGGGCACGGTCTCCGCCGCGGTTCCGGCGCGTCGCGCGGTACCGCCGCCGGATGCGTCGCCGGGCGTGATCGCGCGGAAGCCGAACGGAGACTCCGGGCCGCGGCCCGTGCTCAGGCGTGCAGAGCCGTGGCGAGGGCGACGTGCAGGGCGGTCGCGCCGATCACGCTGACGACGGCGTTGCGGGTGCGCAGATGCAGCGCGACGGCGGCCGCGAGCCCGACGACGACGGGCACGACCGCGCGCCAGGCCGTCGGCTCGACGCCGCGCAGGGTGTACAGGGCGAGGATCAGCATGACGCCGACCGGCATCCGCAGGGACAGGTCGCGCAGCGCGGCCGACCTGCGCAGCGGGCTGAGCACCGCGAAAGGCAGCGCGCGCAGCCCCCAGGTGATGGCGGCGCTGATGCCGACGGCGGCGGCGAGATAGAGCGGGGTGGGCACGCGACTTACCTTTCGGCCCCGACGGGCACCGGCAGGGCCGCGACCTCTTCACGCGCGGCCTCCTGTGGCACGGACGGCTCACCCTTGCGCCGCTCAAGCGCATACCGGGCGAGCAGGCACGCGGTGAACAGGATCATCGCGGTGAGCAGCGCCTGCCCGGGGGTGGCCAGGACGGCGACCGCGAAGCTCCCCGCGGCCATCAGCGGGACGGGCATGTCGCGCCGCGCCCGCCACGCGTCGAGCGCGAGGACGACGAACAGGGCGGTGAGCGCGAACTCGAGCCCGTGCAGGGTGACCGGGATGAGCGATCCGGCGACCGCGCCGACCGTCGCGCCGGCGGCCCAGTAGATCTGCAGCAGCGCCTGCATGCCGAGGATCCGCGCGCCGCTCCAGGCCCGCGCGCGGCCGCCCGCGGTGAGCGCGTACGCCTCGTCGGTGAGGGCGAAGGTCGCGTAGACGCGGGCGCGCGGGCTGACCTGGTGCAGCGGGAAGGACAGCGCGTAGAAGACGTGCCGGAAGTTCACCAGCAGGGCCGTCACCGCGATCTGGGCGAGCGGGGTGACCGCGGCGACAAGGCCGAGGAGCAGGAACTCCAGGGATCCCGCGTAGACGACGGCGGCGAACACCGTCGCCCACCACCACTCGAGCCCCGTGTGCACCACGAGCACCCCGAGGCTCACCCCGAGCGGGAAGAGGCTCAGCCCCACCGATGCGGTGTCGGCGGCGGCCGCCGTCAGATCCCGCCGGACCCTTGCGTCGAACATGAAGGCAATGATAGTGCGGATATGACCTAATATGGTTGCATAGAGTTATGAGATAATGGGCCTATGGGCAATGATGTAACCCTTGATGCGGTTGATCGTGAAATATTGTTCCAGCTGGCGCGGGACGGCAGGATGTCGAACGTCGTGCTCGCCCGCCGCGTCGGCCTGACCCCGCCGCCGTGCCTGCGCCGGGTGAAACGCCTGGAAGACGCGGGGGTCATCACCGGATATCGGGCGGACGTCTCCCCCGAGGCGCTCGGCCGGTCCCTCGAAGTCGTCCTGTCGGTGGACATCGCGGTGAACAACCTGCAGACCGTCGAGGAGTTCGAGGCCGACGTCGCCGCGCACGACGAGGTGCTCGAGTTCCGCAGGATGTTCGGCCGTCCCGACTACTACATCCGTGTCGCGGTGTCCGACCAGGTCGCCTACGAGCGCTTCCTCAGCCAGAAGATCATGATGCTGCCGGCGGTCTCCCGGGTCGACTCCCATCTGACGATGAAGCGGATCAAGGGCTGACACGAGCCGACATAAGCGGAGACTTACGGCGCGACGCCGCGGCGGGATACGTTGAGGGCCCAGCAGGGAAGGAGTCCACCCCGATGCCGTCCTTCAACCTCGCCGATCTTTTTGAGATCGTCGCCGACGCCGTCCCCGACAACCTCGCGCTCGTCGCGGGAGACGTCCGCCTCACCTACGCCGAGCTCGAGGCCAGGGCCAACCGGGCGGCCGCCGCGCTCGCCGCGGGGGGCGTCGGCCACGGGGACAGGGTCGCGATCCTGTCCTACAACCGGGCCGAATGGCTCGAAGCCCAGATCGCCGCGTTCAAACTGCGCGCGGGCACCGTCAACGTGAACTACCGCTACACCTCTGGCGAACTCGCCCATGTGATCGCCGACTCCGGCGCCAAGGCGCTCGTCGGCGAGCGCGCGCTGGTCGCGCGGCTGAACGAGGTACGCGACACGCTGCCGGACCTCACCCACGTCCTCCTGCTCGAGGACGGGTCCGACGCCGAGGTCCCCGGAGCGCGCTCCTACGCCGACGACGTCGCCGCGGCCTCCCCCGAACGGGTCACGGTCGAGCGGTCCGGCGACGACCTGTTCATGCTCTACACCGGCGGCACGACCGGCCTGCCCAAGGGCGTCGTGTGGCGCGCGGAGGACATGTTCTTCACCGCGATGGGCGGCGGCAGGATGATCGGCGACCCCGTCACCCGCCCCGAGGAGGTCGGCGAGAACGCCGCGGCGGGCGGGCTGACGATCATGGTCAACGCCCCGCTCATGCACGCGGCGGGCGTCTGGATCTGCTGGGCGGCGCTCACCAGCGGCTCCAAACTCGTCGTGTGGTCCGAGCGCAGCTTCGACCCGGCAGGGGTCCTCGGCGTCGCGGCGGCCGAGGGCGCCCAGGTGATGTCCCTGGTCGGCGACGCCATGGCACGGCCGATCGCCGACCTGCTCACCGCCGACCCCAAGGCGTTCGACCTCACCTCGCTGCTGGTCCTGGCCTGCGGCGGCTCGGCGACGTCCCCCGACGTGAAGGCGCGGCTGCACGCCGCGCTGCCGACCCTGATGACGATCCTCGACGCGATGGGCGGCTCGGAGACCGGCGTCGCCGCGGCGGGCGTCGAGCCCGACGAGTTCGGCAACGCCCGCTTCGCCCCGCGTGAGGGCATGGCGGTGCTCGATGAGAACCTTCGCCCGATCACCCCGGGATCAGATGACATCGGGGTCTTCGCCCGCAAGGGCAGGATTCCAATCGGGTACTGGAACGACCCGGTGAAGACCGCCGCCACGTTCGTCACCGACGCCGACGGGGTGCGCTGGGCGATCCAGGGCGACATGGCCAAGGTCGACGCCGACGGCAACATGGTGCTGCTCGGCAGGGGCTCCACGGTGGTCAACACCGGGGGCGAGAAGGTCTACGCCGAGGAGGTCGAAACCGCCGTGAAAGCGCATCCTTCGGTCTATGACGCGCTCGTCGTGGGCGTTCCGGACGAAAGGTTCGGCCAGCGGGTCGCCGCGGTGGTCTCCACGAGCGGCGAGGTGACCGCCGAGGAGCTGCGGGAGCACTGCCGCAAGACCCTCGCCGGGTACAAGGTGCCGCGTGATGTCCACTTCGTCCCGGAAGTTCAGCGGACGCCGACGGGCAAGGCTGACTACAAGTGGGCGAAAGCCGCGGCCCTGGAAGCAGGCGCATGACGGACGCCGCTGCGTCACAATGATCTCCCAAAGGGCGATTTCCAAAGGGGCGATCTCCCGGAGAGCGGGTGGGGCAGTTGGACGACCTGCGGCTGTGGTGGCTCGCGCTTTCGGCGATCCAGGTCGAGTGGGGCGGCGGCGGCCATGACGCGCTGCGCATGGACGACGGCTCCCCCGACGCCTACCGTCGCGCGCTGAACGACAACTGGGGGATCACCTCGACGGCGGCGCTGCTCGACATGGCCCGATGGCTGACCACGTCGGGGCACGCGCGCGAGTACGAGCGGCATCTGGGCCGCGCCCCGTTCGCCTGGGACGCGGCCCGGCTCGTGTTCCTGGTCCGGGCCGCGCACGCGGCGGGGCTGCTGCCCGAGGAGGAGGCGGCCTGGGACCTGTGCGAGCGCCTGACGGTCCCTGTCCTGTGCCGCTACTCCTCCTGGGACGAGTACGCCGAGGACTTCCTGGCGGCCCGCAGGATCTGGGTGGGCGACGGGGTGCACGACCCCGAGCAGGCGGCGCGGCAGGAGGAGTTCGAGGGGGCGGCGGCGCGGCTGCTCGATCCGGCGAACGCCGACAGTCCCTGGCGGCGGGTACCCTTCGCCGCACCCGCCCCCTACCTCGTCGTCCGCAGGCCGGGGAGGCGCGCGGCCGCCGCATCCGTCGCGGAGAGCCCGCGCGAGGACCGCAACGCCGCGCTGCGCCGTGGTTTTGAGGTGCCCCTGCACTGACCGCTTCCTTGCGCGACACGAAATTTTGCGTATCGCGAAGATTTTCACCCTATAAATGATTGCGCACCGCGCAACAACATGGGTACGTTGTCCGGCGTGAACGAGGGACTCCGCGCGCGCAAGAAGCAGGCCACGCGCCGCGCGCTAGGCGAGGCGGCGCTACGCCTCGCACTGGAACACGGCCCCCAGAACGTCAGGGTCGAGGACATCGCCATGGCGGCCGGGGTCTCCACCCGCACCTACAACAACTACTTCGGCAGCCGCGAGGCCGCGATCTGCTCCGTCGCGGCGGACCGCGCGATCTGGCTCGCCGAGGCGCTGCGGGACCGGCCCGCCGACGAACCGCTCGCCGCGGCCTGCGTCAACGCCTTCCTCGACTACTTCCGTGGGCAGGAAGAGCCGGACCGCAAGGCGATGCTGATGATCTTCTCCCATCCGGCGCTCCAGGCCGAGTTCCAGCGGCACTGCGGGCCGAGAACCGGCCCGCTGGTCGAGGCGATCGCCGAACGCTGCGGGCTCGACCCGGAGACCGACATCTTCCCCGGGCTGTTCACCGACGCGCTCATGGTCGCCGTCCGCGCCGCGAACGCCCACTGGATGCGCGCCGACGACGACAGACCCTTCGCCGACGTCCTCGGCGAGGCCCTGGCGATCGTCGCGCCCGTCGCGACGGCGGTCACGCCACGTTAAGCGGTCACACCGCGTCAGTCCCTTCCCTGCTACCCCCGAGCGAGAGACCTTGCTGATCCGACTCGTCACCGCGACGCTGCGGCCCTACCGGCGCGACCTCGTCGTCCTCGTGGCGCTCCAGTTCCTCGCCACCCTCGGCATGCTGTACCTGCCGACGCTCAACGCCGACATCATCGACCGGGGCGTCGTCGTCGGCGACACCGGCTACATCATGCGGGCCGGGGGCATCATGCTCGCGGTCTCGGTCGCGCAGCTCGCCTGCTCGGTCGGCGCTGTCTACTTCGCCTCGCGGACCGCCGCGACGCTCGGCCGCGACCTGCGCGGCAGCCTGTTCCGCAGGGTGCAGGACTTCTCCGCCCGCGAGGTCGGCCAGTTCGGCACCCCGTCGCTGATCACCCGCACGACCAACGACGTCCAGCAGGTCCAGATGCTGGTCCTGATGGCGCTCACCATGGCGGTCGCCGCGCCGATCATGGCGGTCGGCAGCATCCTCATGGCGCTGCGCCAGGACGTCCCGCTGTCGCTGCTCCTGCTGCTCATCCTGCCGCTGCTCGGCGGGGTGCTGGCGTGGGCGCTGACCAAGATGCACCCGCTGTTCTGGAGCATCCAGGGCCGCCTCGACGACCTCAACCAGATCCTGCGCGAGCAGATCACCGGCGTCCGGGTCGTGCGCGCGTTCGTGCGCGAGAAGCAGGAGACCGACAGGTTCGCCGGCTCCAACGACGTGCTCCTCGACGTCTCCCAGCGGGCCGGGTACTTCATGGGCACCCTCTTCCCGCTGATCATGGCCGTGGTGAACATCGCGAGCGTCGCCGTCCTGTGGTTCGGCGGGCACCGGATCGCCGACGGCGGCATGGAGGTCGGCGCGCTGACGGCGTTCCTGTCGTACCTGATGCAGACGCTGATGTCGGTCATGATGGCGATGTTCATGTTCATGATGGCCCCGCGCGCGTCGGTGTGCGCGGGACGCATCCAGGACGTCCTCAGCACGCCCTCCAGCGTCGTCCCGCCCGCCTCGCCCGTCACCGAGACGGCGCTGCGCGGCACGGTCGAACTGCGCGACGTGGACTTCGGCTACCCGGGCGCGGAGGAACCCGTCCTGCGCGGGGTCGACCTCAGCGCGCGGCCCGGCGAGACCGTGGCGATCATCGGCTCGACCGGCAGCGGCAAGAGCACCCTGCTCAACCTGATCCCGCGCCTGTTCGACGCGACCGGCGGCACCGTCGAGCTCGACGGCGTCGACGTGCGGGAGCTCGACCCCGTCCGGCTGTCGCAGATCGTGGGGATCGTCCCGCAACGCCCGTACCTGTTCTCCGGGACGATCGCGTCGAACCTGCGCTACGGCAACCCCGACGCGACCGACGAGGACCTGTGGCACGCGCTGGAGATCGCGCAGGCCAAGGACTTCGTGGAGCGGATGCCCGAAGGGCTGGAGACCCCGGTCTCCCAGGGCGGCACCACGGTGTCGGGCGGGCAGCGCCAGCGGCTGGCGATCGCCCGCGCGCTCGTGCACAAGCCCGAGGTGTTCCTGTTCGACGACTCCTTCTCCGCGCTCGACTACGCGACCGACGCCAGGCTGCGCGCCGCGCTCGCCGCCGAGACGACCGACGCGACGGTGATCATCGTCGCCCAGCGCGTCAGCACCATCCGGCACGCCGACCGGATCGTGGTCCTCGACCACGGCCGTGTCGTCGGCGTCGGCTCCCACACCGAACTAATGGCCGGGAACGAGACATACCGGGAGATCGTGCTCTCCCAGCTCACCGAGCAGGAGGCGGCATGACCGACGAGAAGACCCCCGCCAAGCCCGCGCAAGGCGGCGGGCCCCGGGTCGGACCCGGGGCCTGGATGGCAGGACCGTCGCTGGAGAAGTCCTCGAACTTCGTCGGCTCGGCCAAGCGGCTGCTCGCCGACATGCGGCCGGAACGCGTGCTGATCATCGTCGGCGCGGTGCTCGGAGCGGTCAGCGTGGTGCTGACCGTCCTCGGCCCGCGCGTCCTCGGCGAGGCCACCGACCTGATCTTCGACGGGGCCGTCTCGGCGAACCTCCCGGCCGGGGCGTCCAAGGAGGAGGCCATCGAGGGGCTGCGCGCCTCGGGCCAGGACACCCTCGCCGACATGGTCGCCTCGATGGACGTCCTCCCCGGCACCGGCATCGACTTCGGCGCGGTCGGCAAGGTGCTGCTCGGCGTCCTGGCGATCTACCTCGTCGCGGCGGTCCTCGGCGTCTTCCAGGGCCGCGTCACCGCCGCCGTCGTGCAGCGCTCGATGCACCGGCTGCGCGCCCGCGTCCAGGCCAAGCTGTCGCGGCTGCCGCTCAGCTACTTCGACCGGCAGCAGCGCGGCGAGGTGCTGAGCCGCGTCACCAACGACATCGACAACCTCTCCCAGACGCTCCAGCAGACCCTCAGCATGGCGCTGAACTCGATCCTCACGATCGTCGGCGTGCTGGCGATGATGCTGTGGATCTCGCCGCTGCTCGCGCTCATCGCGCTGGTCACCGTGCCGCTGACGGTGTTCGTCACCGCCAAGATCGGCGCGCGGTCCAAGCCGCAGTTCATCCAGCAGTGGGCCAGCACCGGCAAGCTCAACGCGCACATCGAGGAGATGTACGGCGGCCACACCCTCGTCGCGGCGTTCGGCCGCAAGGAGGAGGCCGCCGAGACCTTCACCGAGCACAACGAGAGCCTGTACAAGGCGTCGTTCCGGGCACAGTTCATCTCCGGGCTCATCCAGCCCGCGACAATGCTCATCGGCAACCTCAACTACGTGCTCGTCGCCGTCATCGGCGGCCTGCGGGTCGCGTCGGGGTCGCTGTCGCTGGGCGAGGTGCAGGCGTTCATCCAGTACTCGCGGCAGTTCACCCAGCCGCTCACCCAGGTGGCGAGCATGGCGAACCTGCTCCAGTCCGGGATCGCGTCGGCCGAGCGGGTGTACGAACTGCTGGACGCCGAGGAGCAGAGCGCCGAGCCGAAGGCGTCGCCCGTCATCGCCGACCCGCGCGGCCGCGTCGCGTTCGAGGACGTCTCGTTCTCCTACGCGCCCGACAAGCCGCTCATCGAGCACCTGTCGCTCACCGTCGAGCCGGGCCAGACCGTCGCGATCGTCGGGCCGACCGGCGCGGGCAAGACCACGCTGGTCAACCTGCTCATGCGGTTCTACGAGGTGACCGACGGCCGCATCACGCTCGACGGCGTCGACATCGCCGAGCTCGACCGGGCCGACCTGCGCGCCCGCACCGGCATGGTGCTCCAGGACGCGTGGCTGTTCGGCGGGACCATCGCCGAGAACATCGGCTACGGCGACGTCACCGCGTCGCGCGAGCGGATAGTCGAGGCGGCCAAGGCCACCCAGGTCGACCACTTCGTGCGCACGCTGCCCGACGGCTACGACACGGTCCTCGACGACGAGGGCGGCACCGTCAGCGCGGGTGAGAAGCAGCTGCTCACCATCGCCCGCGCGTTCCTCGCCGAGCCCGCGATCCTCATCCTCGACGAGGCCACGAGCTCGGTCGACACCCGCACGGAGGTCCTGATCCAGCGCGCGATGCGCAACCTCCGCCAGGGCAGGACGAGCTTCGTCATCGCGCACCGCCTGTCCACCATCCGCGACGCCGACCTCATCCTCGTCATGGAGGACGGCTCCATCGTGGAGCAGGGCACCCACGACGAACTCATCGCCGCCAACGGCGCCTACCAGCGCCTGTACGCCGCCCAGTTCGCCGAAGCCCTGACCTGATCCCGGACACGAAAAGGGGCCTGCGGCACACGCCGCGGGCCCCTTCGCGCTACCAGGCGAACGCCTCCGGGCTTGGGCCCGGGCCGGGGAACAGGGTGTCGAGCTCGGTGAGGAGGTCGGCGTCGAGGGCCAGCGCCTCGGCCCTGACGCCCGAGTCGAGCTGCTCGAGGGTGCGGGGGCCGACGATCGGGCCGGTGACGCCGGGACGGGTCAGCAGCCACGCCAGCGCGACCTCGCCGGGCTCAAGGCCGCGGTCGGCGCACAGCGCCTCGTACTTCTCGATCTTCGCGCGGTTCGCGTCGTCCTCGAGATATGCGGCGCTGCGGCCCGTCTGGGACCTGCTGCCGCCGCCCTCCCGCTGCTTGCGCAGCACGCCGCCGAGCAGTCCGCCCGCGAGCGGCGACCACGGAATGACGCCGAGGCCATAGGCTTCCGCCGCGGGAATGACCTCCATTTCCGCACGCCTCTCGATCAAATTGAAATGACATTGCTCGCTGACGAGGCCGAGAGAACCGCGACGGGCGGCGCTTTCATTCGCCTGGGCGATCGACCATCCCGGGAAGTTCGAGGACCCGACGTAGAGGACCTTGCCCTGCTGGACCAGCACGTCGAGGGCCTGCCAGATCTCGTCCCAGGGCGTCGCCCGGTCCACGTGGTGGAACTGGTAAAGGTCGATGTGATCGGTCTGCAAACGCTTCAGCGAGGCGTCGCACGCGCGCCGGATATTGAGCGCCGACAGTTTGTCGTCATTCGGCCAGGGCTCCCCGTGCACGCCCATGTTGCCGTACACCTTCGTCGCGAGCACCGTCTTGTCACGCCGCCCGCCGCCGTTGGCGAACCACGTGCCGATGATCTCCTCGGTCCTCCCCCGGTTCTCCGCCCAGCCATACACATTCGCCGTATCGAAGAAGTTGACGCCGGCGTCGAGCGCCGCGTCCATGATCTTGTGGCTGTCCGCTTCGTTCGTCTCCGGACCGAAGTTCATGGTCCCGAGCACGATCCGGCTCACCTTGAGCCCCGTACGTCCGAGTTGTACGTAGTCCATGAGCCCAGTTAACCCCGCCGAACCCCGCGCGATCACCCCGGGGAGGGTCATGCGATGGGGTGATATCTCCGGCGGGGCGGGGTAGCCTGCCGCGATGAGGTGTGGGCAGTGTGGTGGTGAGGAGTTCGAGCCGGGGTTCGTGGAGGACGGGGGTGATCATTCCAAGGGGTTCGCGCAGTGGGTCCAGGGGGCGTTGGAGCGCGGAGTGTTCGGGGGCGCGCGGCGGTTCGGGCGGACCCGGTGGGAGATCGAGGCGTGGCGGTGCACGGCCTGCACGCATCTTGAGCTGTTCGCGCGCAGGCCGTCGTAGGCGTCACCAGCGCATTCTGACCTGTTCGGCCCAGCCGAGGAGGCCATCCACCTCGAGGGCGGGGCCGTCGGCGGGGTGGATCGTGCCCGCGTAGTGGCCGAAGAGCTGGTGGGTGTGGTTGGCGAGGAGCAGGGCGTCGGTCTTCACGCGGCGTTCGTGGAACGGGGTGAAGACGAGGTCGACGGCCTCCGGGGCGGAGATCCGCCAGGGGGCGCGGAAGTCGGCGGGGTCGTACTCCCACGCGAGGTCCGCGCCGATCTTGGTGAGGCGGCCGTCCACGAGCAGGGCGTTCTCGGTGAGGCCCGTGCCGTCGGTCCACTTGCCGCCGAACTGGAGGCCGACGGTGTGCCCGGCGCTGACGCCTGAGGCGGCTCCCCAGTTCCACAGGGTGTCGTGGGGCCAGCGGCCGCGTCCGTGGTCCAGGACCGCCCATGCGCCGTCGAAGGCGAACGCGCGGTCTCCGAGCGTCACGGTGCCCTCGGCGGGACGGGCGACCTGCTTCGAGGTGAACTGGTAGCGCCGCTCGTCCCAGGGGATGACGACGTTCAGGCTCTCGTGGCCGTCGGGGAGCGCGGCGAAGAGGTCTGCCGTAAGAAGACCTTCAGGGGTCTTGCAGGTAGCGCGCACACGGGTGCCGCCCTCTTCGCGCAGGATGGAGACACCCGCCTTGCCGGCGGAGACGGTGATGTCGGAGCCGTCGAGGCTGTCGGGCAGGCGTACGCCCGCGCCGAGGGGCGTCATCGTGTTCACCTCAAGCTCCGTGCCGCCGTACTCCAGGAAGTACACGCCGGTGAGGGCGAGGTAATCCAGGTGGCTGACGGTGAACGCCACAAGGTGGGTGGGCGTGGTGAAGCACCAGTACTCCCACTTCTTACGCCGCCCCCAACGCCCGGGTAGGGCGGTGTCGTGCAAGGGGCGGCGGGACCAGCCGACGGCCGCCGGGTCGAGGCGTCCGTCGGGACGGGCCAGCGCGACGGGCGCGGTGATCTCCCGCTCGTGGGTGCTCATGCGCGCGTACGGTACAGGGCCGACAGGAACCGGACGAGCAGGGCCTCACGCGTCTCGGCGGGAAGGGCGTCGAGGACCGCGTTGACCATGCCCATCTCCATGGGACCGTCGCCATCGAGGTCGGCCCCTACGGCCGCGAGCAACTCGGTGAAGCCCGCGTCGTCTACCGCGTCGAGGTCGAGTCCGCCCAGCAGGTCGACGAGTCCGTCGGGTATCTCGACGGGTCCCGCCTCGATCGCCTCGGCGGCGGCCTTGGCGAGGACGTCGAGGAGCGCGTCCACGCCCTGGAGGCTGACGCCGGTGAGGGTGAGGTGCACGTTCGCGGGGATGCCGGGGAAGCTCAGCTGTGGCTGGATGAACCATCCGTGGCCGCGTGCCTTGTCCGACAGCACGAACACGTCGAGGCGCGGGTCGTCCGAGGCGAGCGCGACGAGTGAGGCGTCCGGCGAGCCGAGGACGCGCAGGCCCGGGATGTCAGCGACGCCGTCGATGAGGCGGCGCGCGGCGGCGACGGCGTGGGAGGCGAGGTCGCGGTATCCGGCCGCGCCGACGGCGTGCAGGGTCGCCCACGCGCCGCCGAGCGGGCCCGCGCCCTTGCTGGACTGCACCGTCGAGTTGATGATCGTGTAGCCGGGCCAGGCGGCCGAGGCGAAGTACGCGTGGCGGCGCAGCGCCTCGTCGGCGAACAGGACCACCGACGCGCCCTTCGGCGCGTACCCGTACTTGTGCAAGTCGCACGAGAGCGAGGTGACGCCGGGGACGGACAGGTCGAAGGGCGGGACGGGATGGCCGTTGTCGCGCAGCCAGGGCAGCAGCCACCCCCCGACGCACGCGTCGACATGGCAGGGGATGCCGCGCGCGGCCGCGAGCGCCGCGATCTCGGGCACCGGGTCCACGACGCCCTGCGGATAGGACGGCGCGGACACCACGACGAGCACGGTCCGCTCGGTGAGCGCCGCCTCCATCGCGGCCGGGACCGCCCGGAACGTCCCGGTGTCCACCGGCACGGTGACGAGTTCGACGCCGAGGTAGTGCGCGGCCTTGTGGAACGCGGGATGGGCGGTGACCGGCACGACGATCTGGGGCCGGTCCACCCGCCGCGCGTCACGCGCCGCCTTGACCGCGAGGATGATCGACTCGGTGCCCCCGCTGGTGAAGATCCCCGGGGTGGCCGCGCCGCCGCCGAGCTTGGCCGCCACGGTGCCGACGACGTCCTTCTCCAGGGCGACGATGCTGGGGAAGGCCGTGGGGTCGAGCCCGTTGACCTCGAGCATCTCCATGTACGCGCGGGCGGCGACCTCGTGTACCTCCGGGCGTCCGGTGTCGTACACGTAAGCGGTGACCTTCCCTCCGCGCACGGGGAGGTCGGCTTCTTTCAGCCGTGCCAGTTCCGCCAGGAGGTCGGCGCTGCCGCGTCCGTCTTCAGCCAGCAAGGGGAACACCTTTCGGGGAGTCGTACCGGGCGGTGGCCTTAGGCCGCCGCGTCCTTGACGTTCTTGTGCGCCGCCGCACGTCGCGCGTACAGCACGAGGAGGGGGGCGCTCAGGGCGAGCAGCAGGGCGGGCACGAGGGTGAAGCCCGCGGTGAGCCCGCCAAGGGCGGTGCCGGTCTGCGCGACGGTCTCGTCGTCCGAGCTTGACACGAAGCCCGTGACGGCGAGGACGAGCGCGTAGACGCCGCTGCCCAGGGCCATCGCGCCGGTCTCGGCGGCCGTCCACACGCCGGTGAACGCGCCGGACTGGGCCTGCCCGGTGCGTCCCGCGTCGGCGTGGACGGTCTCGGGCAGCAGCGACAGCGGGAACAGCTGGAGGGCCGCGTAGCCCGCGCCGACCAGCGCGGTGAGCGCGAACGCCGGGAGCTTCGCCCCCGCGCTGAGCGCCGGGTACAGGCCGAGCGCGGCGGCGGTGAACAGGGCGACCGCCGCGAGGTAGCAGGGCACCGGGCCGAATCTGCGGCCGAGCAGGCTCCACACCGGCACCGCGACCGCGCTGAGGCCGACCATGCACACGAACAGGACGGTGGTCAGGCCGTCGTCGCCGAGGCGGTACTGGGCCACGTAGGGCGCGCCCGCGAGCATGACGGCGACCGCGAGGGACTGCACGGTGAACGCGCCGAGCAGCGCGAAGAAGGGCCGGTTGCCGCGCGCGAGCCGCAGCGCGGCGCGGAAGCCGAGCTGCTGCGGCCCCGGAGCGGAGCGAATCCACCGCGTCGAAAGCGACGAGCCGATGAGCGCCGCGGCGAGCAGCGCGCCGACGACGACGCCCATCAGCAGGTAGCCGCCCCTGCCGTCGCCTCCTGCCCCGACGAGCACGGGCGCAAGGCCGCCCGCGAGCAGGATGCCGAAGGTGAGCGCGACGATCCGCCACGCCATCGCGCGCGAGCGCTGCGCGGGCACGTCGGAGATCTCGGCGGGCAGCGCCACGTACGGCACCTGGAAGGCGGCGAACGCGCTCGCGGCGAGCAGGAACGCGGCCATCGCCCAGGCCGCGCCCGCTCCCCCGGTGAACGGCGAGGCGAACATCAGCGCGAACAGCACGGGAAGGGTCAGCGCGCCGAGCAGCAGCAGCCTCTGACGGCTTCCGGTGCGCACGGCCTCACGGTCGCTGAGCGCGCCCACCCACGGGTTGAGCAGGACGTCCCATGCCTTGGGCAGCACAAGCACGACGCCCGCTACGGCGGCGGGTACGCCGAGGGAGTCGGTGAGGTAGTAGAGCAGGAGCAGGCCCGGCACAGCGCCGAAGATGCCTGTGCCGACCGAACCGAGGGCATAGCCGAACAGCCGCCCGCGCGCTACGGGCTCTCCTGAAGCGCGCGGCGCGGGGACCGACCCGACGGGGGCGGCGGACTTGTCTGCGGTCATGGCATCACGTCCAGATCACGAGGGGGGTCGGGGAGGCGGCGCGCGACGTCATGGGGTGTGCTCCAGCGCGAGCAGGCCGGAGACGAGGCGGTGCAGCGCGGCGCGGAAGCGCTGCAGGGCCTCGGGGTCGTCGGTGCGGCGGCGTCGGCCCGACGCGTCGGGCACGCCGCCCCGCGCGAAGCCGTGCACGGTCCAGATGACCGACCACAGGGCGTACTCCACGTCGGCCCCGGGGGCGGCGACGGGACGGGTCAGCTCGATCAGACGGCTGACGAGGGGGTTGACGTGCGCGGCCTCGAAGACTGCGACGTCGTCGGCGTCGGACAGCCACCGGTGCATCCACAGCGCGGGGATCTCGGGGCGGGCGACGCAGAAGTCGAGGTAGCGGTCCACCACGAGGTGGACGTCGGCGGGCCCGGTGAGGCGGCCGGGTTCCGCGCAGGAGTCGAGGGCCGCCTCCAGGGCCGCCCGCTCGGCTTCGGCGGCCCCGGTCATGACGGCGAAGTACAGGTCGCGTTTGCCGCCGACGTGGTAGTTGACGGTCGCGATGTTGAGGCCCGCCGCCTCGGCGATGAGCCTTGTGGAGGCTCCGTCGAACCCGCGTTCGGCGAACAGCCGGGTCGCCGCGTCGAGGATGCGGGCGGTGGCGGGCTCGGATTTCATACCGAGAAGGTAGGAGAGAATCCCCGCCCGGTCAATCGTTTGATGGAGAAACCTAGAGCCGTTCGAGCAGCGTCGCGTTGGCCAGGCCGCCCGCCTCGCACATCGTCTGGAGCGCGTAACGGGCTCCGTGCCTGTGCATGGCGTGGACCAGCGTCGTCATGATCCGCGCGCCGCTCGCGCCGAGCGGGTGGCCGATCGCGATCGCGCCGCCGTGCGCGTTGAGCCGCGCGGGGTCGGCTCCGGTCTCCTGGAGCCAGGCCATCGGCACGCTGGCGAACGCCTCGTTGACCTCGTAGAGGCCGACCTCGTCAAGGGAGACACCGGTGCGGCGGAGCAGCTTCTCGGTCGCGGGCATGATCGCGGTGAGCATCATCAGCGGGTCAGCGCCCGCGACGGCGACGCCGCTCAGCCTCGCCAGCGGACGAAGGCCGAGCCGGGCCGCGGTCTCTCCGCTCATGATCAGCAGCGCGGCCGCGCCGTCGTTGATCGGGCTCGAGCTGCCCGCGGTCACCGACCAGGTGATCTGCGGGAACCGCTCGGTGTACTCCGGCCGCTCGAAGGCGGGCCTGAGCTTGGCGAGCACCTCGGGCGTGGTCGACGGCCTGATCGACTCGTCGGCGGTCACCAGCCCGGACGGGGTGCGCACCGGCGCGATCTCCGCCTCGAACCAGCCCTCGGCGGCCGCGTGGGCCGCCTTGGCGTGCGAGGCCGCCGAGTACGCGTCCATCGCCTCCCGGGTGAGGCCCCACTTGGCGGCGATGAGCTCGGCCGCGACGCCCTGCGGCACGAGGCCGTCGGGGTAGCGCTCGGGGATGCCGGGGCCGAACGGCACGCTGCCGGGCAGCACGTTGGAGCCCATCGGCACCCGGCTCATCGACTCAACGCCGCACGCGACCACGATGTCGTACGCGCCGGAGATGACGCCCTGGGCGGCGAAGTGCACGGCCTGCTGCGAGGACCCGCACTGCCGGTCGACCGTCGTGGCGGCCACCGATTCCGGCAGTCCCGCGGAAAGCCACGCGTACCGGGTGAGGTTCGCGGCCTGCTCCCCCACCTGGCTGACCGTGCCGCCGATGACGTCGTCCACGAGTTCTGGGTCGATGCCGCTGCGCGCGACGAGTTCGCGCAGCGTGTGCGCGAGCAGCGCGACCGGGTGGACGTCCGCGAGCGCTCCGCCCGGCTTGCCCTTGCCGACCGGCGTCCGTACGGCTTCGACGATGACCGCGTCCCGCATGGCCTGCTCCTCATCTCGGGTCATGTGGGGCGGAACCCCGCATGAGTTGGAAAACCCAACTCATTATGCGCCCGCCGAGTTGGATTCCACAACCCTCCAGGGTTGCCAACGAAACCCACTATTTACCGGCACGTCACACGATTCACGGCAGGTGCGGCGACCACGGTGGAACCATGGCGCCGGGCTTTCCGGATCGGAGGTAGCGGATGCCTTTCGACTTCTCCACCGTCGATTCCGGCGCCACCGCATGGGTTCTGGCCAGTTCGGCGCTCGTGCTGTTCATGACGCCGGGGGTGGCCTTCCTGTACGGCGGCATGGTCCGGGCGAAGAACGTGCTCAACACCATGCTCCAGAGCTTCACCGTCATGGCGCTCGTCGGCGTCACCTGGGTGTCGCTGTCCTACTCGCTGGCGTTCGGCGGGGGCAGCGAGGTCATCGGCGGACTGCACTTCGCGGGCCTGTCGAACATGGACGAGGTGGTCCCGGGGTTCACCGGCGACTCCGCCCAGTCGATCCCGCCGATCGCCTTCGCCATGTTCCAGATGATGTTCGCGATCATCACGCCCGCGCTCATCACGGGCTCCGCGGTCGAACGCTGGAGGTTCGGGGCGTTCGTGCCGTTCGTCATCATCTGGTCGATCGTCGTGTACGCACCCGTCGCGCACTGGGTGTTCTCACCGGACGGCTGGGCCTACAAGCTCGGCGCGCTGGACTTCGCGGGCGGCACCGTCGTGCACTGCAACGCGGGCGCGGCGGGCCTGGCCATCGCGATCGTGATCGGCCGCCGCACCGGCTGGCCGCGCGCCAACATGGCACCGCACAATGTCCCGTTCATCATGCTCGGGGTGGCGATGCTGTGGTTCGGGTGGTTCGGCTTCAACGCGGGGTCCGCGCTCAAGGCCGACGCCGTCGCGGTCTGGGCGTTCGTCAACACCAACACCGCGACCGCCGCCGCGCTGCTCACCTGGGTCATGGTCGAGCGCATCCGCTACGGCAAGCCGACCGCGCTCGGCGCGGCCTCCGGGGCCGTCGCGGGGCTCGTCGCCATCACCCCCGCCGCGGGCTTCGTGGACGTCAAGGGCGCGCTCGCGATCGGCCTCCTCGCCGGGTTCGGCTGCTGCCTCGCCGTACCGCTGAAGAGCAGGCTGAAGCTTGACGACTCGCTCGACGTCGCAGGACTGCACCTCGTCGGCGGCGTCATCGGCTCGGTCTGCGTCGGGCTGTTCGCCACGAGCGCCGTCAACCCCGCGGTGGACGGCCTGCTGTACGGCGGCGACCCGCACCAGCTCGTCCTGCAGATCGCCGTCGTCGGCGCGGTGACCGCCTACAGCTTCTTCGTCACCTACTTCATCGCGCTCGTCCTCGACAAGCTGCCCGCGCGCCGCAACCGCGTGTCGTCCCAGGACGAGGCCGTCGGACTCGACTTCGCGCTGCACGGTGAGACCGCCTACGAGACGCAGCGGGTGCCCGGCTCGTCGTGATGCCTCAGGTCCACGGCTCGCGGTAGTCGGTGTCGTCGCCGACCGGCACCGGCGTGGGCGGCTCGACGTGCGTCACGGGCTCCACCCGGGTCACGGGCTCGACGTGCGCGGCAAAGGGATCTGACCTGCGCCGCAGCACGACCGCGCGCACGCCGAACGCCAGCAGCGTCGCCAACGCGCCCGCCACGCTCGTCCACAGGATGATGCGCGGCAGCGGGTCGGTCGGGGACACCCCGGCGACCGCGGCGGGCGAGGGAACGGCCTCCTGGCCTTCCACCGGGGTCGGCGCGGGCGGCTGCTCGTCGCCGTCGGCGGGCTGCGAGGCGACGGCCAGGCCGTCCTCGCCCGGGGTCGCCGAGGAGGTCGGCGTCGAGGTCACCGGAGCGCCGCCCGGCGCCGCCCCGTCGCCCTGTCCCTGGCCTGCGCCGTCGTCGCCCGCCGGAGCCGGTGCCTGGGCCGCGGGCAGGACGAGCTTTGCCGCCCCCGCGCCCGAGTCGCCCGCGCCCGCGCGGTGCGCGACGACGGTCACGGTGAGCTCGCCCGAGGCCGAGGCGGGAAGCTTCAGCGCGGCAGTGCAGCGTCCGTCGGGACAGTCCGCACTCGCCTTGGCGCTTCCGCCCGCCGACGTCGCCACGGAGTACCCGGTGACGTCGGGCTCGGGATTGGGCTGCCAGACGACTGACAGGTTCCGTCCCGCCGCCACCGCGACGACCCCTGCGGGCGCGTAGGCGGGCACCGCCATACGGAACGTCGCCTTGCCCCGGTTGGCGCGGATCAGTCCCGTCATCTCCACGGTGTGCGTGCCGTTGGCGACGGCGTGGCCGTCGATCGTGAACGTCAGGGTCTCGCCCCTGCCGGACGCGCGCTGCTGTCCGTCGACGATGAGCGTCCCGCCGGTCAGGCCCGCCTTGGCCGACACCGTCACCGTGGAGTCGGTGACGACCGCGCCGTCGCCGGGGCTGATGTCCGGGGCGGCCGCGCCGCCGAGCAGGACGGGGAGAACGGCTGCCGCGGCCGCGTGCAAGACAGCCATCGTGTTCCTCTCGCTTCGCTGGGTGAGCGAGATCCTAGGGGTCGGGGAGGCTCGGGGGAAAGGGCCCCTGGTCCCGGGCGGTCCCGGGCGTCAGCGGAAGGACGGGCCGTCGGGGTCGAGGCGGGCGAGCATCGCGCGGCAGATCGCGCCGAGCTGCTCGGTCTGCTCGGGGGTGAGGAGGTCGAACAGGTTCTCACGCACGGCTTCGACGTGTCCGGGGGCCGCCTTGACGACCACCGCGTACCCCTCGTCGGTGAGGGTGGCGATGGTGGTGCGGGCGTCGTCGGGGTGCTTGTGGCGGCGCACCCAGCCGCTCTCCTCGAGCTTGCGCACCGCGTGGGACACCTTGCTCGGCGAGCCGCGGGTGACGCGCGCGAGCTCGGTCATCGTGCGGGATCGGCCGGGGGCCTCGGACAGCATCGCGAGCATCACGTAGTAGCTCTGCGGGATGCCGGACTCCTGCTGCATCTGCCGGTCGAGCGCCTCGTGCAGGAGTTGGGTGGACCACAGGTAGGCCCGCCACGTCTGCTGTTCCCCGTCGTCGAGCCACCGCGCCATTCCCCGATTCTAGGCAGCCCCGCGGCGTCGTCGGCTCACGGCGGCTCGACGGGCGGCGGCCCCTCCTCCTCGGTGAGGCGCGCGAACATGGTGAAGCGGGCGACCAGTTGCGGGTCGTCCAGGCGCAGGCGTTCTGCTATGTCGGCGAGAATCTTCCTTTGCCGGCCGGGGGTCATCATCGTGCACCTGCCCCAAGTCGTTTGATATCCGGATATACCCCAGCGGGTGGGTCTCGACTCGCCGAAATACCCCGGCGTCGGGCGATTCTCACATAAGTAACCCCTTACCTGAAGGGGCGTCGCGGGATTACCATGCGGGCACCCCGCCCGAGGAGGACGATCCATGGACGACGGCTTCTTCCCCGAGCACTCGGCGATCCGCCAGGTCTCCCGGGAGCCGCTCGGGCTCCTCGGCGGCGGCCCCGCCCTGCTGCTCCAGCTCGCCCACCCCAAGGTCGCGCGCGGCGTCGCCGAGCACAGCGACTTCCAGGCGGGACCCTTCGACCGCCTGCTGTCCACCCTCGACTACCTCGCGATGGTCGTCTTCGGCACCAAGGACGAGGCGCACCGCGTCGCGTGGTCGGCGATGCGCGCGCACGACGTCGTCAACGGGCCCGGCTACACCGCGCACGACCCCGAGCTCCTGCTCTGGGTGCAGGCGACCCTCTTCCAGGTCTCCCGCGACCTGTACGGGCGGATGCTCGGACCGCTGCCGCCCGCGCGCGACGAGGAGTACTACCAGCAGTCCGTGGCGTACGCCGAGCTCCTCGGCGCACCCCGCGAGGCACTGCCCCCGGACGCCGCGGGGTTCGACGCCTACTGGGCCGAGATGCTGCGCACCCTGCGCGTCGACGACACCGGACGCGAACAGGCGCGCGCGGTGCTCCACCCGGACAACCTGCCGGGCATCCTCTTCCCTGCGCTCGCCGTCTTCCGGCTCGTCACGACGGGTCTGCTTCCCGAGCCCATCCGCGAGCAGTACGGACTGCCGTGGACGCCGACGCGCAGGCTCGCGTTCGCGACGCTGATGGCCGTCCTCAAGGTGGCGATGAACTTTACGCCCACGCCGGTGCGCCACCTCCCTGCGCGCGTAACCGTCCCCGTCATGCGCAGGTTCCGGTGGCGGAAGTACCAGCGGCCGCGTCCCGCGCGCCGTACGCCCGCGCGGTGAGCGCATACGCGAAGGGCGTCGTCCCGGCGCACTCGCCGGGACGACGCCCTCGCAGACGGCCGGGCGCGCCCCGGCCGCCGGTCTCCTAGGCCCCCGGCTTGGCGGGGCCGCCCTTGCCGTCCGGCTCCGGCGTGACGTCCACGGCTCCGGCGAGCCCGGCGGCCGCGGCCTTGGCCTCGGCGGCAGCCTCGAGCTCCTCGGGCAGCTCGAACGTCTCGCGCAGCACCGGAGGACGCAGGAACAGCGTCGCGACGAGTCCGATGACCGCGACGCCCGCCGACACGAGGAAGATGTGGCCGGTGGCGTCGCCGTAGGCGGCGCGCACGATCTCCTTGATGGGCTCGGGCATCGAGGCGATGTCAAGGCTGCCGCCCTGCTCGCCGGTCACCGGGATGCCCGCCTTGGTCAGGCCGTCCTTGATGGAGGTCGCGACCTGCGAGGCGAGGACCGCGCCGAGGATCGACACGCCCATCGCGCCGCCGAGCGACCGGAAGAACGTCATCGCGCCGCTCGCCGCGCCTATGTCCCGCATCGAGACGCCGTTCTGCACGACGAGGACGAGGTTCTGCATGGACATGCCGACGCCGACGCCGACCGCGGCCATGAAGACCCCGAGCAGCACGAGCGGCGTCTCGTGGTCCATCGTCGACATGCCGACGAACCCGGCGAGCAGGACGACCAGGCCGGTGATGACGTGCGGGCGCACCTTCCCGGTCCGGGAGATGATCCGGCCGGAGACCGCCGAGGACACCAGGACGCCGAGCATCATCGGGAAGGTGAGCAGGCCCGCCTCGGTCGGGGAGTAGCCGCGGCCGATCTGGAAGTACTGGCCGAGGAACACCGCGCCGCCGAACATCGCCATGCCGACCGACAGGCTCGCGACGATCGCCAGGGCCGGGGTGCGCTGCGTGACGACGTGCAGCGGGACGACCGGGTGCGAGGCGCGCGCCTCGACGCGGACGGCGAGGGCGAGGATGACGATCGTGCCGCCGACCATCACCGCGCTCTGCCAGGACAGCCACGCGTACTCGTCGCCGACGAACGTCACCCAGATGAGCAGCAGGCTGACGCCCGCGGCGATGAGCGTCGCGCCCAGGAAGTCGATCTTGACGTCGGTCTGCTTCACCCGCTCGACGTGCAGCGAGCGCTGCAGGACGACGGACGCGACGGCGAGGAACGGCAGCATGATGAAGAAGCACCAGCGCCAGCCGAGCGGCGAGTCGGCGATGACGCCGCCGATGAGCGGGCCGCCGACCGTCGCCAGCGCCATCACGCCGCCGAGGTAACCGTTGTACTTGCCGCGCTCCCTCGGGGGGATGAGCGCGGCGATGACGACCTGGACGAGGATCTGCACCGCGCCCATGCCGATGCCCTGGATCGCGCGGAAGGCGATGAGCTGCTCGGTGTTCTGCGCGAGCCCGCACGCGACCGACGACACGACGAACAGCGCGATGCCGACCTGCAGCAGCGTCTTCTTGTCGAAGAGGTCGGCGAGCCTGCCCCAGAGCGGGGTCGTCGCGGTGGTGGCGAGCAGGGCCGCGGTGACGACCCAGGTGTACTGCGACTGCGTGCCGCCCAGATCCCCCAGGATCTGCGGCAGCGCGACCGACACGACGGTCGCGCTCAGCATGCCCACGCCGAGCACGGCGAGCAGCGCGCTGAAGGGCTTCATAATCTCCCGGTGGGTCATCCGATCCCCCGGTGCGTCGACGACTGTCAACTCGGTTCTCCTCCGCTGTGGTCAAGCGCACGGCAGCCTATTGCACGCGATGCAAGTTTGCATCATGTGCAGTTATTCCGCGACTGTGCGATCGAACACCCCTAGGATGTGCGCATGACCGGAACGCAGGGCCTGCGCGAGCGGAAGAAGGCCGAGACACGACTTGCCGTGTACCGCGCGGCCATGCGGCTGACCGTCGACAAGGGGTACGAGAACGTCACCGTCGAGGCCATCGCCGAGGAGTCCAACATCTCCCGGCGCACGTTCTTCAACTACTTCTCCGACAAGGCGGACGCGCTCATGTACGGCGAGGAGGAGCGGCACCGTCGGCTCATCGCCGCCTTCCGCGCGCGTCCCGCGGAGGAGTCCGGGTGGACCGCCCTTTCGTCGGCGACCCTCGAGCTGTTCGGCTCGATCGCCGAACCCGACCGCGAGTGGATCGCCCGCACGCTGCTCGCGCGGCGGCACCCCACCCTGCTCGCCCGTCAGCTCGCCAACCTCCTCGAGCTCGAACAGCAGCTCGCCGCGCTCATCGCCGAACGCGACGACGACTCGGGCGTGCGCCCGCGCGTCATCGCCGCGGCCCTGCTGTCGTCGATGCGCGCCGCGACCAACCTGTGGCTCGACGACGACCAGGCCCGCTCGCTGCCCGTGGTGATGAGCGAGGCACTCGACGCCCTCGCCTCGCGGTTCTGAGCCGCGCTCAGGCCCGCACAGACCGCCAGACGCGCTCGGGGAGCACACGCTCGGCCTCGGCGATGTCGATGCCGGGAGCGCCCGCCAGCCAGCGTCTGACGGTCTCGGCGACCGGGCCGATGAGCAGCATCTCGAGCAGCGCGGGCGACAGGTCGACCACCCGGCCCGCCGCGACATGCGGGGCCGCCCACGCGGCCATCCGCGCCAGCAGCGGCCCCTTCACCGCCGCGACGGTCTCGGCGTGCGCCGGAAGGAACGCCGCGTAGTCCGAGACATGGATGAACGCCATCCTGTCGCGCTGCTCGCGCGCGAACGCCAGATAGGCCGCGGGCACCGCGCGCACCCCGTCGGCGGCCTCCTCGCACGGCTCGAGCGCCGTGAGTATCGCCTCGAGCAGCTCGCCCATACAGCGCGCGTACAACGCCGCGGCGAGACCGTCGAAGCTGCCGAAGTGGTGGTACAGGCTGCCGCTGCTGACGCCGCTCTCCTTGATGACGGCGCTCATCGTGAAACCCTCGCGGCCCTCGCGCGCGAACACCGCGAGGGCCACCTCGAGCAGCCGCCCGACCGTCTCAGGTGTGGTGCGGTGCCTAGGCGACATCGAACGCCGCTGCGGCGTCGGCCCAGACCCGGCGGGCCAACGCGGTGTCGGTGGCGGGCGGCACGAGCTCCGTCGGCCGCTCCTCCTCGTAGTACAGCGCTGGCGACGGCTCCGCGACGAGCCGCGCGACGGTGCGCGCGCCCGCCTCGGGCGTCCCCCAGGAGCGCTTGACGAGCTTCAACAGCAGCCCGAGCGGTCCCGACCGGTCGCCCAGACCCGTGCGGATGACCCCCGGGTGCACCGCGGTAATCGTCACCCCGGCATCCTCCCACCGCTCGGCGAACAGCGGGACCGTCAGGAGGTTGGCGAGCTTGGTGTCGGCGTAGGTGCGCATCCCGCTGAAGTCGCGGCCTTGCGGGGTCCTGTCAGGGTCCATCTTCCCCTTCGGGTACAGGCCCGCCGTCACCTGCACCACGCGTGCGGAGTTCGCCTTGAGCACGTCCTCCAGCAGGTGGTTGAGCAGGAACGGCGCGAGGTGGTTGGTGAAGAACGCCTGCTCGTAGCCGTCGGCGTTGAGCACCTTCTTCGACGGCCAGATCCCCGCGTTGTGCACGAGCGCGTCAAGGTCGGGGAAGCGCGCGCGCAGCTCCTCGGCCAAGGCCGTCACACCCGCGCGGTGCGCAAGGTCGCCGACCACGAGCTCGGCTTCTTGGCCGACCTCCGCGCGCGCCGCCTCTCCCTGTTCCCTGCGCCGCGCGACCAGCACCACCCTGTCGCCGCGCGCCGCGAGCTCCTTCGCCGTCGCCAGTCCGATGCCGCGTCCCGCGCCCGTGATCACCACAGTCTTCGCCATGCCCCGCACCCTACGCATTTGCAGAGAGGTTCTCTAGAGACTATCTCTACAAAATTGTCACGGCTGACTCGCGGCGACGCGGCGCAGCAGTTCCGTCAGGGAGGCGCGCTCCCCCGCGTCAAGACCCGCGAACCACGACGCCTCGCGCGCCGCCTGGAGCTCGAACACCTCGCGCACCGCGACCTCGCCCTTGGGCGTGAGCGCCACCGGGACCGCCCGCCGGTCCGTCGCCGACGGACGGCGCTCGACGAACCCGGCACGCTCCAGCGTGTGCACCGCGTTCGTCACCGCCGCCCGGCTCGTCTTCGACAGCTCCGCGAGCCTCGCGGGCATCGTCGGGCCGAGCAGCCACAGCTTGAACAGCAGCCGGAAGCCGGGCAGCGTCAGGCCGCGCGGCCTGTGCACCGCGCCCTCCAGATCGTTGATGAGCTGGTAGGAGACGTGCAGCAGGTTGTAGGCGAGGGAGAACAGCTCGACGTCGGCGTCCGGCGCCACCCGGGGAATCCCCCGGCGAGCCAACTCCTCGTAATCCTCCACTTGCCCTCCACGGCGCCTGTGGTCCATATTGTTACGCCTGTAACAATATGGCCGAGATGAATAAGGGTCGTCCGATGCGCGTCATCATCGCAGGAGCGGGGATCGGGGGGCTCACCACCGCGTTGAGCCTGCACGCCGCCGGAATCACCGACGTCGTCATCCGTGAGGCGGTCCCCGAGCTGCGGCCCCTCGGCGTGGGGATCAACCTGCTGCCGCACGCCGTCCGCGAGCTCACCGAACTCGGGCTCGCCGAACGCGTCGCCGCGATCGGGGTGCCGCTGCGCGAACTCGTCTACGCCAACCGGCACGGGCACGTCATCTCCGCCGAGGACCGCGGCCTCGCCGCCGGATACCGGTGGCCGCAGTACTCGGTCCACCGCGGCGCACTCCAGATGCTGCTCCTGGCCGCCGTCGAGGAACGCCTCGGCCCCGACGCCGTCCGGCGCGGCGACCTCGTCAGCGGGCCCGAGCACGACGGCGACATCCTCGTCGCCGCCGACGGGATCCGCTCCACCGTCCGCGCCGCGTTCCACCCCGACGAGGGCGAGCCGATCTGGAACGGCCTCACCCTGTGGCGCGGCGTCACCCGCGCCGAGCCGTTCCGCACCGGCGCGAGCATGGTCATGGCGGGCGACGGCGCGAACAAGTTCGTCGCCTACCCCATCGGCCCGCCAGGACCCGACGGCCTCGCCCCGATCAACTGGATCGCCGAAAGGCCCACCGGCGAAGGCTCCGCCAAGGGCGACTGGAACCGCGAGGTCCCCGCCGCGTCAGTCGCCGCCGACTTCGCCGACTGGGACCTCGGCTGGCTCAACGCCCCCGCCCTCATCGCGGGCGCGGACAAGGTCTTCGAGTACCCGATGGTCGACCGCGACCCCCTCCCCCGCTGGACGCACGGCACCGTCACACTCCTCGGCGACGCCGCCCACCCGATGTACCCGATCGGGTCGAACGGCGCTTCCCAGGCCGTCCTCGACGCACGGGTCCTCGCCCGCGCCCTCGCCACGTCGCCCACGGTCGAGCAGGGCCTCGCCGCCTACGAGGCCGAGCGGCGGCCCGCGACCTCCGGCATCGTGCGCGCCAACCGGGGCATGGGACCCGAACTCGTCCTCAAGCTCGCGCATGAACGCGCCCCCGAGGGCTTCGACGACATCGAGAAGGTGATCCCGGAGGCCGAGCGCGCGGAGATCGCGCTGCGCTACAAGCAGGTCGCGGGCTTCGCCCCCGCCGACCTCAACGAGCGCGAGTCATGGTCCGTCGGTCCCACCGGCACACCCCCGAATCTCGTCCCGCTCGCCACCTTCCACGTCACCGTCGACCCGATCCTGCACCTCGGCCGGACCCCGCTCGGCGACCGTCGCGTCATCAACATCACCGGCGGCTCCTTCCACGGCCCGGGACTCAACGGCGAGATCCTGCCCGGCGGCGCGGACTGGCAGCTCGTCCGCGACGACGGCTCGGCCGCCATCGACACCCGCTACACCCTGCGCACCTACGACGGCGCCCTCCTCTACCTCCAGACCCGCGGCTACCGCCACGGCCCTCCCGACGTCATGGCCCGCCTCGCCGCCGGCGAGGACGTCCCCCCTTCCGACTACTACTTCCGCCTCACCCTCACCTTCGAGACCGCACACCCCTCCTACTCCTGGCTCACCCGCACCATCGCCCTTGCCACCGCCCACCGCACCCCCACCGCCGTCACCTACAACGCCTACACCCTCCCCTAACCCCCACCCACCCCTTCCACCCCCCTCCACCCACCCCCTTCACCCTTCCGCCCACAACTTCACCCACCCCGAACACCAACCCCACCCCGCCACCCCTACCACCCACACCACCCTCCGCCCGTCGCCCGCACCACCCCAACACCCGCCCGTGCCACACCCGACACTCGCATCACCCCTGACACCCACGCCGCCCCCGACACCCGTGCCACCTTGGCGCGCGTGCCACCCGGCACCCGCGCATCCCCACCGCTCCCATCGCCCCGACCCCTGTGCCAATCCCGACGCCCGGCCCGGATCCGGGGAGCCGGGGATCCGAGGGGCCGGGGAGCCGGGGAGCCCGGAGCACCCGTAAGCCCGGGTGCGCCGGAGCCGAACTCGGCCGAGTCCACCTCGCCCGCCCAGTCCGGGTGGGCGAACCAGGTGCGCGGCCAGGGAAGGCAAGCAGGGTGGGCGGGGCCTGGCGGGTCAGGCCCCGGGTGGGCGGGGACCGGAGGGTCAGGTCCCGGTGGGCGGGCACCGGAGGGTCAGGGGTCGGAGCGTCCGGGGTCGGAGGGTCGGGCCCGGGGTGGGCAGGGGCCGACAGGTCGGACCTGGGGTGGGCGGGGTGGGCCCGGGGTAGGCGGGGGCGGGGAACAAATCGCCGTAAGTGAGGAGATCTTCGATGGGTCAGCTCGACGTTCCGGTCCTTCCGGTGACGACAGTGCACGGACAGCCGATCACGATGCGGGACGGGACCGTGCTGCGCGCCTCGGTCCACTACCCGGCCGACGGACAGGGCCACCGAACGGTCCTGGTGCGCACCCCCTACGGTGAGCCGACGCTGCGCAGCGAGCCGGTGACCGCCTACCTCGAGGCGGGCCTCGCCGTGGTGCTCCAGCACTGCCGGGGCCGCGGCGACAGCGACGGCGAGTTCACCCCCTGGGTTGACGAGGGACGCGACGGCGCCGACACCGTCGCGTGGATCAGGGCGCAGCCGTGGTCGAACGGCGAGGTCGTGGCGACCGGCGTGTCCTACCTCGCCGGGTGCGCGCTCCAGCTCGCGGCCGAGCGGCCCGAGGGCCTGCGCGCGGTCGTGGCGACGATGACGCCCTACGACTTCTACGACGGCCTGAACTACCTCGGCGGCGCGTTCACGTTCGGCTCCGCGCATCAGTGGGCGGCCCTGCAGGGCATGCTCGGCGCGCTGCACGACGCGCGCTCCGGCGACGCCGCGGCCTTCGGCAGGCTCGGCACGGCCGCCCAGCTGATGACCGGTGTGCCGCCCGTCGACGTGCCGCCCGCCGACCAGCCGGTCGGCAAGGTGTTCCCGGCCTGGCGGGAGTGGGTGGACCACCCCGAGCGCGACGCCTACTGGACGGAGCTCGCCGAGACCCTGCGGCACGACAGGATCGACGTGCCCGTCCTGCACACCGCGGGCTGGTTCGACATCTTCCTCAAGGGCAACCTGGAGAACCACCGCCGCCTCGGCGGCCGCCTCATCGTGGGCCCTTGGACGCACCTGGGCCGCGACGGGACCGCGGGCGACCTGAACTTCGGGCCGCGCGCCTCCGCGCAGGCCGCGATGCTCGAGGCCGAGCACCTCGGCCATCTCCTCGGCAACGAGGGCGGCGCGCCGGTGAAGGTCTTCGTGATGGGCCGTAACGAGTGGCGCGATGAGCAGGAGTGGCCGCTCAAGCGTGCCGTGCCGACGGAGTTCCACATGTGCCCCGGCGGGGTGCTGTCCACCGAGCCCGCTCCGGAGGACGCGGCTCCGACGGTCTTCCCGCACGACCCGGCCGACCCGGTGCCGACGCTCGGCGGCAACCTCATGCTCGCCGACGGCCGCAACGTGGGCGCGCGGGTCCAGGAGACCGGTCACCCGGGAGTGCGCAGCTTCGTCACCGCGCCGCTCACCGAGCCGTTGGAGGTCACCGGCGAGCTGACCGCGGTGCTGCACGGCTCGACGACCGCGCCCGGCTCGGACTGGACGGTGAAGCTCATCGACGTGCACCCCGACGGCCGTGCCTTCAACGTGGCCGACGGGATCGTCAGGTCGCCGTCGGACGTGGTCCGCCACGAGGTCGACCTCATCGCGACAAGCCAGGTGTTCCTGCCCGGCCACCGCATCCGGGTCGACGTCGCCGCCTCGAACTATCCGCGGTTCGACGTACATCCCTCCCGGGTCGCCTCGACCCAGACCCTCGGGCACCCGTCTTCCATCACCCTGCCCGTCATCCCCGCCTGAGCCCGCCGTCAGCCGGGTCGTTCGCCGTACGCCCTCCGAGCGGGCGGCGAACGACCCGGCCTCCCCCGTTCGCGCCGGCCCGGCCGGGCCGCGCCGACGCCCGTCCCACCGGTGGTCCGACGGAACGTGTGCTCCATCTGTACGGGAGCCGGGCGGTCGACCGGTATCCCAGTTTTCTGTGAACATCTCTCCCGCGCTTCCTACGATGTGCGCATGGCCGCCCCCGCGCGTTTGGTGGAGTTCGAGGCCAGGCTCGCGCGCCAGCGCAGCGCCCTCGACGTCCTGACGACCACGGCCGCGGCGGTGCTCGACCGGTTGCCCTCCGACGTCTGGTGCACGGTCCTGCTCGATCCGGCCACGCTGCTGGACACCGGAGGCCACAACGACGCGGGTTTCCCCGATTCCTGTCTGCCCCGCCTGTTCGAGATCGAGCACGTCGAGGCCGACGACCCGGGCAACCTGCGCGACATGCACCGCCGCGGCGCGACGACCACGCTGCTCAGCCGTTCGGTCTCCGGCGACATGGAGGCCAGCAAGTACTACCGCGACATCCTGCGGCCGCAGGGGCTCGGCGACGAACTGCGCGTCGCGCTGCGCGACGGCCCGCATGTGTTCGGCCTTCTTGTGCTGTGCCGCGCCCAGGGCGCGCCCGCGTTCTCCCGGGCGGAGGAGGCCGCCGCCCACCGGCTCGCCAGGCCCGCGACCGCCGCGCTGACGCGGGCGCTGCTGCTGTCCGGCCGGGACACCGGTTCCCTGCCCGACGCCGCTGGCCTGCTGAAGACCGGCCCCGACGGCGAGGTGCGCTGGGCCTCGGCCACCGCGAGCACCTGGCTCGATCTCCTCCAGGACGGATCGCCCGCGGGTGCGCGCCCGCTGCGCGCCGTCGCGGCGGCCGCGCGCGCCTCCGGAACGGCCCGCTCGCGCGCGCTCACCAGGTCCGGCCACTGGGTCGCGTTGCAGGCATGGGCGACCGACGCCGAGGAGACCGTCGTCTCGCTCAGCCCGCCCGCCGCCGACGAGCTGACCCCGGTGATACTCAACGCCTACGGGTTGAGCGGCCGCGAGCAGCAGATCGCGCAGCTCGCGCTGCGCGGCGAGTCGAACAACGCGATCGCCGCGATCCTGAGCGTCAGCGTCAACACCCTGAACACCCATCTGCAGAGCATCTACGGCAAGACCGGGCTGCGCGACCGCAAGGAGCTGGTCTCCGACGTCTTCTACCGGCACTACGTGCCCCGGTTCGGGCAGGGCCCGCTGACGACCGACGGACGCCGTATTCCCGACGAGGGCGAGTAAACGCCGCACGCCGGTTCTCCATACTCCGCTGCCGATCGCGCGGATCCTCGACAGCCCGGCCGACATGTTCCGTGTGGTGCTTCGTGTGGCGCTCGTTCGTGCGCTGCTTCGCTGGTTCATGCGGCAAAACTAACCCGGCCCGCCGGCACCTCGAACACTTGTCCACAGCCGATAACCAGCGCTTCGTCGGCCTTCGCCCTGCTTTGCCCGAGGAATTTAACCCCTTACTTCGCGGTGACGCCTTCCTTACCCAACGGAGTCACGGCGACCATTCCTGGCGATATGCCGGATGCGTCGAGTATTGCGCGGCGAGCGTGCGCAGCAGCGGCCCGAGCAGGCCGAGTTCCGGCGCGGCCCGGCCGCGCAGCGCGTACTTCTCATAGGTCTCGACGATCGATCGGTGCGCGGCGACCGTGCTCAGCGCCCGCTGCGGACTCATCCGCGCGATGTGCTCGGCGTACGAGGCGTTCTCGGCCCGCGCCACGAATCCCAGCCGCTCCCACTCAGGCCGCGCCGCGGCGTCGGCGGGGCGCACCCGCACCGTGCCGCCCGCCCCCACGCTCCAGGGCGCGCCGGCACAGGCCCGTGCGACGGCCTCGTCCCGGTCGAGCCTTTCCTTCAGGAACCGCACGAGATCTTCCACGCTCACATCCTGCCTCCCAGCAGGCCGAATCATCGGCACAACACCGAACTTTCGGCCATCTCCGACTCGCCCGGGGACGCGGGCGACCCGCTGGGGCCGGTGGGTCGGGCTGCAATACGCTGGCGAACGCGAACCCCGAATCGAGAGGCACCCCCTTGCTCGCCGTCACGCTCGCCGATATCCGGCTCTTCCTCCACGTGCTCGCCGCCACCATCTGGGTCGGCGGCCAGATCACCCTCGCCGCGCTGGTGCCCATCCTGCGCGGCTACGACGGCCTCACCAAGGTGACGGCTCGGCGCTTCAACCAGATCGCGTGGGCCGCCTTCGGCGTCCTGCTCGTCACCGGCGTGTGGAACATGCTCGAACTGCCGGAAGACTACCCGTCCGAGGCGCAGACCACGCTGCACGTCAAGCTCGGTTTCGTCGTCCTGTCCGGTCTCGCGGCGTTCCTGCACACCCGCGCCAAGAGCAAGGCGGGGCTCGCCGCGTGGGGCGCGATCGGCGTCGTCACCGCCCTCGGCGCGCTGTTCTTCGGCGTCCAGCTCGGCTGACGCCGCAGCGCCCGTCGCCGCGCCCGCCGCTCCGCCCGCACCCCCCGGGCGGCGGCGGGCGCGACGCGTTCCGGGGCGTCCGCCGACCGCTCATAACAGAAGAGGTCAGGACGGAGTGCGGGTGAGGCGCGCGTCCAGCCGTGCCGGATCGGGCCAGCGGACGTCGTGGGCAAGACCGAGCCGTTCCAGGAGCCGGATGAGCCCCGCGCTCGCGTCAAGCTGGCCCTTGAGCACGCCGTGCCGTGCGCAGGTCGGGTCGGCGTGGTGCCAGTTGTGCCAGCCTTCGCCGAAGGTCAGCAGCGCGACCCAGCCGATGTTGGTCGACCTGTCGCGGGTGGTGAAGTCGCGGTGGCCGAAGCGGTGTGCGACGGAGTTCACCGACCAGGTGACGTGGTGGACGACCGCGTAGCGCACGAGCCCGCCCCAGAACAGGGCGGTCCAGAACCCCGCCCACGACCACGAGAGAAGCCCGCCGAGCGCGGCGGGCAGCAGGAAGGACGCGACGGCGAGACAGAGGTAGGCGCGGTCGATGCGGCGGATGTCGGGATCGGCGAGCAGGTCGGGCACCCAGTGCGCGCGGCTTGAGCGGCGGCGTTCGGTGTAGAACCAGCCGACCTGCGCGTGCAGCAGCCCGCGCAACGGCCCGAGGCCCTTTTCGCCGTGTGCCCAGGGCGAGTGCGGGTCTCCCGGCATGTCGGCGTATTTGTGGTGGCGGCGGTGCTCGGCGGCCCACAGCGAGGGCGGGCCCTGCAACGCGAGCGCTCCGCAGACGACGAGCACGGCGCGCACGGGCCTGGGGCACTTGAAGGACCGGTGGGTGAGCAGCCGGTGATAGCCGACGCTGATCCCGAAGATGTTCACCGTGTAGAAGAACGCGGCGATCAGCAGGTCGCGCGGCCCCAGACCGTGTCCCCAGGCCATGACGGCGCCGGCCGCGAGCGCGGCCAGGGGCAGGACGACGAGGACCACGAGGTAGGCGTGGCGGCGGGCCGACGAGACCGGGACGGTCCCGCGCACATCCGGTTCTGAGCTGACGGACACGGGACCTCCCGGTACTGGTTCGTCCCCATTGGACCGAGATCATGTGACCCTGGGTAGTGACCTCGGGGACAGGAATCACTCACCCTGAGAGGCGATTCGCGTACTCTGCGCGATATCTCCCTTGCTAGCGGCGCGATCTTCTGCCTACGCTGCGAGTCCGGCCGATCACTCCCCCTCGCGTGGAGGCCCGATGGACACCGACGGTTACCTCGCCAAGTACGACGCGCTCCAGCAGAGCGATCCCGGCGCCGCGCTCGCGCTGCTCGCGGGCTGGCTGCGCACCGACTGGCGGCCGCTGTTCGCCGAGCTGCGGGCCCGCAGACCCGTGCTCGTCACCCCGGCGTTCGCCCTCGTCACCCGGTTCGCCGACGTCACCGAGGTGCTGTCGCGGCCCGGCTCGTTCACCGTCGCGGCCTACGCGCCGCCGATGGAGGCCGCCCTCGGCTCGCCCAACATGCTGACGCGCGACGCGACGCCGCTCAACTGGCGCGAGAAGGGCCTCATGCAGGTCATGCTCGCGCCCGAGGACGTGCCGGCGCTGCGCGCCCTCACCGGGTCGCTCGCCGACGACGTCCTCGACAAGGCGGGCGGCTCACTCGACGTCGTCGCCGAGCTGTTCCGGGCGGTGCCGCTCGGGGTCTGCGCGCGTTACTTCGGCTTCCCCGGCCCCGACCAGGCGACGCTCTCGCGCTGGTCGCGCGCGGTGATGACCGACGTCACCGCCAACCTGCCCGGTGATCCAGCGGTGCGGGCGGCGTCGGTGGAGGCGGGCAAGGAGATGATGGCCTACCTGCGCGCGCTGGTCGCCGAGCGCAAGGCCGGCCCGGAGGGCTCCGACGTGCTCGGCAGGCTGGTGCGCACCCGGCTGCCCGCCGAACTCGGCTTCGACGACGAGCGCGTCGCGGTGAACACCGCGGCGCTGCTGCTCGGCTTCGTGGAGAACGCGGCGGGTTCGATGACTAACGTGCTCGGCCATCTGCTCGCGCATCCGCCGCTGCTCGCCCGTGCCGCTGAGGCGGCCCGCGATCCCGAGCGGTTCGAGCCGTTCGTCTGGGAGGCGCTGCGCTTCGACCCTTTCCTGAAGATGATCATCCGCTATCGGGCGCGGGACCATGTGCTCGCCTCCGGGGCGCACCTTCCGGGGGGCGGCCTTGTGCTCGCCTCGGTCGCGTCGGCGATGTTCGACGAGACCGCCGTCCCCGCGCCCGAGGAGTTCAGGCTCGACCGTCCGGCGCACGCCCAGCTGCACTTCGGGCACGGTCCGCACGGCTGCCTCGGGGTGCACGCGGGCCGCACCGTCATCGTGGAGACCCTGCGGCGGCTGCTGCTGCGGCCCGGTCTGCGGCCCGGGGGCGGGGTCCTGCGCGACCGCGGCGTCTTCCCCGACAGCCTCCCGCTGCACCTTGACGCCCCCGCGTGGAAGGAGCCTCGGGTATGAGCCGCCGCAGCGCGCGCGGGATCGCCTCCGACGGCGCGGTCAACCGCCTGCGCTTCCTCGCCCTCACCCACGCCAGGCCGCTGTGGCGGCTCGCCGAGACGTCGCCGCCGCTGCGGCGACGGCTGAACGCCACGCTCATCGACCAGGCGGTGCGCGAGATGCCCGCGCGCCCCGAACCGCTGAGCACCCTCGCCCCCTACGCCTCCTGGACGTCGCTGACCGACCGCACCTACGCCGGACGCCACCTGCCGCCGGTCGCGGACGCCGAGCGCGGACGTCCGTCGGTGGACAAGGCGGCGGATCTGTTCACCCGCGAAGGCCCGATGGACCCCTGCCCCCGGTCCACCGTGCTGTTCGCCTACTTCGCGCAGTGGTTCACCGACGGGTTCCTGCGCGGGGAGTCCACCGAGCCGCGCGACCCGCGGCGCAGCACCTCCAACCACGAGATCGACCTCAACCCGCTGTACGGGCTCGACGAGCGGGCCACCCACGCGATCCGCGCGCACGAGGGCGGCCTGTTGAAGAGCCAGCTCATCAACGGCGGCGAGTTCCCGCCGTACCTGTGCCAGAACGGTGAGGTCAAGCCGGAGTTCGCCGCGCTGTCCGCGGTGCGGATGGAGATGCTGCCGCCCGAGCGCCGCGACACCCTGTTCGCGCTGGGCGGCGACCGGGCGAACCTCCAGATCGGGTTCACCCTGATGACCGTGCTGTTCCTGCGCGAGCACAACCGGGTCGCGCGGCTGCTCGCCGAGCACAACCCGGGCTGGGACGACGAACGGCTGTTCCAGACCGCGCGCAACATCGTCATCGTGGAGGTCATCAGGATCGTTGTAGAGGAGTACATCAACCACATCACCCCGTACCACTTCCGGTTCCTGCTCGACCCGGGGCTCGGCCGCTCCCTGGCGCGGGCGCCCTGGCACCGGCAGAACTGGGCCTCGGTGGAGTTCAACCTCGTCTACCGCTGGCACAGCCTGATCCCCGGCTCCCTCGACGTCGGCGGGCGCGAGCTCCCCATGGCCCAGACCCTGTTCGGGAGCGCGTTGATCCCGGGCCCCGGCCTCGGCCGCCTGTTCGAGGACGCGTCCGAGCAGCGCGCGGGCAGGATCGGGCTGTTCAACACCGATCCCGCGCTGCGGGACGTCGAGGTGTCCTCCATCGCCGACGGACGCGCGCTCGGGCTCGCCGCCTACAACGACTACCGGGAGCACTGCCGCTTCCCGCGCGTGCGCCGCTTCGACCAGGTCTCCGGCGATCCGCGCGTCCACGAGGCGCTGGCCGACCTGTACGGAGACGTCGAGGACCTCGAGCTGTACGTGGGGCTGTTCGCCGAGGAGCCGGGGTCGGCAAGGGCGATCCTGCCACCGCTCCTCACCAAGATCATCGCCATCGACGCCTTCTCCCAGGCGCTCACCAACCCGCTGCTCGCCCCGCGCGTCGCCAACGCCGCGACGTTCACCCGGCTCGGAATGGAGATCATCGGCGGCACCCGGCGGCTGTCGGACGTCGTCCACCGCAACGTCCCGGAGGACCCCGGGCCGAGGTTCGTCAGCATGACCTGGCGGGGGGCCGCACCATGAGCGACCTCGAGGATGACGCCGACACCAGGCTCAGGACCGCGGCGCGCGAGCTCGCCGAGATCGCGCACACCCTGCGGGAGGCCGCGGGGCTGGCCACCGCGGTGCTCGGCGACCCCGCGCTCACCGCGTCACTGCGCCGCTCCCCCGGCAGCGGGCTCCGCGCGCACCGCGCACTGCTGCGCGCCGTCACCGACCGGCGCGGGCTCGGCTGGGCGGTCACCGGAGGGAGGGCCGGCACGCTCGGCGCGAAGCTCGGCGGCCTCGTGGAGGCGGGAAACCTCCCGATCCGGGTCATGACGACGTCGCTGCGGCTGCGAATCGCGGCCGTCGCGCGCGACCATCCCGAACTGGCCGACGACCCGCACCTGCGCAGGCTGCTCGACGCCGTCGCCGCCGACAGCGATCTCGCCGCCGGACGCGCGCTCTACGCGCTGGTCAAGGACCGGGGGGCGGCGAGCGCGCTGTCGGGCGTCGCGCCCGTCTTCGGGGAACTGCTGGCGCTGCGGGCGCTGCTCGACCGCAACCCGCTGAACGACGCCACGGCCTGGCTGATCGCCACGGGCATGGGCACCGCCACCGCCGATCCGCTCACCGGCATGAGCAACCGCGTCGTGGCGAGGCTCGACCGGGGCCGGGGCGCCGCCGTCCCCGTCGAGCCCGCGCCGCACGAGGCGGCCCGGCTCAGCGCCGACGGGTCGTTCTTCGACTACCTGGAAGATCTGCTGGTGATCAGGCCCACCGGGCGGGCGCTGGTGCTGACCGTGCGCGGGCCTGACGGCGTCGAACGGTACGTGGTGCTCGCGCCCGGGATGCGGATCGGCCGCCCGCAGACCGACCACCCGGCCGACCTCCTCGGCGCGTTCAGCAGCACGGTCATGGACTCCGGGCCCTACAGCAGGTCCCTTGCCGCCGCCATAGCCGAGTACGGCGTCCCCGAAGGGGCCCAGATCGCCTTCGTCGGGCACAGCGCGGGCGGCTCGGCGGTGATGAGCCTCGCCCAGGACCCCGAGTTCAACGCCAGACACGTCCTCACCGACGTGATCGCGATCGGCGCGCCGATCGACTTCAAGCAGCCGGCCTCGCCCACGACCCGCGTCTCCAGCGTCACCAACCAGCACGACATCATCCCGACCCTCGACGGCCAGGGCGCGGGCAACTGCTTCGCGCTGCACCCCGACTGGTACGTCGTCGACTACACCGACGGAACCCATCTCTTCCCCGCCTGCCACGCGCTCGAGCAGTACGCGGCGAACCTCCGCGACGACCTGCCCGAGGCGCGCGCCAGGCTTGAGGCGCAGCTCGCCGCCTACACCGGCCCGGTCGTCCGCCGCCGCCTCTACCGCCTGCTCGACCACGCGCCGGTGCCACCCGGCTTCCCGTTCCTCACCGTGCCCACCCACCGGGTGACGGGCCCGGCCGGGCCCGTCACGGTCCCGCTGCTCACCCGGGAGGCCACTGCCGTGTCGGCCTGGTTCGCCGTCCCGTCCGGGCCCGCGGCCGAACTGCTGAACGGAACGTCGCTGCTGCCGGTCGCCGTAGGGGCCCGCGCGCTCGCGGTCCTGCACCTGACCGACCACCGGGAGGGAACCCTCGGCCCCTACCGGGAGATCACGCTGAGCCTCGCCGTGCACTCGCCGCTGCGGCCGCACCGGCGCGCACTGGGCCGGGACGCACTGCGTCCGCCCGCGCTTCGGCACGCGGGCCTACGGCCGGTCGCCTCGCTCGTCACCACCCGCGAGGCGCTCGACGCCGCGGCGCTGTGGGCGCATCCCGTCCGGCTGGCCGAATCCGACATGACGGTCACCGCACGCTCGATCTCCGCCGCCGCGTCCGACGGGGGTCTTCCGCTGCTGTCCTTCGCCGGGCCCTTGGGCCCACGTGTTCCCGCGAGGGCGGCGGCGTGCGCTTCTTACACCGGAGAGGCGGCCGACCGTTCCGTCAGGCATGTCCTGGCTCGGGGTGCGGTCGCCCACCCGCTGGCGCAGGTCAGGCTGCACGTGAGCACCGCGACCCATCCTTTTGTCTCCGCGGCGCGTGCCCTTCACCTTGACGGCGTCCGTCCCCTGCTCGTCCGGGTCGCGCCGCGGGCCCGGCTGCGCCGGGACGCGCCGGCTCCCCTGCACGTCACCGTGGAGGCCCTCCGATGAGTTCCGCTCCCCTGTCCGCGCGCGCCGTCGAGTTGGGCGAGGCCGCCGCGTCCGTCGCCGAGTGCGCCGCCCGGCTGCGCGCCTTGGCCGCCCGGCTGCGCGCCGATCCCGCCGCACCGGCCTGGCTGGCCGCCGCCCTTGACGCCCATCTCACCGCCTGCACCATCGCCGCGCACCACCTCGCCGAGTCCTCCGCCCTCCTCATCAGCCACACCGCACAACAACCCTGTAAGCCCTTAAACCTCCGTCGGCTGCTCCGACTGAACCCCGCGACGGCCGGGGAGAAGAAGGCATCGGCGGGGGCCAGCTCGGACGCCCGCGCGGCCTCGTTGTGGGGGCGTCCCGGCAAGCCGTGCCGCGGTTCGCGGGACGGCACGCGCTGCGCGGATGTCCGCTGAGGCTCCGGTTCGCGGGGCGCTCCTGGGTGGGCGCGGGGATGGGCGGAAAGGGTCAGGGAGCGGGGGGTTCTTCGGGCGGACGGCCTGTGTCGGGGTCCTGCGACGGTGCCGGGCCTGGCTCGGGGTCTTGTGGGCGCGTGGAGTCCGGGTCCTCGGCTCGCTGCGAGGTCTGGTCCGGGTCGGGCGGCGGCTTGGGGTGAGCCGTCGGATCCGTGGTCGGGTGGTGGTTGTGCGGGGTGGGCGTGGTGAGGGGGTGGTCCTCGACCTTGTAGCGGCGGACATAGGTGGTGAGGAAGGCTTGGAGGGTCGCGCCCGCGGGCAGGGCGAGGACCGCGCCGGGAGCGCCAAGCAGGGACGCGCCGGCGATGACGAGGCCGAACGCGACAGCCGGGTGCATGTCCATGCTCGCGGCGGTGACCTTCGGCTGCAGCACGTAGTTCTCGAACTGCTGGTAGGCGATGATGAACAGGAGCACCCACAGCGCCGTCGAGGGGCGCTGGGCAAGCGCGACGAGCACGGGCACCGCGCCCGCGATGTAGGTGCCGACGGTCGGGATGAACTGCGACACGAGGCCGACGAAGAGCGCGAGGGTGATCGCGTTGGGGACGCCGAGGAACTGCAGCGCGAAGAAGTGCGCGACGGCCGAGAAGATCGCCAGGACGAGGCGGGAGTACAGGTAGCCGCCGGTCTTGGTGATGGCGATCTCCCAGGCGCGCAGGACCTCGCGCTGCCTGGCGGGCGGCAGGACCGCGCAGACGGTGCGCCGGAAGCGCGGCCCGTCGGCGCACAGGTAGAAGGTGAACAGCGCGACGCCGAAGGACTGGAAGAGGATCGAGGCCGCGCCGGTGCCGATGCCCCACACGTTGCCCGCCACCGAGGTGAAGTAGCGGTCGATGTTGGAGCGGACGTTCAGCAGCTCGTCGGTGATGTCGGACGTCGACAGGTCGAGCCGGAACGTGTGGTTCGCCCAGCCGATGATGGCGTTCGCGCGGGCCGGGAAGTCGTTGACGAGGTTCTGGGCCTGCTCGACGAGCAGGCTGCCGAGCAGCGCGACGAACGCCGCGAACGCCGCGAGCAGCAGCAGGAAGATCAGCCCGGTGGACAGGCCGCGCGGCCAGCCGAGCGCGGCGAGCCGGTTCACCGCGGGTTCGATCGCGAACGACAGGAACAGCGAGACGAGAAGGAGGATCAGCAGGCCCTGGAGGCGTTCGAGTACCCACAGCCCGGCGAGGAAGCCGAGCACCGTGAGCGCCGCCAGCGCGAAGGCCCGCGGCAGCCAGACCGGCATCCGCTTGTCCATCTGTCCAACCTAACCCGGCGGTCTTGGCGGTATCGGGACCGACCCCGGCAACTCCCCGCGCGGGCGTCGGCGATTGCCTACAGTGGGCGTTCGTCATGCTTTGGTGGTGGACCCGGCTACCGGGCGGCGATGGGCGGTACGGGAGGATGTGTGCCCCGCCGTCGCCATGACCGGGGAAGGAGCACAGGTGAATCGCCGACTGCTGCGCGTGGGCGTGCGGCTGCACCCGGAGAAGGGCATGTTCCGCGTCCACGACCTGGGATCGGACCCGTCGAGCCTCCAGGCGCCGCCGCCTCCCGGCACGGCCCTGGTGAGCGTCGGCTACGACCAGATGTGGGTCGGCAGCCTCCAGGACGACGTCGCCATCACGCTCCTGCTCGAGGAGTGGGACGCCGAGCCGCCGTCGTCGCCGGGGCCGTGGGAGCAGGAGGCGTTCAGCGAGCTGTACCTGCGCGGGGCCGTCGCGGTGGCGACCGCCACCGGCGAACCCGTGCTGCACGGGGTCCGCCTGACGGGCGGGGTGGGCCGTTACCATCTTGCGGTCCGCGCCAGGCACCGCGCCGAGATCGCCCGCCTGTACGACGATCTGCTCGACAGGTTCCGCGACGGTTTCAACGCCGAGTTCCAGGCCGCGTTGAGGGCGTTGGAGGGGGTCGAGCACTACCTCGTGCAGATCTGGCCGGTTCAGCCGACCGGCCCGCTGCGCGTGGTCGTCGACTCCCCGATCTGAGGCTCAGGGGGTGGGCCTCGGGGCCCGCTCGGTCAGGTCGGAGCAGATCGAGCGTGCGCCGAGGTCGAAGTCGCTGGGGGTGGCGACGCACGCCGCGGCGGCCGGTGACCCGGTGCCCTTGGCCGCCTCGATGCGCTCACGCGTCATGGTGATCGTGCAGGTCTTGGCGAGGGGTCCGGCGTCGCAGCCGTACCAGACGGGGGTCCGGTCGATCGCTGCGTCCTCGAGGTAGCGGCCCTTCGCGGGGATCTGACCGCTGACCGTGGCGGTGAGGGTGACGCTCTGGCCGACGGCCAGAGGGAACTCGCCGCAGCGGCGTCTGCCGGTGATGGGGTCGGTCTCGCCGATCTCGTCGGTGTCGTGGCGGCACACGACGGGCGCGCCCTTGATCTCCACCCGCCACTGGGTGGGCGCGCGGAGGGTGACCAGGCCGGTCGGGCCGCCCTGCGCCGTTGCGTTGTTCGCGGTGAGCGCCTCGCACTCCTGGCGTGCCGCGGCGTCGCGCGGGCCGCTCGTGGTGGCGCAGACGACGTGGTCGCGCCGGGCGGTCACGGTGCACGTGGACGCGGCGGGACCCTCGTCGCAGCCCCAGTACCGCAGCGCGACGCCCCGGGTGGCGCGGTCGCCCACCGAGACGGGCGTGGGCTCGTCCTTCTCGGCCTTCAGGAGGGTCGTGCAGGCGGTCCCCTTGTCGCCCGGCGAGCACGCGGGCGCGCCGGGAAGCGTCACCGAGACGACGTCGCTGCGGACCGTCAGCCGGACCGGCACCGTGTCGGAGGACGCGGCGCTCACCCCGGCGTAGCCGCCCGCGATCGCCGCGACGGCGAGCCCTCCGGCGAGGAGGAGTTTGAAGCGGCGTCCCGACCCGGGCACCGCGTGGCGCGCCCTGCCGCCGCCCGTGCGGCGCGGTGCGGGGGCGGGCTCCTCGCGGGGCTCGGCGGGCCGCGGTCTGACGGGCTCGGCGCGGGCCTGCCGCTTGGGCTCCGGCGGCGTGGGCTCGGCGTGCAGGTCGGCGACGGACGCGCCGTGCCGCAGCGCCTCGCGGGCGTCGTCGGTGAGGCCCGCGCCGACGGGGTCGCCGAGCTCACGCCACAGGACCGCAGCCGCCGCGAGCGCGGACGCCGACGCGGCGCGGCGTCCGCTGAGCAGCAGCCGGACGCCGTCCTCGTGCAGCAGGTGCGCGAGGGTGCGGCGGTCTCCGGCGCGCTCGGCGGCGGCCTTGCCCTGCTCAAGGACGCGTCCCCACGCGCCGAGCCGCAGCGAGCGGGCGGCTCCCGCGCACGCCGCGTGGGCCAGCAGGCCGCCGGACTCGGGGTCGCCGGTGCGGGAGGCCGCGGCGACCACGGCGGCGATGAGGTCGGCGTGCGCGGCGACGTCCTGCGGGGTGCGGTCCGGCGCGCCGGCCCACGCGCGCAGCACGCGCGCGGTGGCGCGGATGTCGGACGCGCCGGGGTTGGGGGCGGCGACCGGGCCTGGCGCGACCCGGTAGCCGTCGCTCGTCTCGACGGCCAGGCCCATTCTCGTGAGCCTTTCCGCGCCGGACGAGCCGAGCGGGACGAGGTCGTCGAGCACCTCGGGGCGGACCGCGCCGCAGCCGGGCAGCGCGAGCAGGGTCAGGACGCGCGACGTCGACTCGTCAAGTGACTCGATGAGGGCGGGGACCAGGTCGGCGACCCGTCCGGGCGGGGGCAGTTCGCCAGAGACCGTGCTCGCGGCGGCGCGCAGCAGCGCCAGCGGCTCGCCCGCGGTGGCGCGCCACAGCGCTTCGGCGGCGGCCGCCTCGGTGTCGCCCGGGTCGCGGCCCAGCACGCCGCGCAGGAGTGCCAGGGCGGACGCGCGGTCGAGGCCCTCGAGCTTCAGGACCGCCTCGTCGTCAAGGGGTGAGCGGGCGGTGCCGGAGAAGATGACCGAGCCCGACGGGACCGCGTCGAGGAGCCGGTCCACCGCGCCGGGCGCGAGGTCGTCGACGATCAGGCGGACCGGGACGTCGGCGAGCAGCTTGCGCGCCTCGGCCTCGGCGGGGCGGTGGCCCGGGGCGTCGAAGCACGCCTCGAACACGTCCTGGAGCAGGTCGCCGGTGTCGCGGCCGGTCGCGTCGAGGTAGACGAGGCCGGTGCCGCCGTGCAGGTGCGCGGCCTTGCGCAGCAGGCTGCTCTTGCCGACGCCCGCGCCGCCGCGCACGTGCAGGGTCTGCCCCGCCTCGATCGCGCGGACGAGCGCCGTGGCCTCGCCGTCACGGCCGTAGAGGAGAAGCGGAGCCTTGGGGAGGTTCCCAGTGATCGCGCGCAGCCTCGTCGGGGGTTGCTCGCCTTCGGGCAGGACGGCGACCTTCGACCCCTCGGCCGACACCGTCACCATGTGCTCGCCGAAGACCATCGGCACGCCGACTCCCCGCACACTCTTCACGCCGCCCATCAGCCCTCCGGAGGGTAGGAGAAACACAGGAGAAACCGCGCGGAATATCCAGCCCCTCATCCGTCCATAAAGGGCAGTCCGTCCACCTGACCCGCGCACGCCCGGCTCGGACGTGCCCAGAGAATAAGCCGCCCCTCACCTCCAGATCCCCCCTTTTCCACTTTTGATCTGCCCGCAAAATTCCTACCTACGACACCACCGCAATTGCCTCAAACCACAGAAACCGCCAATTCCGGCCACCCGGAGGACCCGCTCCACGCAGGACATATAGCCGACAGACCCCGGACGCGCACCGCCGTCGCCGCGCTCCGGGGGCCACATCGCGACACGCCCGGCGGGACCAACCAGACCAAACCGACTAATCTTCCCTAGGCCACAGTTCGGGAATGCCCAGAGGAACGTGATGCCAAAGAATAAGAAAGACTAACCTGACAAATATCAACTAAGCCGCATTCCGGGCAACTGTAACACCCGTAACATGTGCGAATCCGGGTCGGCGGGCGGGCCGCCTGGGGCGGGGGCTCCGATTTGGCCGCGCACGACGCGGGCGGCGCGAGGTCGTGCGGCACCGGCAACCCGACCGCGCGCCGGACGGCGAGCCCGCCGAACCCGACCGGATGAGTGCCGAGGCATCATGGCTCGTGCCGCTCAGGTCGCCGTTCGGCGGTGGGCGCACGGGCACAGCGCGCCGCCCGTGCTGCGCAGCGGGGGGCTCGCCCGTTCGTCCGTGGGCGCACGGGCACTGCGGTGGGCAACCCCTGCGCACGGGGTCGGGCCGGGGTCTTGGGGTCGGGGTCAGCGGGGGAGTTCGGAGGCTATGCCGGTGACGTCCTGGGGGGTGAGGCGGAAGCCGGGGTCGCCGAGGACGGAGAGGGTGTCGTCGGCGGTGCCCAGGTGGCGGGTGCAGGCGCGGTCGAGGAACGCCTCGACAAGGCGGGCGTTGACGAGCCTGCCGCGCCCGCCGAGCTGGGCGAACTCGCCCCGGATGATCCGCCATGCCTCGTCGTCGATGGTGACGAAGCGTTCGGCGGCCAGGAGGGCGAGGAGGTTGAGGCGGACCTCGTCCTTGTCCAGGTCGGGCAGGCGGACCGTGCGGAAGTCGGTGATGAGTTCGGGGTGGGCGGCGGCGAACTCCTCGAAGCGCTCGGGCCGGACCGAGGCGATGAGGGTAGTCGTGGTGACGCCCTCGGCCCGGACCCGGTAGAGGGCGCGGGCGTAGGCGTCGCCCTGGCCGTCATCAAAGACGAGCTCGTCAAGGCCCTCGAGGAGGACGGTCTCGCCGGCGTGCGCGTCGAGGACGGCGGTCAGGCCGTCGGGGCCCGCCTCGCGGACCTGCTCGAGGTGCAGGTTCCGCAGCCTGTCGCCGCTGAAGCCGACGTCGGAAAGCGCGCGCGCGATCATCCTGCCGAGACGGCGCTGTCCGGTGGACGGCGCGCCGACGAGCAGGACCGCGGGGGCCGACGCGCTGGAGACCTCCTGGCCGCGCAGCTGCTGCGCCCACTTGCCTCGGCGGCGGACCTCGGTGAGCATCCGCTCGATGTCGTCCGCGCCGCACAGGAACCTGATGCCGTATGCCTCCACGACGGTTCCGCCCGAGGGCGCGGCCTGCTGCCCGTGCGCGTCGGACGGCCGCGCCTGCGGCGGCGCGGGCGGCGCCTGCCCGGCGAAGGTCGGCAGGTACGGGGCCGTGCCGTCCGGGACCTGGCCCGATCCGGTGAACTCGGGCCGGTACGGCGCGGTCGCGTCGACCTGTCCGGCCTGCGCGCCGGAGGACACGGGCTGCCCGTAGGCGTCGTACGCCTGGGCCTCCCCTTCCCGCCCCGACGCGCCGCTCCCGACCAACTGCCCGTAGGCGTCGTAAACGGGCTCAGCGCCCTGCCCTGACGGGTCGTAGGGCGGGATCCCGCTGCTCTCGGAAGCGGCGTGCCCGTGGGCGGGCTGCGCGGAGGGGTCGTAAGGCGGGATACCGCCGCCCTGTCCGGACGCGGGCCGCGCCGACGGGTCGTAAGGCGGAACGCCGCCCTCGGAGCCGTGGCCGTGTGCGGGCGACGCCGTCGGGTCGAAGGGCGGGGCCGCGCCGCCTCCGGCGGAGCCGTGGCCGGGACGCGCGGACGGGTCGTAAGGCGGCGGGACCGCTCCCTGCCCGGAGGCGGGACGCGCGGACGCGTCGTAGGGCGGCGGCGCGCCGGCCTCGGAGCCGTGCCCGTGGACGGGTGAAGCTGACGGGTCGTACGGCGGGACCGCGCCGCCGGAGAGGGGCTGCGCGGAGGCGTCGAAGGGCGGGACCGCGCCGCCCGGCCGCGCCGACGGGTCGAACGGCGGCGGCGCGCCGCCCTCACCGTGCGCGGGAGAGGTGGAGCCGTAGGGCGGCACCGCGTTGCCCTGCCCGGGGACCGGCCGCGCGGACGGGTCGTAGGGCGGGACCGCGTTGTTCTCCCCAGCACCCTGACCGTGGGCGGGCGAAGCCGAGCCGAACGGCGGGACCGCGTTACCCTGCCCGGAGGGACGGGCCGAGGGGTCGTAAGGCGGGATCGCCCCTGCCTCAGAAGCGCCCTGTCCCTGGGCGGGCGAGCCGTAGGCACCACCGTGGTCCGAAACGGGCCGCGCTGAGGGGTCGAACGGCGGCAGCGCGCCGCCCTCGGAAGCGCTTTGCGCCTGACCGGAGGACGCGGGCGACCCGTAACCGCCCTGATCCGAGACCGGCCGCGCGGACGGGTCGAAGGGCGGGGGCGCGCCGCCGTCAGCAGCGCCCTGCGCCTGACCGGAGGACGCGGCCGAACCGTAACCGCCCTGATCCGAGGCAGGGCGCGCGGACGGGTCGAACGGCGGCGGCGCGCCGCCGCTTTGTGCCTGAGCGGAGGGCGCGGGCGAACCGTAAGCGCCCTGGTCCGAGGCGGGACGCGCGGAGGGGTCGAAGGGCGGGGGCGCGCTCGCGTCGGAGCCGCCGTGGCCGTAAGCCGGGGACGCGTAAGGCGCGGCATCGCCGCCCTGTGCCGAGGGGGCGTAGGGCGAAGACGCGCCGCCCTCCGAAGCGCCCTGCCCGGGCGAGCCGTAGGGCGGGGCCTCGCTGGCGTGTGCGGAAGCGGGCCGTGCGGAGGGGTCGTAAGGCGCGCCTGCGTCCGGAGTCGCCTGGCCGTAGGGCGCGAAGGGCGAGGCTTCGCCGCCCTGGGCGGAGCCGGGACGTGCGGAAGCGTCGAAGGGCGGGGGCGCGCCGCCTTCGGAGCTGCCCTGGCCGTAGCCTGCGGGTGAGCCGTAGGCCGGGACTTCGCTGCCGTGCGCCGAGGCGGGGCGGGAAGACGGGTCGTAAGGCGGGGGCGCGGTGCCCTCCGAAGGGCCCTGGACGTGGGAGGACGCGGGTGCGCCGTAGGGCGGGGGTGCGTTGCCTTCCGGAGTTCCCTGGCCGTAGGGCGAGGGGGCGTTGCCTTCGGAGCCGCCCTGGCCGTAGGGCGTGGGTGCGCCGTGTTGCGGGGGCTCGGCGGCGTGTGCGGAGGCGGGTGCGCCGGACGCGTCGAAGGGTGAGGAGCCGGACTCCGACGTGCCCTGGCCGTGGGGTGCGGGCTGGGAGGGGGAGGCGAAGGGGTTGGAGGGGGGAAGGGTGCCGGGGCGGGTAGCGAAGGGGTCGTCGTCGTGGGGCAGGGGGGCCGGGGAGGGCGGGGGCGCGGAAGGCGGAGTCGCGGGGGTGGGGTTGGACTGGGTCGCGCCGCGTTCGTCGGCGAGGTGGCGGCGGGCCGCGTTGATGATCTCCCAGGCGGAGGGTTCGCCGGTGCTCTTGGGGCGGCTGAGGGCCGGGGTGCCGAGTTCTGCGGCGCAGGCGGCGGGGACGATGAACTCGAGGTGCTGCGGGGCGGTCTGGGCGAGGCGGCAGGCCGTCATGGCGAGCGTGTGGGTGAGGGCGAGGAGCGCGCGGACCTTGCCCGCGTCGGTGCTGCTGAGGCCCGGTGGCAGCCGGACGCCCTGCGGGAACAGCTCGCGCAGCGGGTGCTGTGCCTGGGCGAGGACCTCCTGGACGGTGCGCGCGGACTCCGGGTCGAGCCAGGGCAGGACGGCGGGGACCGCCTGCGGGATCGTCTGGAGGTCGGCGGCGAACACCGCGGCCGCGGCGCGGCGCAGCTCGGCGGGAGGCCGTGAGGTGCCTTCGGTGAGGTCTCCGTACAGCAGAGCGAGGTCGTACAAGGCGAGCCGCAGGTACTCCCCGGGGGACGCCTCGCGCACGATGGGCGCCGCGTACTCGGCGGGGCAGCGCCGCAGCCACTCCTTGGCGACGGTCGGCGCGCCGTAGGCCATGGCCTGCTGGTCGGCCTGGACGTACTGGAGGGTGGTCGCGCAGATGGCGGCGAGCGCGGACGCGCCGGGCTGGAAGGCGCGGTCGGTGGCGAGGGCCGCGGCGAGTTCGCCCATCATCCTGACGACGAAGGCCGCGCCGACGGGGTCGCGCGCGCCGAGCCTGTCGGTGTAGTAGACGGCCAGGCGGGTGAGGTCGGGCGCGATCATCCAGCGCAGGTGGTGGGCCTGGACTGTCAGGTAGGGCGCGAACATGGCGACGAGCGGGTGTTCGCCCAGCACAACGGGGGTGCCCGCGCTGAACAGCACCGCGCCCCACAGGGCGGCGACGGTCGTGGGGGTGCCCGGCTGGAACGCGGGGTCCTGCATCGCGAACTGCTGCGGGTCGACCGCGATCGCGGTGACGAGGGTCTGCTGCACCCGTGCGACGAGTTCGGCGGACGGCCCCTCGGACAGGAGTCCCGCGCCGGCCATGAGCCCCGCGCCGATGTCGTGACCTGTCGGGATGAGCTGGGGCGGAACCGGCGGGTTGCCCACTCCTGGCGGCGCGGGTGCGAGGACGCGGCGCTGGGCGAGGTCGGCGGGCGGCGGGCTCGGGTGCCAGTGGCCGTCGAGGCCGCAGCGGTACCAGCGGCCCCATGCCCCGTACAGCCACCACTCCCCCGGCCCGGCCAGGAGCCGGGAGACGACCTGTTCGGCCCGCTGCTGCGGCGCGGCGGTCTGCCACCACGCCGAGGAGGTCATCGCGCGGACGTCGGCCTCTGCCTTGGCGAAGGGGTCATCTGCGGGGGCGCCGCCGGAGGTCTGCCAGTTCACACTTTCGGATCCTAGTCGGGTTCGGCGACGCTTCGCCGGGCCCGGGAGCAGCCTCCCGCCCCTCCGTGCACACCCCCTCCCCGAAGACTCCGTTCCCGCGACGGGCCCGTGCCGCTCCCCCGGGCGGGCCCTTGCGGGTCAGGACGCGAGACTGCTCAGGACCCGCGTGAACCAGACGGTCTTGCCGTGCGGCTCGGTCCGGCATCCGGAGTCGGCCGCGAGGGCGGCGACGAGCAGGAGCCCGCGTCCGTCCTCGGCGTCGAATTCGCGTTCGCTGCGCGGCTCTGGCGGTGCCTCGAAGGACTCGTCGGTGATCTCGCCGCGCAGGAGGAGTCCCTCGAGCAACAGGCAGAGATGGATCGGCCCCTTGCCGTGCACGACGGCGTTGGCCACGAGTTCGTCGACCATGAGGACGACCTCGTCGATGTCGGACTGGTCGGGTACCCGCCAGGCCGCCAACTCCCCCCGAGTGAGTTCCCGTGCCCTGCCCGGTGCGCGCAGGTCCGGGGACAACTCCCATGCCGCGGCGCGGGCGTCGGACCTGCCGACCAAACCCAGGCGCGGTGCTTCCACTGCCCGTCTCCTCCCGTACGACGTGCGTTGCGATGGCGGCCGAGGCCCCCCGGCCCTCATCTTCGGATGTTCCCCCTCCGGCGACGGAAAATTGCCGTCCGGCGACGGTATGGCCGAAACGGCACTGTTTCGTGCCGGGTCCGCGTCATGTCCGGCCGGGAGTTGACGTTCCGGCAATGGCCCCTCCTCGCTGGATAACCGGTATATCTCTACATTTGCGACGCCCCAGGCCGCGCCCCGGAGTACGTGACGCGTATCACAGCGCGCAGAAACGCCCCGGAAGCGGGACGGGAGGGGCGCGGTGCGCGGGACACCCGACGGGAGCCGTTAAGCTTGCTGTGCCGGTGTGGCCAGTGTCCCCGGGCCGCATCTAAAGCCTTCACGGAATACCGTTCGGCTGGAGCCGTGTTGTGCCATCCGCCGAGAGGCGACCACCACACCGGCACTTAAGCACCACGAAGGCCCCGGCGCTCAGCGCCGGGGCCTTCGCCGCGTCCCGTCCCTCCTCGAGGCGGGCGCGGGCGGTTCAGGTGAAGAACACCGCGATGGCCGTGCCCACCGCGGACACCAGGCCGAGTACCGCGATCACCACGGCGGCCGCGATCCGCCGTGCTCTGGTCCGGCGCGCCCTGCCGAACCTCTCCAACCTCTGGGCCAGGGCGGGGTCCTCCCGGCTGAGCCGGGAGGCGATCTCGGTCAGGATTCGCTCTTCGTCCATCGAGAGAGCCATCGCGCACCTCCGGGGGTCATTGGGGTCTTCTTCCCCCGTCCCGGGCCGTTCTATTCGCCCCCGGGTGATCTCGGTCACTGCCGGTTTTCGACGTCAGGGAGCGCGCGTCGCGGCGGCTCCGGGAGCGCTCTCGTGCTGGTTGCGGTCGAGGGCGGTGACCCGGTACGTGTAGGCGCGTCCCGGCGTGGCGGAGGCGTCGGTGAACTCGGTGCCGCGCAGGGTCGCGACGAGGTCCTGCGGACGGACCGGCGCGCAGCGCTGCCCCTCTCCCGCGGTCCGGTAGACGGCGTAGGACGTGGCGTCGCCCTTCCACGTCACCTTGACGCCGCCGCCCTCGGTGGCCGCCTTGACGCCCGTGGGCGCGGCCGGGACCTTCCCCGTCTGCCACGGCGGGATGAGGGCGGGCCGCCGGTAGTGGTCGCGCAGGATGGCGCTCATGAACCCGCCCTTGTCGCGGGCGACGTCGGCGGAGCTGAAGTAGACGTCGCCGCGCACCTCGGGATATCTGCGGTTGAGGGTGAGGTGGCGGCTGATCTCGTCGGGCTTCTTCCAGACGGAGTCCGCGCCGACGCGGTACGCGCCCTGGCCGATGAACAGCCTGACGTCGGTGCCGCGCACGACGTTCGACCACCACGGCACCAGGACGCGGTAGTCGGCGCGCGGGTCGCCGATCGGCCAGTACAGCTGCGGGACGACGTAGTCGAGCCAGCCCTGGCGGATCCACTTGCGGGCGTCGCCGTAGATCGAGGCGTAGGAGTCGAGGCCGTTGGTGTCCGATCCGGCCGGGTCGCCCGACTTGTTGCGCCAGATGCCGAACGGGCTGATGCCGAACCGCACCCACGGCTTGGCCGCGGCGACCTCGGTGTGCAGCCGCTTGACGAGCTTGTTGACGTTGTCGCGCCGCCACGCGGCCTTGGTGGGGTAGTCCGCGCCGAACAGGCGGAAGGTCTTGTCGTCGGGGAACTCGCCGTCCGACGGGTAGGGGTAGAAGTAGTCGTCCATGTGGACGCCGTCCACGTCGTACTTGTCGACGACGTCCATGACGGCCGAGACGGCGAGGTCGCGGACCTGGGGAAGGCCCGGGTCGTACCAGAGGTACTTGCCGTACTTGTGCGCCCAGCTCGGGTTCTTGGCGGCGGGGCTGTCGGGCGCGAGCTTGGCCCGGTCGTTGTCCTCGCCGACGCGGTAGGGGTTGAACCAGGCGTGGAACTCGAGGTTGCGCGCGTGCGCCTCGGCGACCATGAACTTGAGCGGGTCCCAGCCGGGGTCCTTGCCCGCCTTGCCGGTGAGCCAGACCGACCAGGGTTCGATCTCGGAGGGGTAGAAGGCGTCCCCCGCGGGACGGATCTGGACGAACACCGCGTTCAGGCGCGCGGACTCCGCCTTGTCGAGCAGCGTGCGGAAGGCGGCCTTCTTGCGCTCGACGGGCAGCTTGGGGTCGCCGGGCCAGTCGCCGCCGTAGACCGTCGCGATCCACATGCCGCGCAGCTGCTTGGCGGGGTCGTCGGGGGTCGGTTTCAGGTCGGTGCACTCGGCCCCGGCCTGGGCGCTGCGCTCGGGCACCGCGATCTCGGCCTTGGCCTTCGGGGCGGGCGCGGGGTCGATCCCGCCTGCCGTCGAACACCCGGCGGCCAGGGCGAGCCCCGCCGCCGCCGTCACTGCTGTGCGCGCTCCACCCATATTTTGTGAGGCTACCCGGTCCGCCCGGCGCGGGCCCGCCGATTCTGTCGGACCCCCGTGCTGGTATGGGTCCATGGCTACCTGGAACGACGTGATCGAGACGGCCCCGGAGTTCGCGGCGGACGCCCGCGCCCTGTTCGACGCGCACAAGCACAAGACCATCGCCACGCTGCGCAAGGACGGCGGGCCGCGGATCAGCGGGATCGAGCTGGAGCTGGCCGGGGGCGAGGCGGTGTTCGGCATGATGCCGCAGTCGCTGAAGGCGCGCGACATCCGCCGGGATCCACGGGTGGCGGTCCACTCGGGCTCGGCCGATCCCGACCCGGAGAACCCCACGGCCTGGCCGGGCGACGCCAAGATCTCCGGACGGACGGTCGAGGTCGCCGACCGTGAGCTGGCGCGTGCGCTGTTCAAGGCGATGGGCGCGCCTGAGGAGGTCTGGGAGAGCCCGATCTTCGTGCTCGACATCGCCGAGGTCGTGGTGACGCGGGTGGCTCCGTCGGCCGAGTACCTTGACGTGCTGCTGTGGAAGGACGGACATGTCACGACATTCCGGGCCGAGTAGCCCTTCCCGTTTATTGACAAGTTGTCTACTATTGCGGCGTGCTGAAGGAGACACCGCCCTCCGACCGTCTCGTCCTCGGCGCGCGCGACGTGCGCTTCGACTGGTCGGACCTGCCACGCCACTGGGTGCCGGACGAACCCCTGGCGACCCACCTCATGAACGTGCTGCACCTGCTGCTGCCCGCCGGGGAGCGCTGGTTCGTCGCGGTCTTCCAGCAGGCGCTGCCGTTGATCACCGACGAGGAGCTGCGCCGCGACGTGCTCGGCTTCATCGGCCAGGAGGCGCTGCACGCCCGCGCCCACCAGGAGGTGCTCGACCACTACACCGCACAGGGCCTGGACTGCCGTCCGTTCACCGACCAGATGGAGTGGTTCTTCTCCGTGCTGCTCGGCGACCGGCCCCGGCTGCGCGGCAGGGCCGAGTCCGAGTGGCTCGTCTCGCGCCTGGCCATCATCGCGGCGATCGAGCACATCACCGCCTTCATGGGCGACTGGATCCTCAACGCCGAGGGGCTCGACCGGGCGGGCTGCGACCCGACGATGCTGGATCTGCTGCGCTGGCACGGGGCCGAGGAGGTCGAGCACCGCTCGGTCGCCTTCGACCTGTACCGGCACGTGGACGGGCGCCACCTGCGCAGGATCGAGGCGATGGTGCTCGTCGCGCCGATGCTGTTCGTGCTGTGGCGCAAGGGCGTCAGGTTCCTGTACTCGATCGACGGTGAGCTCGCCGGAAGGCCGCTGCCCCGGGTGCGCGACGTGCGCGGCCCCGCCTCGCGCGGGGTCACCCCCGCGCTGTCGCACCTCGGGCGCAAGGTGCTGCGGTACTTCTCGCGGTCCTACCACCCGTCGATGGAGGGCGACACCGACCAGGCGGTCGCCTACCTCGCGGCGTCGCCCGCCGCGCGGGCGGCCGAGGGGCGGGCGGCCGAGGGGCGGGCGGCATGAGGCTGCCGTCGGAGCTGCGCGGCAGGGGCGGCCCGGACGCCCTGTTCGCGCTGCTCGCCAGGATCTCGGCGGTGCCGCCCGCGATGGCGGCGCTGAACGGCCTGGGCCGCCGCCCGGCGCGTCCGGTGGAGCGCTCGCGGGTACTTGTCGTCGCCGAGGCGCGGCGGGAGGCCGAGGGCGTCGTCGGGCTCGCGTTCGCCGATCCGGCGGGCGCGCCGCTGCCGCCGTGGACGCCCGGCGCGCACCTCGACGTGCGGCTGCCTTCCGGGGCCGTGCGGCAGTACTCGCTGTGCGGGGATCCGGCCGATCGGCGGGCCTACCGGATCGCGGTCCGGCTCGTCCCGGACGGCGGGGGCGGCTCGGCCGAGGCGCACACGCTCGTGCCGGGGTCCGTCGTGCGGGTGTCCGAGCCGCGCAACGCGTTCCGGTTCACCGGGCGCGGCCCGTTCCTGTTCGTCGCGGGCGGCATCGGCGTGACGCCGATCCTGCCGATGGTCAGGGCCGCCGCGCGGCTCGGCGCGGACTGGCGGCTGCTCTACACCGGCCGCGACCTCGCGTCGCTGCCGTTCCTCGACGTGCTCGCCCGGCACGGCGACCAGGTGACGGTCCGCACCGACGACGTCGCCGGCCTGCCCGGCCCCGGCGTCCTCGACGGCCTGCCGGTGGAGGGCCGCGCGGTCTACTGCTGCGGCCCCGCGCCGCTGCTCGCCCTGGTCAGGGCCGAGTCCGGCGCGGCGCGCGAGTTCCACGCCGAGCGCTTCGCGCCCGAGCAAGTCGCCGACGGACGGCCGTTCTCGGTGCGCCTGGCCCGCACCGGCGTGACCGTCGAGGTGCCCGCCGACCGGACCATGCTCGACGCCCTCCGCGAGGCGGTCCCCGACGTCGCCTACTCCTGCCGCCAGGGCTTCTGCGGCACCTGCCGCGTCACGGTCCTCGACGGCGGCGTCGACCACCGCGACCGCCTCCCGCACCCTCCCACCAAGACCGGAACACCAACGCTCGAACCCCACGACACCACCGACAACACGCATGTCCCGGCACGTATCGACACCCCGGGCACACGGACCCCCGAAGCCCACAACACCGCCACGGAAACCCGCGTCGCGGGACGTACCGACGGTTCCGGGACACCAGCGCTCGAAGCACCCGCAAGCGGCGCGGACACCCGCGTCGCGGGGCGAGGTGGTCGTCACGGGATGCAGGAGGTCGAAGCGCCCACGGGTGCTGAAGAGACTCGTGTTCCTGCGCTTGGAGGGGATTCCGCGGGACGGATGCCCGGGGATGCCCGCGTACCGGGCAGCGACGGCGGGGCCGGAGGACTCGGGGACGGCGGGGACGGCCGCGTGCCGGGGGGTGACGGCGGGGCCGGAGGACTCGGGGACGGCCGCCTGCCGGGGGGTGACGGCGGGTTCGGGGCGGCTGGGGGTGCTTCGGGTCCGGGGCGGGTGGGCCGGGAGAATGAGATGATGCCGTGCGTCTCCCGCGCGTCGGGGGACCACCTTGTCATCGACCTTTGACCAGCCCCGGGAAGGGCCGTATGCCCACGACCGACAGAGAAGCCGCACCTACCGCCCCCCGGCCCCGCCGGATGTCCCCCGAGAACCGCAAGCAGGCGCTGATCGACGCGGCGCTCGAGCTGTTCGGCAGCGCAGCGCCGGAACGCGTCACAATGGAGGACGTGGCGGCGCACGCGCAGGTGTCGCGGGCGCTGGTGTACCGGTACTTCTCCAACATCGAGGAGATCCATGTCGCGGCGTTGCGCACGTCGGTGGACGACCTCGTCGCGCGGATCAGGCGTGAGCGCGACGGCGACCTGCTGACGCAGCTGCAGGACACCATCGGGGAGTTCGTCGCGTTCGCCGAGGACCATGCGGCGGGGTACATCGCGCTGCTGCGCGGCGGCTCGGTCATCGCGACGTCGGAGACCGCGGCGATGGTGGACGAGGCGCGGCACGCGGCCGTCGACGAGGTGCTGGTCAGGCTGGAGATCGCCGACCCGTCGCCGTTCCTGCTGCTGACGCTGCGCTGCTGGGTCGCGGCGTGCGAGGGCGCGCTGCTCACCTGGCTCCAGGAGCGGACCCTGGCCCGCGAGGAGCTGGTGCCGTGGCTGTCGGGGCAGCTCGTGGCGATGATCGCCGCGACGGCGGGACACGACCCGGCGATCGCCGCGTTCATCGCGAAGCTGGAGAGCCTGGCCTAGCCGCTCAGCCGTCGAGTGCGGCGCGCATGACGCCGAACTTGGCGCGCGCCTCGGCGATCTCGGCGGCCGGGTCGGAGTCTGCGACGATGCCGCAGCCGGCGAACAGGCGGGCGCGGCGGCCGTCGAGCTGGGCGCAGCGCAGCGCGATCCCCCACTCGCCGTCTCCCCGGGAGTCGACCCAGCCGACGGGCCCGGCGTACCTGGAGCGATCCATCTCCTCGAGCTCGCCGATGAGGTCCATCGCGGCGGCGGTCGGGGTGCCGCAGACCGCGGGGGTCGGGTGCAGCGCCTCGAGGACGTCGAGGACCGAGCGTTCGCCCGCCAGACGGCCGCGCACGGGCGTGGCCAGGTGCTGGACGTTGGCCAGGCGCAGCAGCTCGGGTTCGGCGGGCACCTCGAGTTCGGCGCACATCGGGGCGAGCGCGTCGCGGACCATGTCGGCGGCGTAGGCGTGCTCGTGGCGGTCCTTGGCGGAGGCGAACAGGGCCTCGCCCAGCGCGCGGTCGGCCGCCTCGTCCGCGCCGCGCGGGGTGGTCCCGGCCAGGACGAGCGAGGCGATCTCGCCGCCGATCCGGCGGACCAGCAGCTCGGGGGTCGCGCCGACCAGGCCGTCGACGGCGAAGGTGTAGCAGTCGGGGAAGCGCGCCGACAGGCGGCGCAGCAGGACGCGGGGGTCGATGGGCTCGTCGGCCTCGGCCCACAGGTCGCGGGCCAGGACGACCTTACCGAGCTCGCCCTGGCGGATGCGCGCGGTGGCGGTGCGGACGGCGTCGGCCCAGGCCGCGTCGCCGAGCGCGCCGCCGCGCCAGCTGACCCCGGACGGCGGCCGCGGCGGGTTGAGGGCGGCGCGCGGGTCGGCGTCGTCGCCGATGACGGTGTGCCAGGCGCGGCCGTCGCGCCAGCCGACGACGGCGCGCGGCACGATGAGGACGGAGTCCTGGCCCGCCGGGTCGAAGCCGAACGCGCCGAAGGCGACGGGCCCGGAGCCTGGCACGCCGACGGCGTCGTCGACCTCGGCGTCCGCGAACAGGGCGGCGAGCGCGGCGCGGGCGCGGGCGAACCTGTCGGGCCCGCCGGGGATCGGGACGCGGGCGGCCTCGCCCCAGCCGACGAGCCCGCTGTCGTGCCTGATCCAGGCGAGCGCGGCAGGATGCGGCAACGCCGCGACGAGGTCGACGGGGCCGGGGGCGGGTAGGGTCCGCACCGTCAGCCGCTCGGAGGTTCCCAGCAGTGCGCTCACGGGGCCACAGTACAGCGGAGTTGAACCCGTTCAAACCACACGTGTCGCTGCTCACACCGCGGCCGTCGCCGTGTCGGAGGAGACGGGTAGGCTCCCGATCATGCGGAACCGCTGGATAACCCTCGAAGGCGCCGTGAACGTCCGCGACCTCGGCGGGCTGCCCACCGACGGCGGCGGCGTCACCCGGTTCGGCCGGGTGCTGCGTTCGGACAACCTCCAGGACCTCACCGAGGCCGACGTGTCCCTGCTTGCGGGCGAGCTCGGCATCGGGCACGTGCTGGACCTGCGCACCGAGGCCGAGGTGCAGCGGGAGGGCCCCGGGCCGCTGACGCTCGCGGGGGTCGCGCACCACCACCTGTCGCTGTTCAGCGCCGAGGACGACCCCAAGGAGGTCGACGTCGACGCGGTGCTGCCGTGGCAGAAGCGCGACGCGCGCAGGGCAGAGGGCGACCGCTCCCTTGCCTCCTACCAGGGCTACCTGCGCGACAGGGCCGACTCGGTGCTGGCCGCGCTGCGCGTCATGGCGCACGAGGAGGGCGGCTCGATCGTGCACTGCGCGGCGGGCAAGGACCGCACGGGCGTCATCTCGGCGCTTGCGCTGTCGGCGGCGGGCGTGCGGCGCGAGGCGGTCGTGGCCGACTACGCGCTGACGGCCGAGCGCCTCGACGCGATCCTCGACCGGCTGATGGCCTCGGCGACCTACCGGCAGAGCCTGAGCGGCCGTCCCCGCGAGACGTACATGCCGAGCACCGACGTCATGGTCCGCTTCCTCGACGGCCTCGACGCGTCCTTCGGCGGCCCGCTCGGCTGGCTCGACGCGCACGGCTGGACCCGCGACGACACCGGCGCGCTGCGCGCCCGCCTCGTCGGCTGAACCCGGCTCCCCGAGTGGGATAAAACACTCCGGACGGCAGAAAGAGCACAGCTTGCCGTATTCTTCACTTTTCCGGTATGAATTACCTAGAAGTGGAGGCCGGATGCGCAGGATGTTCGTGTTGCTGGGGGCGCTGACGTCGGCCGGACCGCTCGCCATCGACCTGTACCTGCCCGCCCTCCCGCAGATCGCCGCCGACCTCGGCACGAGCCCGACGGCCGCACAGCTGTCCCTCACCGCCTTCATGGTCGGGCTCGGCACCGGCCAGATCGTCGTCGGCCCGCTCAGCGACGCGTTCGGACGGCGTCGCCCGCTCCTCATCGGCCTCGCCGCCTTCGCGGTGGTCTCGGCCTCGCTGACCGTGGTGCGCGAGGTCGAGGTGCTCATCGCGCTCCGGGTCGTGCAGGGCCTCACCGCCGCGACGGGCGTCGCGCTCACCAAGGCGGTCGTGCGCGACCTGTACAGCGGGGTCGAGGCCGCGCGGTTCTTCACCATGCTCATGCTGGTCACCGGCTTCGTGCCGCTCATCGCGCCGGTCGCGGGCGCACAGCTGCTGCTCGTCGCGCCCTGGCCTGGGCTGTTCGCCGCGATGGCCGCGATGGGCGCGGCGCTGTGGCTCGCGGCGCTGCTCGCGCTGCCCGAGACGCACCCGGCGCGGGCGCGGGTGGCGGCGTCGACGCGCGCGGTGCTGCGCTCGATGGGCACCGTCGCGAAGCACCGGACCTTCCTCGCGTTCACCCTGACGGCGGGCTTCGCGAGCGGCGCGATGTTCTGCTACCTGTCGGGCTCGTCGTTCGTCCTGCAGGGCGTGTACGGGCTCAGCCCGCAGTCCTACAGCGTCATGTTCGCGGTGAACTCCGTCGGCATGATCATCGGCGGCCAGACCGTGGGACGGCTCGCCGGACGGGTGCGCATGGGCGTCCTGCTGGGGGCGGGTCTCGGCCTGTCGGCGGCGGGCGGGCTCGCGGTCCTGGGCGGGGTCGTGACGGGGGCCGGCCTGCCCGTCATCGCGCCCGCGCTGTTCGTGCTGATGACGGGTCAGGGCGCGGTCTACCCGATGGCGCTCACGCTCGCGATGTCGAGCCAGCCGACGCATCGGGCGGGCAGCGCCTCGGCGCTGTTCGGACTCGTCCAGTGGACGGCGGGCGGCCTCGCCGGACCGCTGGCCGGGGCGTTCGGCACCCAGACCGCGCTGCCGCTCGCCCTCGTCGTCGCGGTGCTGGGCGTCGCGGCGTGCGTCAGCGGCGCGGTGTTCACCAGGGGCGCGGCGGGCGGCCCGGCGCCGGCCTGACGCTCAGTCCAGCAGGGACCTGGCCAGGCCGTAGGCGTCGGTCAGAGACTCGCCCCGGTAGGACAGGGCGGCCAGGTCGGCGAGGTGGTCGTCGGCGTTCACCGCGACGGTGTGCTCGAGGTGCCGGAACAGTGGCACGTCCGAGAGCGAGTCGCCGTAGGCGACGACCCGGGAGACCGGCAGCCCGTGCCGTAGCCGCAGGTCCTCGGCGGCGCGCACCTTGGACTCGGGCAGAAGGATGCCCGCCGGGTCTACCGGAGCGCGGAAGGGCACGGCGGGGAAGCGCGACGCGACGACCTCGTCGACGCCGAGCCCGCACAGGTGCGCGGCGAAGAAGTCCGGCGAAAGGGTGATGACGGCGGTGCGCCCGCCCCGCGCGCGGATGTCGGCGCAGACGTCGCCGATTCCGGCGAGCCAGGGGGACGCGGCGAACGCCTCCACGACGTGGTCGGGGGTGAGGGCGTGCCAGAGCGCGCGGATGCCGACGGCGAAGCCCGGGCCGTCGATGCGGCCGGAAACGAAGTCGGCTTCGAGCGCGGCGAGTTCGGCGGCGACGCCGAGGACCGTGGCGAGCTCGCGGCTCGCGGTGGTGCCGCGCAGCAGCGTGCCGTCCATGTCGAAGAGGTGCAGTTCGCTCACGGGTCCATCCCAGCATGCGCTGCGCGGCGCGCACACCTGGTTTTCCGCGCGGGCCGGTGTGGTGAACATCGCTCACTGGTTTCTTGTAGAACGAGACATCGGCTAATGACACATAGGGAAGTGATGCGTTACGGTGCCGGGGATTCCGAGCAGTAGAGGAGGGCAACGTGGGCGTTCTCGCCGAGGAACTGAAGCCGGCCGGAGGGGCCGCGCTCGACCAGGTGTTCATCGCCAGCGGGGCGGGCGTGGTGCTCGCCGTCGTGCTGCTCGCGCTCGGCTGGGGCCACCGGACGGGCAAGCTGACCCTGCTGACGTCGGTCGCTTCACTGACCACCCGGGGCGGCAGACTGGGCATTCCGGGATGGGCCGCGCTGCCGTCCATGGTCTCCCTGGTTTCCCTGCTTACGGCACTGCTCGGGATGTACTGGGATATCTCCCTGCACATCACCCGAGGCCGTGATGAAGGGCCGCTCGCGAACATCGCGCACTACCCCATCCTCATCGGACTGTTCGGCATCTTCGCGGCGGGCGTGCTCGCGCTCGTGCTGCCGCTGAACGAGAAGCCGGGACCCGCGCCGGTGCGCATCACCAGGAACTGGTACGTACCGGCCGGAGGCGTCCTCGTCGCGGGGGCGGGCTTCTACGCGCTGCTGGGCTTCCCGCTGGACGACGTCTGGCACCGCATCTTCGGCCAGGACGTGACGCTGTGGGGCCCGACCCACCTGATGCTCATCGGCGGCGCGGGCCTTTCGCTCGTCGGGATGATGGTCCTCGAGCGCGAAGGACGCGTCGCGGGGACGTCCGGCGACAAGGTGATCAGCTACCTGCGGCGCGGCAGCATGGCGGGCGGCCTGCTCGTCGGGCTTTCGGTGTTCCAGGCCGAGTTCGACTTCGGCGTCCCCCAGTTCCGCCTGGTGAACCAGCCTTTCCTCATGGCCCTCGCGGCGGGCTGCGCGCTCGTCGTGGCGCGGCTGTGGGTCGGCAGGGGCGGCGCGCTCATGGCCGCCGCCTTCTACCTCCTGGTGCGCGGCGGCGTCTCGCTGCTCGTCGGCCCGGTCATCGGCGAACTGACGGCCGCGGTGCCCATGTACCTCGCCGAGGCGCTGCTCGTGGAGCTCGTCGCGCTCGCGCTCATCCGGCGGCCGTACGCGTTCGCGGTGGTCTCCGGCCTTGTGGTCGGCACAGCCGGGTTCGCCGCCGAGTACTTCTGGACGGGCGTGGCCTACCGGCTGCCTTGGACGCCCGACCTCGTGCCGGAGGGCGTCGCCATGGCGGTCGCCGGAGGGCTCGCGGGGGCGGTCCTCGGCGTCCTGCTCGCCGAGGGGCTGGCCGGGCGGCTCCCCCGCCCGGCCGTCGCCCACGGCATGTTCGCCGGGGCGCTCCTGGTGATCGCCGGATGCGTCGCCAACGGGCTCGTCGCGACGGTCCCCGGCGACCTTTCGGCCAAGGTCGAGATGGGCCCGGACAACAACGCGGTCATCACGCTGAGCCGTCCCGTCGACGACCCCGCCTGGGTTCAGGTGACGGCGTGGCAGGGCGGCGACCTGCACGTCGACCCGCTGGAGCAGACCGGCGCGACGACCTACCGGACGACCTCGCCCATGCCGGTAGAAGGCGAGTGGAAGACCCTCATCCGCGTCCACGACGGACGCGAGCTGTCGGCGATCCCGATCTACCTGCCGAAGGACCCGGCGATCGACGCCGAGGAGCTGCCGGCCGAGCCGTCGTTCACCCGTCCGGCGCAGTCGGAGAAGCTGATCCTCCAGCGTGAGCTGAAGACCGACGTGCCCGGCTGGCTTTGGGGGACGGCTTCCCTCGTCGTCCTTGTGTGCTCGCTCGCCCTTGTCGTGGCGCTCGGGTGGGGTACGCAGCGGATCGCCCGTGCCACCCGGGAACGTCCCGATGTACGGTCTCGGTCATGATTGTCGCCGACCATTCCGTCACCGAGGCCATCGCCCTCTTCGTCCCCGCGCTGGCCATCGTGTCGGTCATCGCAGGCGCGGTCATCATCGACCGCCGCAGAGGCGCGGCGGAGGAGGCGGCCCAGGCCGCCGAGCCCGCGGCCGAAGCCGAGCCGAAGCCCTCCGAGTCCTGACGGTCGCTAGCGGCCCACCGCCGAGCGGAGGGCCGCCTCGATCACCTCGAGCCCGGCGATCGCGTCGGCCATCGGCACCGGGGGCGGCGCGCCGTTCTGGAGGGTCGCGGCGACGCCCTTGTAGAAGTCCTGGTACGCGCCCGCGTCCGTGCGCACAGGGCGGGCCCGTCCGGGGACGCCGAGCAGGCCGTAGGTCTCGGGCGGCATCTGCCCCCAGCCGGGCTCGCGCGGGGTGCGTCCGGCGCGCAGCGCGGCCTCCTGCCCGTCCATGCCGTGGATGACGTAGGACGCCTCGGAGCCGAGGACGCGGAAGCGCGGTCCGAGGTCGGCGGCGGTCGCGCTCATCCACAGGTGGGAGCGGACGCCGCCCTCGTGGGTGAGGCCGAGGAACACGTCGTCGGGCACCTGTGCGCCAGCGCGCCGGGTGTCCACCTCGGCGTACACGTGGGTGGGCGGGCCGAACAGGCAGATCGACTGGTCTACGAGGTGGGTGCCGAGGTCGTACAGGATGCTTCCCGCGTCGGCGGGGTCGCGGGACTCCTTCCAGGACTCGGCGACCTCGGGCCTCCACCGCTCGAAGCGTGACTCGAAACGCCGCACTTCACCGAGCGCGCCCTCGCCGATGAGCCTTCTGGCCGTGCGGAAGTCACCGTCCCAGCGGCGGTTGTGGTACGGGAAGACGGGCGGCCCGTAGGACTCGAGTTCCCTCGCCTGCGCGGAGGTCACCGCCACCGGCTTGTCGACCACGACCGGCAGCCCCGCCTTGAGCGCGCCGGTGGCGAGCGTGACATGGGTGCGGTTGGGGGTCGAGACGACGACGAGGTCGCAGTGCTGCGGCTCGGCGAAGACCGCGGCGGGCTCGGGCAGCACCGCGACGCCCGGGTAGCGCTGACGGACCGCCTCCTGGCGCTCGGGGTTCCCGGTCACGACGGCGACCAGCATCATCCCCGGCACCGAGCTGATCAGCGGCGCGTGGAACGCAGCGCCGCCGAGCCCGTATCCGATGAGGACCACACGCAACGTCATAGACCGATCATGACAAACCAGATGCGGAGGACAAGCGGGAGGGTCCCCCCTGACCAGGGCGAGCGCGTCAAGGCAGACGCAGCAGGGCGAAAACCCCCCGGTGGTCGCTGTCGGGCAGGGGGTGCACCGCGTAGTCGAGGACCGCCACGCGCCGGTCGGCGAGGACGTGGTCGATGACGACGCCGGGCAGCGGACGTCCGTCGGCGGGCCAGGTCGGCGCGAGGGCCGACCCGCGGACCTCGGCGGCGTCGCGGTAGCCGGTGGCCAGGACGTCGCGGATCGTCGTGTGGTCGAGGGTGGCGTTGAAGTCGCCCGCCAGGACGCGGACGCGTCCGTCGGGGGTGGCGGGCGGGAGGGCCGCCTGGCTCTCGCGCCAGCACCGGTCGAGGCCCGGGTACAGGGGCGCGCAGGTGTGGACCGCGACGACCTCGACGGGTTCGGCCGCGCCCGGCACCGTCAGCTCCGCGCGGACCGCACCCGCAGGGGACGGTCCCGGCACCGTCAAGGGGTGGGCCGAGTACAGGGTCGTGTCGTTCGTGCCGTCTTCGGCGTAAGGCAGGTACTCGCGTATGCCCGCGTCGTCGAGCGCGTCCTTGGCCTGGGAGGGCAGCTCGGACAAGGCGAGGACGTCAAGGTCGAGGACGCGGACGAGGCTCAGGACGTCGGCGGGCGGCGTCCTGCCGAACAGCAGGTTCGCCGCGAGCACCCGCAACTCGGGCCCCTTGGCGACGGGTTCGGAGTCGGGCAGGACCCGGGGCGCGAGGAGCGCGGCGAACACCGCGACGACCGCGACGCCGGCCAGCGCCGCGCCCTTGCGCCGCAGCACGAGCGCCGCGACGGGGACGGCGACCGACGCGGCGGCGACATAAGGCGTGAACGAGACAAGCTGGACCCATCGGAAGGACGAGTCCCACCCGGACAGCCGCACGGCAGCCCAGACGGCGAAGGGCGCGAGCAGCGCCCACGCGACGAAGGTCTTCCAGCGCCCCATCCCCGGCCCCCCGTGGCAACGGCCCCTAGGGACGGCCCCGCGCCCCTCCGCAGCGTAACAGCGGCCGATCAGGGCCGAACCCGTCCCGGTAGTGAGTTGGATATGGCAACCTAGAAGGCATGAGCAGCACCGCGCGTCCCTGCTCGATCGCGGGGGCGCTCCAGATCGTCGGCGAGCGCTGGGCGCTCCTTGCCGTCCGCGAGATCATGTTCGGCAACCGCAGGTTCGACGAGATCGCCCGCAACACCGGCGCGTCCCGCGACATCCTCACCGCGCGCCTGCGCTCCCTGGAGACCGCGGGAATCCTCGAACGCCGCCGCTACCACGACCGCCCCGCCCGCTACGAGTACCACCTCACCGAGGCGGGCCGCGACCTCGCCCCCGTCCTCCACGCCCTGCGCGACTGGGGCGACCACTGGCTCCCCGACCCGCCCCCCGTCACCGCCCACCACACCTGCGGCCACCCCCTCGACCCGCTCACGGTCTGCCGCCACTGCGGCGCCGAAGCCACCCCAGAAACCCTCCGCCTCACCGTCAACGCCCCAGGCTGGACCCTGAAAGGCCCCGAATGACCCCCCACAACCTCCCCTCCCTCCTCCACTCCGCCTCCGAAGGCGCCCACCACAAGTACGTGTTCTTTTGGGGGCATGCGGTTAATGCGAGTGGGAATCATGTGTTTTCGCAGTGGTGGGAGGTGGGGTTTGAGTTTGAGGGGGTGGGGTATCGGAGTGCGGAGCACGCGATGATGGCGGGGAAGGCGCGGTTGTTCGGGGATGAGGAGGCGGTGGAGCGGGTGCTCGCGGCTCGGCATCCGGGGGAGGCGAAGAAGGTTGGGCGTGAGGTGCGGGGGTTTGATGAGGGGGTGTGGGCGGAGCACAGGTTCGAGCTGGTGACGGCGGTGAACGTGGCGAAGTTCAGTGCCACGCCGGAGTTGCGGGCGCATCTTGTCGGGACTGGGTCGCGGGTGTTGGTGGAGGCGAGTCCGGTTGATCGGATCTGGGGGATCGGGCTTGCCGCTGACTCACCGGATGCTGCCGATCCGGCGCGGTGGCGTGGGTTGAATCTGCTGGGGTTCGCGCTGATGCGGGCGCGTGACCTGCTGAGCGAGTGAGCGGGGTGGTCAGGAGGCCGTCCAGGAGCCGTCGGGCTGCTGCCAGACGCGTATCGGGGAGCCGTCGACGGTGACGAGCAGGGCCCGCCCGGACGGCGTCACGCCGCCGATCCGGACGGCGAGCCGGTCGCTGCGGTCGTCGGTGAACGCAAGTGACGGCACGAGTTTGCTGAGCGCGTCCTTGAACGCGGCGGGCAGGGGCGTGGAGCCGCAGGTGACGGGGTCGGCGCAGAAGGCGTCGAGGATGAGCAGGGGTGTACTGCGCTTGGTGGGCAGCGCGTTGAGGGCCGCCACGTACGCGGGGGCGTAAGAATCCGGTGCGTACGCCAGGGCTCCTTCGGGCGCGACCTCGTCGCTCAGGGGGCCCGGCTTTTCCGCGCCCTCCAGTGGAGCGTCGCTGTGCGCGCTGTAGGACTCGTCACGTCCAGCGGCGGTCTGGGACGCGGTGTCGGACTGGACCGAGGAGCCCTGCTGCCAGACGACGGGGAACACCACGGCGGCCGCGCAGACCACCACCGCCGAGGCCGCGACGGACACCCGCCGTCTGCGCCGGACGCGCCGGGCCCTGCCGACGACGGCGTCGGCGAGGCCGGGCGACGGGTCGGGGGCGTCGTCGGCGAGGAGGGAGAGCAGGGTCTTGTCATCCATGGGCGTCGTCCCGCACCGTGCCATACGCTTCGCGGAGTTTGTCCAGGCCGCGCAGGGTCTGGCTGCGGACCGTGCCCGGCGAGCAGCCGAGCAGTTCGGCGACCTCGGCGACCTCGAGGCCCACCCAGTGCCGCAGCACGACCGCCGCGCGCTGGCCCGCGGGCAGTTCGGCGAGCGCGGCGCGCAGCCGTACATTGCCGTCGATCGCGGCGAACGGATCGGACCCGGGCAGCTCGGGCGGCGCCTCGGTGGCGGTCTCGTGCCTGCGGTGCGGGCGGCGGCGTTCGTCGGCGGCGACGGTGACGAGGATCCGGCGCACGTATGCCTCCGGGTTCGTCTCGATGCGCTTCCATCGAAGATACGCCTTGACCAGCGCGTTCTGCACAAGGTCCTCGGCGTTCGCGCGGTCGGCGGTGAGCAGGTAGGCCAGCCGCAGCAGCGCCGGGGAGCGTTCGGCGACGAAGTGCCGGAACGCCTCCTCGTCGGCCATCGGGGCCCTCCTCGTTATGCCGGGACCTGCCACACGGTGGTCCGCTTGTGCCTCGCGTCCTCCAGCGCGCGGCTGACCGGCACGTCGTACCGGGCGAGCGCGGTGTACGCGCCGCGCGGCAGGTAGCGCCGTCCCGGGTCGCCGACGAGGACGAGCGCACCCCGCTCGGCGCAGCCGCGGAGGAATGGCTCGACCCTACGGGACATCGCCTTGTCGTAGAAGACGTCCCCGGCGAGGACGACGTCGTGCCGGGCCGCCTCGCCGTCGCCGTCGTCGAGGAGGTCGGCGCAGACCGCGGTGACGGTGACGGCGTTGGCCTCGGCGTTGGCGGTGACGGCGGCCGCCGCGTACGGGTCGACCTCGGCCGCGACGACCTCGCGCGCACCGGCCCTGGCGGCCGCGACGGCGACGACCCCCGAGCCTGACGCGAAGTCGAGGACGCGGCGGCCGCGCACGAGTTCGGGCCGGTCGAGGACATGCCGGGCAAGGGCGAGTCCTCCGGTCCAGGCGAAGGCCCAGTAGGGAAGTCCGGTGTCTTCGGTGCGTTCCCACAGGCCATAGGGGTCGTCGGCCTGGTGAAGCACCAATTCCGGGAGAAAGGGGACAGATCTGAGGCGCGTGTGGGCTCGCACGAAGGCGAGTTCCTCTGGCGCCTGGCAGAGCGGGGGGTTCGACTGCACGGTGCAGACCTTAAACCGCGCGACCTTACAACGCCATTTCCCACGGTCATTTACCAACAGATCTCATTTTGTTGCGCAATCAGACTATCCCTCTCCTCCGCCCTTCCACCTGGGAAAACAGGTATTAAACAGACCTTCCAGGCAATGCGCAATGTGTCCGGACGATCACGACTTCCTATAGTTAACAAACCTACCTATTATGGTCGTCCATGTCCCTCAGGTTGACCCCCAGGACCGCGGTCGCTGCAGTGTTCGCCCTGCACGGCGCGGTCGGCGGCTCGTTCGCCACACGGATCCCGTGGATCCAGGAGCACGTGGGCGCGGGCCCCGGCGGGCTCGGTCTCGCGCTGCTCGCCCCCGCGCTCGGCGCGTTCCTCGCCATGCCGCTCACCGGCCGGATCATCCACCGGCGCGGCGCGCGGACCGTGACAAGGGCGACCGCGCTGCTGTTCGCGGTCGCGCTCGTGCCTCCCTCCCTCGCCCCCGACCTCGCGCTGCTGTGGGTGCTGCTGCTCGGCTACGGGGTGCTCGGCGGCGTGTGCGACGTGGCGATGAACGGGCTCGGCGTCGAGGTGGAGCGCGAGCTCGGCAAGCCCGTCATGTCGAGCCTGCACGGGATGTAGAGCGTCGGCGCGCTGGTCGGCGCGGGCGGGGGCGCGCTCGCGGCGGCCGCCGGGGTCGACGCGCGCGCCCACTTCGTCGCGGCCGCGCTCGTCCTTGCCGCGCTGGCGCTCGCGGCGGGACGCGGGCTGCCCGACCCGCCGCCCGGACTCGCCGAGCCCGCGAGGTTCACGCTGCCGGGCCGCGCGGTCCTCGGGATCGGGTTCGTCGGGTTCTGCGCGGTGTTCGCCGAGGGCGCGACCGCCGACTGGTGCGCGGTCTACCTGCGCGACGTCGTCGGCGCGGACCCGGGCGTCGCGGCTGCGGCCTACGCGGCGTTCGCGGTGACGATGGCGGTGAGCCGCCTCGTCGGCGACGCGGTCGTCGCCAGGTTCGGCACGGTCAGGACGGTCCGGCTCGGCGGGGTGCTCGCGGTCGCGGGCGGCGCGCTCGTGGTGACCGCCGACTCCCCCGCCCCGGCGATCGCGGGCTTCGGGCTCATCGGCCTCGGCATCGCGGTCGTGGTGCCGCTGGCGTTCGCGGCGGCGGGCCGCGCCGCCGCCGTCCCCAACGAGGGCGTCGCGGCGGTGGCGACCATCACCTACTCGTGCCTGCTCATCTCCCCCGCGCTCGTCGGCGGCCTCGCGTCCGCGACGTCGCTGCCGGTCTCCTTCGCCGTCATCACCGCCGTCGCCGCCCTGATGACCCTCACAGCCGGCTTCCTCTCCCACCCCACCCCCAAACCCGCCTGACCTCCCGGACGGGCCCTGCGCGGCTTCAGGAGGGGTTGAGGAGGCGGAGGGCCCGTTGGGTGGTGTTGCGGGCGGCGCTGGCGGCAAGGCGCGGGACGGCGGCGGGGGCGACGCGCAGGGTCACCCGGACGGCGATCGCCGCCGCAGCCTCGCCCGCGGGCCCGTCGACGACGAGTTCGGTGATCCTGCGGGTGGCGCGGGAGACCGCCCCGTCGTCGGCGGCGGGCGCCTCGCCGCGCAGTGTGCCGACCGCGCCGGTCCAGGCGAGGCGGACCGACTCGCGGGCGGTGTCCTTCATGCGTTCGCGCAGGGTGGTGCGGGCCACGTCCTCGACCATCGCGGTGAGGGCGCGGCCCAGGTCGGTGCCGGCCGCCCAGGCGGCGCCGCGTCCGGCGAGGTCGGCGACGCCCGCCGACCCCGAGCGCTCGACCACGATCCTGACGGGGCCGCTGCGCGCGGCCTCCCCCGCCCACCCGACGACCGAGCGCGGCACGAGCCCCGAGGCGACGAGCCGGTCCGCCACCTCCTCGGCGGCCTGCCGCGCGACGTTCTCGGCGACCTCGAGCGCGAGTTCGGGGCCCACCTCGATCACCACGTCCATGACGACGTCGGCGACCACGTCGGTCACCGAGTCGAGCGCGGCGTCCACTGCGGTGCGTGCCAGCGCGCTTGAGGCGGCACGTTCGGTGATCCCCACCCACGTGGAGGCGGTCGCCCGGGTGATCGGGTTGCGCAGGGCAAGCCGCCGAGCCGCCTTCGACAGCGGGTGCCCCGCCGCCTGGCCCGCGACCGAAAGGGCGGTCGCGGTGACGCCGTAGGCGGCCCCGGTGACCACGTTGGACTCCGCAGCCGACGCCAGCTGCCCGACGGCCTGCTCGGCGATCGACACCGCGAGGCGCTGCGCGGCGGTCTGCGCGGCGCGCTCGACGGGCGCGCGCACCGCGGGAAGCTCAAGCGCCCGCTCAAGGCCCTCGCGCGCGACGCCGACGGTCACGTCGCGGCCGAGCTCGCGGACCGGACGGGTGATCAGCGACCCGAGCCGCCACAGCGCCGCGACCTCGCGGCGGAGGTCCGCGCCCCCGGTGTGCTCCGCCGCCATCGCCCGCTCCTCGCTGTCGCCGCCCCCTGGACGGGGCCCGGCCCCCCGGCCGACCTGCGGCGAAGAGGGTATCCCCTGCGGCCGACGGAACAATCCCGATCACTCGGGACGATCTCCTGGACCGCCGCGCGGGGCCGCCGAGTACCGTGATGCCATGAGCAATCTGGAGACCGCGCCCGAGCCCGTCAGCACGGGCGGGACCGCCGAGGTGAAGGCCACGCCGGTGCGGGAGCTGCTGCCGGTGAAGGAGGTGCTGCTCGGCGGGACCCCGGTGCGGCGGCTGCTGCCGTCGTTCGGCCGCCGCATGGTCGGCGCGTGGTGCTTCCTCGACCACTACGGCCCCGACGACATCGCGGGCGAGCCGGGCATGCAGGTGCCGCCGCACCCGCACATCGGACTCCAGACCGTCAGCTGGCTGCACGCGGGCGACGTGCTGCACCGCGACAGCCTCGGCAGCCTCGCGACGATCAGGCCGGGCGAGCTCGGCCTGATGACGTCCGGGCGCGGCATCGCCCACTCCGAGGAGTCCCCGGTCCCGCATCAGCCGGTCCTGCACGGCGCGCAGCTGTGGACGGCGCTGCCCGACTCCGCGCGGCACAAGGACCCGGCGTTCGCGCACCACACCGACCTCCCGGTGGTCACCGCGCCTGGCCTGCGCGCGACGGTGTTCCTCGGCGAGCTGGACGGCGCGATCTCACCGGGCGAGGTCTTCACCCCGATCACCGGCGCGGACGTCTCCCTCGACGCCGGGGGCGAGGCCAAGGTCCCGCTGGAGTACGACTTCGAGTACGCGGTGCTCACCATGACCGGCGACGTCCGCGTGGACGGCGCGGAGGCCCCCGTCGGACGGCTGCTCTACCTCGGCTGCGGCCGTGACGAGCTGCCCGTCGAGGCGGGTTCCGCAGCGAGGTTCCTGCTGCTCGGCGGCGTCCCTTTCGAGGAGAAACTGGTGATGTGGTGGAACTTCGTGGGCCGCACCGGCACGGAGATCGCCGCCGCCCGCGAGGCATGGATGACCAGCGACTCCCTCGGCGTCGTGCACGGCTACGACGGCCCGCGCGTCCCCGCCCCGACCCTGCCGACGACCCCCCTCAAAGCCCGCGGCCGCGAACGCTGACCCGCCCGCCAACGCCACCCACCGGTCCCCCCAGCAACCCCCACCCACCCCCATGCACCAGGCCCACGCGCTACGCCCCGCGCGTTAAGTCCGCGCACTAGGCCCAGGCGTTGCGCCCCGCGCGTTGGGCCCGCGCCTTGAGCCCCGCGCGCTAGGCCCAGGCGCTAGGCCCGCGCGTTGAGGCCACGCGCCAGGCCCACGCGTTAAGTCCACGCCCGAAGCCCCGCGCGTCGAGGCCACGCGTTAGGCCCACGCGCTAGGCCCACGCGTTAAGGCCGCGCCTTGAGCCCCGCGTTGAGGCCACGCGCCAGACCCCGCGCGTTAGGCCCACGCGTTGGGCCCCGTGTTAGGCCCCGCGCGCTAGGCCCACGCCTTGAGCCCGCGCGCTAGGCCCACACGTAAAGTCCGCGCCTTGAGCCCGCGCGTTAGGTCCGCGCGTTGAGTCCCGCGCCAGGCCCCGCGCGTTGAGCCCCGCGTTAGGCCGACGCGTTGGGCCACGCGCCAGGCCCCGCGCGTTGAGCCCCGCGTTAGGGCCGTGCGTTGAGCCCCGCGGTAGGCCGACGCGTTGAGCCCGTGCGCTGAGCCCGCGTTAGGGCCGTGCGTTGAGCCCCGCGGTAGGCCGACGCGTTGAGCCCGTGCGCTGAGCCCGCGTTAGGGCCGTGCGTTGAGCCGCGCGGTAGGCCGTGCGTTGGGCTGGGGGCGGGGGTTGGGGGTTAGTCCCACCAGAAGGTCCAGGCGTTGCGGCCTACTAGTTCTTCGGCGTAGCCCTCTAGGGTGCCTGCGCCTTGGACGATGACGTCGGGGCAGAAGGCCCAGTGTTCGGCGGCGACGTGGACGGCGTGGTCGGGGTCGCGGGGCGGGGCGGCGACGCTGAAGTCCATGGTGTTGAAGCCGACGCGGACCAGGCGCGCGCCGAAGCGGTCCTCCCAGCCGCGCGCGACGGCGGCCATCGGCGCGGTCCACGGGTTGTGGTTCAGCGCGCCCTGCCAGCCCATGACGGCGAGGGCGTCGGCCCCCCGGACGGCGGCGACGAGGCCAAGCAGGGTGGAGCGGCCGTCGGCGAGCTGACCGGCGAGCCAGTCGGCGGCCTCCATCGGCTCGGCCATCGGCTCGCCGGGCGGGGCGAGGCCCGGGCAGTACTTGCCGAACGGGGCGAGGTCCTCGAAGTCGTCGCCGTAGCGCAGGCGCGGTTCGATCATGTCCTGCCACACCTCGGACATGAACTGGGCGGGCTCGTAGACGTCGATCTCCGCCTCGGGCTCGGGCGCGACCTGGCCCGCCGCCCACGGCTGCGCGGACTCGTCGAGCAGCAGCGGCCACAGTCCGGAGTAGGGGTGTTCTGCGGCGAGGCTGCGCCACACCTCCGCGGTGACCGGCGCGTCACTCAGCCAGAACGCTGGCCTGGTCACCGGATGGTCGCGGCGGTAGGACCTGTCGGGCCACACCACCGCGCCCTCCGGCAGCGGCACGTTCAGCGTGCGGCCGTTGCCGCCGTCGGCGAACAGCCGGTAGACACCCGCCGGCAGCGCCCTGCCGGGCCGGGGATCGTCCATGCTCGACCACTTTCGAATTAGGCAGACCTATGCCGGATCTTGGCGCATTCCAGGACTCTACTGCCACCCGGCCGCCCCGTGCGGCCCGCGCGGGCAAGGCGTGCGACGATCGGTGCCGTGACCGCCGACGCCTCCCTGCCCTCCCTGCTTCCCGACCGCCGCACCCTCACCAGGGAGATCTGGCTCGTCTTCGCCCTGTCGCTGGGCGCGTCGGCGCTCGCGGCGTTGATCTCCTTCACCGGGTCGCTCACCGCCGAGAAGGCGCTCGCGGAGCAGACCGCCTCGCTCGTCACCGACAGGTACGCCGGACGGCCCTGGCTCGGCCTGTCCTGGCAGCTGTACGGGATCGCGGTGTCGCTGGTGCCCGTCGCGCTCGTCGCGCACTTCCTGGCGCGCTCGGGCGAGCCGATGGGCCGCACGCTCGGCGTCTCGTGGATTCCGCGCGGCTTGGACCTGCTGCGCGGCGCGGGCGTCGCCGCCGCGATCGGCGGGTCGGGCCTCGCGCTGTACCTCGGCGCGCAGGCCGTCGGCGCGAACCTGACGATCGTGCCGACGACGCTCGGCGACGTGTGGTGGCGTATCCCCGTGCTGGTGCTCTCGGCGATCGAGAACGCGGTGCTCGAGGAGGTCATCGTCCTGGGGTACCTGCTGCACCGGCTCGACCAGCTCGGCTGGTCCCGCTGGAAGGCCGACCTCACCAGCGCGGGCGTCCGCTCGGTCTACCACCTGTACCAGGGCATCGGCGGGCTCGTCGGGAACTTCGTGATGGGCGTGATCTTCGCGTTCCTGTACCGCCATTGGGGCCGGGTGATGCCGCTGCTCGTCGCGCACGCGCTGATCGACATCGTGGCGTTCGTCGGCTGGGTGGCGCTCGCCGGGAAGGTGTCCTGGCTGCCGGGCGCGTGAGCCCGCGCCGATAAACCGTTTGCGGTCCCGCCGCGCGCTTGGCGAGGATCCGCCCTCATGGAGAGCGCACTTCTCGCGGGAATGCTCGCGGGCTACGGCGTCGCGGTGCCCGTCGGCGCGATCGGGGCACTGATCGTCGGGCTTACCGCGCGCACCTCGCTGCGGATCGGCGCGGCGGCCGCGCTCGGGGTGGCGACCGCCGACGGCCTCTACGCGGTCGCCGCGGTGCTGGGCGGCGCGGCCCTCGCCGGGCTGCTCGCGCCCGCCGCCGTCCCGCTGCGCTGGGCCGCCGCGCTCGTGCTGCTGGCGATCGCGGCGCGCACGGCCCGCGCGGCGTTCGCGGAGTCTGCGGGACGCGCGGCGCCGGTGTTCACCAGGCCGTCGCGCGCCTATCTCGCGCTGCTGGGCCTCACGATCCTGAACCCGGCGACGGTCGTCTACTTCGCCGCGCTCGTCCTCGGCCGCCAGGGCGCGGACGCCCTCACCGGCCCAGGCCAGGCGGTCTTCGCCATCGCGGCGTTCGCGGCGTCGCTCAGCTGGCAGCTGCTGCTCGCGGGCGGCGGCGCACTCGTCGGCAGGACGCTGACGGGCCCGCGCGGCCGCCTGGCGACCGCCCTGACGGCCGCGGCGATCATCGCGGTCCTCGCCGTCGGCCTCGTCGTCTGACCCGGGCTCACTCGGCCCAGTCGAAGGTCCGGGTGACCGCCTTGCGCCACTGCGCGTACTCGCGCTCGCGCTTGTCCTCGGCCATCTGCGGCTCCCACCGCCGGTCGGCCTTCCACTGCGCGGCGAGCGCCGCCTCATCCGGCCAGACGCCGACGGCAAGGCCCGCCGCGTACGCCGCGCCCAAGGCCGTTGTCTCGTTGATGCGGGGCCGCACGACGGGCACGCCGAGCACGTCGGCCTGGATCTGCATGAGCAGGTCGTTGACGACCATGCCGCCGTCGGTCTTCAGCTCGGTGATGGCCTGGCCCGAGTCGCGGTCCATCGCGTCGACGATCTCGCGGGTCTGCCACGCGGTCGCCTCAAGGACCGCACGCGCGAGGTGGCCTTTGTGGACGAACCGGGTGAGCCCGACGATCGCGCCCCGCGCGTCAGACCGCCAATAGGGCGCGAACAGGCCGGAGAAGGCGGGCACGAAGTAGCAGCCGCCGTTGTCCTCGACGGTCCCGGCCAGCTCCTCGATCTCGGCCGAGCTGGAGATCACCCCGAGGTTGTCGCGCAGCCACTGCACGAGCGCGCCGGTGATCGCCACCGACCCCTCGAGCGCGTAGACGGCGGGGGCGTCGCCGATCCGGTAGCCGACGGTCGTCAGCAGCCCGTGCCGCGACCTGACGGGCTCGGTCCCGGTGTTGAGCAGCAGGAAGCTCCCGGTCCCGTACGTGTTCTTGGCGTCCCCGGGCGTGAAGCAGCACTGGCCGAACAGCGCGGCCTGCTGGTCGCCGAGGGCGGACGCGATCGGCACGCCCTCCAGGACCCCCCTGCCCGTCCCGTACACCTCGGCGGAGGAGCGGATCTCGGGAAGGACGGCTTCGGGGATGCCGAACGCCTCAAGGGTCGCGGGGTCCCAGGCGAGGGTCTCCAGGTTCATCAGCATCGTGCGCGAGGCGTTGGTGACGTCGGTGACGTGCCGTCCGGTCAGGTTCCAGATCAGCCACGAGTCGATCGTGCCGAACAGCACCTCGCCGCGCTCGGCGCGCTCGCGCAGTCCGGGGACCTCGCGGAGCAGCCACAGCAGCTTCGGGCCGGAGAAGTAGGTGGCCAGCGGCAGGCCGCAGGACGCGGCGAAGCGGTCCGCGCCCTCCTCGCCCGCCAGTTCGCGGCACAGCCTGTCGGTGCGGGTGTCCTGCCAGACGATCGCGTTGTGGACGGGCTCGCCGGTGGCCGCGTCCCAGACGACGGTCGTCTCGCGCTGGTTGGTGATCCCGGCCGCCGCCAGGTCGGACGGCCGCAGCCCGGCCCGCTCCAGCGCCTCGGCCACACACGCCTCGACCGACGCCCAGATCTCGGCGGGGTCGTGCTCGACCCATCCCGGCCTGGGGAAGATCTGGCCGAACTCGCGGCGCGCGTCGCCGACGACAGCGCCTGACCCGTCGAAGACCAAACACCTGCTCGAGGTGGTCCCCTGGTCGATCGCGGCCACGTACACCGGCTGCCTCCTGGTCGCTGTCTGCCGATCGAGCGGTCCGGCCATCTTGGCGGACGCGGCAGCCGCGCGCCACGGGCGACGCCGTCGGCGCGATCCCTACAGGGGGTTGTCGTCGGTCGGGTCGCCCTGGCCCGGCCGTCCCTCGTCGCCGGGTGTCGGGGAGTTCGTCCCGGTCGGCGATGGGGTGGGGCGCGGCGTCCCGGTCTGCCCCGGCGACGGCGTCGGGCTCGTCACGGTCTCGACGGGTTCGGGAGGCAGGTCCTCGGGCTGTGAGCGCCACAGCCAGATCACCGCGCCGATGATCAGCGCGAGCAGAAGCAGCACCGCGACGGCCGCGAGGATCGTCCCCCAAGGCCCCCGGTTGCCTCCCGGCCCCTGCCCTCCGCCGAAGAGAAGCGGCGTGCCTCCGCCCGCCGCCCCTCCGAAGCCCCTTGCGCCGCCGGGACGCGTGTACCGCGGGAACACCAGGTACGGCCCGCCCGAGCCCGGCGGGGGCGCGCCCTCCTCGGTGACGGGATAGGCGGGCTCCTCCGCGCCGACCCAGTGGTGCGCCAAGGCCGGACCGCCACCCGAGGAGTGCAGGGAGACGGTGTCCAGCAGCCGCGTGAGGTCGCCCTCCCCGACCGCCCAAGGCCCCGGGTTGGTCACGTCGTAAGACAGCAGCGCGGCCTTCTCGCCGCGTACGGCCGCCGCGAAGCGGTCGCGCGCTGCGGCGTCTCCCGCCGCGCCCTTGCTCAGCAGCACCACCTGGACCGCGCGGCCCGCGCCGTCCACCGCGCCGAACACATAACCGGCCGGGGTCTGGCGGAGCGCGCCCGTCAGCCGGTACGGGCCGGGTGACGGCGGGGACGGCGGCGGCGCTGTCATGGCAAGACCCTACTGCGACGCACAGGAGATCATCCCGTGTCGTCGGCGAGGCACCGGGTAGTCACGTAGGGTCGGACTTGTCAGTCGAGGCGTGGGAATTCGGGGCGAAGGGGCAGGGGTGACCGTCACCGAGCAGACCAAGCAGATCCGTGAGGCGTCCGCGCTGCTCGCGCGCGCGCTCGCGGAGGTGAAGAAGGTCATCGTCGGCCAGGAGCACATGGTCGAGCGGCTCGTCGTGGCGCTCCTCGCGGGCGGGCACTGCCTCGTCGAGGGCGTGCCGGGCGTCGCCAAGACCCTCGCGGTCTCCTCGCTGGCCCAGGTCACCGGCGGCACGTTCGCGCGGCTGCAGTTCACCCCCGACCTCGTGCCTTCCGACATCGTCGGCACCCGCATCTACCGGCCGTCCAGCGAGTCCTTCGACGTCGAGCTCGGCCCGGTCTTCGCCAACTTCATCCTCGCCGACGAGATCAACCGCGCGCCCGCCAAGGTCCAGTCGGCCCTTCTCGAGGTGATGGCCGAGCGCCAGGTGTCCCTCGCCGGCCGCACCTACCCGCTGCCGCGCCCGTTCATCGTGCTGGCCACCCAGAACCCGATCGAGTCCGAGGGCGTCTACCCGCTCCCCGAAGCGCAGCGCGACAGGTTCCTGATGCGGATCAACGTCTCCTACCCCGACGCGGCCGACGAGATGGCGATCCTGCGCCGGATGAGCGTCGACCCGCCCGGCGTGGAGCGCGTCCTCGACCCCGAGACCCTGCTCGACCTGCAGAAGACCGCCGCAAGGGTGTCGGTGCACGAGCTCGTCGCCGACTACGTCGTCAGGCTCGTCATGGCCACCCGCCAGCCCGAGGCGTACCGGATGCCCGACCTCGCGCCGCTGATCGAGTTCGGCGCGTCCCCGCGCGCGACCCTCGGCCTCGTGTCGTCGGCGCGGGCGCTGGCGCTGCTGCGCGGCCGTGACTTCGTGCTGCCCGAGGACGTGCGCGACGTGGCCCGTGACGTCCTGGTCCACCGGCTCGTGCTGACGTTCGACGCGATCGCCGACGGGGTGTCTCCCGGCGAGCTCGTCGCGCGGATTCTGGCCTGCGTGCCGCCGCCGCGCGTCATGTGGAACCACGGCCCGGTCTGATGCGCATCCCGGAGGACAGGCTCCGCAGGCTGGAGCTGAAGGTGACCGGCAGGCTCGACGGGATGCTCGGCGGCGAGCACCTCGGCCTGCTTCCCGGGCCGGGAAGCGAACTCGCCGAAGCCCGCGCCTACCAGCCGGGCGAGGACGACGTCAGGCACATGGACTGGTCGGTGACGGCCCGCACTGCGGTCCCGCACGTGCGCGACGTGATCGCCGACCACGAGCTCGAGGCGTGGGCGCTGGTCGACCTCTCGCCGAGCATGGACTACGGCACCGCCGAGTACCTGAAGCGCGATCTCGCCGTCGCCGCCCTGGCCGCCGTCGGGTTCACCGCGACGCGCCTCGGCGACCGGGTCGGCGCGTACCTGATGACCGGCCCGACGCTGCGCCGCAGGCCCGCGCGGGCGGGCCGCAGCCGCCTGTACGGGCTGCTGCGCGAGGTCGAGTCCGCGCCCAGTGAGCCGGGCCCGCTCACCCTCGCCGACGCGATCACCGCGCTCGACCGGGGCCAGCGCCGCCGCGGCCTGCGCGTGGTGATCAGCGACTTCCTCGACGCCTCGGACTGGGAGCGGCCGCTGCGCCGGATGGCCGCGCGCCACCAGGTCCTGGCGGTGGAGATCATCGACCCGCGCGAACTCGAACTCCCCGCGACCGGCATGATCGAGTTCGCCGACCCCGAGACCGGGGCCGTCCAGGAGTTCCTGCTGAACGCCCGCGTCGCCGAGGACTACCAGCGGGCCGCCGCCGCCCAGCGCGCGGGCAACGCCGCGGCCCTGCGCCGGGCGGGAGCCGCGCACCTCGTGCTGCGCACCGACCGCGACTGGGTGACCGACATCGCCCGCTTCGCCCTGCGCCGGCGCAGGCTCGGAGGCCGCGCATGACGTTCCTGTCGCCCTGGTGGCTGCTGCTCCTCCCGCTGGTCGCGGCGATGCTGCTCGCCTACCTGATGCTGCTGCGCAGGGCGGGCCGCCAGGCCGTCCGCTTCACCAACCTGCCCACGCTGCGCGCGGTCGCGCCGCGCAGCCCCGCGTGGCGCAAACACCTGCTGGCGGGGCTGTTCCTGACCCTGCTGACGGTCCTGGTGATCGGGGCCGCGCAGCCCGCCGCCACCGTCAAGGTCCCCCGCGAGCGCGCGACGATCATGGTCGCGGTCGACGTGTCGCTGTCGATGCAGGCCACCGACGTGCCCCCGTCCCGGTTCGAGGCGGCCAAGACCTCGGCCAAGACGTTCATCGAGGGCCTGCCCGAGCGGTTCAACGTCGGGGTCGTGTCGTTCGCCGGAACCGCCAACGTCGTCGCGTCGCCCAGCTCCAACCGGCTCGCCGCGCTCAGCGCGATCGACAACATCACCCTCGACCGGCGCACCGCGATCGGCGAGGCCGTCTTCGCCTCGATCACCGCGATCAAGACGTTCGACGCGGGCAACGGCGCCGACCCGCCGCCCGCCCACATCGTCCTGCTGTCCGACGGCGACAACACCTACGGCCGCTCGGTCGCCTCGGCGGTCGCGGCAGCGCGGGCGGCGAGCATCCCGGTGTCCACGATCGCGTTCGGCACCCCCTACGGCACGGTGACGATCGAGGGCGAGACCACCACCGTCGACGTCAACAAGGCGACCCTGCGCGCGCTGGCGACCCAGACGGACGGGCACGCCTACGAGGCCGAGGACTCCGCGCAGCTGTCGGAGGTCTACGAGAGCATCGGCACGTCGCTCGGCTGGCGGCCGGAAAGCCGCGACATCACCTCGTGGTTCACCGCCCTCGCCGCGCTCCTGGCGCTCGCGGGCGGCGCGTTGTCCCTCACCTGGTACTCGCGCCTGCCCTGACCGCGACGGGTCGGGCGGGTGCCGCGCCGCCACTAGGCTTGACGGCCGTGGGGGATCACTACTTCTCGGCCGAACCTGGCGCGCCAAGCCGTCGTACGACGGTCGACCTCGTGCTGCGCGACCTGCATCTGCGCCTGGAGACCGACCGCGGCATGTTCTCCCCCGACCGCGTCGACGCCGGGACCCGCATCCTGCTCGACGCGGTGCCCGCGCCGCCCGCCGAGGGCCATCTCCTCGACGTCGGCTGCGGCTACGGCCCCATCGCGCTCACCCTCGCCGCCCGCGCCCCCGGCGCGCGCGTGCACGGCGTCGACGTCAACCGGCGTGCCCTCGACCTCGCCGAGCGCAACGCCCAGACGGCGGGCCTGGGCAATGTCTCCTTCACCGAGCCCGACGCGCTCGATCCGGCGCTGCGCTTCGCCGCGATCTGGTCGAACCCGCCGATCCGGATCGGCAAGGACGCCCTGCACGAGCTGCTCCAGACGTGGCTGTCCCGCCTCGAGCCGGACGGCAGGGCCTACCTGGTGGTCCAGAAGCACCTCGGCAGCGACTCGCTCCAGCGCTGGCTCACCGACTCCGGCTGGCCGACGGCACGGCTCGCCTCCCGCTCGTCCTACCGCATCCTGGAGGTCAAGGCCCGTGAACACCCCTGAGCGCCGGCAGCTTCGCGCGACCGACGTCAAACGGCTGAACCGCACATGGCGGCGGGCCACCGAGGGGCGGCTCGGGCTGATCGTGGAGTCGGTGACGCAGCCGTTCAACATCGGCTCGATCTTCCGCACCGCCGCCGTGTTCGGCGTGGAGCGGCTGTGGCTGGCGGGCAACGCCACTCCCCCGACCCACCCGAACGCGCAGAAGACCGCGCTCGGCACCGACCGGCTCGTGCCCTGGGACCACGCGGGGACCGCCGCCGACGCCGTCAAGCAGGCGCGCGCCGCGGGGTTCAAGGTCGTCGCGCTGGAGCTGACGGGCGACGCGCTGCCGCTGCACGAGGCGGATTTCGCCGGGAACGTGTGCCTGGCCGTCGGGGGCGAGGACCACGGCTGCTCCCCCGCGCTGCTGGCCGCCGCCGACTCCGTCGCCTACATCCCGCAGGTCGGCCGGGTCGGGTCGCTGAACGTGGCGGTCGCCACGGCGGTGGCGCTGTCGGAGATCCGCCGCCGGGAATGGGCGAAATAACCGGCGGAGTCGGGCGGCGCGTGCGCGCGCGCCGCGCCGGGGTGATCAGGGCCACCGCCTTTACATAGTAAGTTCGGGTCATACTGAAGGCGAGATGCGTTACGCCTTCCTTGAACACGACGGGCCCATCGCCTTCGCCCACCGGGGCGGGGCGCTGGGCGCTCCCGAGAACACCATGACGGCGTTCCAGCGGGCCGTGGACGTCGGCTACCGCTACATCGAGACCGACGTGCAGGCCACCGCCGACGGGGCACTCCTTGCCTTCCACGACGCCGATCTCGCCCGCGTCACCGGCGAGCCCGGCCGGATCGCGCGCCTGCCCTACCAGCGGGTCGCCCGCGCCCGCATCCACGGCACCGAGCCGATCCCCCTCCTCGAGGACGCCCTCGGCTCGTTCCCCGACATCAGGTTCAACATCGACATCAAGGACAGGCCGGCGATCGGCCCGCTGATCCGCGTCCTGCACCGCACCCAGGCGTGGAGCCGGGTGTGCGTGACGTCGTTCTCCACCCGCCGCCTCGCCAGGGCCCGCGCGCAGGCCGCGGTGTTCACCCGCGAGCCCGTCTGCACCGCGCTCGGCCCGAGCGGGGTCGCCGCCGTCCGGATCGGCGGGCGCGCCGCGCGGATCGCCGCCTCGGGCGTCGCCTGCGCCCAGATCCCGCACGTGCTCGGCCCGGTGCCCTTCGCGACCGCCTCCTTCGTCGCCCAGGCGCACGCGGTGGGCCTCGCCGTCCACGCCTGGACCGTCAACGGCAGGGCCGCCATGGCGCGGGTCCTGGACGCCGGAGTCGACGGCGTCATGACCGACGATCTCGAGGCGTTGCGGGAGGTCATGGCCGGACGCGGCCTCTGGAGCGCAGCCGGGGCCTAGCGGGCAGGGTTGGAAACCCCGCGAGCGGGAATCTTGTAGCGGTATCCAGCGTTGGTCACAGCAGGACCGCTAGCCGTCTGGGAGGCGTTTTTCGATGGCAGAGCGCGCACTTCGCGGCACCCGGCTCGGGGCGACGAGCTATGAGAACGACCGGAACACCGATCTGGCACCGCGCCAGGAGGTGTCGTACACCTGCCCGAAGGGCCACCAGTCTACCGTCACCCTCGCCGCCGAGGTTGAGGTGCCGATGACCTGGGACTGCCGCAACTGCGGTGTTCCCGCCCTTCTGATGGACGGCGAGGTTCCGGTCGCGAAGAAGGGCAAGCCGCCGCGCACCCACTGGGACATGCTCCTTGAGCGCAGGTCGATCGAGGATCTTGAGGAGGTCCTCGCCGAGCGCCTGGAGATCCTTCGTGCGGGACGGCGCAAGACCGCATGACGGGTTAAGGCCCCCGAGCCGAAGACGAGACCATGGAAGGCCCGTACCGGAGTCCCCGGGACGGGCCTTTCGTGCGTCCACGCGGTGGATCAGCGCGTGTCGTCCTCGTCGTCCCTGACGACGTCGCCGCGCAGGATCTGCCCCTGGATCGGCCCGGCGGGGCGGTCCTCCTCTTCGACGACCTCGCCGCGGATCACGTCGCCCTGCCCGGGGAAGACCGGGCCGCCCGGGTAAGCGCCGGGGAATCCCGCGGGAGCGCCGATCTTGGCGGCGCGGCGCTCGGCCCAGACCATGAGCACGCGCCGGACGAGCGGGCGGGTGAACGGCAGGACGCACAGGAACCCGAACACGTCGGTGACGAAGCCGGGGACGATCAGCAGGACGCCGCCCGCGAGGATGAGGAACCCGTCGGCGAGCTCGCGGTCGGGCATCTTGCCCTGCGCGACCGTGGCGTTCAGGCTCGACCAGGCGCGTTTGCCCTCGCGTTTGACGAACCAGAGCCCGAGGACTGTCTCGGCCACCAGCAGCAGCGCGGTCCACCAGCCGCCGATCGCCTGGGCGACCTGGATGATCACGTAGATCTCGACGATCGGCAGAAGGACGAACATGAGCGGAAGCAGGAGCGGCCACATGTCTTCATCATCCCCGATGAAGTGGGGTGTCCGAACTGCTCGTCCATGTTTGACAGGGCATGGGATTCCGGTAGTTTTGACCGTCTGGTCCAGACCGGACCCGACGGGCTCGGGCATCCTATAGACAACGGACACCGCCTTCACGGCCTGTGGGGACGCGTCCGGCCCGACGGATGTCCGGGCCCGCGTCCTTTGCCGGTACCTTCTCTGCGAAGAAGCGCCGGGAACGCTGGAGATGGTGTGACGCAGGAGACGGTGACGGCCGAACCCGAGACCGCCCCCCGGGCGGAGGCGGCCGGGTCCCGGGGCGGGCGGGCGACGCGCGTCGCGGTGAGCGCGGCCGCCGGTCTGATCATGTTCCTCGCCTTCCCGCCGAACGTGTTCGGCCCGGACGAGGGCAGCCCGTCGGGGCTGTGGCCGCTCGCCCCGGTCGGGGTGGCGGTGCTGGCGCTCGCGCTGCGCGGGCTGCGCCCGTGGGCGGGCGCGCTGGCGGGCCTGGTGTGCGGTCTGTTCTTCTTCATCCCGATCCTGCCGGGCCTGCGGCCGATCGGCACTGACGTCTGGCTGGGGCTGAGCGTCGTCCAGGCGCTCTACTTCGCGCCGATGGGCGCGGCCATGGCCTATGTCTCGCGAAGCCGTCTGTGGCCGCTCTGGGTGGCCGGACTGTGGGTCGCCCAGGAGCTGGTGCGCGGCAGGGCCCCGCTGGGCGGCTTCCCGTGGGCGCGGCTCGCCTTCGCGCAGACCGACACCCCCTTCACCGCGTTCGCCGCGCTCGGCGGTGCCCCGCTGGTGTCCTTCGCGACGGCGCTCTCCGGGACGCTGCTGGCCTTCGCGGTCCTGGCGGTCGCGGCGCGCGGCCTCAAGGCCGCCGCCCTCGCCGTCGCGGGGGCCCTGGCGGTGCCGCTGGCCGGGCTCGCGGTCCCCACGGGCGCGGGCACGGGCGGCGAGAGCGCCGTCGTCGCCGTGATCCAGGGCAACGTGCCGCGCTCGGGCATGGACTTCCTCGGCCAGCGCCAGGCCGTGCTGAACAACCACATCGCACGGACCAGGGAGCTCGCCGCACAGGTCAGGTCGGGCGAGGTCCCCCAGCCCGACCTCGTCGTCTGGCCGGAGAACGCCAGCGACATCGACCCCTACAACGACCCCGAGGCCCGCAGGCTGATCGACGCCGTCGTCAAGGAGGTCGGGGCCCCCGTGCTGGTCGGGGCGCTCACCTCGACCCCCGACGGGACGATGGTGGAGAACCGCGGGATCGTCTGGGACCCCCAGGACGGGCCGGGCGAGCACTACACCAAGCGGCATCCCGTGCCGTTCGGGGAGTACATCCCGTTCCGCGACGTCCTGACCAAGATCATCTCCCGGCTTGAGCGGGTCCCCCGCGACTTCGCGCGCGGCACCGAGGACAACACCGTCATGATGGACGGGGTGCCCGTCGGCGACGTGATCTGCTTCGAGGTGGCCTACGACGGGATCGTCCGCGACGCGGCGGAAGCCCGGATTCTTGTGGTGCAGACCAACAACGCCACATATGGCCGCACGAGCCTTCCCTGGCAGCAGCTCGCGATGTCGCGGCTGCGGGCCGTCGAGCACGACAGGACTGTGCTCGTCGCGGCCACCAGCGGGATCAGCGCCATCGTCGCCCCCGACGGCACTTTGGTCGACAAGTCCCGTGAGTTCACCCCCGATGTGCAGGTGGCGCGAGTGCCGCTGCGCGCCTCGGTTACCATCAGTGACCGCCTCGGCGGGCTGCCCGAGTGGCTGCTCGCGTTGGTGGGAGTCACCGGGGTGGGCCTCGCGCTCACCGCGCGCAGGCGGGCCTCGCACCCAGGCCCCGGAGAGGCAGCATGAACGCGATCGTCGTGATCATCCCGACGTACAACGAACGGGACAACCTCCCCCTGATCACCTCGCGGGTCCGGGCCGCCGTGCCCGGCGCCGACATCCTCGTGGTGGACGACGACAGCCCCGACGGCACCGGCGACCTCGCCGACGAGCTCGCCGCGGCCGACGACCACGTCCACGTGCTGCACCGGACCGCCAAGAACGGTCTCGGCGCGGCCTACCTGGCCGGTTTCCGGTGGGCGATCGAGCACGGCTACGACGTCATGGTCGAGATGGACGCCGACGGCTCGCACAAGCCCGAGCAGCTCCCCCGGCTGCTCGACGCCCTGAACGACGCCGACCTGGTGATCGGCGCGCGCTGGGTGGACGGCGGCGAGGTGGAGAACTGGCCGAAGCGGCGCGAGGTCCTGTCGCGCGGCGCGAACACCTACGCCCGGCTGATGCTGGGCGTCCCGCTGCACGACGCGACGGGCGGCTACCGCGCGTTCCGCCGCGAGACCCTGGAGAAGCTGGATCTCGCCGACGTCGACTCGCGCGGCTACTGCTTCCAGGTGGATCTCGCGCTGCGCGCCCACCGCGCGGGCCTGCGCGTCGTGGAGGTCCCCATCACCTTCGTGGACCGCGTCCACGGCACGAGCAAGATGAGCGGCTCGGTCATCGCCGAGGCGATGCTCCGCGTCACCTCCTGGGGCCTCCGCTCCCGCTTCGGCCGCTAACCCCACCCCCACGGCCCCACGGCGGCCGCAGGGCGGCCGCAGGGCCGCGTGTGGCCGCAGGGCCGCGTGTGGCCGCAGGGCCGCGTGTGGCCGCAGGGCCGCGTGTGGCCGCAGGGCCGCGTGTGGCCGCAGGGCCGCGTGTGGCCGCAGGGCCGCTGAACGCGGCACGTCCGGCCCCGCTCGCCCGACGGCCGCCCGGCGTCCCGACAGCCGCACAGTGGCCGGAGGGCCGCATCATGTGGCCGGAGGCCCGCACGGCGTCCCGACGGCCGCACGGTGGCCGGAGGGCCGCCGACCTCGGCACGTCCGGCCCCGTTCGCCCGACGGCCGCATGGTGGCCGGAGGCCCGTGTGGCCGGAGGCCCGTGTGGTGGCCGGAGGCCCACACGGCGTCCTGACAGCCGCACGGTGGCCGAAGGGCCGCACGGTGGCCGAAGGGCCGCCGACCGCGGCACGTCCGGCGCATCTCCGGCATGGCCGGGGCACCGGGCGGTCGGTGGCCGGAGGGGCCGCGTCGCCGGGGCGTTTGGCGGGTTCTTGTTTGTCAGGAAGGGGGGTCTGGGTGGCCGGGCGGGTGAGCGGAGGCTTGGTGGGTGGGTGGTTTGGGGGTGTGGTGGCGGCCGATGGGGACGATCATGGGGGTGCCCGTGACCGGGTCGGGGGTGACCTCGCAGTGCAGGCCGAAGACCTCGGTGACGAGGGCGGCGTCGACGATCTCGCCGGGCGGGCCCTGGGCGATGATGCGGCCCGCCTTCATGGCGACCATGTGGTCGGCGTAGCGGCAGGCGTGGTTGAGGTCGTGCAGGACCATCACGACGGTTCTGCCCTCGGCGCGGTTGAGGTCGATGACGAGGTCGAGCACGTCGATCTGGTGGGCGAGGTCGAGGTACGTGGTGGGCTCGTCCAGCAGCAGCACCGAGGTCTCCTGGGCGATGGCCATGGCGATCCAGGCGCGCTGGCGCTGACCGCCGGACAGCTCGTCCACGGGCCGGTCGGCGAGGTCGGTGAGGCCCGTCGCGGCGAGCGCGCCCTTGACCGCGCGTTCGTCGGCCGCCGACCACTGCCGCCACCAGGTCTGGTGGGGTGAGCGGCCGCGTCCGACGAGGTCGCCGACGGTCAGCCCCTCGGGCGCGATCGGCGACTGCGGGAGGATGCCGAGGCGGCGGGCCAGCTCACGGGTGGGGACCGCGCGGATGTCGCCGCCGTCCAGGAGCACCGCGCCGTCCGCCGGGGTGAGCAGCCTGGCGAGCGCGCGCAGCAGGGTCGATTTCCCGCACGCGTTAGCGCCGACGATCGCGGTGATCGCGCCGGGCGGGACGGTGAGGTCGAGCCCGTCCACGACGACGCGGCCGTCGTAGGCCAGGCGGAGTCCCAGCGCGCTGAGCACGGGCGCGGGCTTGCCTTCGAAGGGCATCTTCAGCCTCCTGATCCCGCGCGGTTGGCGCGGACGAGCAGCCAGAGCAGGACGGGTGCGCCGAGCGCGCCGGAGACCACGCCGACCGGGAGTTCCACGCCGGGCAGGACGCGGCGCGCGGCGAGGTCGGCGGCGAGCACCATGAGCGCGCCGGTCAGCGCGGACGTCGCGGGCGGCGGCCATGCCGTCCCGGCGAGCCGCTGGGCGATCTGCGGCGCGGCCAGCGCGACGAACGCGACGGGCCCCGCGGCGGCCGTCCCGAACGCGACGAGCCCGACGGCGGTGGCCAGCAGCGCGAGCCGCACCCGCTGGACGGGGGTGCCGAGCCCGAGCGCGACGTCGTCGCCGAGCTGGAGGGTGCGGGTCAGCCGGCCGAGCAGCAGCGCGGCGGGCACGAGGAGCGCGACGCACAGCGCGAGCGGGACGACGTGGTCGTAGGTCCTGCCGTTGAGGTTGCCGACGAGCCAGCCGGTGGCGGCCTGGGCCTCGAAGCGGCTGCCGTGCGCGAGCAGGAAGTCGGTGGCGCTGGTGCAGATCCACGACAGGCCGATCCCGATGAGGATCATGCGGTACCCGGTCGTGCCGCGCCGCCAGCCGAGCGTGTAGATGAGCGCGGCGGTCGCGACGGCCCCGGCGACGCCGAGCACCTGGAGCGCCGCGCCGCCCGCCTGGAACAGCACGATCCCGGCGACGACGGCGGTGGACGCGCCCTGGGTGATGCCGATCATGTCGGGGCTGGCGAGCGGGTTGCGGGTCATGGTCTGGAACATCGCGCCCGCGACCCCGAACGCGACGCCGACCAGGACGGCGGTGAGCGCGCGCGGCAGCCGCAGCTCCACCACGACGAACCTCGTGCCGCCGTCGGCCTGGCCGGTGAGGGCAGCGACGACGTCGGCGACCGGGACCGGCACGTCGCCGAGGGTGAGGCCGACGCAGAACGCCCCGGCGGCCAGCGCGGCGAGCAGCAGGCACACCGCGACGAGCCGGGGCCGCAGCACGCCGGAGACGGGCGGGAACGCGAGCCGGAACGGGATCGCCGCGCGCGGCGCGGGAAGTGGCTTCGCCATCTAGATCTCCCGCAGTCTGGCGCGCCGGACGAGGACGATGAAGAACGGGCCGCCGAGCAGCGCGACGATGACGCCCGACTGGATCTCCACGGGCCGCACGACGATCCGGCCGACGACGTCGGCGGCGAGCAGCAGCGCGGGGGCGATCAGGCCCGACAGCGGCAGCAGCCAGCGGTGGTCGGGCCCTATCCCCACCCGCTGGGTGAGGACGCGGGCGAGGTGCGGGACGACCAGGCCGAGGAAGACGACGGGCCCGATCACCGCGACCGAAGCGCCGGTGAGCAGGGTGATCGCCGCGGTGCCCTGGGCGCGGACGAGCCATGGGCTGCGGCCGAGCGACGCGGCGACGTCGTCGCCGAGCGCGAGGCTGTTCAGCGCGGGCGCGCAGGCAAGGGCGAGGAACCCGCCGAACACGAGGAAGGGTGTGATCCACAGGAGCTCGTCCGCGCCGACCCCGGCGAGCGAGCCCGCCGACCAGAAGCGGAAGCGGTCGAGCGCGTCGGGGTCGGTGAGCACGATGCCGTGGGTGAGCGAGCCGAGCAGCGCGGTCACCGCGACCCCGGCGAGCGCGAGCTTGACCGGGGTCTGGCCGAACGCGCCGACGCCGCCGAGCGCGTAGACCGCGACGCTGGCCAGGAGCGCGCCGAGGAACGCGGGCCAGATGTAGCCGGAAAGCGACGTGACGCCGAGCAGCCCTGCGGAGACGACGATCGCGAACGACGCGCCCGCCGAGACGCCGAGGATGCCGGGGTCGGCCAGGGGGTTGCGGGTGAGCGCCTGCATGAGCGCCCCCGCGACGCCGAGGGCCGCGCCCGTCGCGAGGCCGAGGAGGGTGCGCGGGACGCGCACCGACCACAGCACGTCGGCGAAGCGGGTGCCGTCCTGGCGGCCGGTGAGGACGGCGACGACGTCGCCGGGCGGGATGCTCAGCGCGCCGAACGCCAGCGACAGCAGGCACCCGCACAGCAGGACCGCGGCGGCTCCCGTGAGCAGGAGCACGCCGCGGATGCCACGGGTCAAGACCGCGGGACCTCGGTGTTCGGGTCGCCGTCGATGGCGGCGGCGAGCTGCGGGACGAGCCTCTCCACGAAGTAGGGGATGCTCAGCACCGACACGAAGGAGATCGAGTTGCCGTAGTCGCTCGACTCGACGATCAGGACCTCGCGGCCCTCCTTGACGACCCTCTGGTTGGCGTACGCCTTGTTCTTGTGCAGCTTCGCGCCGTCCTCGTCGCCCGCGCCGACGAGCCAGACCGTCACGTCGTTGTCGAGGAGGTCGGTGCGCTCCTCGCTGATGTTCGCGCCGAACTCGTCGCCGACGGCCTCCTTCAGCCCGTCGGGCAGGGTGAAGCCGAGCGCGGTGAGCACCTGGGAGCGCGGGTCGTCGCCGCCGTAGACGAAGACGCCCTCGTACGGGGTCGCCATGAGCGCCTTCGCGCCCTTGAACGACGGGTTCGCGACCGCCGCCTTCTTCAGCGCGTCCTCCGCGCCGTTGACGAGCTTCTCGGCCTCGTCGGCCTTGCCGAGCACCTTGCCGACGGTCCTGGTGAGCTGCGGCCACGCGATGGCGTAGTCGGCGACGTCGCCGGGCTGCGCGACCACCGGGGCGATCTTCGACAGGGTGGTGTACTGCTCCTTGGTGAGCCCGGAGTACAGGGCGAAGATGACGTCGGGGCGCAGCGAGGCGATCTTCTCCGCAGACGGCCCGGTGCCGGTGTCCTTCATGACGGTCGGCAGTTCCCTGCCCGCGATCTTGTCCTGCGCCCAGGGCCCGATCGCGCCGGGGTACTCGCCGAGCCACTCGGTGGTGCCGACGGGCATGACGCCGAGCGCGAGGACGGCGTCCTGGTCGGACAGCCCGACGGTGACGACGCGTTCGGGCGCGCGCTCGACCGTCGTGCTTCCGTACTTGTGCTCGACGGTGACGGGGAACGCGGCGGTGGGCGGGTTCGCCGACCCGTCGCCGGGCCCGTTCTCGGTGCCGGAGCCGCACGCGGCGCTCAGCACGAGCGCGGCGGCGGGCAGGAGGAACTTCAGCGTGCGCAGCATGGGGGGCCTTCAGTCTGACGAAAACGACGGCGGGCATCCCGATCCGACGACCGAACCGGCACCCCCGCCCACCTAATATTTAGGCAAGGCTAACCTACGTAATCCCCACCCCACACGGCAACTCCCGGGGGTCCCGAGTCAGGTGGGCGGGCCGAAGTGCGCGGTGAGCCAGTGGCGGAACCGGGGAAGGTCGGCGCAGCGGCTCAACTGGACCGCCGGAAGGGGATCGGGGAAAGTTCTTCCGGCCATTCCCGAGAAAATCGAGGCGTGAAGCGAACGGCCCGGCCCCGCGCCTCGTGGGCGGGGCCGGACCGTGGGGAGCGGTGCTACTTGACGGCTCCGGCCGTGAGGCCGCTCTGGATCTGCCTCTGAAAAATAACGTAAATGATGAGCACCGGGATGATGGCCATGGAGAGGGCGGCCATGAGGGCGGGCCAGTCCTGGCGGTAGCCGGCGGTGGTGCTGATGGTGGCGATGGCCTGCGGGAGGACCCACTTGTCCTGGTCGGCGGGGACGATGATGATCGGGAGCAGGTACTGGTTCCACTGGCCGATCACGTTGAAGATGGTGATGGAGACCAGGCCGGGACGGGCCATCGGCATCATGATCTGGAAGAACGTGCGGACGTGGCCCGCGCCGTCGATGAAGGCGGCCTCGGCCACCGACGTCGGCAGGGTGCGGAAGAACGCGGTCAGGAAGAACACGGTGAACGGCAGCGAGTAGGCGACGTACACCAGGATCAGGCCGAGGTAGGTGTTGTGGACCCCGAGGTTCTGCACCACCTTGAACAGCGGGACGAGGGCGAGGAACACCGGGAACATCATGCCGGAGACGAACATGAAGTAGACGACCCGGTTGCCGCGGAACTCGTACCTGGCGATGACGTAGGCGGCCATCGCGCCGAACAGCATCGTGAAGAACGTGCTGAGCGACACCACGAACACGCTGTTCAGCAGGTAGCGGCCGATGTTGGTGTCGCGCCAGGCGCGGCCCCAGGCGTCGAAGTGCCAGGTCTCGGGCAGTGTCCAGGCGTCCCCGAAGATCTCGGCGTTGGTCTTGAACGCCGCCACGAACGTCCACACCAGCGGGACGATCACCAGCAGCGCCCAGACCGCGAGCGCGGCGTGGGACAGGCCGGAGAACACCCCTGAGGCGACCGCGGCGGGCCGGCGCCCGCCTCGGGCGGGGGCCTTGCGCACGGTCGGGACGGCCTCGGGACGTGCGGGCGGTTCGGTCTTGGTCTTCATTCGCGGCCGGCCTTAGAACTCGATGCGTTCGCGGCGCGTGACGCGCAGGGTGAGCACCGCGAAGGTCAGGGTCATGAAGAACAGGACGACGCCCATCGCCGAGGCGTATCCGAGGTCGGAGTAGCGGAACACCCTCCGGTAGATCTCCAGCGCCACGACGGTGGTGGAGTTGTCCGGGCCGCCCTGGTCGACCGACAGGATCTGCACGATCGCGAACATGTCGAACGCGGCGATCCCGAGGTAGATCCAGCCGACCTGGAGGGTGTCCCACAGCAGCGGGAGCGTCACCCGGAAGAAGAGGGTGAAGCGGCCCGCGCCGTCGATCGCGGCGGCCTCGAAGACGTCCTTGGGTATCGCGGACATGCCCGCGGAGAACAGGACGACGTAGAAGCCGACGCTCTGCCAGACGACGACGCCGATGATCGACCACAGCGCGATCTTCGGGTCGTTGAGGAACTGGACGGGGGCGATCCCGACCTTGGCGAGCAGGCCGTTGATCATGCCGCTCTCGGTCGGCCGGTAGACCGACTGGAACAGCACGCCGAGGATCGCCACCGCGAGGACCTGCGGCAGGAAGAACACGACCTTGTAGAAGCCGGAGAACTTGACGCCCCGCATCGTGCCGCTCTTGCCCGCGCCGCCTCCGACGTTCAGCAGGAACGAGAAGAACAGCGCGATGACGAGGGTCGCCAGCGGCAGGGTGATGAGAATCCACAGGTGGTGCCGGAGCGCGGCGGTGAACGCCTCGTCCTGGAACAGTTCGCGGAAGTTCTCGAGTCCGACGTACTCCGGCGCCTTGTAGCCGTTCCACTCCGTGAGCGCGATCTGGAACGCCTGGAGGTACGGGCCGATCACGAAGACGGCGTACAGGACCACCGGGATCGCCAGGAACCCGATGATGAAGGGATATCTACCCTGCCGCATGGCTGGTTCTCCGGAATTCTGGGTGATTCTTGGAGGTTTCGGGACGGAGGTCAGGACGCCCGGGTCTGGAGGTCGTCGCCGGCGTCCTTCTTGGCCTTGTCGGCGGCCTTCTGCATCGCCGCGCAGAACGCCTTGGCGTCACTGCGGCCGTACATCAGGTTGTTGGTCTGGCGGCGCAGCTCGGTCTCCAGCTCCTTGTACCAGTTCTCGAAGAGGCTGGTGGTGACCACGTTCTGCCCGGCGGCCTGCTGGGCGGCGAACACGGAGCTGAGGCCGGGCGACAGGGTGAGGCCCTCGGCCGCGCCGTTGACGATGGTGAGGGAGCCGGAGCGCTCGGTGAAGCCCTTCGCGCCCTCCTTGGACAGCATCTGGCGGAAGTACTCCATGCCGCCCTGCGGGTTCTCGCCCTTGGCCGAGACGAAGTAGTACTCACCGGCCGCGACGCGGACCGCCTCGTACGGCATCTGGTCGGACGCCGACACCGACGGGGTCGGCGCGAGCCCGTACTTGAAGCCGGCCGGGGTGGAGTCCTTCTGCTCGTTCTCCAGCCACGAACCCGACGGGTAGAAGGCGATCTTGCCCTGGTTCTGCTGGGTCTGGACCTCGGTGTGCATGAGGCCCTCGAAGGACTTGTCGGAGTACTTGGTGTTGATCTCCGCCCACGCCGCCGCGGCCTGCTCGACGGCCGGGTTCGTCCAGGCGCCGTCCTTGAGGTTGTCGATGTCGATCAGGACCTGGTTGCCGCCGATCTTCGCCGCCGAGATGAGGATCATCCAGTAGGCGTAGTAGGAGGCGTTCTTGCCCGCGTAGGCGAACGGGGTGAGGCCCGCGGCCTTGATCGTCTCGGCGAGGGTCTTGAACTCCTCGAAGGTCTTCGGCGGGGTCCAGCCCTTGGACTTGAACAGCTCGGCGTCGTACCAGAGGCCGTAGGTGGTGGACACGTACGGCAGCAGGTAGGGCTTGCCCGCGACGAGCCCGGCCTCGACCGCGCCCGGCATGACGGTCTCACGGACCTTCTTGCCCGCGTCGTCGACCGAGGGGGCGTCCCACAGGGACGTGAGGTCCTGCAGGTGCCCGGCCTCGGCGAGCGCGCCGGTGTCCATGAGGTCGGTGCCGGAGTTGGCGACGACGTCGGGGATGTCGGTGCCGCTGGAGAAGCGCGGCTGGAGGGCCTTGCCGATGTCGACGATGCCCTCATGCTCGATCTTGACGCCGGGGAACGCCTTGACGTACATCGGCTCGTGGACCTGGGTGGCGTAGTCGTCGCCGAGGCCGCCCTTGAAGATGACGACGTTCAGCGGGATCGTCGCGTCGACCTTGAACGGGTTCTTGGCGTCGCCGTCGGCGGCGATGTCCTTGCCGCTCTCGTCGCTGCCGCCGGTGGCGCAGGCGCTCAGCAGCGACAGGCCGGGCGCGGCGACGGCCACGAGGCCGAGCCGCTTCAGCATGTCGCGGCGGTGCAGTCCGGTGGTGATCTCGGTCATGGGTGCTGTCTCCCTAAGGGGGAAAGGGGTACGGGACAGGGGCAAGGGATTCGGGGTGCGCGGGGTCTCCGCGCGTTCAGGGCGGCACGGTGGAGGCGAAGAGCTCGTCGCGGGTGAGCGTGAGCCCGTGCTCGACCGCTCCGGTGAGGACCGGGTCGGGTCCGACGGTGGACAGGCGCAGTGGCGGCCGGGGGATGGTCAGCCTGTGCAGTTCGTGTTCGACGTGGCGGCGCAGCGCCTCTCCCCCGGCCATGAGCACGTCGCCGGTGAGGACGACGAGGGCGGGGTCGAGGAGCGCGGTGACCGAGGCGAGGCCGGTGGCGAGCCGGACGGCGACGTCGCGCAGGGCGTCGCGGCCGGACGGCTCGCTCTCGCGGGCGGCGGCGGCGCGCATCGCGGCGGCGGCGTCGGTGCCGCGGAAGCCGTGCGAGCGCAGGACCGTGCGGACGGCGGGTCCGGCGCTGAGCGCCTGGAGGCCGTGCGGGGCGAACCGGCCGGTCTCGCGGGCGGTGGGCGCGCCGGGCACCGGCATGAAGCCGATCTCCCCCGCGCCGCCGCCCGCGCCCCGGTGCAGCCGGCCGCCCAGCACGAGCGCCATGCCGAGGCCGGACCCGGCCCACAGCACGACGAAGTCGGAGTGGCCGCGCGCGACGCCGTGCTGGGCCTCGGCGAGCGCGGCGAGGTTGACGTCGTTCTCGATCTCGACGCGGGTGCCGAGGGCGGCGCGCAGCCTGTCGGCGAGGTCGGGGATGCCCCAGCCGGGCAGGTGGCGCGAGTAGCCGAGCCGTCCGGTCTCCGGCTCGACGACGCCCTGGACGCCGACGACGACCCGGGACAGCCCGGTCACGTCGATCCCGGCGGCCGCGCAGGCCCCGGCGACCGCCGTGGAGACCTCGGAGGCGGCCTTTCCCCCGGCCCGCGACGGGCTCGGCAGCCTGAACCGTCCGACGGTCTGGCCGGTGAGCCCGGCGACGACCGCCTCGATCCGCCCGGGGGTGATGTCGAGGCCGCACACGTGGGCGGCGGACGGGTTGATCCCGTACTCCTCGGCGGTCGGGCCGGGCCCGCCGCCGCGCCGTCCCTCGCGGACGACGAGGCCGGAGTCGCGCAGCCGGGTGAGCAGCTGGTGCGCGGTCGGCTTGGACAGGCCGATGAGGTCGCCCAGCTCAGGGCGGGTGAGCGGCCCGTGTTCCAGGAGTGCGCGGAGGGCGGCCTGGTCGTTGATGGCGCGCAGCAGCTGCGGTGTGCCGGGTACGTGCACGGTCATGACCTGCCTCCTCTCCCGTCCGGAAGATTAACTATTAGGAAAGTGTCCTAATCATTGAGGTGAAGGTAGATCCCGCGCGCCGGGCCGTCAAGCACGAGTCCGCGCCGCCGACACGTTCGCAACCAACCCGTGACCGCCCGCCCCGCCCGCGTGTTTCCCCCGCATGACGAAGGCCCCGCCCTCGGTGAGGGCGGGGCCTGCGGAGACTCCGAAGGCGTCTCACTATACGGACGAAAAGACAGGCTTCTTACCTGTCCCGAAGGGGGGTGTCCGTACGGAGACGCGAGGGAAGGGTCAGGCTGGGTGGGTCGAGGGCAGGACGCCGGGGATGAGGTTCTCGCGGAACGCGTCGACGAACAGGGCGTGGTCGCGCCTGACGAGCTCGGCGTACCCGTGGCCGAACGCGACCATCGCGGCGACGAACTCCGACTCGTCGTCGCCGATGGCGGCATGGATGGCGTCCTCGACCTGGAACGGCACGAGGGTGTGGTCGGAGTCGCTGTCCGACACGCAGTGGATCTTGGCGGTGGCGCGGCCGAGGTCGGCGAGCAGCGGCGTCATCTCGTCGGGCTCGGTGAGGGACGACCAGTCGAGGTCGGCCTCGTACGGCGAGAACTCCTGGACGACGAAGCCGACCCCGTCGATCTCGGCGTATCCGAGCCACGGGTCGGCGTTGGCCTGCAGGGCGCGGCGCGACAGCGCGGTGCGGTGGCCGTGGTGCTCGAAGTAGGCGGCGATCCGCTCGTCGCGCACGACCCGCGACGGCGCGGCCACGTTGCCCTGCTTGACCGACAGGATGACGTCGTTCTCCAGCGCCTGCGTCTGGCCCTCCACCAGGATGTTGTAGGCGGCCAGGCCCGCCGACCCGATCCCGAACCCGGACGCGCCCACCACGTCCTTGATCTTGTAGGTGAGGCTGCCGAAGCGCTTGTCCTGCGGGATCGTGTCGAGGTAGTGGACGTAGGCTTCCTCGACGCGGGCGCGCTCGGCGGCGTCGAGGCGGCGGATGTTCGCGCCGTCGCGCATCCGGCGCACGTGCCCGTCCACGACGGTGTGCCTGTTCAGCAGCTCGACCCTGGTCGAGGACACCGACTCCACCAGCACGTCGTAGACGTGGCCGGTGGCGGTGTCGAGGGTGAGCGCCCAGCCCTCGTAGGGGTCGCGGCGCGCGTAGAAGCGGACCTGCTCCACGTAGGCGCGGACATAGGTCTCGATGAGGCGGGTGATGTCGGCGTCGGAGATCGCCTTGCTCCACGCCAGCAGCGCGACGCTGGCGACGAGCCGCTTCAGGTCCCAGGTGAACGAGCCGATGTACGCCTCGTCGAAGTCGTTGACGTCGAAGGTGAAGACGCCGTCGGCGCTCATGTAGGTGCCGAAGTTCTGGGCGTGCAGGTCGCCCTGGATCCAGACGCGCGAGGTGCGCTCGTCGGCCCAGGGGTCGTCGTCGTCGACCACGTCGGCGTAGAAGATCGGCGCGCTGCCCCGGTAGAAGGCGAACGGGTCGGACGCCATCTTGCGGAAGCGGCGGCGGAACTCCGCGGGGCTGCGCTCCATCAGCGGGGCGAACGCCTCGACGAGCACGTCGACGAGCCGCGCCTGGCGTTCCTTGGGGTCGGCCGCACGCAGTGCGGCCACAAGATCGGTCATGCTCGGGGGTTTCCTTTCACGCGTTGTCCGAATCATCCCGCTCCGCCAGGCTCGGTGCGGTCTGATTGGGCTCAGCGCTCCATGTACCGCGCGTCAACTTTCTCGATCTTGTCCTGGAGCGCGCGGGCCGGATCGTCGGCGAACGAGCACAGCGCGACCATCGCGGTGATGACGACGTCGCAGAGCTCGGCGGCGACGTCCTCCCGTGAATGAGTGACGCCCTTGCGCGGATTCTGCCCGACATATCCGATATATGCCTGAGACACCTCGCCGATCTCCTCGGTCAGCTTGACCAGGCGCATCGCCACCTCGTGGTCGCCCGTGCCGTTGACCTCGTCAAGATGGGCGGCGAAGCGGCGGACGCTCGGCCAGGGGTCGTAGACGCTCATGTCATGACCCTAGTGTGCGAAGATGTGTCAGTAAGCGCTAACTTGCGCTGCGGCTTCTTTGAGCTGCGAAAACGACGCGCCGAGGGAAGGCACACACATGATCGAGTGGTCGTCGGACGAGCTGATGATCCGCGACGCGGTGCGCGACTGGGTGGCCAAGGAGGTCAGGCCCCACCAGGACGCGCTCGACTCCGGCGAGGCGTCGCCCTATCCGATCATCCGGAACCTGTACCAGACCTTCGGCATGGCCGATCTCGCCGCCTCGTCCTTCGACAAGCGGATCGCCAGGGAGAAGGCGGGCGAGCCCGTCAAGGACAAGTCCGAGGGCAGCGGGCCCGACGCCGGCGCGTCCTTCACCATGCTGCCCATCATCGAGCTGTGCAAGGTCGCCCCCGGCCTCGTCACCGCGATGGGCGTGTCGCTCGGCCTGGCCGCCGGGACGATCATGAAGCGCGGCTCGGTCGAGCAGAAGGAGCGCTGGGGCCGCGACCTGCTCACCTTCGACAAGGTCGGCGCGTGGGCGATCACCGAGCCCGACTCAGGCTCCGACGCGTTCGGCGGCATGAAGTCCTCGGCCCGCGTCGACGGCGACGGCTGGATACTCAACGGCAACAAGACCTTCATCACCAACGGCCCCGACGCCGACACCATCGTCTTCTACGCCAAGCTCGACGACGGCCGTCCCGTGCGCGACCGCGAGATCCTGTGCTTCGTGCTCGACAAGGGCATGGAGGGGCTCGTGCAGTCCAGGCCGCTGCGCAAGATGGGCTGCCACTCCTCCCCCACCGGCGAGCTGTTCCTCCAGGACGTCAGGGTCGGCCGCGACCGGCTGCTGGCGGTCGGCGGCAGCGGCAAGGAGTCGGCCAAGCAGAACTTCACGACCGAGCGCGCGGGCGTCGCGGCGATGTCCCTCGGCGTCATCGAGGAGTGCCTGCGGCTGTCGGTCGACTACGCCAAGTCGCGCGTGGCGTGGGGCAAGCCGATCGGCGACTACCAGCTGATCCAGCTCAAGCTGGCGAAGATGGAGGTCGCGCGCATCAACGTGCAGAACATGGTCTTCCGCCACATCGAGCTGTCGAAGGCCGGACGCACCCCCACGCTCGCCGAGGCCAGCGCGATGAAGCTGTACTCCGCGCAGGCCGCCTCGGAGGTCGCGATGGAGGCCGTCCAGCTGTTCGGCGGCAACGGCTACATCGCCGAGTACCGGGTCGAGCAGCTCGCCCGCGACGCGAAGGTCTTCCAGATCTACGCGGGCACCGATGAGCTTCAGATCACGCACATCGCACGTGACCTGCTGAGCCGCTGAACCGGGCGCGGGCGGTCGCTGGACATCGCGGGAATAGATCTGGATACTCGCGTTCATGGACGGACCGCCCGCATACCCGGTACGGGCCTCCGACACCCGCCGGGACAGGGTGATCGAAGAACTGCGCGACAGGCTCGTCGAGGGGCGCATGTCGCAGGAGACGTACGAGCACAGGGTCGAGCGCGCGCTGAGAGCGCGCAGCGAGATCGAGCTCGAGGAGCTGTTGCACGACCTTCCGCCGCGCAACCGCGTCGTGGAGCGGCTCACCGGGATCGTGTCGTCGCTGTCGGCCGCGACCGCGCGGGTGGAGTCGGCGTGGCGTGCCCCCCGGCTGCCGCGCTTCATCCTGCCGACCGCGCAGCAGGCGCGCGTCCTGGTCGGACGCGCGCCAGGCTGCCACTTCGTCCTGGCCGACCTGACGGTCTCGCGGTTCCACGCCGAGATCCGGGCCGACGAGGCGGGCTGGGTCGTCAGCGACCTCGGCTCGATGAACGGCACGCGCCTCAACGGCTGGCGGCTCACCGGGCCCGTCAGGGTCAGGCCGGGCGACCAGCTCGGCTTCGGCGACCTGACCTTCGTGGTCGCCTCCGGCCTGTCCTGAGCGGCCGCCCGGCACGCCTCAGGGGGTCGGCGTGATGTTGAGGTTGCCGCCCTGCGGGACCGGCACGACGGTGATCTTGCCGTCCTTGATCGCCTGGTAGAGCACCGCGCCGTTCGGGCCGAGCACCTTCACCAGCTCCTTCAGCGCCTGGATCTCGGTGCGGATCTGCTTGTTGCGGTTCTCCTGGGTGTTGTTGTCCTCGATCGCCTGCTGGGCGGCGGCCAGCGCGGCGCGGACGTTGTCCGGCGGGACCGGCTGCTGGAGCGTCAGCAGGAACGCGCCGCACTCGCCCGTGCCGTTGTAGGTCGGGGCGCAGAAGAAGTTGTCGCCGGCCGTGGCGTTCACCTGCGCGGCGACGGCCGCGCCGACCTCGCTCTCCCACTTGCGCTTGGTGTCGGGGTCGGAATACAGGTCCTGCCACGGGTACTTCTTGGAGACCTCGTCGAGGGCGCGGTCGAGCGGCGCGCCGATGTAGGTGCGCAGCATCTTGCCCCAGCCCTCCTCCTCGTACGCCTCGTACTTGAGGCCGATCTCCTCGTGGAACTTGCGCAGCGTCGCGCAGTCGTCGTTCAGCGAGAACGTCGCGACGCCCTCGACGGTCAGCTCAAGGTCGTCGCGGGAGACCACCTTCAACGCGTCGGTGTCGCCGCCGTCCCCGAACTTGTAGGTCCGCTGGCCGATCGGGTAGGTGAACACCTGGTCGCCGGGGCCGTGCCAGATCCTGCCGTTGCCGCAGGCGTCGAACTTGGTCGAGGAGAACGGCCCCGCGTTGTACTCGATGCCCTTGTGGTCGGGGGCGACGCTCACCGAGCAGCCCGCGGAAAGGCCGGTCAGCAGCACGAGGACGGCGACCGCCGCCAGTGCCTTCAGAAATCTCAACTACGGCTCCATGGGTCGGGACGGCGACCGGGCGGGACGCCGCCGGGGGTGACGTGGGTCTATCAGACGCGACAACGCCCTTCCCCGCCCCAAAAAACCGGAATGTCACCTTGCCCGCCGCCGCACGGCCGTACGGTGGACGGGCTCCCCCGCCGCCGACCCCGAGGGGAGCGCCGTGCTCGACTACCTCACCGACTGGATCGCCCTGCCCGACGGGCTCGACTGCGCACCCGCGCGGCCCGACTGGAACGAGTACGGATCGCTGCTGCTGCGCGCCGGGGCCCCTTGCGCGCGCCGGTACGGCGTCGCCGCGCCCGCCCCGCCGCCCGTGCTCGCCGAGTGGGGAGTGCGCCAGGCGTACGCGCTCGGCCTGTCGGCGGGCTTCGGCGGACTCGGCCTCACCCACCGGCAGCTGCTGTACTGCGCGCAGCCTCTGCTCGCGGGGCTCGTCGCGGCCCACGCCGTCCGGTTCCTGTGCTGGCTCGAGGGCGCGGACGCGGCGGCCGGCGCGCTCGACGCGGTGATCGCCGAGGTCTGGCCGACGCCGCGCACCGTCGTCACGCATCCCCGCGCCCCGCACGCCGCGCTCGCCCGCGAGGCGCTGCCCGACGTGCCTGGCGCGGACGAGGCGGCCGCGGCGTTCGTCCTCGACGGCCGAAGGCTCCGGCCCGCGTTCCTGATCCGCGCGGTCCTCGACGGGCCGGGCCGCGCGATCGCGCACGGCCACGCCGCCGCGATCGTCGCGCCCGCGCCGTCCGACCCCGTGCTGACGCCCGGGGACCTGGCCCGCCCGTCGCCCGACGACCTCGACCCCTTCGACGGCCCGTGGACCTGACGCCGCCCGAGAGAGGACCCGCCCCGGTGCTCCACTTCCAGCTGGCCAACGCCCTGTACACGCACTCGGCCCTCGCCCGCCTGTCCCAGGACCTGGACGGCGGCCCAAGCGACGGCCCAAGCGACGACCCGAGGCGTCTGATGCGCACCGCCTACGCGCTGGAAGACACGTTCGCGGCCCTGCTCGAGCACCGCTCGGCGCACGGCATGATCCGGCGCGCGCTGCGGACCGCGGTGACCGCCGCCGACGCCGTCCTCGAGGACGGCCCCGCCGCCGATCCGCACGACCGGCACGGCTGGGGCTTCACCCTGTCGCCCTGGTCCGGCCGCCCGTTCGGCTGGCACCGGCTCGACTGGACCCCGTTCCAGGCCCTGTACCTGCGCTGCGACGTGCACGTGCCGCCGCGCGGCGACCGCGCGCTGTACCTGTCGGCCTCCGCGACCCCCGACCCGGAACCCGAGCCCGCCCTCTACCGGGTGATCACCTATCCGCTGGCTGATCCTGGCGCGGAACTCGGCGGACTCGTCGCCGCGCTGCTGACCGGCCGCGCCGAGGTGCGACCGCCGCAGCGGCCCCTGACCGAAGACCTTCCCGCGCTTTCCGCCGCGCTCGCGCGGGCGGTGTCACCCTAGGCGGCCGCCCGTCGCCCCGGGCGGCCGCCTAGGGCGGGTTTCATTCGGCGTTCAACCAGACCCGTTCAGCCATGCCCGGGTCTCGGCGTAGAACGCGGCGAGTTCCTCGGGCCTGTCGTCGCCGAGTTCGTCGTCGCCCGGCTTGCGGCCCTCGCGGGCGATGTTCCAGGCGAGCACCGCGTAGCTCGGCCGGTACTTCGCCAGTTCCTCGGCCGGGACCACGATGGTCTGGCCCGGGACCGCGGGGGTGAGCGTGGCGTACTCGTAGACGGCGTTCAGGGCGAGGATCTTCCAGACGCCGTCGCGCCGCGTGAGCCGGTAGTTCAGCCTGGTGTGCGAGACGAGGTCGCCGGCGACGCCGTCGATCTCGACCGCGAACCGCAGCGAGACGGCGGCCTCGACGTGCGCCCGGTCGCCCCTGACGTGCACGACCGGCGCGAACACGTGGTGCAGGGCCACGTCGCCGCGCGCGGCCATCGCCTTGGAGCCCGCGACGAAGCCGGGCCCGTCGCCGTCGTACCAGCTGAGCCTGACGTGGGAGTCCGGCCAGTACTGCGCGGCCATCTGATCCCACCAGCCCCGGTCACGGCCCTGTCGTTCGGCGAGGACGACCTGGGTGACCAGGGCGGTGGCGAGCGCGGCGTCGCTCACGCCGTGCGCAGCTTCCTGGTGAGGCGGGCCAGCTCGTCGAGCATCAGCTCGGCGGACTGGTCGAGGGCGGCGTCCTCGGGGGCGACGCGGCCTTCGGCGAGCTTGCCCCAGGCGAAGGGGATGTTCACCGACTCGAGGACCGGCACCATCCGCAGCGTGGTGACGACCTGCTTGAGCTGCTGGACCGCGCGGACGCCCGCGCCGACACCGCCGTAGCTGACGAAGCCGACGGGCTTGTCGGCCCACTCATGGCACAGGAAGTCGAGCGCGTTCTTCAGGACCGCGCTGTAGCCGTAGTTGTACTCGGGGGTGACCAGGACGTAGGCGTCGGCCCGCTCGACCGTCGCGCTCCAGTCGAGGGTGTGCTGGTGGGTGTACTGCCTGAGCTTCGGGTGGTTGGGCTCGTCGAGGAACGGCAGGCCGACTTCGGCGAGGTCGATCGTCTCGACGTCGAAGGCCCCGTGCTTCTCGGCGAGCCCGGTGAACCACTCGGCGAAGGCTGAGCCGATGCGGCCCGGCCGGGAGCTGCCGATGATGACCTGGAGCAGGGGACGTGCGGGAGTTGACATGCCGTTCCTCGAAGATAGCGGTGCCGGATGGAGAGGGAGTTGTTATATCGTATAGCGCTCAGATCATCGGGGTGATGCGCTCCTCGGAGCCCACGAGCGACTTGCCGTAGATCTCGTAGCAGAGCATCGGCAGGATGCCCGCGTGCCGCGAGGCCACCTCGGAGTCGCGCCAGATGCGCTGGAGCGGGTTCACCTCGGCGAACGCGCCCGAGCCGTGCGCGTACAGCAGGGTGTCGATCGCCTTCACCACGTTCTCGATGGCGAAGCCGACGTGGGCGCGGATCTTGGCCCGTCCGGCGAAGTCGATCTTCCTGCCCTCGGCCGCCGCGCTGTCGAGCTCGTCGGTGACGTGGTAGGCGTGGAAGTGCGCGGTGTCGAGCAGCATCGTGGCCTGCGCGAGCTGGATCTGGACCGCGACGGAGTCGGCCTGCCGGGTGTAGACGGTGTGCGCGATGCCCTTGGTGGTCGCCTTGGCCGTCACCATCTCCAGCGCGGCGCGGCCAAGGCCGAGCTGTGGCCCGACCATGCCGATGGAGAACAGCGGCCCGAGCGGCGACTGGTAGAGGGTCTCCTCGGTGTGCTCGGTGGGGAACACGCCCTCGATCGCGGGCCCGACCGACATGAGGCGGTGCTCGGGCACGAACACGTCGTCGGCGACGAGGCAGTTGGAGCCCGAGGCGCGCATGCCCGCGACGTACCAGGTGTCGTCGACGTCGACGTCGGTGCGCGGGACGAGGACCATGGCCATGTCGACCACCTCGCCCGCCTCGTCGGTGACCGGCATGCTGAGCACGGCCCAGTCGGCGTGCAGGGAGCCCGAGTTGTAGAACCACTTGCCGGTGAGCCGGAACCCGCCGGGCACCTTCTTCGAGGTGACCTGCGGCGAGAACACGCCGGAGACCAGCGCGTCGGGGTTGGCCCCCCACACGTCGTCCTGCGCCCGGGTGGGGAAACAGCCGGCGATCCACGCGCCGGAGTTCAGCAGGGACACCACCCACGCGGTGCCGCCGTCGGCCTCGCCGACCGCCGCCGACACGTCGACGAGGGCGCGCATCGAGGTCTCGTAGCCGCCGTACCGCTTGGGCTGCAGGATGCGGAACAGCCCCGCGTCCTTCATCGCCTTGATGCTCTCGTCGGGGACCCTGCGGTCCTTCTCGCCCTGCGCGGCGTTCGCGCTGAGCAGCGGCCTGAGCGCCCGCGCCCTGGCGACGAGCTCGGCGGTGTCGGGGGTGGTGGTCGTCTCGATCGAAGTCGTCATCTGTGTCTCCTCAATCATTTCCGGGGGATCTGTCCTGGCGGGCGTGGCCCGCGCTCATGCGGCGGCCGACGCGGCGGCGAGTTCGCGTGCCACGTACTCGCGCAGCGTCGTCGGGGGTCTGCCGAGCAGCCAGCCGAGGACGTTGGGGTTGCCGGTGATGCCGTAGCGGCTGTAGTGGCCCCACAGCCGGTACATGGCGTCGTAGGGGAACTCGTCCTCTTCGCGCTGCCGCCGGTCGGAGCTGGCGTAGTCGCTGATCGGCGCGAGTTCGGTGGTGATGGTCCGGCCCGCGGCCTCGCCGATGACCGCGGCGATCTCGTGGCCGTTGACGTAGTCGGGGCCGCACAGCTCGTAGGTCGCCCAGTGGTGGCCGGGGTCGCCGACGACCTTCGCCGCGACCTCCGTCACGTCCTCGAGGTCGACCTGGGCGAGCCGGGTGTCGTGCGAGAACGGCTTGCGGTGCACGCCGGTCCGCACAGTCGCCGCGACGTCGATGTTCTGGAGGTAGTGCATCGGCTGCAGGATCGTGAACGGGATCGGCGACTGGATGACCGCGCGTTCCACCGCGAGCTTGGCCTGGTGGTTGAGCAGCGCCTCAATCTGCGGGTGCACCACCGAGAACTGCACGAAGTGGCCGACGCCCGCGCGCCGCGCCTCGGCGACGACCGCGTGCCCTATCTCGGCCTCGCGGTGGTGGAACAGCGGGCCGATGTGCACGACCGCCTCGACGCCGTCGACTGCCGTGCGCAGGTCGGCGGGTTCGAGGAGGTCGGCCACGACGGTCTCGGCCGCGCCGAGGTCGCGCAGGTCGTGCACCGAGGGCGCGATGTCGGCGGCCCTGACTGTCTTGCCTTCGCGGGCGAGCGCCCGCACGAGGCCGCGGCCGGTCCGGCCGCTCGCCGCGGTGACGAGGATCAAGGGAACCTCCGGGTGGGGTGGCCCGCCCCGGTTCGGGCGGGCGGCACTGCGTTGTCCTGTGTTCTTCCGGCTCGGGCCGTCAGTAGGCGACGGTGAACCTCGTGCGGCGGTGGGCGGGCGCTTCGATCTCGTCGACGAAAGCCTTGGCGTAGTCCGCGCCGGAGATCTCCGAGCCGCCCTGCTCGTCGGTCAGCAGCAGGTCGCCGCCGATCCGGAACGTGCCGCGCGGCTCGCCCGGCGCGTAGGCGCCGAAGCCGAGGGCTGGGCTCAGCACGAACCAGTCGAGGGCGGGGTCGCTGTCACGCAGCGCCGTCAGCACGTCGTCGCTCGCGCGGGCGAACTGCCGGAACGCCTCGGGGAACTGCGGGGTCTCCAGGACCTTGGGCCCGTCCGCGGCGACCCTGAGCGAGCCCGCGCCGCCGACGACGCCAAGCCGCGTGCCCCCGCGCAGCGCGAGGTCGGCGATCTCGGCGTTCAGCGCGACGAAGCCCTCCTGGAGCTCCCCGCTCGGAGCGAGCGCCACGACGATCACGTCAGCGCCCTTGACGGCCCGCTCGAGATCGGCCCTGACCAGCGCCGACCCGGTGACCGGCGTGACGCCGTCGACGGGTTCCGCCGGGGCGGTGCGGCTGAAGCCGACGACGTCGTGCCCCCGCGCGGCTGCCTCGCGCGCGATCGCGCTTCCGGCGTATCCGGTGCCGCCGAGCACGGTGATGCGGCTCATGCGGTGCTCCCCTCTGTGGTGCGCCCCGGGGACGGTCCCCGGGGCCTCGCGGTTACTGACGTGCTGCGATGTCGGCGTATGCCTTGCGGACGGCCGGGACGAGCTCCCGCGCGCGCTCCCGGTCGGCCCGCTCGTCGCGGAGCTTGAGGATCTCCCCGGCGCGCCGGTCGGCGGGCACGTCGGCGGTGCGCGCGGTGACCAGCACGTGGAAGTGCGGGAACGCCTCGCCGAAGGCCAGCAGGTAGGTGGCCTCAGCGCCGGTCGCGTGGGTGACCGCGGCGACGAGGTCGCTGGCGCGGCGGCCGAACGTCGCGGTCTCCCGGTCGTCGAGGCCGGTGATGCGCTCGGCGTGGCGGCGGGCCCGCAGGAAGTACCAGCCGGGCACGTCGTAGCCGGGGACGACCTCGGCGGACCAGTCGTCGTCGCGGAAGACCACGTCGGAGGGGTCGGCGTCGTCAAGTCCGCAGATCAGGCAGTTCGATTCCATGTGCTTTTCCGTTTCAGGTGGTGATGGGGGGCGTGCGGGCGCGGCTCAGTCGTCGGCCATCGGGTGCGGCAGCTCGGGGCTCGTCCGAAGCGCCCACGCCCTGGTCTGCAGCTCGGCGACGGGCACCCCGTCACGCCGCGCGGCGACCATCAGCTCGGGCCGGTAGCGCACGCCGATCGGGTCGGCGTCGTACTCCGGGCCCTCCATGTAGGCGGTGGCCTCGTCGGCCGTCGCGAAGTTGTCGACCTGGAGTTCCACGTGGTTGCCGTCGGGGTCCTCGTAGTACAGCGAGGTCGTGACGCCGTGCTGTACCGGCTTCCACGGCTCGATGCCCTTGGCCTTCAGCTCCTCGTACCTGCCGAGCAGGGCGTCGAGGGAGTCGAAGGTGTAGGCGACGTGGTTGACGAGCGCGGCGTCCTTCGGCTTCGGACCGAGGTCGGGGATGTGCGCGAGGGCGATGCGGTGGTGCTCGTCGTCGAAGGTGAGGAACGTCAGGCCGTGCCCCTCGTAGACGACGTGCGCGTCGAGCAGCGCGCTGTACCACTCGCGCATCGCCTCGGGCTGCGAGGTCTGGAACACCACGTGGGCGAACCTCGGTGCGGTGGTCATGCTCGTGCCTCCTTGGTGTTTCGGTGGTGGCCGCGGTCGGCGGCGGGTCAGCCCGCGACGGCGTCGAGTTCGGCGACGGCGTCGGCGGGCAGGTCGAGGGCGGCGCTCGCGACGTTCTCGCGCAGGTGCGCGACCGACGACGTGCCGGGGATCAGCAGGATGTTGGGCGACCTGCCCAGCAGCCAGGCCAGCGCCACGGCCTTCGGGGTCGCGCCGAGCCGCTCGGCGACGCCGTCGAGGATCTTGGACTGGACGGGGTTGAAGCCGCCGAGCGGGAAGTACGGCACATAGGCGATGCCCTGCTCGGCCAGGGAGTCGATCAGCGCGTCGTCGGCGCGGTGGGCGATGTTGTACATGTTCTGCACGCACGCCACCGGCGCGATCTCCTGGGCCTCGGCGATCTGGGCGGCGGTGACGGTGCTGAGCCCGAGGTGCCGGATGAGGCCGCGCTCGCGCAGTTCGGCGAGGACCCCGAAGGTCACGGCCACCGACTCCTCCGGACCGCCGACGCGCAGGTTGACCACGTCGAGGCGGTCGAGGCCGAGACGGTCGAGGTTGTCGCGCACGGCCTGGCGCAGCTGGTCGGGCTCGGCGGCCTGCGGCCAGCCACCCTTGGCGTCACGGGCGAACCCGACCTTCGTGACGATGTGCAGGTCCGCCGGGTACGGGTGCAGCGCCTCGCGGATGATCTCGTTGGTGACGTGCGGGCCGTAGTAGTCGCTGGTGTCGATGTGGGTGATCCCCAGCGCGACCGCCTCGCGCAGGACCGCGACGGCGGCGGCCCGGTCGGCCGGGGGCCCGAAGGCCATCGGACCGGTGAGCTGCATGGCCCCGTAGCCCATCCGGGTCACGGTGAGGTCCCCGCCGAGGAGGTAGGTCTGCTCCGAGAGGTTGGGTGACATGTGGCGTTTCTCCTGATCGGATTGAGGTAAGGACTCCGGGGCCGTCGGGCTAGCTCGCGCCCCACAACTCCGCGTATGCCTTACGGAACGATCCGTCAGTGAACCACGCGCCGTTCTTGAAGTCGGTGACGCTGCTTCCGTTGACCGAGCCGACGTTGTCGGCGGTGAACACGCGGCGGGGGATCGTGTAGGACGATTCGGCGGGAACCGGGGCGCCGGCCATCATGCGCAGCAGCCGGTCGGTGTTGTTCCAGGCGATCATCGCGGGGTCGTTGGCCACGTCGGTGAGCTGCTTGCCGCCGGCGAGCCGCTGCATGGCGGTGACGTCCGAGCCGTAGCCGACGAGCTTCAGCTTGTCGGCCCTGCCGGACAGCTGCATGCCCTGGATGGCGGGCGGGCCCGCGGGCTGGTCGTAGCTGACGAACACGTAGTCGATGTTCGGGTCGGAGTTGAGCGCGACGCTCACCGTCGTCGGGATCTTCTGGACGGCCGAGGCTTCCCAGGCCACCGACGTCACCTCGCAGCCCGAGCAGCGGGTCTTGAACTCGTCGAGGACCGCTTCGGCCGACTGCTTGGTGGTGCTCGTGGAGGTGGTGCTGACGAAGAGCACGTTCGCGTCGCCGCCGGAGTCGGCGATGATCGCGTCGGCCATCAGGCGGCTGCCGGCGTCCTGCCCGTTGTTGTTCGTGGTGATCTTGCCCTCCCACTCGGGGGGCAGCGGGTCGGACACGTCGGAGGCGACGACGGGGATGCCCGCCTCGACCGCCGCGGCGTAGGCGTTCCTGGCCAGGGCGAACGGCAGCGAGTCGGTGATGATCCCCGCGGACTTGGCGGCGACCGCCTGGTTGACGCACTGGGTCGCGACGGTCGGCTGCGCCTGGGCGTCGCAGACCTGGACCTTCATGCCGACCAGCGCGGCGGCCTCGGTGATCTGCTCGAGCTGGGCCTGGAAGTATGTCGCCTTCAGGGTGATGGGGACGTAGGCGATCGTGCCGCCCTTGACGGCGTCGAGTCCGGAGATCTTGTCGCCGGGGTCCTTGAACTCAGTCAGCGGGTTGAGGTGGGCCTCGACCTGCGCCTTTGCGTACGCGACGCCCTCGGCGTCGGTCTCGCCGCGGGTCGAGCCGCCCGAGCCCGAGTCGCCGCAGGCGCTCAGCGCGAAGGCGGCGAGGACGGCGAGCGCGGTGAGTGACCAGCGGGCACGGGTGGGTCTGCCGTGCCGGGTGTTGCCGTGTTCGGGGTGGTTCATGCTGTCATTCCGTTCTCGCGGGGTGGGGGGTGGCCGCCGTCGTGGGGCCGACGGCTTCCGGGCGTGGAGGTCAGGAATGCCGCCGGTCGCGGCGGAAGAGCGTGGAAAGGACGATGGCGATGATGAGGGCCGAGCCGTAGAACACGTCGCTGATCCAGCCGGCGAAGCCGAGGAGCTGGAGCCCGACGATCCCGGTGGCAAGGAAGTAGATGGCGATCATGCTTCCGGCGGGGTTGAACCTGCCGGGCTGGATCACCGCGGTGCCCAGGAACGTCGCCGACAGGGCGGGGAGCAGGTAGGTCGACGCGCTCGCCGGGTCGAACCCGCCGACGGTGCCGACCAGCAGGACGCCGCCGACGCCGCACAGCAGCGAGGAGGAGATGTACGCGCCCACCCTGATCCGGTCGACCCTGACCATCGCCAGCCTGGCGACCGACCGGTTGGAGCCGACGAACAGCATGTGCCGGCCGAGCGGCGTCGAGGTCATCACATAGGTGAAGATCGCGGCGAGGGCGAGCCCGTAGTAGAAGCTGATCGGCAGTCCGAGGACGTTGGTCGCGGCGACCTTGTAAAGCTCGGGGCTGTCGAGGAAGACGCTGCCGCCGTTGGAGATCCGGGACGACACGCCGGTCAGCAGGGTCGCCACGCCGAGCGTGGTGACGATGGGGTTGATGCCGATCTTGATGATGAGCAGCGCGTTGAACGCGCCGATGCCCACCGCTGCGGCGACCGCGATCAGCGCGGCGAGCCACACGTTCACGCCCTGGTCGCTGACGAGCACCGCGACGAGCGTGGCCGACAGCCCGGCGACCGCGGCCACCGAGAAGTCGAACTCGCCGACCGAGAACGCGCACAGCGCGCCGAGGCCGATGAACACCAGGGCCTGCTGGGAGCCGAAGATCGTCTGGAGCGTCCCGACGGTGAGGAACTGGTCGGGCCTGAGCAGGCCGAACAGGATGAACAGCGCGATCCAGACGACGATCAGGCTGCCGCGCCGCGACGTGTCAGCCGCGATCTTCTGGAAGCTGCCGCCCTCGACGGCGGTGGGCGCGGGTTTCCGGCTCGGGGCCTGAGCCGTGTCGGCGGCCACGGTGGACGTGGCGCTGGTGTGGGGTGGCATGGCTTGGTCTCCTTCGTCGTGCTCGGCCGCCCGGACCTCGGGGTCGAGTGGGGATGCCGGGTCGAGCGGGTGTGCCGGGTCAGGCGTAGGTCGCCTCGGTGATCGCGTCGGCGGTGACCTCCCCGCCCAGTTCGACGGGGTCGCGACCGGCGCGCAGGACGACCACCCGGTCGCACACGACCGCGAGGTCCTGCACCTCGATCGAACAGATCACGACGGCCTTGCCCGCGTCGGCGGCCGCGCGCAGGGCGCGCAGGATGTCGAGCCGCGCGCCGACGTCGACGGCCTGGGTCGGCTCGCACGCCACGAGGACGCGCGGCGCGTTCAGCAGCCACTTGGAAAGCAGCAGCTTCTGCTGGTTGCCTCCGCTGAACGCGGCGGCGGGGGCGTGCGGCTCGGCGGGGGTGATGCCGAAGGTCGCGACCGCCTCCTTGAACTCCTCGTGCTGCCATCCCCTGCTGAGGAAGGCGCGGCCGCGTCTGCGCACGCGCGGGAGCGTGAGGTTGGCGATCGCGCTGACCTCGGCCGCGAGCCCGTCGGCCATGCGGTTCTGCGGGATGACGGCGAGGCCCGCGCCGTGCAGCGCGGCGGCGTCGGTGACTGGCACCTCGAACGCCGCGTCGCCGACGGTGATCCGGCCCGCGCAGGCGCTGCTCGTGCCGCCGACGATCGCGGCGACCTCGTCGAGGCCGCAGTCGCCCGCGCCGGTGATGCCGATGACCTCGCCCCGGTGGACCCGCAGGTCGAGCCCCTGCAGGGTCCTGCCGGAGACGCCGACCGCCTCGAACGCGACGTCCGGCGTCTCGCCGCCCGCGGTCGCGCCGGGGTCGGCGGCGATGCGGCCGCCGGCGAGCTCGCGGCCCAGGATCAACCGGCTCAGCTCGGCCTCGGTCAGGTCCGACACCGCGACGCCGGTCGCGGCGGCCGCGCCGTCGCGCAGCACTGTCACCCGGTCGGCGAGGCTCATCACCTCCTCGAGGCGGTGGCTGACGATCAGGATGCCGGTGCCCGACCTGGCGATCGAGCGCAGGATCGCGTAGAACTCCGGCAGCGTCTCGCGCGGCAGCGACTGGGTCGACTCGTCGAACACGACGCAGCCGCTGCCCGGGCGCTGCCCCTGGACGGCGCGGGCGATGGCGACGACCGCGCGCTGTCCGGCGGGCAGCGCGCCGAGCCGCGCGTCGAGCGGGATCTCGGCGTTGAGCCGGGCGAACGTCTCCTCGGCGAGCCGCCGCTCCCGCGCCCAGTCGATCTTCCGTGACAGGCGGCCGGGGGTGTACTGGCCGACCCGCACGTTCTCCACGACGGTGAGGTCGTCGACGAGGCCGAGGTCCTGGTGGACGAACGCGAGGCTGTGCTCGCGCAGGTCGGCCGGGCGGACGGGGGTGGCGAGCCGGTGTCCGGCGACCGAGATCCGGCCGGCGTCGGCGGTGTACACGCCGGACAGGATCTTGATCAGGGTTGACTTGCCCGACCCGTTCTGACCGACCAGCGCGTGGATCTCGCCGGGCTCGATGGTGAGGTCCACGTCGTCGAGCACCGTCGCGCGGCCGAAGCGCTTGGTGAGGCCCTTGATCTCCACCACCTCGCGCCCGCGCGCGCCGTTCGATCCGGTGCCGCCGCCCGCTCCGCCCGTCTCGACGGGGTCGCGGTGGGGATGTGCGTCTGTGCTCCGCATCGGTTCTCCTGCCTTCGGGCTTGGGGACCCTTGGCTCGTCCTTGTGCTATATGTGATATCAGCGAGGGCCCTGGCAGGCCCCTGCCGAAAGTGCGCGCGGGCGACGGCTCCGGCCGCCCTCAGAGCATCGGGGTGATCTTCACGTCGCCGGTCAGCAGCGCCGTGCCGTACATCTCGAGGCTCACCGCCGGGACGATGTAGGCGTGCCTGCCGGCGACCGCCGAGTCGCGCCAGTGCCGCTGGAGCACGTTGCTCTCCGCGAAGCCCGCCGCGCCGTGCGCGAACAGCAGCAGGTCGATCGCCTTGGTGATGTTCTTGACGATCCAGCCCGCGTCGGCACGGGCGCGGGCCCGCGCGGCCTCGTCGGGGAAGGTGCCCTCGCGGGCCGCCTTGTCGATCGCGTCGACGGCCCGGTAGGCGTGCAGGTGCGCGGTGTCGATGAGCATCGCGGCCTCGGCGATCTGGCTGCGGAACACCGCCGACTCGGCCTGGGTGGCGTAGAAGGTGAAGGTGAGCGGCTTGGTGGCGGCCTTGGCGCTCACCAGCTCCAGCACCTTGCGGCCCATGCCGAGCTGCGGCGCGGCGACGCCGAGGGCGAGGACCGGGGTGAACGCGCTGCGGTAGAGCGCCTCGTCGGTGTGCTCGGTGGCGACCTCGCCCAGCCACGCCTTGGGCGCGGAGATGACCCGGTGCTCGGGGACGAACACGTCCTTGGCGATCAGGCAGTTCGAGCCGGACGAGCGCATCCCCGCGACGAACCAGGTCTCCTCGAAGTCGAGGTCGGTCTTCGGGATGAGCGCGATGCCGTGGTCGAGCGCCTCGCCGGCCTCGTCCACGATCGGCATGCCGAGCACGGCCCAGTCCGAGTGCCAGGAGCCTGAGTTGTAGTACCAGCGGCCGCTCACGATGTACCCGCCCTCGACCTTGGTCGACTGCGAGCTCGGCGTGACCACGCCGGAGATCTTGGAGTCGGGGTTGTCGCCCCAGACGTCGTCCTGGGCCCGCTCGGGGAACAGCCCGGTCATCCACGCGCACTGGTTGCACAGGGTGACCACCCACGCGGTGCCGCCGTCGGCCTCGGCCACCGCGGCCGCGACCTCGATCTGGGTGCGCACCGGCATCTCGTAGCCGCCGTAGCGGCGCGGCTGCGCGATCTTGAAGATTCCCGCGTCGGTGAGGGCCTTGATGCTCTCCTCGGTCACGCGGCGGTCCTGCTCGCCCCGCGCGGCGTTGCCCTCGAGCACCGGGTGCAGCTCCCTGATCCTGGCGATCAGCGTCTCGGTGCTGGGCGCGGCGTCCTCGGTGAGCGCCTTGGTGGTCGCGGTTGCCATGTGCGTTCCTTCTCGTCTCAGGGTTGTCGTCAGCGGGTCAGGGCGGCGAGGGAGTCCGCGATGGGCGGACGACGCCGCTCGCCGTAGCGCGAGTGGGTGCCGAAGGTGCGGTGCGCGTACACGAGCGGAGGCAGCTCCGCCCGTCCCGCGCCCACGACGTGGCCGAGCAGCAGCAGGTGGTCGCCGCCCTCGACCGCCTCGTACAGATCGCAGTCGAGCCATCCGGCCGCGCCGTCGAGCCGGGGCAGGCCGTCGTCCCAGTGCCAGGCGGCCCGGGCGAACCTGTCGGGCTCGCGTGAGGCGAACAGCATCGCGAGGTCGTCCTGGGCGTGGCCGAGCAGGTTCACGCCGAAGCGCCGCTCGGCGAGTATCCGCTCGAGGACGCGCGACCTGCGGTCGAACGCCACGGTCACCAGCGGCGGGTCGAGCGACAGCGAGGCGAACGAGCTCACCGTCGCGCCCACCGGACTCGCGCCGTCGACCGCCGTCACCACGGTGACCGGCGCGCAGACGCCCGCCATCATGTCGCGGAAGACCTGCGGCGCGACGCTCCGCCTCTCGTTCGTCATCCCCTGCTCCTTTCGGCTTGCGGTGTCTTGATTCGCGGTGTTCTGGTGCGCGGTGTCCTGGTGTGCTGGGTCCTGGTTCGCGGGGTCCTGCCTCAAGCGAGACCTTCGAGCTCGCGGAGGCCGACGGCGTCGATCATCCGGGCGAGCTCCTTGAGCGCGTCGCCTTCGAGGTCCAGGTAGGGCTTTCTGGGGTGGCCGCCGGGCAGGCCGAGCAGGCGCAGCATCGCCTTGTAGACCACGACGCGCGGCGCGGAGTGCGCGGCGGAGAAGCGGGAGATCCCGCCCCACACCCGGGTGATCGCGCGGCAGGTCTCGCCCGCCGCCGCGGCGTCGCCGCGGGCCAGCTCGTCGTGCAGCGCGCGGCACAGCCGGGGCGCGACGTTCTGGAGGTTGTCGAGCTCCGCCGTCGCGCCCGCGGCGAAGGAGAACATCAGCTTCTGCGTCATCGTCAGCACGGTGGTGCGCGGCGCGAACCTCGCGACGAACTCGGCGACGTTGTGCTGGTCGGGGTGGTGCTTGAAGATCCCGATCACCTGGGGGAAGTCCTCGACCGGCCGCTCGAAGACCGAAGCGGGGACCTCGAACCCGGTCATGAAGTTGCTGGACAGCACGACCGGCGTCGCGACGGCCGACAGGACCTCGTCGTAGAAGCGCGTGAACATCGCCTCGGTGGGGGCGAAGGAGTGGCCGAGGGTCGGCGGGTAGATCTGGACCGCGTCAGCCCCGTGGTCGTGGGCCTTGGCGGCGAAGGCGATGTTGTGCCCGGCCGTCGGGAACTCGCGGCTTCCCGCGACGACCGGCCGGTGCCCCGCCGTCTCCTCGGCCACGATCTCCAGGGCCCGCAGGATCTCGGCGTCGTCCATGGTCGAGCCCTCACCGGTGGCCGGGCTCGCGGGCCAGAACCCGACGCCCTCCGCGGCGAGCCGTCCGACGTGATCACGCAGCGCGCCCTCGTCCAGGCGGCCGTCCCGGTCGAACGGGGTGATCCCCATCGCGTAGGAGCCCGCGGGCAGCGCGCCGGGCCGCGTCTTCGGTACCTCGGGGGCGTACGTGGGGCTCGCGGACATCGTGGTTCTCCCTGAACTCTTTCCGACCGGCTCTCACCAGCAGAAACCGGGCCTTTCCGACACATCCCGGGGGGCTGTGACGCGCACCACGCTAGCGGGTTATATGTGATAACAGAAAGCCCTCTGGAGCAAGATCTTTTAGCGAACCGCGGATTTCCGGCCCGTTACGGGCTCATGTCGCGGTGTCGGCGACGGAGTCAGGGCGCGGGCGGCGCGGGAGCCGTGAACCCGCGCGGTTTCCGGAAAAGGCACAGGTCAGAATGGTTATCGACGGTCGCGAAGGCGAGCCGGACACGATCCCGAGGGGGACATTCGGACGTCACAAATCGGGTCTTCGCGGAGTCCGGAAGTGTGATCACAACTTCTTCGGGTGTTATCACACTTGCCGCGAAATTATCGCGCTCAGTGATCGAGATGGCGCGATGCGTCGACTATTGGTTCGCCGCGGTGACCGCCTGCTGGGCGATCCGCTCGTTGTTCTCCAGGTGGAGCAGCACCGCCTGGGCGGCACGGCCGGGATCGCGCTCGGCGGCGGCGTCGAGGAGCAGCGCGTGCGCCTCGACCCGTCGGCGCGGCTCGTCGGGATCGGTGCCGCGGCCGGCGAAGCCCGCCCGCACGTACCGTTCGGCGGCGTGCCAGAGCATGCCGAGGACCCGCAGGTCCCAGTCGGTCGCGGCGGGCCGCAGCAGGTCGAGGTGGAACTCGTGGTGCACCTCGTAGATCTCCTCGTGCGAGAGGGTCTGGTCGTGCATGACCTCGAGGTGCGACCTCAGGCGGGCGTGGTCGTGCTGGGTCAGCAGCACACACGCGCGGCCGACCAGGCCCGGCTCGATCTGGCGGCGCAGCCGGTACACCGCGCGCAGGTCGTCGTGGCTGAGCGGGGAGACCGTGGCGCTCTTGCCGCGCGCTGTTATAACAAGCCCCTGGCCTTCGAGGTGGTGCAGCGCCTCACGCACGGGGATGATGCTCACGCCGAGGCGTCCGGCTATCTCGCGGAGTGAGAACTCCTGGCCAGGACGCAGATCCGCCGACAGGATTGACCTGCGGATCTCCTTGGTGACCTGCTCGACCACCGAGAGCGCCTGCACGGGACGCACACCGGTCGTGCTCGGTTCAGTCACGGGGACCCTCCTTCGAGCGCGTCTCGGCGGCCCGGGTCGGCATCCCGGATGTTATCAGGCATATCACTTCAACGTCCGGTCCTGGAGTCTCCGCCGGGATCGCCCGGAAGGCCGCCGGAGGCGGGGTTCGCGACGGCGTCGCCCGGCGCGCGGACCGTCGGCGCAGGTCGACGGGACCGTGGCGCGTCCCGGGGACGGGCCCGTCGCGGCTGGGCACGATGCCCAACATCGCGGGCCGTCGCGGGACTGATTTTGGGCGTTCTGCTCTGTTATTACAGAGTCTCTTGCACAGATTGCGGCGAAATGATGTGCTCCATTGCGGCAAATGCCTCATATCCGCAGCGATCCGCGAGGAGGAACGTCACATGAGAGCTCTCGGCGGCATCGAGCGCGCCTGGTCCGGAGCGCGTCCCAGGCCGAAGGAACCCGCGCCCTCACGTCCCGTGCGCTGCCGCGTCGTCGGCGGGCGCATCGGACTCGTCATCCCCGAGGAGCCGCGCGAAGCCCTCGCCGAGACCGGCGAACCGCAGTCCCCGGGCCGTCGCGACGACGACGCCTGACCCGGCCCATCCGATCCCAGGAGCACTACGAAGATGCTGGTCCCCGTTAACCTGCCCGCGCTCGGCGAGAGCGTCACCGAAGGCACCGTCACCCGCTGGTTGAAGAACATCGGTGACGCCGTCGAGGTCGACGAGCCGCTGCTTGAGGTCTCCACCGACAAGGTG